>NZ_JBXWQT010000019.1:0-231997 GCF_059612525.1 Ruegeria sp. SAZD013 | reverse complement strand
TTTGAAAGGCATCACAGCATCCCGCAGTCAAATCAAAGGACCAGCTACGCATCGGAAACGATTTGTGCAACACGCTCGGGGAGGACGAGTATTTTGACGATCTGATGCGCGTGACCAATGGGAACACCGATGAGGCACTCGCGCGGATGGTTATTCGAACCTCGCAGGACTGCCTTCCCTGGATGGAGGCGCACGGGGTGCGGTTTCAGCCTTCGCTGTCTGGCACACTGAGCCTTGGGCGGACCAATGCGTTCTTTCTGGGCGGCGGCAAAGCGCTGGTGAATGCCTACTACCGGAGGGCGCAGGATCTGGGCGTCGAGGTGCGCTATGAGGCCGAGGTGGTGCATGTGGGGATGGCCGAGGGTGCGTTTGCCCATGTTGAGTTGAAGGACGGCACGCACATCCAAGGCCGTGCATTGGTGATTGCCTCCGGCGGGTTTCAGGCCGATCTGGACTGGCTGGCCGAAGCCTGGGGCCCTGCGGCCCGCAACTTCCTGATCCGCGGTACGCCTTATAATCGCGGCGTCGTTTGGCGCGACATCCTGGATCAGGGGGCGGGCAGTGTGGGCGATCCGACCCAGTGTCATGCGGTGGCCATTGACGGGCGCGCACCGAAGTTTGACGGCGGGATCGTCACGCGGCTAGATTGTGTGCCGTTTTCAGTGGTTCTGAACAAGGACGGTCAGCGGTTTTATGACGAGGGCGAAGACGTCTGGCCGAAACGCTACGCGATCTGGGGGCGGCTGGTGGCGGCGCAGCCCGATCAGGTGGCCTATTCCATCATTGATGCACGCGCGCGCGATCTGTTCATGCCGTCGGTTTTTCCGCCCATCAAGGCAGAGAAGCTTGATGCCTTGCGGATCAAGCTTGGCCTGCCAGAACAGGCGCTGCGCACCATCGAGGCGTTCAATGCGGCCTGCGGCGACGGGCCTTTCAGTCCGCAGGAATTGGACGGCCTGGCCACCCAAGGCCTCACACCGCCCAAAACCAATTGGGCGCGTCCTTTGGTCGAGCCTCCGTTTTATGCCTATGAACTGCGGCCCGGCGTGACGTTCACCTATCTCGGGCTTCAGGTCGATGAAACCGCGCGGGTGCAGGCGAACGGCGCGCCGCTGCCCAACGTCTGGGCGGCGGGTGAAATCATGGCAGGGTCGATCCTTGGCGAGGGCTATCTGGCCGGGTTCGGGATGACCATTGGCACGGTCTTTGGCCGTATCGCAGGCAGGGAGGCCGCAGCGCATGTCAGCTGAAACAAGGCAAGAGGCCCGCCGGCAGATCGAGATTTGCAATGCGTGCCGCTATTGCGAGGGTTACTGCGCCGTGTTCCCGGCGATCACCCGCCAAACCGAGTTCGCCGATGGAGACATCACCCAACTGGCCAACCTGTGCCACAATTGCCGTGGCTGTTACTACGCCTGCCAATACACCGAACCGCATGAGTTTGCGATAAACCTGCCGCGCATATTGGCAGAGGTGCGTACCGACAGTTGGAAGGAGTTCGCATGGCCTTCAGGGTTTGCGCGGGCCTATGACCGGCACGGTGTTGCCATTGGCGCTTTGGTTGTTCTGTGCCTGTTTGCTTTGATTTTTGCCACTGGGACCTTGCAAAAGACCAACGATGGAGCCGGTTTTTATGCCTACATGAGCCATTCCTTGATGGTCGCCGTTTTTGCGCCCGCCTTTGTGTTGCCTTTTCTTGCTACGTTTGTGTCGCTGCGCCGGTATTGGACGCATGTAGAGGGCGGGCGGATCAGGCTGTGCGACCTAAACCGCGCGATGCGGGACGTGGCAAGCATGCGCAATCTGGCAGGTGGGCAGGGGCAAGGCTGTAATTTCGAAGATGAGGACCGGTTCAGCAATGCCCGCCGCATCGCGCATCAATTAACGATGTGGGGATTTTTGCTGTGCTTTGCATCGACCTCTTCTGGCACAGTACTGCATTATGTTTTTGATATGCCTGCACCCTATGGGTTGTTTAGTTTGCCAAAACTCTTCGGAATACCTGGCGGTCTCATGCTAAGCGCAGGCACCCTCTGTATGGCATCGCTCAAATTGCGGGCCGATGGGAGATTGTCCGATGCCCGTGTGCGCGGCGGCGACATGGCATTCGTCCTGTTGCTCTTTGCTGTCAGCACGTCTGGTCTGTTGTTATATGTCGCTTCAGATTCGGGTCTCGAACCCTATCTCCTCACGCTCCACCTTGCTTTGGTGCTGACATTGTTCCTCACGCTACCATACTCGAAATTCGTCCACGGCTTCTATCGGCTGGCCGCTTTGATCCGAAATGCGGACGGCGCAGGCTGAGCTCGTGCGACGCGAGGCAACTTAAAACGAATGTCTGCAAACCGCGAGAAAGTTGAAATGCACTCAGTCGTAGCGAAATGGCAGCTTTGTCCCGCAACTTGATCCTCGCCAACCAAAGTTTCTCTGCACCATGGCTGAATGGCAGCTATCTCCGCCGCCGCGCAGTGCCATGAACCGAGCACGTGCGGCGATTTTCACGCTGCGTGCGCTCGCGGCGAAGAATTCGAATTCACAGGTTGGGCTCAATCCTGCCATTTGAGGGCGGATTGAGCAATCGCAGCATGGACTGACCCACTTGACGGAAGTCCACATAAGAAAAGCGCCGCCAATGACGCGACCATTTGCTTAGGTCGGGGTGCTTACTTGGTGCAGCGCTTTTCGGCGTCTTCGATTGCTGCGGTAAAGCCCAGCAGCGAGAAGGTGTCCTTGGTTTGCGTGCCGCGTTCGGACCGGGCAGTCAGAACAGCCTCGGTTCCGCGTTTCAGCGCGGTGACGATCTTGGCGTCATCTGCATCTGACGCAGGCCAGGCCCACTCACCTTCGGTGAACAGTTCAAACTCGGACCCGTCGACATTCAGGTTCACTGTCGATCCCGGTGCAAACGGATAGCCGCCGGTAAAGGTCACTTGTCCTTTGACCTCGGCATTGGGCCGATAGAACACAAACAACAGGATGTCGCTGCGCCGCACGGATACGACGCGCCCGCCCCGGGTGTTCACGGTTTCCTTGGGGGCCGAAACGCTCCAGCATTCGGTGGGATCATCTTCGACAAAAACGCTCCAGTCCGTTTTTGCAGCAACCCGGTTTGTGCTTGTCGCCTGCTGGGCGATTGCAGAAGTCGCGGCGATGCCTGCCACACACAGGCCCGCAATCGTACGAACGAGCATTGATCCCATTTGTCCAGCCTCCTAGCTCGACCGATACCTCAAATCCATCGGACATGGCTGCGAACCCTTCCGGCCCGTCTATTCCGTTGCGCATTCCGATGATTGCCGACATACACACACTAACGCAGGTTTCGCCACAGGCGAAAGGGCGATTGGCAGAATTTTGCGCATTAATTTCGGAGGTCCAGATGACGCAGCCCGTAGCAATGACAGAACTGTGGCGTGGCAACTTGCTGGAAAGCCTGCATCTGGGCCACGCGGTCATCTGCGACGACTCCGGCCAGATCGTGCGCAGCTGGGGCGACCCGCAGGCGGTTATCTATCCGCGCTCTTCCGCCAAGATGATTCAGGCGCTTCCGCTGGTCACGTCGGGAGCCGCTGCAAAATACGGATTGAACAGCGAACATCTTGCATTGGCCTGCGCGTCACACAACGGGGCTGCGATCCATACCGACCGCGTAACAGCGTGGCTTGATCATCTGGGGCTGAGCGAGCACGACTTGCGCTGCGGGCCACAGGAGCCAGCGGACACTGCCGCGCGGGATCGGCTGATCCTGGCGGATGACACCCCGTGCCAGATCCACAACAACTGTTCCGGCAAGCATTGTGGTTTCCTGACACTGGGTCAGCATATGGGCGCAGGGCCGGAATATCTGGAAATCGATCACCCGGTGCAGCAGGCCTGCCTGTCTGCCATCGAAGAGACGTCAGGCGAAACCAGCCCCGGTTACGGTATTGACGGCTGTTCCGCCCCGAATTTCGCCGTGTCGCTGGCCGGGCTGGCCCGGTCGATGGCATGGTTCGCCAGCGCCTCGGATCGGTCCGACCGTTCCAGCGAGGCGGCGGTGCAATTGGTGGCGGCAATGGTAAAACACCCGGAACTGGTAGCCGGTGATACCCGTGCCTGCACCGAACTGATGCGCGCCATGAACGGGCGTGTTGCCATCAAGACCGGGGCCGAGGCGGTGTTTGTGGCCATCATCCCGGAAAAACGCATGGGCGTTGCGCTGAAGATCACCGATGGCACCACGCGGGCCAGCGAATGCGCCATCGCCGCTATTCTGGTGAGCCTCGGTGTGCTGGAGGCCGATCACCCGGCCACCCGCAAGTTCATGAACGCCCCGCAATACAGCCGCCGGGGGCTGGAATGCGGCGTGATCAAACCTGCGCCGGGTTTCCCCGGCTAAGGCCCCTACATCTCGATCTCGTGCACCTCGGCCACCTCGACCGAGCCCGAGCCATTGACGACCATCGGACAGCCCTTGGCCATCTCGGTCGCGGCTTCGATACTGTCGGCCTTGATCACGGTAAAGCCCGAGGCCGGGTTTGCGCCGCCATTGTCGAGAACCCCGCTGCTGCTGACCGTATAGGACTGTCCGACCGGGTTGCCGGGGATCTCTAACGCTTCGGCCATACCCTGAAACCATGCGCCCCAAGCGGCCATGGTCGCCTCAATCTCGGCGGGGTCGGTCGGGGTGTGTCCCCCGTGATAGACAAACAAATACTGGGGCATATCGCTCCTCCCTGATGAAACCTTATTTGCACTTCGCTTCGAGTTTGCGCAGCGAAGACGTCCAGCCCTGATTGTGGTTCGCGGCTGCTTCGGCATCGGCCAGTTCGCGGTGGTCCAAAACCAAGCGTGACCCTGTGCCCGTCGCTGTGACTGTGAAGGAAACGTGGCTTTCGGCCCCGCGCTGATCCTGATCGTCATGCCAGCCCCAGGTAAACCCCACCGAGTTTGGAGGGTCGACATGCGTGACGTGGCCCGAGACCTTGTATTGCTGGCCCTCGCTGTTTTCCATGACCGAATACCACGGGCCGGTGCGCGAGAAATCCAGATTATGCTCGGGGACATGCATCCCTTCGGGCCCCCACCATTGCAACAACCGGCTGCCGTCGCTGATCCATGCAAACAGATCCTCTGGGCTGACGGGGAAGTCCCGTTCCAGTTTCAGGTCGGCCATGACTTCTCCCTTTCGATGATATCACTGAGGCGATCGAGGCTGCTTTCCCAGAATTGCCGTTTGGAGATCGTCCAGTCGGCAATCATCCGCAGCCCGTCGGACCGGATGGAGTACATCCGTTGGGTGCCCCGCACGCGCTGCTGCACCAACCCTGCCTCGCGCAACACTTTCAGATGGCGCGAAATCGCAGCACCGGACATTCCGCGCCCTTCGATCAGGTCACCGGCGGGCAGTTCGCCCTGCTCCATCAGCTGCTCGACAATCGAGAACCGGGTGGCATCGGACAAAGCGGAAAAGGTGGTCAGAAGCGTGCTCATGACCACTATTTAACACAAATGTTAAATAATGAAAAGCCCTGTCAGGATTCGACAAAATCCGCGCGACTGTACCCTTGCAGGTAAAGCAGTGCCGTCAGGTCGCCGTGATTCACCCGCACGTCGCATTTCGCAGCCACCGACGGCTTGGCATGAAGGGCAACGCCGGTTCCGGCCCGCCCCAGCATGCCCAGATCATTGGCCCCGTCGCCCACGGCGATCACGTCATTTTCGGACAACCCAAGACGCGTGGAAATCTGCTCAAGCGCCTCGATCTTGGCTTGCCGCCCCAATATGGGACGCGCCACATCGCCCGTCAGTTTGCCATCTGCGGCCAGCAGAGTGTTGGCGCGGTTTTCATCGAACCCCAGCAGCTCTGCCACCCGCGCGGTGAAGGCGGTAAAGCCACCGGACACCAGTGCAGCATAGGCTCCGTTGGCCCGCATCGTTGCCAGCAACGCCTGCCCGCCGGGCATCAGGGTGATCCGTTCGCGCAGGACTTTGCCAATGACGCTTTCATCCAGATCCTTCAGCAGGCCAACCCGTTCGATCAGGGCACCTTCGAAATCCAGCTCTCCGTTCATGGCGCGGGCGGTGATGTCCTTGACCCTTTCGCCGACGCCAGCCTCATCCGCCAGTTCGTCAATGCATTCCTGCTGGATCATGGTGCTGTCCATATCGGCCAACAGCATCTTTTTGCGCCGCCCCTGTGCGGGCTGCACAATCAGGTCCACGCCCATGCCTTGCAAGTCTGCCCAAACGTCCCAGCGATTGGCGGGCATGTCACTCAGCTCAAACTCGACCGCCTCGTCCGGGCTGAGCCACAGGACATCTCCACCGCCCCACGCGTTGCGCAGCGATTCAGGCAAGGCACGGTCCAGCGAGGGTGCAACCGGGTTGGTCAGCAAAGTGGCGACGTACATATTCCAATCTCCAGTGTCATACCCATGCGGGACGGTCAGGGCGTCAACAGTGTTCGACCTTGTTCGGTCAGTTCCCAGCAATTCTGTCCCTCGAATACGGCGACGCCCGTCGGGCGTCCGTATCCGGCCCCCGTGTCCAGATTGATCCGGTTGCCATAATGCGTCGCCTGATCCACAGGCGTGTGACCATGAACGATCAGTTTGGGATGCGGGCCGTGGTAGTCGTGGAAGTCCTGTCTGATCCAGATCAGATCACTTGCCTTCTGTTCATTCAGCGGCACACCCGGACGGATACCCGCATGAACAAAGGCAATCTCGGGCGTCTGATGCATCGCCACCAGATCGCGCAGGAAGGTCAGGTGCGACTTCGGCACGGCTGTCTGAGCCATACGGTGCAGGTTTTCAAGGCGGATCTGACCTTCGAATTCCACCCCATAGCTGCGCAGGGTGTCGACCCCGCCCAACCTGTCATGCAGCCAGTGGTATCCCACCAACAAATGCGGATCGTGGCGCGGAGTGTCCTCCATGAACCAGGCAAACATGCGGTCGTGATTGCCCAGAAGAGTAATCCAGTTCCGGCCAGCATCACGCCCGGCAATCAGGCGGTCGATCAGCCCGCGACTGTCAGGGCCGCGATCCACGTAATCACCAAGAAACACGATCTGCGCATCGGGGCCGCCATCGCTTTGGATCAGAGACAGCGCGCGGTCCAGTTCGGCCACCTGCCCGTGCAGATCACCAATGGCATAGACTGGCAATGTCATAGAATCCTCCGGCGGTATGAGTCAGCTCGCTTGTGACTCAGATTGCGAAATCAGAGAAGAAAGGACCCGGGTATTCGTATAACCGGGTCCTGAACTGTTCCTCAAACTCAACAGCCGCGATCAGGCGACGTCGAATTCCAGCGGTTTGATCTGCGTGAACAGACCTGTTTCGGCAAGCTTTGCCCGTGCTTCGGCCGGGACCGGTTCGTCGACATAGAGCAACGCAATCGCTTCGCCGCCAGCCTCTGTGCGGCCGAGGGTAAAATTGGCGATGTTAACGTTGTTCTCACCCATGGTCTGACCCAGCGTGCCGATGATGCCGGGCACGTCTTCGTTGGTGGTGTACAGCATATGAGCGCCGACCTCGGCATCGATATTGATGCCTTTGATCTGGATGAAGCGCGGCTTGCCATCGCTGAACACCGTACCCGCGATCGACCGTTCACGTTTGTCCGTTACGACCGTGACCTTGATATAGCCATCAAAAACACCTGACTTATCCTGATTGGTGGTCGAGATTTTGATCCCGCGTTCTTTCGCGACCACAGGGGCCGAGACCATGTTCACCTCGGGGTTGAACTTTTTCATGATCCCCGCGACCACCGAACAGTTCAGCGCAGCCAGGTTCATTTCAGCGGCCACACCGTCATAGAGGATGTTGATCGCCTTGACCGGTTCATCCGTCATCTGGCCGATGAAGCTGCCCAGATGACCTGCCAGCTTGATCCACGGCCCCATCAGCTTGGCTTCTTCCGCTGTCACGCTGGGCATGTTCAGCGCGTTCTCGACCGCGCCCGTCAGCAGGTAGTTCGAAATCTGTTCAGCCACCTGCAAGGCCACGTTCTCCTGCGCCTCGGTGGTCGCCGCACCCAGATGGGGCGTGCAGACCACGTTGGGCAGGTTGAACAATGCGTTGTCCTTGGCGGGTTCCTCGCTGAACACGTCAAAGGCCGCTCCGGCAACATGACCGGATTGCAGCATTTCGGCCAGAGCCACTTCATCGACCAGACCGCCACGGGCACAGTTGATGATCCGTACACCCTTTTTGGTTTTGGCCAGATTTTCGCGGCTCAGGATGTTGCGGGTCTGATCGGTCAGCGGCACATGCAGGGTGATGAAATCGGCGCGCGCCAGCAGTTCGTCAAGCTCGACCTTTTCGACGCCCATCTTGGACGCTTTCTCTTCGCCCAGATAAGGATCATAAGCGATGACTTTCATCTTCAGGCCCAACGCACGTTCGCACACGATGCCACCAATGTTACCGGCACCGATCACGCCCAGTGTCTTGTTGGTCAGCTCGATCCCCATGAACTTGGACTTTTCCCACTTGCCCGCATGGGTCGAGGTGCTGGCCTCGGGGATTTGCCGCGCCACGGCGAACATCATCGCGATGGCGTGTTCGGCGGTGGTGATCATGTTGCCGAAGGGTGTGTTCATCACGATCACCCCTTTTTTCGAGGCTGCCTCTTTGTCGACATTGTCGGTGCCGATCCCGGCGCGGCCGATGACCTTCAGCCTGTCGGCTTTTTCCAGAAGGGTCGGTGTAACCTTGGTTGCCGAACGGATGGCGAGGCCATCATATTGACCGATCACCTCGGCAAGCTTGTCTTTGTCTTTGCCCAGCTCGGGCATGAAATCCACGTCAATGCCACGGTCGCGGAAAATCTGCACTGCGGTTTCGCTGAGATTGTCGGATACGAGTACTTTGGGAGCCATTTTGGTTGGTCCTTTGAATTCTTCAGGGGGTAGCGGGCTGACGCCCGCCTTACATCAGTGATGGGGTAGGCCGGGCTTCAGCCCGGCACATGAAACTCAGGCAGCCTGCGCCTGCGCTTTGATCTCGGTCGCAAAGGCCCATGCCAGCCAGGGCAGCATCGCCTGAATATCCGAGGTTTCAACCGTACCGCCGCACCAGATGCGCAGGCCCGCAGGCGCGTCGCGATAAGCGCCGATATCAAGTGCGATATTCTCGGCCTCAAGTCGCTTGGCGACCGCCTTGGCAAAGGCTGCACCGTCCTGAATACGCGCGTCGGTGAACTTCAGGCAGACCGAAGTGTTCGACCGTGTCGCCTCATCCTCTGCCAGGTTTGCGATCCAGCCGTTCTGGTCGCAGAACGCGTGTACCGCACCCGCATTGGCATCCGCACGCGCGATCAGCCCCTGCAATCCGCCCACCGAGCGGGCCCAGTCCAGTGCAAACAGATAATCTTCGACCGCCAGCATTGACGGCGTGTTGATCGTTGCCCCGGTAAAGATGCCTTCGATCAGCTTGCCGCCCTTGGTCAGGCGGAAAATCTTGGGCAGCGGCCATGCGGGGGTATAGCTTTCCAGCCGTTCAACAGCACGCGGGCTGAGGATCAGCATCCCGTGGGCTGCTTCGCCGCCCAGCACTTTCTGCCAGCTGAAGGTTGTTACATCCAGCTTGTCCCAGGGCAGATCCATCGCAAAGGCCGCCGAGGTTGCATCGCAGATCGTCAGGCCCTGGCGGTCATCGGCAATCCAGTCGCCATTGGGTACCCGTACACCCGAGGTTGTGCCGTTCCACGTGAACACCACGTCATTTGCGAAATCGACCGAGGCCAGATCAACGATCTGCCCGTAATCCGCGGTCTTCACCTCGGCGTCGATCTTCAGCTGCTTGACCACATCGGTCACCCAGCCGGACCCAAAGCTTTCCCAGGCCAGCATCTCGACCTTGCGCGCACCCAGCAAAGACCACAGCGCCATTTCAACCGCGCCGGTGTCCGAGGCGGGAACGATGCCAATGCGGTAATCCGCCGGAATGCCCAGAATCTCGCGCGTGCCTTCGATGGCCGCCTTCAGCTTATCCTTGCCGACAGCGGCGCGGTGCGACCGGCCCAATGCGGCATCAGCCAGTTTTGTCAGGTCAAATGTGGGGGGTTTGGCACAGGGGCCCGAAGAAAAACGCGGATTTGCCGGCCGCGTCGCCGGTTGTTCGATCGTCATGTGTATTACCCTTCCAGATACACGCCCCTCGTTGGGGAGGGGTGTCCCACGGACAGACCTAGGGGGCCTTCGCACCTGCAGCAAGCAGAAAAGACGCTTTACCGGGTAAAAACGACATCTGAAACGGGCACAAATCAGAACACGCGTTTCCGATTGGCGAAAAACCCCGCCGATGTTTCGGCGGGGTAGGGTTGTGTTACTCTGCGGCGTCTTCGTATGCGTCCATGGGTGGGCATGTGCAGACGAGGTTTCGGTCGCCGTATGCGTTGTCGACGCGGTTGACGGGGGACCAGTATTTGTCGACGCCCATGGAGCCCGGAGGGAAGCAGGCCTGTTCGCGGGTGTAGGGGCGGTCCCAGTCGCCGACCAGATCACGCACCGTGTGAGGGGCGTTTTTCAGCGGGTTGTTTTCCGCGTCGATCTTGCCGTCGATGATGTCCTGCGCTTCCGAGCGGATCGAGAGCATGGCGTCGCAGAAACGGTCCAGCTCGTCCTTGGGTTCGGATTCGGTGGGCTCGACCATCAGGGTTCCGGCCACCGGCCAGCTCATCGTGGGGGCGTGGAAGCCTGAATCGACCAGACGCTTGGCCACATCGTCGACGGTGACATGCGCCGCCTCGTCCAGCGGCCTTGTGTCGAGGATGCATTCATGCGCCACCCGGCCCGTTTCCGATGTGTAGAGGATCGGATAGGCGTCCTTGAGCCGCGCCGCGATGTAGTTGGCGTTCAGGATCGCCACCTTGGTGGCCTGCGTCAGCCCCGCACCGCCCATCAGCAGCACATAGGCCCATGAGACGGGAAGGATCGAGGGCGAGCCGAAGGGGGCCGCCGAGACCGGGCCCACGGCGGTGCCATATTCCGGGTGGCCCGGCAGATGCTCGGCCAGATGCGCCTTGACGCCGATCGGACCCATGCCGGGGCCGCCACCGCCATGCGGGATGCAGAAGGTCTTGTGCAGGTTCAGGTGGCTGACATCGCCGCCAATGTCACCGGGGCGCGACAGGCCGACCATGGCGTTCATGTTGGCGCCGTCGATATAGACCTGACCGCCGTGATCATGGGTGATCTGGCAGACCTCCTGCACGGTGGTCTCGAACACGCCATGGGTCGAGGGGTAGGTGATCATGCAGGCGGCCAGATGGTCCGAATGCTTTTCCGCCTTTTCGCGGAAGTCATTCAGATCGATGTTGCCCTTGTCATCCGATTTCACCGGCACAACCTGCCAGCCCACCATCTGCGCCGAAGCCGGGTTGGTGCCATGGGCCGAGGTCGGGATCAGGCAGACATTGCGCTGCCCTTCGCCACGGGCGAAGTGATAGTTGCGGATGGTCAGAAGGCCCGCATATTCGCCCTGCGCGCCCGAGTTGGGCTGCTGGCTGATTGCGTCATAGCCGGTGATCTGGCACAGCTTGTCGTTCAGATCCGCAATCATCTCGTGATAGCCCCGCGCCTGATCTTCGGGCACGAAGGGATGCAGGTTGCCGAACTCGGGCCAGGTGACCGGGATCATCTCGATCGTGGCGTTCAGCTTCATGGTGCACGAGCCCAGCGGGATCATCGCCCGGTCCAGCGCCAGATCGCGGTCGGCCAGACGGCGCATATAGCGGGTGATCTCGGCCTCGGCCCGGTTCTTGTGGAAGATCGGGTGGGTCAGGTACTCGCTTTCGCGCAGCGCGTAATCCGGCAGGCGGTATTGCTTGTTCGAGCTGTCATCCTTGCGGTCGATGCCGAAGGCACCCCAGACCGCCTCGATGGTTTCGGGGCGGGTCTGTTCGTCCAGGCTGATGCCCACGCGGGTCTCGCCGACCTTGCGCAGGTTGACGCCACGGGCCACGGCGGCCTCCATCACCACGTTCTGCAGGTGGCCGACCTCGACCGTGATGGTGTCGAAGAACACTTCGGGTTCCACCGCAAAGCCCGCCTCTTCCAGACCGGCGGCCAGGCGCGAGGTCTTGCGGTGCACCGATTGCGCGATCGCCTTGATGCCGTCGGGTCCGTGATAGACCGCATACATCGAAGCAATGACGGCCAGCAGCGCCTGCGCGGTGCAGACGTTCGAGTTCGCCTTTTCGCGGCGGATGTGCTGCTCGCGGGTCTGCAGCGCCAGGCGGTAGGCCTTGTTGCCGCGGCTGTCGATGCTGACCCCGATGATCCGGCCCGGCATCGAGCGCTTCAGCTTGTCGGTGGTCGCCATATACGCGGCGTGCGGGCCGCCATAACCCATCGGCACGCCAAAGCGCTGGGTCGAGCCGATGGCGATATCCGCGCCCATCTCGCCGGGGGATTTCAGCAGCGCCAGCGACAGGATGTCGGCGGCGACAACGGCGATGGCGTTATGTTCATGCAGCGCCGCGATCTCGTTCGTGAAGTCGCGCACATGGCCATGGGTGCCCGGATACTGGAAGATTGCACCAAAGACGGCACCTGCATCCAGCTGATCGGGATCGCCCACCTGCACGTCGATGCCCAGCGGCTCGGCGCGGGTTTTGATGACCGCGATGGTCTGCGGATGGCAGTTGCGGTCGACGAAGAAGGCCGCGTTATTGGCCTTGGACCGGCCGCCGCGCTTGGCCATTGCCATGGCTTCTGCCGCGGCAGTGGCTTCGTCCAGCAGCGAGGCGTTGGCCACATCGAGCCCGGTCAGGTCGCTGACCATGGTCTGGAAGTTCAGCAGCGCTTCGAGCCGGCCCTGGCTGATCTCGGGCTGATAGGGCGTGTAAGCGGTGTACCAGGCCGGGTTTTCCAGAATGTTGCGCAGGATCGGCGCCGGGGTGGTGGTGCCGTAATAGCCCTGACCGATCAGCGAGGTCAGAACCTTGTTCTTGCCCGCCACCTGCTTCATGTGAAAGAGCGCATCGCGTTCCGTCATCGCCGGGCCCCAGTCCAGCGGCTCCTTCTGCCGGATCGCGGGCGGGACGGTGGCGTCGATCAGCTGGTCCAGCGTCTTGAAGCCGATCACCTGCAGCATGTCGCGCATCTCGGTGGGCGACGGGCCGATGTGGCGGCGATTGGCGAAGTCATAGGCTTCGTAGTCGGTCAGTTTGAAGGCCATTGCAGCGCTCCTCAAAGAATGTCTCGCCCGGCCGCTCTGGCAGATGCCTCCGGCGGGAGTATTTGGAAAAAGATGAAGCGGGGAGCCCCGGTCTCTGGGGCTCCGGGCCGGATTTAGCCGATGAAGGCCTTGTAGCCGGCTTCGTCCATCAGATCTTCCAGCTGCGTGGCATCGGCGATCTTGATCTTGTAGATCCAGGCCTCGCCTTCGGGGTCGTCGTTCAGCGCGCCGGGATTGTCGGCCAGCGCCTCGTTCACCTCGATAATCTCACCATCAACCGGCGCGTAAAGCTCGGAGGCGGCCTTGACGGATTCGATCACGCCGATCTCGCTGTCCTTGTCGAACTCGTCGCCCACTTCCTGCTGCTCGACAAAGACCACCTCACCCAGCTGCTCGGCCGCGTGTTTGGTGATGCCCAGCGTGGCCGTGTCGCCTTCGACCGCCAGCCATTCATGCTCTTCGGAATAATAGGTTGCCATGGTGTCTCTCTCCTGACTTCAACGCTTGTAATTCTGTTTGACGAAGGGCAGCGCCACGATCTGCGCCGGTTGCGCCTTGCCCCGGATGATCAGGTTGACCTTCTCGCCCGGCTCGCCATGGCCCGCGGACACATAGCCCATTGCAACCGGGCCGCCGACCGTGGGGCCAAAGCTGCCCGAGGTGATCTGACCGATGGTGTTGCCCTCAAGGCATTGCACCTCGACCCCCTGACGCGCGGGCGCGCGGCCGTCGGGCTTGATGCCCACCAGCTTGCGCGCAGGCCCCTCGGCCAGTTCGCGCTGCACACGTTCCGCACCCGGAAAGCCGCCTTCTTCCTTGCGGCGTTTCTGCATCGCCCAGCCAAGGCTGGCCTCGACCGGCGAGGTGCTCTGGTCAATGTCATTGCCATAAAGGCACAGACCGGCTTCAAGCCGCAGGCTGTCGCGCGCGCCCAGACCCGCCGGTTCGCAATCCTCATGCGCCAGGAACGCCCGGGTAATCTCGATCGCCTTGTCTTCGGGGATCGAGATCTCGTACCCGTCCTCACCCGTGTATCCCAGCCGCGAGATGCGGCATTCGACACCCAGGATGTCAGCAATCGTGGTTTCCATGAACTTGAGGTCGCGCGCCGCAGGGCAGAGCGCGCCCACCACATCCTCGGCCTTGGGACCTTGCACGGCCACCAGCGCGCGGTCGAAGATCTCGGTCACTTCGACACCTTCGAGATTGTCGCGCATATGCGGAATGTCCTGATGGCGCAGCGCCGCGTTCACGACCACAAAGTAATGATCCCCCGCATTCGACACGATCAGGTCATCCATGATCCCGCCTTCGGCATTGGTGAAGAACCCGTACCGCGCCTTGCCTTCCTTCAGCGTCGCATAAGCCTGCGGACACAGAGCTTCCAGCTTCTCGCCCACATTCTCGCCCCGCAAAATCACCTGACCCATATGCGACACATCAAACAACGCCGCCTTCTCGCGGCACTGCTTATGCTCGCCCATGATCCCCAGCGGATACTGAACTGGCATCTCCCACCCGGCAAAATCAACCATCTTGCCGCCCAACTCAACGTGAAGCCCATACAACGGCGTGCGTCTAATCTCGGTCATCTTGGATACCTTTTCGTATCTTTCGGTTTCGAACGCATTCCCGTCAGTCTGCCCCACGCTATCAATTTTGCAACGATTCCGGTCAACTTGCGAACCAGAGTACCGCCTGTGGGACAAGTCTGTATACGGGCGTATGCATCCTTAGCGTTCCTATAGGAAACTTTTTTCCGTTAGGCAACATTGGTCTTTTGGCTTTTGCAAGGGTTTGCCGATCACAGTTTCGAGCGCGACGATAACACCAGACAAACCAACCGCAATGGCCTGTAAAAACAGTATTTTGCCCGCACCTTATCGCACCCGCTCTTCAAGTGACTGCACTGCGAGATCCAGCACACTCAGCCCGGCCACAAGATCGCTTTCGGCGGTATCTTCGGCAAAATCGTGGCTTATACCGTTGATTGACGGCACGAACAGCATCGCAACAGGCATCAGGCGCGACACGTTTGTGGCATCGTGCAGCGCGCCCGACGGCATCCTGCGCCAACTGCCGGGGGCCACCTGTTCGGCACCGTGTTCCAGCGCCACGCGCAGGGTCTGATCCATCGTGACGGGTTCCAACCCGAGCAAAGGGCCGTAGGTCAGCACCATGTCCTGTTCGCTGGCTATTTCCTGTGCTGTGGTACGGATGATCTCCTCCATCCGCGACAGCCGATCCGGATCGCCATCGCGCCACTGCATCGAGAACCGCGCCCGACCCGGCACGATGGACGACGCATTGGGGTGAAGGTCGACCCGCCCGATGGTCCAGACGGTTTGCGGTGTCACCACGTTGCGAAACCGTTCGTTGAGGCGCGTGCTGAACAGTGACAACGCCTGAAACGCATCGCGGCGCAAATGCATCGGCGTGGTGCCCGCGTGATTCTGCTGCCCTTCGAAGGTGATCGACATGTCCCGGATGCCGACGATATCGGTAACGACGCCGATCTGCTCGTTCGCTGCGTCCAGAGAGGGGCCCTGTTCGATATGCATCTCGACAAAGCCGCTGAACCGCGCGGGATCGACAAAACCCTGCGACAGGTCCGCCATGGAAGATCGGGCTTCGCCAAAGCTGACGCCAGAACCGTCGGTCAACACATCGGCCTTGTCCAGCGGCAGACCGCCGGACCAGACCGCCGAGCCCGTGGTCACACCGAACCGGCCTTCTTCGTCCTGAAAACTGACGACCGAGATCGGCTGGTCGCTGGACCGCGCGATCTCCAGCGCGGCAATCACGCCGAGCGCGCCGTCCAGCCAGCCGCCTTCGGGCTGGCTGTCGGAATGCGACCCCATGAGCAGAGAACGGCCAGGCGCCAGCCCGAACAGGTTGCCGACCGGGTCGAAATGCGGTGTCAGACCTGCGTCGGCCATACGGTCCGCCAGCCATTGGCGCGCCGCGATATCCGCTTTTGAATAGGCCGGGCGGATGACTCCTTTGCCCACACCCGAGGCACCGAATTCACGCAGCTTGTGCAGATCATCCAGAAAACGCGTGTGATCGACGGCCATGAATCCCTCCGGGCGCAGTTGGTCAGGGCGACCATAGCCAGAAACCGGACAGCTGCGAATGTTTTTCCGGCGAGATCAAGAAACCCCTCTGGTCCCGGCAAGGAACCTGCCCTAAGACTTCGGCGCAAGAGGGAGCGACATGTCACATATCACATTGGTGCGCCACGGGCAGGCAAACACGACAGCGCGCGACGAAGCAAGCTATGACAAGCTGAGCGATCTGGGCCATCAACAGGCCCGCTGGCTGGGCGCGCATCTGCGTGACACCCGCAGCCACTATACACGCGTCTATTGTGGCACCCTGACCCGCCACACCGAGACGGTGGCCAGCATGGAATTGACCGATCCTGTCTGCGACGCACGGCTGAACGAGATCGAGTATTTCACCCTTGCACAGTTGTTCGAAGAACAGCACGGCGTCGAAATCCCGACCGACCGCGAGGGATTTGTCGAACACTTGCCCAAAACCTTCGCGGCCTGGGCCAGTGGAAAGATCGAGAACGCTCCGGAAACCTTCGAGGCGTTTGAAGCCCGCGTCCGCGATGCGCTGCACGAGATCGGGACCGAGGGCGGACCGGCCATCGTCGTGACCTCGGGCGGGTTGATCTCGATGGTGGTGCGGCAGGCGATGGGGTTGGACATCCCGTCGATGGCGCGGGTGGCCCTTGCCATCATGAACACGTCGATGCATCGTCTGCACCCGATTGGCGCGCAGCTGAGCCCGGTCCTGTTCAATGCGGTGCCGCATCTGGAAGCACCTGACCGGCAGTTTGCGCAGACCCACCTGTAGGAAGCAGATTGGAGATCCCAGATGCAGCTTTATTATGCACCCCGAACCATCTCGGTCGCTGTTGCGATTGCTCTGGAAGAGGCCGGACTGGACTATGAAGCAATCAAGCTGGACTTTGCCGATGGGGAACAGACAAAACCGGCCTACAAGCAGATCAATCCCAAGGGGCGCGTTCCGGCGCTGGTGGTCGATGGCGGCATCCTGACCGAGACCGGCGCGTTGCTGGAATATATTGCGGCCAAGGCACCCGAGGCCGGGTTGGTGCCAGCTGATCCGGTCATGGCCGCCCGCATGCGCGAGGTGATGTTCTATCTGGCCTCGACCATGCATGTGAACCACGCCCACAAGCTGCGCGGGCATCGCTGGGCCGATAAGAAATCCAGCTGGAAAGACATGACGGACAAGGTCGCGCAGACGATGACTGCATCTTGCGACTATATCTCGTCAAACGGGCTGCGCGGGCCGTTTGTTCTGGGGGACGCGTTCTCTCTGGCCGATGCCTATCTTTATGTGGTTTGCAGCTGGCTGGAAGGCGACGGCGTCGATGTCTCGGCCTTTCCCAGGATCATCGCCTTCCGCGAGGCGATGGAGGCACGGCCTTCGGTTCAGGCGGTGCGCGCTGCCGGGATGCTCTGACAAAAGGAACTAAGATGACACATCTCTGGGTCAGGGCGGAACAGCGCCCGAACGAGGAACGGGTGGGGCTGACACCCGAAGGAGCCGCAGCACTGATCGCCGCAGGTATCCGCGTGACGGTTGAGGAAAGCTATGTCCGCGCCATTCCGATTGATGGCTACAAGGACGCTGGCTGTGCAATCGCGGCTGAGAATTCGTGGCCCGAGGCCCCGCTGGACGCGATCATCTTTGGCCTCAAGGAACTGCCCGAAGATGGCACCCCCCTGCCCCATCGCCACATCATGTTCGGCCATGCCTATAAGGGCCAGCATTCGGGTCGTGCGCTGCTGGAGCGGTTCAAGGCCGGGGGCGGCACGCTTTATGATCTGGAATATCTGGTGAGCGAAGATGGCCGCCGCGTTGCCGCCTTTGGTTACTGGGCCGGGTATGCCGGTGCTGCGGTAACGCTCAAGACGTGGGCGGCACAGCAACGGGGCGACGCATGCCCGCCGGTTGGAGTATATGCAGGCAAAGACGTTCTGAACGCTGAATTGCTGGCCGAGTTGGACGCCACCGGAGCCCCACGCCCCCGCGCCATCGTGATCGGTGCACTGGGTCGCGTGGGTACGGGGGCCGCAGACCTGTGCGACGCGATGGGCGTCGACGTCACCAAATGGGACATGGCGGAAACCGCCAGCGGCGGACCGTTTCCGGAAATTCTGGACCACGACCTGTTCCTGAACTGCATCTTCGCGCACCCCGGAACCCCGGTCTTTGTTCCGCGTGAGGCGTTGACTGCCCCGCGCACCCTGACCGCTATCGGCGATGTCGCCTGCGACCGGGACAGTGATTACAACCCGGTGCCGGTCTATGACCGTGCAACCACATGGGACGCGCCCGCTTTGCGCGTGGCAACCGATCCGGTGATGGACGTGATGGCCATCGATAACCTGCCGTCGATGCTGCCGGTCGAAAGTTCGGAAGATTATGCGGCACAGCTTTTGCCGTCGCTTCTGACCCTGACCGATCTGGACAGCGGCGTCTGGGGTCGGGCAGAAGCAACTTACAAAACACATATCGAAGGGATCTGAGCGATGACGATTCACTGGTGTGGCACCGGCCTGTCGGCCATCCCCGGCCTGCGCCGTCTGATCGAGGGCGGTCACAAGGTCACTGTCTGGAACCGGACGGTCGAAAAAGCCAGGGCCGAGGTTGGGGACCTGACCAACGATATTCGCGCCTTCGACATCGACGCTCTGGGTGGTGTGCTTGAGAAGGGCGACGTGATCGTGTCCATGCTGCCGGGCGACTGGCACGTACCACTGGCAGAACTGGCGATTGCGAAACAGGCCAATTTCGTGTCGTCATCGTATATCGCGCCCGAAATGCGCGCACTGGACGACAAGGCGCGCGAGGCCGGTGTGGCGCTGGTCAACGAAGTTGGTCTGGATCCGGGCATCGACCACCTGATGGCCCATGCACTGGTCGATGACTATCGCGCCTCGGATGCGTTCGATCCGCAAAACCACCTGAGCTTTATTTCGTATTGCGGTGGCATTCCCAAGATCCCGAACCCGTTCCGCTACAAGTTCAGCTGGTCGCCCTTGGGTGTGCTCAAGGCGCTGCGGTCGCCGTCGAAGTCGATCCGCGACTATGCCCCGCTGGACGTTGCCCGTCCGTGGGATGCGATCAGCAGCTATATCGCGCCGCTGCCAACGCCGGAAAGTTTCGAGGTCTATCCCAACCGCGACTCGATCCCGTTCAAGCCGCAGTACCAGTTCGAGGATCACTGGCCAGTCAGAGAATTCGTCCGCGGCACCCTGCGCCTGAACGGTTGGGCGGATGCGTGGTCGGATGTGTTCCGTGAAATCGAAACCCTGTCGGGCCCGGAAGGGGATGCGCGTCTGAAAGAGATGTCTGACCAGTTCTGGAGCGAAAACGCCTATGACGAAGGTGAGCCCGACCGCGTTGTGCTGTGTGTTGGACTGAAAGCCGAGAAAGACGGCGTTCCTGTCTGGCACAAGACCTATGTCATGGACGCCTGGGGCGATGAGCGCGGCACAGCAATGGCGCGTCTGGTATCGATCCCGGTTTCACTTGCCGTCGAGGCCGTTTTAAACCGCGCCATCCCGGCAGGCGTTCACGCAGCCCCGAGCGACCCAAAACTGGTACAGGGCTGGATGGCCGAGATCGACAGGTTGGCCCAGCACTTGCAGATCGTGGATCATACGGCCTGATCGCACGAAAAAAGCCATTCCAGAGTTTCTGGAATGGCTTTCATTGTTCTTCTTCAGGCATGGTAAACTCGTCTGGATTTCTCTGAAGGTATCTTCAGATATAGCGCTCGATGGTGTCTTCGACATCGCTGCGGTTGATGCCAAGCTCTGCCAGCTGATGGTCGGTCAGGCCGTTCAGATGCTGAGCGGCCCGAACGATATCCGGGCTGATGGCTCGAATGCGCATGGCGCGATCAAACAGCAACAAGGCGCTGGCGGCCGGGGTCGGTTGATTGGTCGAGGGGATAAAGTCAAACATACTGATTACCTCACGCAAGGGTTGCGAAACTTTCGGGTCACTGCTGGTAGGGTGCGTTGTGATACACGCTGTGATAAGCGCGCCGACGGATCTGGTCGCGGGGAATGCCGATATCGTTCAGCTGCTTGTCGCTGAGCTTTTCCAGCTTCCGAACGGTTTTTGAGAAAATCTGGCGTCGGAAATGTTCAACTTTTGCGTCGGCATATTTGGCAAAGAGGCCGTCCAAGAGGCCCTTATGAGTGTCAATCGTCTGTGCATGGGTCATTGCTGGTTCCTCCAATATTTGAGTTGCTTGGTTGTGATAGCTTCAAATAAGGGAGGCCACCGTTAAGGCCGCCAGTCGGAATCATTAAAGTTTGTTGAGATGACGCGTGCAGCTATTCGCGACCGGTCTGCCCTACCTGTTCCTCACTTACAGGAGTGCCCGCGCAGCGGAAGGCGCGTTGGCCTTGGTATCCGACGCTGGCGACCAACGCACAAGTCTGTATTTGGGTGATGCCGCCGAAGGGCCTACATCAGATCGTTTTCTACGTCTTCCGCAGATATTCCCAGTGCGTCCAGACCATTCTCAAGGTGGTCAGACATGTGCGGTGTTCCGATCAGGTAGTCTGCACAGGGGGTCGAAGCCTCGGACTTGGCGGTGGCGATGGCCTCGGCCAGATCTTCCGCGAAAAAGCTCTCGCGCCCGATCCACATGATGGCAACCAGTTCGGCCTGCTCGTCTTCGCTCATGCGGTCGATGAACGCCCGCAATTCGCCCTCGGCCCGGTTCAGTTCGCGGCCCATCATGGCGACCTGGGCGACTTTTCTTGCCGAGATTTCCAACATCTCTTCCACTCCTCGTGTTCGCGGTTGTTACGCCATCACAACCACCGACAGCGGCCTGCGTCTTTGATCTTGAACAAACAGGCGGATCAGCGCCGCGAACAAAATGTCCCGATAAAGTGATCCGGCTTGGGGCGTGCGCCGTAATGTGGTTATGTTTACCCAGACCAATACAGCGACCTTGGACGGACCAGCGGTTGAAACACCCGCCCCTCAACCTTGGCGCATCAACAAACACATCAAGGGTAGGCGGGTGAACGACATCAACGGCAAGCGCGAGACCAGGGCCGAATGGGTGGACCACGTCAGACGCATCCGGGATGCGCAGGATCAGGCGGCATTTGCCGATCTGTTCCAGCACTTCGCGCCGCGTATCAAGGCCTTTCTGATGAAGTCAGGGGCTGATGCCGCCATGGCAGAAGAGTGCGCGCAAGAGGTGATGGCGACCTTGTGGCACAAGGCCCACCTGTTCGATCCGACGCGTGCCACTGTGGCCACGTGGGTGTTCACCATCGCACGGAACAAGCGCATTGACGTGCTGCGCAAGCAACGCCGTCCTGAACCCGAGGATCTGGGTTGGGGTCCCGAGGCAGAGCCCGATCAGGATGACGTCATCGCGCTGCAACAGGAAACCGCGCAACTGCGCACCGCCTTGCAGGCGTTACCGGATGCGCAGCGGGACCTGATCGAGAAGGCGTATTTCGGCGACCTGAGTCACCGGGAAATAGCGTCACAAACCGGATTGCCACTGGGAACAATCAAGTCACGGATACGGCTGGCGCTGGATCGCTTGCGCCACGCGATGAATTGAGATGAGTAAGATGAACAAGTTGATCAAACATCACCTGATAGATGACCTGCTGATGGCCTATGCCGCAGGCAACCTGCCCGAAGCCTTCGATCTGATGGTCGCCACGCATCTGTCCCTATGCGACCGCTGCCGTGCGCGCGCAGAAAGCTATGACGCCGTTGGCGGGCAAGTTCTTGACAAGCAGAGTGAGGCAGTCAGCATGAGCGAAACCTCTCTGGCGGCCACGATGGCTTTGATCGCCAAGGGTGCTCCGGCGCCCAAGCCCGTTCGCCCGGGATGTGCAGTTCTGCCGGCCCCGTTGCAGGATTACGTGGGTGGAACAGTCAAGGACATCCGCTGGAGGCCGATTGGCATGGGCGTCAAACAGGCGATCCTGCCGACCACTAAAGACGCCACCGCCCGATTGCTGTTCATCCCAGCCGGTGCCGCCGTACCGGATCATGGCCATAACGGCATGGAGCTGACAATGGTTCTGCAAGGGGCTTTCTCGGACGAGGTTGACCGCTTTGCCCGCGGCGATGTCGAGATCGCTGACGAGGATCTTGAACATACGCCTGTGGCGGATATCTCGGAAGACTGCATTTGTCTGGCGGTTACGGATGCGCCGCTGAAATTCAACAAGCTGATGCCGCGCCTGTTCCAGCCCTTTCTGCGTATCTGAACGCTTGCAGGCGCTGGCCCATCAGAACCGGCCCGGTGCCGGTTCAGTTTTTCAACAGGATCCTCAGCCTTCGTGACGCGCCAGAGGTACAACCTCTGTTTCAGTATCGGGCGCGATTTCTTCGAAGTCGAAATTATCCAACCGCTGCGCCCGGCGGCCGGCCTTTTCGGCACTGATCTTGATTTCCGAGATATCCTTGGCCGCCTGACCGAAGTGACGGTCGAGGTTTGAAACGCGGTCACCCAGACGGTCCACATCCTTGTGCAGCAATCCCAGTTCTTTGCGGATCGCACCGGCCTGTTCACGCATGCGCGCATCTTTAAGGATCGCCCGCATCGTGTTCAGCGTGGCCATGCAGGTGGTGGGAGAGACGATCCAGACCCGTGCGGAGAACCCTTCGCGCACCACATCGGGCAGGCGGGCGTGCAGCTCGGCATAGATCGCTTCGGACGGGACGAACATCAGGGCACCGTCAGCGGTTTCCCCTTCGAGGATGTATTTCTCGGAAATGGCCTTGATATGCACTTTCACGGCAGCGCCAAAAGCCCGCAGGCATCTTTCAACATCTGCCTTGGTCTGCGCGGCGGCAAGTGCTTCGAAATCCTCAAGCGGGAATTTCGCGTCAATCACGATCGGGCCAGGCGGGTTAGGCAGATGCACCAGGCAATCCGCGCGCCTGCCGTTCGACAAGGTGGCTTGCAGCGAATAGCTGTCCGCGGGCAGTGCCTTGGACACGATATCGTTCAGCTGAATCTCACCAAACATCCCGCGCCGCTGCTTGTTCGACAGGATATCCTGAAGGCTGAGAACATCGCCCGAAAGTTTCGTGATATTGTCCTGCGCCTTGTCGATGGCGGCCAGACGTTCCTGCAGCTGCGTCAGTGATGTCGCCGTCTGTTTTGACGAACCGTGCAGGGTTTCCTTCATCCGTTCCTGCATCTCGGCCAGCGCGCGGGCCGATTTCATCGCGTTATCCGCCAGCCGGTCATTCATCTGCTGCTGGACCGAGGACAAGCGTGCCTCGACCGTCTGGATCACCTGTACCTGCGCGTTGGCTTGCGTGTCCGAAACATGCTGCAAGCCGCCGCGCAACTGTTCCTGCCCCTGCCCCAGCTGCTGCACATGCTGACCCAGAAGCGCCATCTGCCGCGCCAGCGGTTCCGCCATCCGGGCCGAGCGATTAGCGGCGCGCAACGACAGGAACAGCAGTAGCAGGATCAGCGCAACTGTTCCGCCCACGATAAGAACAACCGGGTCATCCAGTGCATATTCTGTTCCTGCAATCTTGATCATGTCGCCTCGAATGTTCTTGTTTTATTCTTACTAACCTGCAGTGGCCAATGGATCAACTGCGCCCGAACAGGCGTTCGATGTCGCTTAGCTTCAGTTCCACATATGTTGGTCGCCCGTGATTGCACTGGCCGGAATGCGGCGTCGCCTCCATCTCGCGCAGCAGCGCGTTCATTTCCTCGGCCCGCATACGGCGGCCGGACCGAACCGAGCCGTGGCAGGCAACCCGGCTGAGAATCGCCTCGATCCTTGCCTGCACCATCTGGCTTTCGCCCTGTTCGGCCAGTTCGTCGAGGATATCCAGGATCATCGCGCGCGCATCGACCTCGCCCAGAATGGCCGGGGTTTCGCGCACGGCAATGGCGCCTCCACCAAAGGGTTCGATGGTCAGCCCAAAACGGGACAGGTCATCACAGACAGCCATCAGACGGGCGCAGTCACCTTCGGACAACTCAACAATCTCAGGGATCAAAAGCGCCTGCGCCGCAACGCCCGTCTTGGCCATCTGTGTTTTCAGCTTTTCATAGACCAGCCGTTCATGCGCGGCGTGCTGATCAACGATCACCATTCCATCGGCAGTCTGGGCGATGATGTAGTTTTCATGCACCTGTCCGCGCGCGGCGCCCAGTGGAAGATTCTGGGCATCAGGCTCCTGACCCTGCGAAGCGGGTGCAACCGGGATCGGATCGACAATGCTGCCGCTGTAATCATGCGCCAGTTCCGCAAAACCCGGAGCCTGTGCCCGGTACGCAGCCTGGCGCGCTGCAGGCGACGGGCGATCCATCTGATAGACCCGCGCTGGTGCAGACTGCGCGGGTTCCGGTCGCATTGCACCCAAGGTCGCATTGGCCACGGTCGAGGACGCGCGATGCCCGGCCTCTGCCAATGCGTGGCGCAGGCTGGATACGATAAGCCCGCGCGCAACGCCGGGATCGCGGAACCGGACCTCGGACTTGGCAGGGTGAACGTTCACGTCAACCAATGTCGGGTCGCAGTCGATGAACAATGCCGCAGCCGGGTGACGGTCCCGGCTTAGGAAATCGAAATAAGCCGCCCGTAAAGCGCCGGTCAGCATCTTGTCGCGCACGGGACGCCCGTTGACAAAAAGGTACTGCGCCACCGCAGCGCCACGGGAATAGGTCGGCAGGGCCGCATAGCCAAAAAGCCTGAGGCCGTCGCGCGAGGCATCGACCCGCAGCGCATTCTCAGCAAACTCGCGCCCGATCACACGGGCAAGACGGGCGTGCAAGGCGTCAAACAGGTCGCCATTCTCGCGATCCGCGCGGAAGATCACGCGGCCTACGCCACCGCCCGAGACATCGCGCAGGGTAAATGTGACGGATGGCTCAGCCATCGCCAGCCGCTTCACCATGTCCGTGATCGCCTGCGCCTCGGCCCGATCGGTGCGCATGAATTTCAGCCGGGCGGGGGTGGCGAAGAACAGATCGCGCAGCTCGACCACCGTGCCCGCGCGCAGGGCGGCAGGCTTGACCGAACCCATCTTGCCACCCGCGACATGGATCTGCGCCGCATCCAGACCCGGCGCACGGCTGGTTATGGTCAGGCGTCCGACAGCCCCCAACGAAGGCAAGGCTTCGCCTCGAAACCCGAAGGTGTGGATATTCAGCAGATCCGATCCGTCGATCTTTGATGTGGCATGGCGCGACAGGGCAAGCGGCAAATCTTCAGCCGGGATACCGCACCCATCGTCGGTCACGCGGATCAGCGTCTTTCCCCCGTCGGCGATTTCGACGGCTACACGCGTGGCCCCGGCATCCAGTGCATTCTCGACCAGTTCCTTGACGGCCGAGGCCGGGCGTTCCACCACTTCACCCGCCGCAATACGGTTGATCGCAGCATCGTCAAGCTGTCTGATCACGGGGCGATTTTCGCTGATATTGGGGTTTGTCTGCGCCATACCCCTAGACCTAGCACAACCGCGCACGATTCTACCACCGGTTTGAGCATGTCTTCTGTTCGGAAAGGGGCACCCGGATAGCTGTGAATGAATCCCATTCCGTACCATCCGGGCGTACCAAAGTGAGTGGTGTGTTCAGCTAGTCAATGGGCAGCCCTCTAGCATGAGACTTCCCAAAAATCTGCTTAAGATTAACCTTAACGGCATCTGGGCAGAGTTTGGCCGATGACGCTCGGGCATCTGCGGCAGGAAAATGCCGTCTCAGGCTGATGTCTGAACACCAACACGAGTGCGGCATGGGCCAAACATGGCCGCCAGCGCCAGGATCAGCCCGGACATCGTTGCGATCATCCCTGCCGCACTGACCGCATCCGCTGCGCCCAGCCACAGGGGCCCGTATCCTGCCAGCACATACCCTGTCACGGCAGAGGTTATAGCGATCACGACGCTCCAGCCAATCTGCGCCTCAAGCCGGTTGGTCAGCATCCGCGCGGCTGCCGGAGGGCAGATAAACATCGCGATCACGATGATCGAGCCTACCGCGTCAAAAGCGGCAACCGCCGCGATAGCCGCAGTGATGACGAGCGCCATGCCCAGAAGTCCCGTGCGAATACCAATCGTGCGGGCGAAACCTTCGTCAAAGGTGGAAATCTTCAACGGCCGCCAAAACAGCCATGTAAACAGCATCACACCCACCAGTGTCAGCGCAATACGGGGCAGTTCCGGGGGCAATCCGGCAAGGGCCTGAGCGTCCAGCAGCGAGGACCACCCAGTCGCGTCCAGCCAGATCAGGCTTTCGAGATTACCGTAAAGCGCATGTTCCACGTCCAGATGCACGGTTGACGTATCCGTCTGCTCAAGCAGCAGGACGCCTGCCGCGAACATGGTGGTAAAGACCACGCCCATGGCGGCACCGGGTTCGATTTGACCCAGTCGGCGAATGGCCTCGATCAGAACCACGGCCACAATGGCAGCGCCCGCAGCACCCAGCATCATCGGCCAGGTCGATATTGCCCCGGTCAGCAGGAACGCCACAACAATGCCCGGCAGCACCACATGGCTGATCGCGTCCCCGATCAGTGCCTGTTTGCGCAGCACCAGAAAGTTGCCGGGCAAGGCGCAGGCGATGGCTGCGAACGTGCCAATCAGCAGCGGCGTCAGAGACAGCGGGACGAATTCTTCACCACTCATGCCGGTATCCCTTGCGGTCCGCCAATCTGGCGGTCGATCTCATCAATCTGGTCCCGTGTCAGAACGGTTTCGATATCGCGCAACCCGTCATAGAGCGCAGCTGTCGCCTCGTGCGCCTGATCGGCACGCACGATTTCCCATCGCTTTTCATCCCGCAGGGCTTTGGCCGCGCGGGCCTTACCGGTGTCCGTCGCCACGCCATCCGCCCGGACAAGCCCGGCACGCCGCAGCAAACGCAAGGTCAGGGGCTCATAGATCTTCTGCCCTTGCGCCATCGCCAGAAGCCCCTGACGAATATGCACTCGGCGCTGAAACCGCAGATGCCGCAGCACTGCCGCCAGAACGCCGCGCATCGGGGCGAAGAAGAGGGAGGCGAGGAAAAAGGCAAAGCTGACCAGCACGATAATCGGGCCGGTTGGAAGATTGGGCGCAGATGCGGATATGGCAGCGCCGATATATCCGGCCAGACCACCGGCCAGCCCGGCCAACAGAACAACGCGTTCCGAGCGGTCAGACCAGAACCGGGCGGTCACTGCCGGAATGATCAGCAAAGCCACGATCAGGATCAGGCCGACGATTTTCAGGCCGACCACGGTCACGGCCATGACCAGCCCCATCATGGCCAGATCGATACGATGCACCGGCAACCCGCGCGCCGCTGCATATTCGGGATCGAATGCGACAAGGGTCATCGGACGGCGGATGATCAGCACCAGAGCCAAGGTCAAGGCTCCACCAAGTGCGATGATCACCGCATCGGCCCACAGCATTCCGGCGGTCGAACCCAACAGGAAACCTTCCAGCCCGGCCTGACGGCCAACCCCCATGGATTGGATGACCGTCAGCAGTACGATTCCAAAGCCGAAGAACACAGACAGGATCGCACCGATCGCGGCGTCCTCAGCCAGGCGGGTACGCCGTGTCAGCCAGTTCATGCACAACAGACCAACCCAGGCTGAAATAGCGGACCCCACCAGCAGGCCCGGCAGGTTACGCCCGTCCCCGCCCAGTGCGACCAGCACCATGAAAGCGATACAGACGCCCGGCAGGGTTGCATGGCTGATTGCGTCGCTGACAAGGGCGCGCTTGCGCAGAAACAGGAATGTCCCCGTTACGCCCGCCGACACGCCCAGCAATGTCGCACCGATGGCAACCAGCGTGGCGTTATAGCCAAGCTGAAGGGTCAGAGCATCCCAAAGCATGAGTTATCCCAGCGCGCGTGAAATCTGATCGATCTGGGCCGTTGCCAACCTGCCACCATAGGCCGATTGCAGCGTTTCCGCAGTGAAAGCCTCGGCCACTGAACCCTCGGCCACCTTGCGGGTGTTGATCAGGAAAACGTGGTCGAAATAGTCGGTCACGGTGGCCAGATCGTGATGCACGACAACGACTGTCTTACTGGCCTCTTTCAGTGATTTCAGCACCGCGATGATGGCTTTTTCAGTAGCAGCGTCGACACCGGCAAACGGCTCGTCCAGTAGATACAGATCAGCATCCTGAGCCAGAGCACGCGCCAGAAACACACGCTGTTGCTGGCCACCGGACAGCTGGCCAATCTGGCGATCCGCGAAATCGCGCATTCCGACACGGTTCAGGCAATCCATCGCACGGGCCTTGTGGCGCGCGCGCAAGCGGCCCAACAGGCCCAGTTCACGCGACAGACCCATCAGAACCACGTCGATCACCCGTGTCGGGAAATCCCAGTCCACACTGGCACGCTGGGGAACATAGGCAACACGTGCGCGTTGCGAGTTCAGCGGCTGACCAAATACTGTCACCTGCCCCGACAATGGCGTAACGATGCCCAGCGCCGCCTTGAGCAGCGTTGATTTTCCAGCGCCGTTTGGCCCGATAATGGCGGTCATCGCGCCGGGCGTAACCGTCATATCAACCGAAAAGACCGCAGGTTTCTGTCCGTAGGAAACCGTCAGCCCCCGCACAGCCAGAGGGCTGTTATCCAGGTTTTGTTCCTGGACCGTCACACCTTCGTTGCTGATCAGCCCCAGCATCTCTCAGAACCCCGCTGACAGTTTGCCGTTCATGCCGCGATCGGGAACTTCTCCGCCCAATGCGCCTGCGATAACGGTGATATTGTGGTCCAGCATCCCGATATAAGTGCCTTCATAGGTGCCATCCTCGCCCATGGCATCCGAGAACAACTCGCCCCCGACCTTCACCTCGTGCCCTTTGGCTGCGGCCCCTTCGATCAGCGCGCGGATCGACCGGTCAGAAACCGAGCTTTCGACGAAGACCGCCGTGATCCTGCGATCAACCAACAGGTCAACCAGCTCTCCGATCCGGTTCAGGCCCGCCTCGGATTGGGTCGAGATGCCCTGAATGCCCAGAACCTCGAACCCGAAACTTTCACCGAAATAACCAAAGGCGTCGTGGGCGGTGACCAGAACCTTGTTGTGATCCGGTACGGTGGACAGGATTTTCTCGGCATAGGCCGTCAGACGGTCTATGTCGGCCAGATGGGCTTGTGCATTCGCGGCAAAAACCTCGGCTGCTTCGGGGCGTGCCTCGGTCAGGGCGCGCTGCACCTCCACAACAACCTCGCGCCACAGCACGGGCGTCATCCATAGATGCGGATCATACTTGTCGGCATAATTGTCGTGCGCGCGCAGCCTGGACTTGTCTACGCCTTCTGCAACCGCAATAACGGTCCGTTTCCGCTCAAGATCATGAAAGAAGTCTTCCATTTGCGCTTCGAGATACAGGCCGTGCCACAGAACCAGGTCTGCTCGGGTCATCGCCACAATATCGCTGCGCGTCTGGCGATAGGCATGGGGATCAACGCCGGGGCCCATAAGCCCTCTGACCTCAACCAGATCACCACCGACCTGACGCGCCGCATCTGCAATCATGCCCGTTGTGGCCACCACTTTCAGCGGTGCCCCGGCAAACGCCATGGCTGGCACCGAAAGGGCCAGAGCCAATAGTGCAAGGTAATGCCGACGAATCATTTCCAACCTCGATTTGGATGCGCGTTGGATCAAATATGAGAACCATTCGCAACTAAGTCAACGCTAATGAGAATTATTCGCAAGAAAACCTCTGTTATTTGTCCAAATGGTCAAAAATATTCGATCATTGCGCCGGAACGCCTTCCATTCCCGAGCCACCCGTGCGATTTTGTCGCAAACCTCCCAAAGGACGTAACCATGGATACGCAGAGCTCAGAAAGCCCCGTGCGCACCGCGCATCTGCCGCAAGTAACCGAACCCCGGAACCCCGGAATGGAACTGGATCTGGACTGGGTGCGCGCCGTTCAGGCCAATACTTCCGCGATTGAACGCCGTGCGGCCACATTGCCGGGCCGCCGTTCGGTCAAGAAGGAATATCAGGCTGCGTGGCTGCTGAAAGCCATCACGATGATCGACCTGACCACGCTGTCGGGCGATGATACGGTGGGCCGTGTGCGCCGCTTGTGTGCGAAGGCCCGTCAGCCGGTTGCGCCTTCGGTTCTTCAGGCTCTGGACATGCCGCCGATCACGACAGGGGCGGTTTGCGTCTATCACGATATGATCGAAACCGCTGTGGACGCCTTGAAAGGCACTGGCATTCCGGTCGCTGCTGTGTCCACCGGCTTTCCCGCCGGCCTGTCCCCGTTCCATCTGCGCGTGGCCGAGATCGAGGAAAGCGTGAAAGCCGGGGCCGAGGAAATCGACATCGTGATCTCGCGCCGTCATGTGCTGTCAGGTGACTGGCAGGCCCTGTATGATGAGATGAAGGCGTTCCGCGTGGCTTGTGGCGATGCCCATGTCAAAGCCATTCTTGCGACCGGAGAATTGGGCAGCTTGCGCAATGTCGCGCGCGCCTCGCTGGTCTGCATGATGGCCGGGGCGGATTTCATCAAGACCTCGACAGGCAAGGAAAGCGTCAACGCCACCCTGCCCGTGTCGCTGGTAATGATCCGCGCGATCCGCGATTACTATGACCGCACCGGATACCGGGTCGGGTATAAACCTGCGGGTGGTATTTCGAAAGCCAAGGACGCGCTGGTTTATCTGTCGCTGATCAAGGACGAACTGGGCGACCGCTGGCTGGAACCGGATCTGTTCCGCTTTGGCGCCTCGTCGTTGCTGGGCGATATCGAGCGGCAGTTGGAACACTATGTGACCGGAGCCTATTCGGCTGGTTACAGGCATTCGATGGGCTGAGCCCGTGGATATGTCTGGACAGTGAGTATTTGGGAAAAGATGAAGTCATGACAGTCAATGAGATTTTTGAGACCATGGAATACGGCCCCGCCCCCGAAAGCGCCGCCGAGGCGCTGGCCTGGCTGGTCGATCAAGGCGACAAGTTCGGACACTATATCGATGGTGCGTTCACCAAGCCTGGCAAAGGGTTTGACAGCCGCAACCCTGCGACCGGGGAGGTTCTGGCGAAACTGACGCAGGCCAAGCAGGCCGACGTGGACGCCGCTGTAGCCGCCGCGCGCAAGGCTCAGCCGAATTGGGAGAAACTGGGCGGCGCGGGCCGTGCGCGGTATCTCTATGCAATTGCGCGCCTGCTGCAAAAGCATTCGCGTTTGTTTGCGGTACTGGAAAGCCTCGACAACGGCAAACCGATCCGGGAATCGCGTGACATCGATATTCCGCTCGCGCAGCGGCATTTCTATTATCACGCCGGCATGGCGCAGCTGATGGAAAGCGAGCTGCCCGACGCCGAAGCGCTGGGTGTGTGCGGTCAGATCATTCCGTGGAACTTCCCCTTGCTGATGTTGGCGTGGAAGATCGCGCCTGCGCTGGCGATGGGGAATACGGTGGTTCTGAAACCGGCTGAATATACCTCGCTGACGGCGCTGTTGTTTGCCGATATCTGCACACAGGCCGGTCTGCCGAAAGGTGTCGTCAACATCGTCACCGGAGACGGTGCCGTGGGTGAGATGATCGTGGCCTCGGACGTGGACAAGATTGCCTTTACCGGCTCGACCGTTGTGGGCCGTCGCATCCGTGAGGCCACCGCCGGGTCAGGCAAGGAACTGACATTGGAACTGGGTGGCAAATCCGCTTACATCGTCTTTGATGACGCCGATATCGACTCTGCCATCGAAGGGCTGGTGGATGCGATCTGGTTCAATCAGGGTCAGGTCTGTTGTGCGGGCTCGCGCCTGCTGGTGCAGGAAGGCATCGCCGACCGTTTCCACGACAAGCTGCGCGCCCGGATGGACACGCTGCGCGTCGGCAATCCGCTGGATAAATGCATCGACGTGGGCGCGGTTGTAGACCCGGTTCAGTTGCAGACCATCAAAGGAATGGTCGAAAGCAACACTGCGGGCCGTGTGCACCAAGCCGCCTGCGATCTTCCCGCAAACGGCTGCTACTACCCGCCAACACTGATCTCGGGGCTCGAGACCTCGGACCCGTTGATGCAGGAAGAGATCTTTGGTCCGGTTCTGGTGTCTTCGACCTTCCGCACACCGGAAGAGGCGGTCGAGCTGGCCAACAACACCCGGTATGGTCTGGCGGCGACCGTCTGGACCGAGAATGTGAACCTTGCGCTGGATATTGCGCCCAAGCTGGTTGCGGGCGTGGTTTGGGTGAACGCCACCAATCTGTTTGACGCTGCTGCCGGGTTCGGTGGGGTCCGCGAAAGCGGCTTTGGCCGCGAAGGCGGCTGGGAAGGGCTGGCCGCCTATACCAAACCCAAGGGCAAGGCGAAGCCGCTGGCAAAGGTCGAGGCAGCCATGGGCGAAGGGGGCCCGGTCGACCCCATCGACCGCACCGCCAAGATGTATGTCGGCGGCAAGCAGGCGCGGCCCGATGGTGGTTATTCGAAACCGATTTGGGGCAAGTCCGGCCTGCTGGGCCATGTGGGTCTTGCCAACCGCAAGGACGTCCGCAACGCGGTCGAGGCTGCGGCAGGTGCCAAAGGGTGGTCCAGGACCACCGGCCATCTGCGGGCCCAGATCCTGTATTACATCGGAGAAAACCTTTCGGCCCGCGCCGATGAATTCGCGGCGCGGATCGACGCCATGACCGGCAGGAAAGACGGCGCGAAAGAAGTTGAGGCCTCGATCCAGCGCCTGTTTACTGCCGCGGCATGGGCCGACAAATATGACGGTCAGGTGCATGGCGTTCCGATCCGGGGCGTGGCCATCGCCATGAAGGAACCCGTTGGCGTGATCGGCGCGCTTTGCGCGGATGAGGCACCGCTGCTGGGTCTGGTCTCGGCTATGGCGCCTGCGATTGCGATGGGCAACCGGACGGTTCTGGTGGCCAGCGAGCCCTACCCGCTTGCAGCGACGGATTTCTACCAGATCCTTGAGACTTCGGACGTGCCCGCTGGTGTGGTCAACATCCTGACCGGTAGTCATGCCGAGCTGGCGAAACCGCTGGCCTCGCATCTGAATGTCGACGCTGTCTGGTCGTTCTCGTCCACTGACCTGTCGAAAGAGATCGAGGTCGTTTCAGCCGGGAACCTGAAACGGACCTGGGTCAATAACGCGACGGCATTTGATTGGAGCATGGACCATTCCCGCCGCTTCCTTCAGGCTGCAACCGAAGTGAAAAACATCTGGGTGCCCTACGGCGAGTAGGGCTCCCTGCCAAGGGAGGCCTAAATGGATTTCTCAGGAAAAACCGTCATCGTGATTGGCGGAACCAGCGGTATCAATCGCGGCATTGCCGAGGCTTTTGCGGCCTCGGGCGCCAAACTGGCCGTGGCCAGCCGGTCGCAGGAAAAGGTCGATGACACCATCGCTGCGCTGAAGGCCGCGGGCGCACAGGATTCGATTGGGGCTGCGTTTGATGTGCGCGATGCCGACGCTGTGGCGGCGGGACTGAAGCAGTTCCATGACGCCTTCGGGGATTTCGATGTGCTGATCTCGGGCGCGGCGGGCAATTTCCCGGCGCTGGCATCCGAAATGTCAGTCAACGCGTTCAAGACCGTGATCGATATCGACTTGATGGGCACGATCCACGTGATGAAGGGGGCCTATCCGTTCCTCAAACGCCCCGGTGCCAGCATCATCAATATCTCGGCCCCGCAATCCTATCTGCCGTATGAGGGCCAGTCCCATGTCTGCGCCGCCAAGGCGGGAGTCGACCAGATCACCCGCACCTTGTCAATGGAATGGGGTGTCGAGGGGATAAGGGTGAATTCGGTTGTGCCGGGGTTCATCGAAGGCACCGAAGGTGCGAGACGCCTTGCGCCCACCCAAAACGCCCACGAAGAACTTCGCCGGGACGTGCCGTTGGGCCGCTGGGGTCAGCCGCAGGACGTGGCCAATGCCTGCCTGTTCCTCAGCTCGGATCTGGCCAGTTATATCAGCGGCACGGTTCTGGCCGTGGACGGGGCACTCTATCAGCGCGGATCGGGCAAGTTCGGGCAGATGATGGGCGATATGCTGCGGAGTATGAAAAAGAGGTGAGCCGCAACTCACCCCTTGCAGTTCAGTTGGTAGTTTCCAGACCAACCGGCTTTCCAACAACAGTGAAATGCAGGCCGTCCGGGTCCAACAGTTCGGATGCAACGCGGTTCACGTCTTCCAGTGTGACCGCGTTCACCTTGTCATTGCGGGTGGCGATATAGTCGATGGGCAATCCCTCCATCTGCATCCCCACCATGATCCCGGCAATCTGTCCGCTGCCGTCAAAGCGCAGCGGATAAGCGCCGGTCAGATAGGTTTTGGCATCGTCCAGTTCCTTCTGCGTCACCCCTTCGGTGGCGGCGCGCGCCCATTCGTTTCGAATAACCTCTATCGCCTCGGCAATGCGGTCATTGGCCGATGACACCGACCCCAGGTAAACCGAGGCCAGATCCTTGGGCACAAGATAGGTTCCAACCCCATAGGTCAGGCCACGCTTTTCGCGCACCTCCTGCATCAGACGGCTTTCGAACCCGCCACCGCCAAGGATGTGGTTCAGGATATAGGCGGCAAAGAAATCAGGATCGTCCCGATCTATTCCGGCATGGCCAAACAGCGCCACGGATTGCGGGGTGTCAAACTCGACAACACTGATCCCGCCGGGGATGGTCACGTTGGCCTTGCCCGGGATGGGCTTGCCCGTTTCCGGCAGGTCGGCGAGCAACGTGTCAAGCAATGCGCCCAGTTCTTCGGCCGTTATATCGCCGACGGCCCCCACATAAAGGCGATCCTTGGCAAAAACGCTTTCATACGCCGTAACCACATCATCCCGTGTCAGCGCCGAGACACTTTCGATCGTGCCCTTGCCTTCGGAACCGTAAGGGTGATCGCCATAGGCCATCTGGGCAAAGTTGCGGCCTGCAATCTCGTTCGGGTCGGTCTGATCTGATCGCAGCCCGGACAGGATTTGCGCGCGCACACGGTCAACCGCGTCCTGATCAAAGCGCGGTTCGTGAATCGTCTCACGCAGCAGGTCGGAAACCTCATCCCGGTTTTCGGTCAGAAAACGTGCGGAAATCGAAACCGTGTCGTCACCGGCGTTATAGCGGAACGATGCGGCCAGCGCCTGAAGCTCGCGCGCATAGGTCCGCGCGTCCATTTCGCCGGACCCTTCCTCGATCAGCCCGCTCATCAGATAGACCGCGCCGCGCTTGTCCGGGTCGTCCAGCGACGTACCGCCACGGAAGCGCAGCTCAAGCGCGGTAAACGGGATCGAGTGATCCTCGACAAGCCATGCGGTGATCCCGCCGGGCGAGGTTACTTCCTCGATCTCGATCTCGGCCAAAGCGGGCAGAGCAACCAGACAGGTAATCAGCGTTGCGAGAAACCGTTTCATTGCGTCACCTCATCATCGCGCATCAGCCAGCCGGTGACCGACGCCTTGGGTTGCAGAACGTCGCGGGCGGCGGCGATGATTTCGTCTCCGGTCACGGTCTGAAGGATATCAGGCCATGCCTGCACGTCCTGTATTGTCAGGCCGCTGGTCAGGGCGCGCCCATAGCGGTTGCCGATCCCGTCCACATTGTCCCGTGCATAGGTCTGCGCGGCCCGCAACTGCATCTTGATGCGGTTCAGATCGTCCTCGTCGACACCTTCGGCAATGAAATCGGCCACGGCCTGGTCCATGGCATCCTCGGCCTCTTGCAGGGAAACCCCTTCGGCGGGAACGACCAGCAGGTCGAATGTTGTGTCGTCCAGCGAGACGTCACGATAGAACGCCCCGGTATAAACAGCCATTTTCTGATCGAATTGCAGCTTTTCGTTCAGGTAAGAGGTCGTGCTGCCCCCCAGAAGTTCCGCCAACAGAAATAGGGCTGCCGCCTTTTCCTGATCGCCCGGATCGCGTTCCGGCGCCAGATAACTGCGCTGGACATAGGGTTGCGCCACGCGAGGGTCCTTGAATGTCAGACGACGTTCGGCGGTTTGCGGGGGTTCCTGCGACCGGACCCGTTCCGGCAAATCCGCATTGGCGGGAATCACACCGTAATACTGATCGGCCAGAGTGCGAACCTCGGCGGGATCAACGTCTCCGGTGACAACCAGAATGGCGTTATTGGGCGCGTAGTGGGTCTGGTAGAAAGACAGCGCGTCTTCCAGTTCCAGTTCTTCCATCTCGTGCTTCCAGCCGATGATCGGCACGCCATAACGGTGATTGAGGTATTGTGCTGCGCTCATCTGTTCGCCGAACAGGGCGCGCGGGTTGTTCTCGGTGCGCTGGTTGCGTTCCTCAAGGATCACATCGCGCTCGGTCACGATATCTTCTTCGCTCAGGCGAATGTTCCGCATCCGGTCCGATTCCATGCGCATCATCAGCTCAAGCCGGTCGGCGGCGACGCGCTGGAAATAGGCAGTGTAATCATACGAGGTGAACGCGTTGTCGTTGCCGCCATTGGCCGCGACGGTGGCCGAGAATTCGCCCGGTGCCAAAGTATCTGTGCCCTTGAACAGCAGGTGTTCAAGAAAATGCGCGACACCCGACGACCCGATCGGCTCATCCGCCGATCCGGCGCGGTACCAGACCATGTGCTGCACAACAGGCGCGCGGTGGTCTTCGACCACGACGACATCCATGCCGTTGTTCAAAGTGAATGTGGTGACCGCTTCTTTCCCACCCTCGGCAAAAGCCGGTGTGGTGGCGATCAGGGCAGCCGACAAGGCAAGGGCCCGAACCATGGGGCATCCTCCGTTTCGTTTCTGTCATTCAAACTACGGTGGTGCGGCCCGGGTTCAAGCCCGATGACGGAAAGTTAAGAATTATTCATTCGGCGGCGAGGTTGGAGTCTCGACCCCGGCCCGGCGGGCGGCTTCGGTTTCCGAATACGGATCGATCGACTGGCGTTCGTAGACCTGATTATAGCGGTCGACAGGGAACAGGCGCAGACCGGTCCAGCGGCCCCGGCGTTTGCGGAATGCGGCGTCCTCGGCTTCGACCACCTGCCGCGTATCGGGTGACACGCCATAACGGCTGGACGCCGTCACAAGCGCCGCATCCGACGACGGCACACCAGCGTTGGGGTTCAGGGCGGCGGCATTACCACCCAGCGCGACCACCAAATCGGCTTTGGGGGTCGGGTCTGTCAGGTTTCCGCCACCCGGCGTGGGTGCCGGCAGAAACGCGTAATCCTGAGGCTGGGTCAGCGGCTTGACTGGCAATACCGAAAATTCATCCGGGCCCTGTCCCGGAGGCGCCAGATCCCGCAGTCCGGGATTCGAACATGCCGCGACCGCAGCGGCAACTGTCAGAACAAATATGGCGCGCGGCATCCGCATTGGTGTCTCCAGCCTGTTTCAGGCGCTTTTATCGCAAATCATTCCGCGCGTCACGAGGGCTTTTTGCCGTCAAACAAAACCAGCCCCAGCGCTCCGGCGAATATGAACACATCCGCCAAGTTGAACACAAACGGGTTGTTGATGCCACAGCAGGACATGTTCAGGAAATCCAGTACAAACCCATAGAGGAGCCGGTCGATCACATTCGCAAGCGCTCCGCCGATCAGAAGGCCGCCACAGAGCAACATGAATTTCGAACGCGTCGAACGACCAAGCCAGACAAGAACACTGATACAGATCACCACGGACACACTGATCAGAAACCAGCGTGCCGCCTCAGAGTCGCCCTGAAACAGGCCGAAATTAATGCCTCGATTCTCGCCGTATTTGAACACCAGCAGCGGTGGCAGAACATCGATACCGTCGGGCCGTTCAGCCACGCGCAGGACGTGAACGACCAGATATTTGCTGATCTGGTCGATCGCAAAGGCGGCCAAGGCTGCCCAGAGAAGCAGGCGTGACCGCATCAGTGACGGAAATGACGCATACCGGTGAAGACCATCGCCAGTCCGGCCTCATCGGCTGCGGCAATCACTTCATCGTCGCGCATGGACCCGCCCGGCTGAATGACGCAGGTCGCGCCCGCTTCGGCGGCTTCCATCAACCCGTCGGGGAAGGGGAAAAACGCATCCGATGCCACGGCCGAACCGATGGTCAGCGGCTGCGGCAAGCCCAGCGTTTCAGCCATGCGTTCGGCTTTCTTGGCCGCGATCAGGGCCGAATCCACTCGGCTCATCTGCCCCGCGCCAACACCCACGGTCGCGCCATCCTTGACGTAGACGATGGCGTTGGATTTGACGTGTTTGGCCACTTTCCACGCGAACAACAGGTCTCGCATCTGCGCGTCGGTCGGGGCTTTCTTGGTCACGACCTTGAGGTCGTCCATGCCGATAAAGCCGTTATCCTTATCCTGCACCAACAGCCCGCCAGCCACCTGACGGACGGTTTTGCCACCTTCGGTTACATCCGGCAGCGCCTCGGTCGTCAGCAGGCGTAGGTTTTTCTTGGCGGCAAAAATCGCCTTAGCCTCGTCCGAGGCACCGGGGGCGATCACAACCTCAGTGAAGATGCCTGTGATCTCTTGCGCTGTTTCTGCATCCAACGGCTGGTTCAGCGCAACAATGCCACCAAAAGCCGAGGTGCGGTCGCAGTCAAATGCCGCCTTGTACGCCTCGAGAAGGGTTGCACCTGTGGCTACACCGCAAGGGTTGGCGTGTTTGATGATGGCGCAAGCCGCGCCTTTCGCCGGATCAAACTCGGCCACCAGCTCAAAGGCCGCGTCCGTGTCGTAGATGTTGTTATAGCTCAGTTCCTTGCCCTGATGCTGTACGGCAGTGGCGGCGCCGGGGCGGTTGGTGCCGTCCGTGTAGAACGCTGCCTGCTGGTGGCTGTTTTCGCCATACCGCAAGGTCTGCTTCAACTCACCGGCAAACGCGCGGCGCTTGGGGGCGTCCAGTTGCAGCGCATCCGCCATCCAGTTCGAAACAGCGGCGTCATAGGCCGCTGTTCGTGCATAGGCCTTTTGCGCCAGCCACTGGCGGAAGCCATAGGATGTCTTGCCATAGTTTTCTTCCAGCTGATCCAGCAGGGACGAATAATCCTCGACATCCACCACCACGTTCACGAAGGCATGGTTTTTTGAGGCCGCGCGGATCATCGCCGGGCCGCCGATGTCGATATTCTCGATACATTCGTCATAGCCCGCGCCCTTGGCGACTGTTGCCTCGAACGGGTAGAGGTTTACGACCAGCAGGTCGATGGCGCCGATGCCATGTTCCTCCATCGCCGCAACATGGGTGTCATTGTCGCGCAGCGCCAGCAACCCGCCATGCACCATCGGGTGCAGCGTCTTGACCCGGCCATCCATCATCTCGGGGAACCCGGTGATTTCGCTGACATCGCGAACCTCAAGCCCTGCATCGCGCAGCGCCTTGGCGGTGCCGCCTGTCGACAACAGTTCGATCCCGCGTTCGGACAGCTCCTTGCCCAGCTCGATCAGCCCGGTCTTGTCGGAAACGGAAAGCAACGCGCGGCGCACGGGATGAAGGTCGGTCATGGGTCCAAAGGTCCTTTTGGCGTCAGTCAAACTTGGGCTCGTCCCGGTGTGTATCGCGCACGGCATAGGCTGTATCCTGCGCCTTGCTCAGCGTCCACCGGATGCGCGTCGCATACTCCATTGCGCGGCCAGATAGAACGATCTGTTTTGTCGCGCGTGGCTTTAAACGGCCTTTTTCAAGGTAAACACTTGGTTTGACAGATAATTTTCCCACGCCATCATGGCGGAAAACCCAGATCTCGCCGCTTTTGAGCGCCATCGACACTGCCGCCCCGCCCAGATCCAGCGCCGCGTCAACGTCAGGATGCAGATGAAAACGGATGTCATAGCCAACGCCCTTGAGGCCCGAGGCGTCCAACGCCCTGTCGAACTGACGCTTGGCCTTGTCGGTTGCGGTCAGCAGAATATCCTCGACCGTCAGCTCACGCCCGTCAAAGCGCAATTCGAATGTGCGCGCGTGGGTCAGCCCGAAGACTTTGACATATCCGTCATGCCCGGCCATGAAACGGATGCCTTCGAACGCATCTTCAAAATCGACCGGAACGTCCCGCGGCGCATCGACCAGCGCCTGACTTTCGCGGCCCGGCAACGGGTTGGCCAACCGCGCGCTCGAGAACCCGTCCAGACACAGGGTTGAGTGAGACGGGGTCGCGCGCCCGGCGCGGCGCCAATCCAGCCCGAAGCTGGCCCCCGATCCACAATTCACGATCAAAGGGCGCCGCCCCGAGGTCAGCTCGAACGCCAGCGTGGATGCGTGCGCGTTGAATGAAGCCGCTCCGGACGGCGGCGCGCTGGCATCCACGATCACTGTGGTGCGCGCTGCGGACAGGCGGGCATAGCCCATTGGCAATTCGGTCGCCGCCTTGTGCTTGACGCCACTTTGCGCAAGCGCCTGTTCCAGCCGCCCTTCGACCCCGCGCCCGCCACCGTGAAACCTTGCCAGCGCGCCATCCGCATGGCGCAGGCTGCGCAAGGTCGGTGCGATCCGCTTGATCGCCTTGGCCTGCGCAACGGGTGTGCCGCGTCCAAGGTCGCTGAGCGCCGCCGACGTCCAGCTGAGCAGCATGAACACTTCAAGCAGCTCTTCCGGGTTGCGTGTTGGAATACCGCCCTGTGCGTCCACCTGCCGGTCACACTCGCCAGCCAAAGCCCGCAGGGCCGGATCGGCCATCTGCTCCAACCCCTCCAGCGCCAACCCGGCTTGTACAAGACCGGCCAGCGCCTCGAAACGCGGCAACCCGGGTGTCGCGGCCTGCCAGCGTTTGGACAGGAACCATGTTTGCTGCGCCAAAGACCGAAAGAACAGCTTGCTTTGCTTTTCATCTGCCCCGCGCAGCAGAAAGAGTGCATGGTTGATCCAGCGCATCACCCGCCGCCCGGTCAGGTCAGGCACCCAGCCCGGGCCCTGCCCGCGGCCATGCGTCTCGATCCAGCCCCAAACCCAGCGCTGCGCTTTTTCCCGTGCGCGCATATCACCGACAGCGGCCAGATCATCCAGCCATGCAAAACCATGGCGTTCCTCGTCAAAGCCGGCGCTGGGGGCAATGACATCCCACAACGCGGTATCGTCTGCCTCGACCAGATAGCCGGCGAACAAGAGATTCCCCGCAACCAGCTGCCGCCCGCGCGCAAACGAACCAACGGTACGCGGCTGGGGCTGCGCAACAAACCCCGTAGCTGCCTTTTGCCGTTGGCTGAGACGCGCGTAGAAACGGTTCTGCAACCGCATCCACCGACTGGCCATGGTGTCCGAATTTGACATGCGCGTGTTACTCTGCCCCTTGCGCTCTGCTGGCGCTTGAGACCCAACGATAGACCGCGCCGATCGTCAAGTCATCGAAAAGCGTGCACTCAGGCGGATTTGTTCAGGCAGGCGATATAGAACCCGTCCATACCCCCGCGATCGGGCCAGTAGTCGGGCCGCAGACGCAGGCCGCCTTCCTCAGTGATCCAGTTGTCTTCGATGCCGGGTAAGTTCAGAGCGGCGCGATCAACACGCATGTCCGGATACATGCCCAGCGCGTCTTCGATCTGAACCTCGCCCTCATCCGGCAAGAGCGAACAGGTGCAATAGACCAGCCGCCCGCCGGGTTTCAGCAGCGTCCACGCATGGGCCAGCATCTGCGCCTGCAAATCAATCAGTCCGCCAAATTCCGAGCCATCCTTGGCAAAAGGCAAGTCAGGATGCCTGCGGATCGTACCCGTAGCCGAGCAGGGTGCGTCCAGCAAAATTGCGTCGTACTGACCCTGATGGTCCAGCGCGTCACCCACGATGACCTCTGCCTGCAACCCGGTCCGGGCGAGGTTTTCGCGCACGCGTTCGGTGCGCGCCGCGGATACATCCAGCGCCGTCACATCGGCCCCCGCCGCAGCCAGTTGCATCGTTTTGCCGCCCGGAGCCGCGCAAAGGTCCAACACCTTCTCGCCCGCCATCGGTGCCAGAACACGTACCGGCAGCGCGGCTGCCGCGTCCTGCACCCACCAATCCCCAGCCTTGTACCCCGGCAAGGCCGAGACCTGACCCGCATCCTGAATACGCACAGACCCGGTGGGCAGCTTTTCGCCCGGGGGGCCTTCTGCCCCCGGCTTCAGTGTAAGGTCCAGTGGTGCGCCCGCGAAATGCGCCTGTTCCATACCGGCAACCGCTTCGGCACCCCAGGCCGCGATCAGAGGTTCTCGCAACCACTCCGGCAGGCGCGGGACACGCATTTTCGGCCATGCCTCGGGACCCTCGGACGCGACCTTGCGCAAAACAGCATTCACCAGCCCTTTCAGACGCCCGTGCTTGTGCGAGCGGCTGATGATTTCAACCATGGAGTTCACCACCCCATGCGCGGCTTCCCCGTTGCACAGTTCGACCGCACCCAGCCTCAGCGCGTTGTGTACGGTCAGGGCGGGTGTTCGGTTCAGGTGGTTGTCCAGCAGACGGTCGGCGCGCTCCAGCCCGCGCAGGGTTTCCGACGCCAGCCGCTGGGCACGCGCGCGATCCTCTGGCCCCAACCGATCCAAAGCGCCCGCAGCGAGGCATTCAGACAACAGGCGGCCTTCGCCCAGAACCTGATCCAATAGATAGATTGCGCTGCGCCGTGCTGCTGTCGCGCTGTTTGTCATGGTACTGCCTTCATGTGACCTGTGCCCGCATTGCCATTGGCGGACGCGGGCGTATATCAAGGCTATGCACGGAAAGGAACCCGATGTCATGAGTGACGACCGCAAAGACCTGCCTCCCGCCGCCCAACGCGCGCTGGCTGAAGCGGAAGAACGCCGCCAAAAAGCCCGGGCCGAGGTCAGGGAAATGCCCAAGGAACTGGGCGGACGCGATGGGTTGGACCCCGCCCGTTACGGCGATTGGGAAAAGAAAGGCATCGCCATCGATTTCTAGGCCCTCAACCGCGCAGGGCCTTCAGAAAATCATCGATCAGGGCGCGCTGTTTCCTGGACTGCGCCCGATCTTCAGGCCATGTCAGCCAATACCCGTCCTTGGTTTGCAGCTCTGGCAGCTCCAATCTGCGCAACCGGCCATCCTTTAGATCACCGGATGCCAGCGGAACCGAGCCCAGAACGATCCCCATTCCGCGCCTTGCCGCCGAAACGGCGTGCTCCATCGAATCGAAACTGACATGTGATGGCGCGACTTCTCCATGCCCGCATTTCCGGACCCACTCGCGCCAGCCCGGACGTTCACCGCGCAGATCGATCAGGGGGGCACCCCATTCAACACCCGGCGCGGCCATCGGCACCAGCACCTCGCGCGCGATCAATACCGCGTCGCGCCCGGCCCACACCCCCCTGCCATAGCGGATTTGCAGCCAGGTGCGTTCCTCGTCCAGCGACGACCGGCGCGCAACCGAGTCGGTCATCACCCGCACCTCGGGGCGCAGATTTCGGAACACAGGCAGGGCTGGTACAACAAGGGCGTGAATGTTTGACGACAACCCGGCGACCCTGAGTTCGCGTGGCGATTTTCCAAACAGATCCTCGGTGTTGCGTTCCAACGCCAGCAGGCTGTCCTGCACGAGCGGCAGATAGCTTTCACCTTCGACCGTCAGCGACACGCCGCGCGCCTCGCGCACAAACAGGGACCGGCCCAGCCACGCCTCAAGATTGCCGATCCTTTGGCTGACAGCGGCCTGCGTCAACCCGAACTCTTTCGCCGCGGCCGAGAACCCGCCAAGCCGCCCGGCGGCTTCGAACACGCGCAACCAATCCAGCGGCGGTAATCCGGTCTTATTCTTAGCCATTAGTTTTTCCAAGCCTCAGCCGAAATAAGGATTAATTGTCGTAATGCCACGAACGGCGTATCTGCTCAACCAAAGCCCGCGCCGAACAGGAGACCCCCAATGCTGCGCACCGCCACCCACGACACCTCGATTGTTACAGTCGCGTTTGATACCGGGACCAAGGCCCGTTTCCACGCCATCTGGCTGCGCGACAACGCACTGGACGCTGATACCCGCGCACCGGGCAACGGTCAGCGCCTGATCACCATCGGCGATATTCCTGCCGACATCTCGGTCAGTTCAGCCGAGGTGGTCGCGGGCGACCTGCAAGTCACGTTCCAGCCTGAGGGCAAAACCGTTACCTTCCCGGCGGACTGGTTGGCCGAAAACGGCTATGACCGCGATCATGACATTGCGCTGGGTCGCATCGCCGCCGGCATCACGACCTGGGAGAGTGGCATCGCCGCGCCCAGCGGCGATTGGAACGAGGTCCATGCCAACCCGGCTGCCAAGCGCAATTGGCTGGCCGCTGTGGCCGAGTTCGGCTTTGCCAAGCTGACTGGCGGCCCGACCGAGCCTGAATCGCTGCTGAAGGTCGCTGACCTATTCGGCTATGTCCGCGAAACCAATTATGGCCCCTATTTCGAGGTGCGGACCGAGGTGAACCCGACAAACCTTGCCTATACCGGGCTTGGCCTTCAGGCGCATACCGACAACCCCTATCGCGACCCGGTGCCGACCTTGCAAATCCTCTATTGTCTGGAAAACTCGGCTGAAGGCGGGGATTCCATCGTTGTTGATGGCTTCCGCGCTATCGAAAAACTGCGTGACGCAAACCCCGAAGGCTTTGCCCTGCTGGCAGGATATCCGGCGCGGTTCGAATACAAGGGCTCGGACGGGGTCTGCCTGCGGTCACGCCGTCCGATGATCGAGTTGTCGCCGGATGGCGAGCTGATCGGCATCCGCTTCAACAACCGCTCTTCTGCCCCCTTCGTAGACGTGCCGTTTGACAAGATGGAGGCTTATTACGCCGCCTATCGCCAATTGGGGAATATCATCGACGATCCGGCGATGGGCGTTTCCTTCAAACTGGAACCGGGGGAAAGTTTTATCGTCGACAACACCCGCGTCCTGCACGCGCGGCTTGGCTATTCCGGAGCCGGATCGCGCTGGTTGCAGGGATGTTACGCCGACAAGGACGGGTTGCTGTCCACACTGGCGGCGATGGAGATGGCGCAGCCGGAGGCAGCGGAATGAAACCCGATTTCTCGACCCTGAACAGGGACAATATCGTTGCCTTCATCGGTGACATCTTTGCGCGCCGCGGCGGTGAAGAATATCTGGGCGAGCCTGTCACCATGGCCCAGCACATGCTGCAAGGCGCCACCATTGCCGAGCAGAACGGGATGCCCGAGGAAATCATCGTCGGCGCATTGCTGCATGACATCGGCCATTTCACATCCGAGTTCGGCACCTACCACCCGGATGACACCGAAGACCGCCACCATGAGGACGCAGGCGCCGAGGTACTGGAGCAGTTCTTCCCTTCGGTCATCACCGATTGCTGCCGCTATCACGTGGCGGCCAAGCGGTATCTGTGTGCCACCAAGCCCGAGTACTTCAATCGCTTGTCCGCCGCATCGGTTCACACGTTGGAACTGCAAGGTGGTCCGATGAGCGCCCAAGAAGTTGCCGCGTTCGAAGCCAACCCGAACCTGAAAGAGATCATTCAGGTCCGCTATCTGGATGAGGCCGGAAAACGCGCGGATATGGAAACCCCTGACTTTGCACATTTTGCGCCGATGGTGCAGCGTATGGTCGACAAGCACATGGAGGCCGCATGAACGCCCCGGAATATATCTTTGAAGCCAGCACCAAACCCTCGTTGCCCTGGCACGAGGTTCCCCTGATCCGCGCAACGGACGCCTCGGTCAAAGGTTATGGATATCTGGTCGATGATCCCGAAGAGTTCGAGATCGAGATCACCCGCTGGCCACAGCAGGGGTGGCGGCCGATCGACGAAGGCACAGGCGATGAAGGCGGCTGGGTCGAAGGCACCTTTCGCGGTGAGTGGAAGGGAGACGTGCTTTACGGCGAGAACGAAGCGGTCAATGGCCACTATGTCCTGGGATGGTCAACCGATCCGCAGCAGGCGCAGACAAGCCGCCAAACAGCGCCCCGCGATCAGGTGCTGCTGTGGCACATGAACTATCACCCGGATGGCGGGCAGATGTTCTGGCCGCTCGACAACAAACCCTTCATCATTCCTGCCGCGTTGCCCGGCGACAACCTGACGCCGGAAAAGGTGGTGGCGTTCTGGTGCGACGGTTCGCGCGGGCTGTATATCCATCCCGGTATCTGGCACGAGGGGATATTCCCGGTTGAAAACAACCAGCGGTTCCTCGACCGGCAGGGTGCGGTGCACGCTCGGGTCAGCGCTGATATCGGTCAGGAATTTGGCGTCTACCTCGCCTGCCCGCTGCGCGCCGACAAGATCAGGGACTTGTAAGAAAAGCACCGCTTGTTGCTGCGGTGCTTTTTTGGAGCACCGCATTCATTCGATTAGTTGATTTGACCGCGTATGTTTAGCAGCGCCTACAACCCCAACACATCCACCATGTCATACTGACCCGGCGCCTTGCCCTGCCCCCACAGGGCCGCCTTCAGCGCGCCGCGGGCAAAGATGGCGCGGTCCGTGGCCAGATGGCGCAGGACGATGCGTTCTCCGGGGGCGGCGAACAGGACATCATGCTCTCCGACAATGTCGCCGCCGCGAATAGCGTGAAAGCCGATATCTCCGCGCTTGCGCGCGCCGGTGATGCCGTCCCGGCCCCGGTCGGACACATCCGACAACTCGACGCCGCGCCCTTCGGCTGCGGCCTCACCCAGCATCAGCGCCGTGCCCGAAGGTGCATCGACCTTGTGATGGTGGTGACCTTCGATGATCTCGATATCGAAATCCTCATCCAATGCGGCCGCGACCTTTTTGGTCAATTGCACCAGAAGGTTGACGCCAAGGCTCATGTTTCCGGCCCGAACGATCACCGCATGGCGCGACGCGGGTTCCAAAGCTGCGATCTGTTCGTCGGACATGCCGGTGGTGCCGATCACATGCACACAGCGCGCCTGCGCGGCCAGCGCGGCAAATTCCAGAGTCGCTTCGGGCGCGGTAAAGTCGATTACGGCCTGCGCCTGTGCAAACGCCTCCAACGGGTCGTCGGTCACGGTCACGCCCAGCGCGGGGCCGCCCATCGCTTTGCCCACGTCCTGACCGATCCAGTCATGGCCTTTCCGCTCGACCACACCCACCAGGCGCGCCTGATCGCTGTCCGTCACGGTCTTGATCAGCATCTGCCCCATACGGCCCGAAGCCCCTGTAATGACGATCCCCGGAATATGGGTCATAGCGCTGGTCCTTTTTGTTCAGGTCGGCAATGTCGGCTCAAAGCCTCCTACCCCGTTCGCGCCCGCTTGGCAAAGCCCTGCTTTCGGCTTAGATCGAAGACATGGCAAAGAACAAATTCCATGATGGCCCCGGCCCGTCCCAACGGCAGCTGCGTGTCGGCGAACTGATCCGTCGCACTCTGTCCGAAGTTCTGGCGCGCGGAGATGTCCATGACCCCGACCTGAACCGCTTGTCGATCACAGTGGGTGAGGTGCGCACCTCGCCCGATCTGAAGATCGCCACCGCCTATGTGCTGCCCCTTGGCGGCCGAGGGCAGGAGGACGTAATCGAGCTGCTGGCCCGCAACAAGGGTGAGCTGCGGCGCATGGTCGGCAAGAAAGTCGGCCTGAAATTCGCGCCCGATCTGCGCTTTCGGCTGGATGACACGTTTGACCGTCTGGACGACACCCGCCGTATGTTCGAACAGGACGCGGTGCGCCGCGATCTGGACGAGTGATCCGCACGTTTGTCACATTGGCGACGCTTCTCTGGGCCGCGCAGGCAGGCGCGGTCACTTGTGAAAAGCTGACCCATGAGGACAAACGTTATACGGTTTGCAACGTTGATGCCGCCAACGAAGACCTGCGGCTGTTTCTGAACGGCGAAGACGGTCAGGTATTGGGGCATTTTTCGGCGGTCAACGAAGTGCTGGCCCCGGAAGGCAAACGGCTGGCTTTTGCAATGAACGCGGGCATGTATCACGACGACCGTTCACCCGTTGGCCACTATGTCGAGGACGGGCAGGAACAGATGCGTGTGATCGCCAACCCCGGCCCCGGCAATTTCGGGTTGCTGCCCAATGGCGTGTTCTGCATCCGCAAGGGTCGGGCGGATGTGTTTGAAACGCTTGATTACGTGGATCAGGCCCCCACCTGCCGCTTTGCTACCCAATCCGGTCCAATGCTGGTGATCGACGGAGAACTGCACCCGCGCTTCCTGCCCGATTCGACCTCGCTTTATGTTCGCAATGGGGTCGGCACCAGTTCCGACGGTACGCGAGCGGTGTTTGCGATCTCGGAAGATTATGTCACCTTCCACGAATTCGGGCGTCTGTTCCGCGATGTGCTTGGCACACCAAACGCGCTGTTTTTCGACGGCAATATCTCGCGGATGTATGAGCGGGCCAGCAACCGCTCGGATCTGGGATTCTCGCTGGGGCCAATTGTCGGCGTGGTCGAAGAAATGCCCGCAAATTGACAGCGGCAGAGTGATCCGCTAACTCGCGCGCCTTAGCAAGATTCAAGGTGCATGATGGGACGTAAACGCAAGGGTCGCGACATTTCCGGCTGGCTGGTGGTGGACAAGCCCGCGGGCATGACCTCGACCGCCGTGGTCAACAAGGTGCGTTGGGCGATGGATGCCAAAAAGGCGGGCCATGCGGGCACGCTGGATCCCGAGGCGACCGGCGTTCTGGCAATTGCCTTGGGTGAGGCAACCAAGACCGTTCCCTATATCACCGATGCGTTGAAAGCCTATACCTTCACTGTGCGCCTGGGGCAGGCCACCAACACGGACGATGCCGAGGGCGAAGTGATCGCGCAAAGCGATACGCGCCCCTCGGATGACGATATCAAGCAGGCGCTGACCCGGTTTCTGGGTGACATCATGCAGGTGCCGCCCAAATTCTCGGCGGTGAAGATCGACGGCCAGCGCGCCTATAAACTGGCCCGCGATGGTGAGGACGTGGAGCTGACCGCCCGCCCCCTCTGGGTCGAGGAACTGATCCTTGTCGACCGCCCCGACGAAGACCATGTGGTGCTGGAGATGACCTGCGGCAAAGGCGGCTATGTGCGCTCGATTGCCCGCGATCTGGGCGAGGCGCTGGGTTGTCACGCCCACGTCAAGGAACTGCGCCGCATCTGGTCCGGCCCCTTCGAGGCCGAGGACGGGTTAAGCATCGAGCAGATTGACGAAATGGCGAAAACAACCGCGCTGGACGAATATCTGCACCCACTGGAAACCGGCCTGTCCGACCTGCCCGAGCTGAAATGCACCGCCGAGGGGGCAACCCGTCTGCGCAATGGCAATCCGGGCATGGTGCTGGCCTCAGACATTGAATACGGCGACGAGGCCTGGGCATCGTTCGACGGCAAGGCCGTGGCCGTGGGCATCTATAAATCCGGTGAATTGCACCCTAGCCGGGTGTTCGTCGACTGAGAGCCGTGTTAGGCGAAGGGCATGATCACCCGTTCCCACACCAAGGGCGACGCGCCCTCGACCGCCATCTATTCCGATTGCGAGAAATACCGCTATAGCCTGACCCGCATCTGGGACCCTGAAGGGCGCAAGGCGCTGTTTGTGATGCTGAACCCGTCAACCGCGACCGAGGTGCAGAACGACCCGACGGTGGAACGCTGTGAACGGCGCGCACGCGCGCTTGGGTTCGGCGCGTTTCAGGTCACGAACATCTTTGCCTGGCGCGATACCGACCCGCGCAAGATGCGGGCTGCCGCCGATCCGGTCGGGCCCGGGAACGACGCGGCCATTCTTGACGGTGTGCGATGGGCCGATCAGGTCATCGCGGCCTGGGGTACGCACGGCGCGCATCTGGGACGCGGCCCTGCGGTGGAAACCCTGTTGCGAGGCACCGGCCAATCGCTGTTCCATCTGGGCCTGACCAAAGACGGTCATCCCAAACATCCGCTTTATATCGCATACACGCGTCAGCCTGAGGTCTGGTGACAAAGGATTAACCATTTTAAAGGTTTACCTTTGACCTGGTGACGGGCGACATGGGATATTCCACCCTCGGAGCATCATGCTTTCGGAGGGGTTCAATGTTTCTGGCCGGATTGCTTGGACTGGCCGCCATCGGCGGCGCTGCTTACGCGATGAGCGATTTTCTGATCGAAGAGGACGACACGCCGGATGAAAACCCGGAAGGTGAGCCATCGGCTGAGGTTGATACCGGTGAGTTTCTGGTCATCGGTGAAGGTGTCGAAGACCCGGAAAACGCTAACACCGAACCTTCGCCGGACAGTGGCGAGGCACCCTCCACCGGGACTGTGATCTCGGAATGTGAAGGCGATCTCGTGATTGCCGGTGGCGATGGTTCGGACGTGATTACCGGGCAGGACGGTGTCGATCAGATCAACGGCTACGGCGGGGACGACACGATAAACGGTGCCAAGGGCAACGACGTTCTGCACGGGGGCGACGGCGCGGATGAAATATCGGGCGGGCAGGGAAATGACATCCTGCACGGTGAGGCGGATGGCGACCTTTTGTTCGGAGATGACGGGGATGACGCCCTTTACGGTCACTTTGGTGACGACACTCTGGATGGCGGTGCGGGTGAGGACGAACTGTTTGGCGGTCAGGGCGACGACAGGCTGGACGGCGGCGCAGGGGATGATGCGTTGCAGGGCGGGTTCGGGGATGATGTTCTGAACGGTGGCGAAGGTGAGGATACTGTCTTTGGCGGGGACGGAAACGACTTTGTTTTCGGGATCGAAGAAGGTGCCGCCGAAAGGGATTTCCTGAACGGCGGTGCGGGTGACGATACCATTCTGGCAGGCGGCAACGACGTGGTGACGGGCGGAGCCGGGGCCGATGATATCGTGCTGAACCCCGGCGACGATCAGGTGACCGTGATGGGTTTTCAACCCGGCGAAGACAAGCTGCTGGTGACGTGGGAGGATGAGACCGACCCGGCAATCGAGGTTGAGGTCGACGCCGAAAACGCCAACCTGACAAGGGTTTTCATAGATGGCCAGGAAGTTGCGCAGGTATATGGTGCCGAAGGGATGACAGCGGCCGACATTCAGCTGATCACCGAAGCCCAGTTGGCGCAATACGGGCAGATGGCCTGAGCCCGTAGAAACCCTTTGCCATTTGGGTCAAATGCGCTTATACGCGCCCATCCGCATCGGAATCGGTGCGGTCTTCTCCATGGGCCTGTGCTGGACGACATCCCGGCCTGCGCCATCAACCCTAACCTTAAAAGGAGACCCCGATGTCGATCACTGCCGCTGAAAAAACACGCGTCATGCAAGAATTCGCAACCAAAGAAGGCGACACCGGTTCGCCTGAAGTTCAGGTTGCTATCCTGACCTCGCGCATCAACACCCTGACCGAGCACTTCAAGACCCACAAGAAAGACAACCACGGTCGTCGTGGTCTGCTGAAAATGGTTGCTCAGCGCCGTAAGCTGCTGGACTACCTGAAGGGCAAGGAAGAGGCGCGCTACCAGGACCTGATCAAAAAGCTGGGCATCCGCCGCTAAACGTAATTGTTACGTTTTGTACCGGTTCTGAACCCCGGTTTGTAAGATTTGTACGCCCGCCCAATAGGCGGGCGTTTTCTTATGTGGACGAATGTCAAGTATTCCAACCGACCAAAGCTGCAGTGGTAAACTCAATCTCGGTTGGCAAGGTGAGCCCAATCTGGACATTGACGAGTGGCCATGCGCATCGTGAGGCATGTCGCTCACGGAAGACCTAAACCAAATTTTAGAAACTGTCTTGCCGACCGATCCCAGCTTTCAGCAGATCGAATATGCGGTGATAGACAATTGCATTAGTGAAACCCGGCGATACGCCTTGGAAGGCTCCACCGAAGCCTTCTTGATGTCCGCGATGCGTCTACTGGCACTTCCCGACAATGGGCACACAAGGCTTATCCCGAACGATGCAATCACAGTGCTTCCGCTGAGGTTCGTGAGCGTAGGGCGTTCTGTGCAACTCGTCGGCGCGTTTCCAGAGATAACTGCACCGCGAGGAGAACTGATTGCAGTCAACGGCGCAGCTTTGAGCCAGATTGAAGCAAAGGCGGAACAGTTTCTTGCGGGAACATGCCAAAGGAAGCGAGTCATCGGACCGATTCTTTTGGCTTGGCCGTACGCCTTGGCACGTTTGGGTTTTTCGTCAAACGGTGGAACGACCGAGTACCGTGTGCAGGACGAAAATGGGCAGATAACCAATCTGAAAGTGGCAAATGGAAACACTGTTCCTGGATCGATGCTCTACCCGAGAAATGAGCACGGCAAGGATGATCCAACCTGGGTGCCTGAGACTTTTGCGGAAATAAAGGACTGGCAAGATCTTGGGCTATCAATAGCGTTGCCGAGCTTTTTTGCTCCGAACGAAACAACGCTGCACAAAGCCGTCTCAGCCGCGGTGGAACGCGTGCGCGCCCGTCCGAACGGAACGCTTTTGATTGACGTTCGCGGAAACACCGGCGGCGATTTTCTTCTGACTATGCCTTTGATAGACGCGATCTCGCAAATCGCAAGCAAGCAGGTTGTTGTGCTTGTTGATAAATTCACGTTTTCCGCGGCGATAGTGTTTGTGGCCATCCTCAAACATCGTTTGGGAAACAGGCTCAAACTCATCGGGGAAGAAATGGGTGACGGGTTGATGTTCTTTGCCGAGGGCGGGTTGCTCGATTTGCCGACCAGCGGGGCGGTTGTTCGATACTCATCAGCCTTTCACGATTGGAAGAATGGAAGGACTGACAAAACCACTCCGCCCGAAATCGCGCGGAAGATCGTTCCCGTAGGGGCACTGAATTTGGATTTGGAATGGGTCGCAAGTCGTGCAGATGAGGATGCGGACGGCGCCTTCTATCAACGAGTTCTCAGAAGCATGAGCACTTAGGCAAACAGCCGCGACGGCACCGCGGTGCCCATCCGCGACGCCGCTCGGTATGGCTTTTGATGTCTCTGGTCAGATTGCCTGCCACTTTTTGTAGGTATCGACCGCCAAGGCGGTGTCGATCACGAACATCGCAACCGCGGTTACCATCGCCAGCATCGACAGCCAGAACGACCCGCTTGCCGAGGCGACGGCCAGTGTCATGCCGCCGACGCAGGTGGCAATCGCAGCGGCTTTTTCAAGGCCGCTCATGTCGGTCAGAACGATGCCCGCAAGTTTGGTGAACCCGACGGACGCCTTGGCGACGCCCAGCATTGCCTTCATCATGGCCAGATCGCTGCCCGCCGTTCCGGCCTTGGCGATTGCACCGGCGTGGCGGCTGATCGGGCCGCTGCATTTGACAGCAATCCCGGCCCCGGCCCGCGTGACTGTCTTGGTTCCGAGCGCCTGATAAACCCCCAGCGCGGCCATGGCCATCGTGATGATATCTGCAAACGCCTTGGCGGCGGCCCCGATAAAGGTGTTCAGCGCAGCTTTCTTGCGCTTTTTCCTGCTGGTGCCCAGCGGAGCCCCCAAAAGCGGCGTGTCCCCCTGCATCAGGATCAGGCTGTCCGCAGTTTCATGCACCGAGAACGGCGCGGCATCGACGGGAACCGTGGCGGCTTCGGCCTCGGGTATCGGGTCGGGAGACAGGAACCGCGCCTTGATCTGCGCCTGCTGGTCGGCCGGTAGCGCGCGGATATCGGCCCCTTCGTCTGAGGCATAAAGCTCTTCCCATGCGCTTTCCATGATCGCGGCCACGTCCGCCGCGCTTGGTTCGGCGGCGGGGGCTGTCATCAGCGGCATCTTGGGGCCTGCATCAAGGTCGATGTCCTCCACCGCGTCCTCGGGGAGCTTGTCGAGCATCTCGATGAATGACTCGTCGAACACATCAGGGTTGAATGAAATGCCAGAGGCGGAATGGAGCTTCATGGGTAAACCTACTTTCTTTAACTTTGACACAATAAGCCTGCACAATAGACGAGTTTTGAATTCTCTCTGTGGTGAACATCACACTTGAACAGCCAGTCGCCCCCCCGGACGCCGCCAGCCGGGGCGCGCGCGGCGTTTCGTGGCAGCAGCAGGACGCGTGTCTGTAGATCAGCCGTTATTCGGGAAGACCGGCCTTTTTCCACCCTTCGCGCCAGCTTTCGGAACAGGCCGGAACGGTAAAGATCGGCAGCCTGGTCTGATCCGAGGAAGCGGTGATATCCGGGCGCAGTGCTTTCAGGTCGCTTATCGCCGCCTGCGCCGCTGCGGCATCGGACATCTGACCCAAGGCGGCAATAAGCATCAGGTGGCTCATGACAAATCCTGACCGAACGGCCAGAGCGTCACGCGCTGCGGCGGCGGCCTCGTCATACCGGCGCAGCTGAAACAGCGCACTTGCCCGGGCGATATGTGCCGCATGACGCATCGGGTCTTTCGGGCTGAGTTCAATGGCATGTGTTGCGTGGTCCAATGCCTCATCCGGTCGGTTCAACATGCACAGGTTGATGGAGGCGAGCATGTGGACGCTTGCAGCATTGGGGTTTTCGGCCAGCGCCTGTTTGAACGCCGCACGCGCACGCGGCAGGTCGCGGGCCAGCATCGAGATTGAATGCGCCGCATAAGCCATGGCAATGCCGTCGGAGCGGTCGCTCATGAGAACGCGTTCAGCCGCGCTGATGGCGGCCTTGGGCCCTTCGCCGATGGGATCAAGCCCCTGCACAAGCCGCTGAATATGCAGCCAGGCCAGCAGCCCTGCGGCAGCGGCGTAATCCGGGTCGCGGTCCAGCGCCAGCGTTGTCAGCCGGATGGCTTCGCGATTGGCGTCATCTGTCAGCAGATGAAAATGCGACAGCGCCTGAAGGTAGAGTTCATAGGCTTCGAGGTTTTCGGTCGGCTTGGCGCGGGACCGGTTCGTTTCGGCGTGGCGCAGCGATGGCTCGATCGCTGTGACGACCTCTTGCGTGACCTTGTCCTGAAGGTCGAAGATATCGTCCAGCACCCCGTCAAAGCGATCGGCCCACAGGTGGCTGCCATTTTCCGCATCAATCAACTGCCCGGTGATCCGGACACGCTGTCCGGCGCGTCGGACGGACCCTTCCAGCACATACCGAACCCCGAGCGTCAGGCCGACCTGTCGGATATCCGTCGTTTTTCCCTTGAAAATGAAGGACGAGTTGCGGGCCACGACCATCAGCCAGCGAAAGCGCGACAGTTCCGTGATGATGTCTTCGGTTATGCCGTCGGCAAAGAACTCTTGCTCGGGGTCGCCGGACATGTTGTTGAAGGGCAGAACGGCGATCCCCGGACGAGTGTCGGCGGGTGTAGCAAGATGGGCGGTTGAACCCTTTGGCCAGCACCAGACACCAACGCGGCGCGTGATGTTCTTCAGCTCGGCCTGCCCGCCGCCGTCGAACAGGGCCGCATCGCCCCGGTCAAGGCTGTGATGCGCCGTGTCCGAGATCAGGATCTGGTCGGGTTTGGCCAATGCTTCGAGCCGGGCAGCGACATTGATGCCATCACCGAAAATGTCTTCGCCTTCCGTGATGACCTCACCCGTGTGAATACCGATGCGCAGCCGCAGCCCTTCGGGCCTGTCGCAGGATTGCAGGGCAATCGCAAAATCCGACGCGTCGGACGTTGACCGGAATTCGGCGATCCAGCCATCCCCCATGCTTTTGATCAATGTGCCGTTGTGGGTTTCCAGCAGGGCAGTGAGCGTGTCGTCACGGAACGATTTCAGTGCTGCAAGTGTACCCTGCCGGTCCTGATCCATAAGCGCCGAGTACCCGACAACGTCAGCCGCCAGCACTGTCGTAAGCCGTCTTTTCATTCGCACCCCCAATGAAAGTGAGGTTAGCGCAGTGATCCGGTTCTGTCAGGCCATTTCCCGGACGGGGCAATGGCACGCATCGCACCATCATGCGGCCCCTGTGCCTTGTATCGCGCTGCGAGGGGTCAGGGCCTGCCTCAGCATGATCCGGCCAGCTTTTTCGGTTTCGCTTTCCTTCCAACGCATTCTCATGTATGCGCGCGGTATCTGAGACGTTGTGCCCTGACCCCGGCACTCGAACGGAAGATAAATGGGGTCGGCGGCAATGGGGCCGCCATGCAAAACCGGAGACCCGCAGGGGCGGGAGTGCTCCGTTCTAGGATACGCATATGTTTGATGTAACGAAGAAATCGATGCAGTGGGGCGAGGAGACGCTGACACTGGAAACCGGCAAGGTTGCCCGTCAGGCCGACGGCACCGTGATTGCCACGCTGGGCGAAACCAGCGTCATGGCCAACGTGACCTTTGCCAAGAGCCAAAAACCCGGTCAGGACTTTTTCCCGCTGACCGTACATTACCAAGAGAAATATTATGCCGCCGGTAAGGTTCCGGGTGGCTTCTTCAAGCGCGAGGCGCGCCCGACCGAGAAAGAGACGCTGACCGCGCGTCTGATCGACCGTCCGATCCGCCCGCTGTTCGTTGACGGTTTCAAAAACGAAGTTCTGGTGATGTGCACCGTGCTGAGCCACGATCTGGTCAATGATCCCGACATCGTTGCAATGATCGCCGCGTCGGCTGCGCTGACCATTTCCGGCGCGCCGTTCATGGGCCCGATCGCCGGTGCCCGCGTTGGATTCGTGGATGGCGAATACGTCCTGAACCCGACCGTGGACGACATGCAGGACCTGCGCCTGAACCCTGAACAGCGTCTGGATCTGGTTGTTGCCGGTACCAAAGACGCCGTGATGATGGTTGAATCGGAAGCCTATGAGCTGTCCGAGGCCGAAATGCTGGGTGCGGTGAACTTTGCGCATGAGCAGATCCAGCCGGTCATCGACCTGATCATTTCGCTGGCCGAAGACGCCGCGAAAGAGCCGTTCGAATTCGTCGCACCCGATTACTCGGAGCTCTACACCGCCGTGTCGGCTGCCGGTGAAGAGCAGATGCGCGCCGCGTTCGCGATCACCGACAAGCAGGAGCGCACCGCCGCTGTTGCCGCTGCCCGTGAAACGATCAAGGAAGCGCTGACCGAGGAACAGCTGGAAGACGCCAACCTTGGTTCGGCGATGAAAAAGCTGGAAGCCGGCATTCTGCGCGGTGACGTCGTCAAGGGCGGCAAGCGCATCGACGGTCGATCGACCACCGATGTTCGCGCCATCGAAGCCGAAACCTCATTGCTGCCGCGCACCCACGGCTCTGCCCTGTTCACCCGCGGTGAAACCCAGGCGCTGGCCGTGACCACGCTGGGCACCGGCGACGATGAGCAGTTCATCGACGCGCTGCACGGCAACTTCAAATCGAACTTCCTGCTGCATTACAACTTCCCCCCCTATTCGGTTGGTGAAGTGGGCCGCGTGGGTTCGCCCGGCCGTCGCGAAATCGGCCACGGCAAGCTGGCATGGCGCGCACTTCAGGCGGTTCTGCCTGCGCCGACCGACTTCCCCTATACCATCCGCGTGGTGTCCGAGATCACCGAATCCAACGGCTCCAGCTCGATGGCGTCAGTCTGCGGCGGTTCGCTGTCGATGATGGATGCGGGTGTTCCGCTGAAAGCTCCGGTTGCCGGTGTGGCCATGGGTCTGATCCTGGAAGATGACGGGTCTTACGCAGTTCTGACCGACATTCTGGGTGACGAAGACCACCTGGGCGATATGGACTTCAAGGTTGCGGGTACTGCAAACGGCATCACCTCGCTTCAGATGGACATCAAGGTCGCGGGCATCACGCCTCAGATCATGGAAACCGCCCTGGCACAGGCCAAGGACGGCCGGATGCACATCCTGGGCGAGATGGGCAAAGCCCTGTCCGAGACCAACGAGTTCTCGGTCCACGCGCCGCGCATCGAGACCATGAACATCCCGACCGACAAGATCCGTGAAGTGATCGGTTCGGGCGGCAAGGTCATCCGCGAGATCGTCGAGGTTTCGGGTGCCAAGGTCGACATCAACGACGATGGCGTCATCAAGATCGCATCGCCCGATGGGGAATCGATCAAGAAAGCCTATGACATGATCTGGTCGATCGTGGCCGAGCCGGAAGAAGGTCAGGTCTATACCGGCAAGGTGGTCAAGATCGTCGATTTCGGTGCTTTCGTGAACTTCTTTGGCAAGCGCGACGGTCTGGTCCACGTGTCCCAGATCGAAAACCGCCGCCTGAACCATCCGTCGGATGTTCTGAAGGAAGGTCAGGAAGTGAAGGTCAAGCTGCTGGGCTTTGACGATCGCGGCAAGGTTCGCCTGTCGATGAAAGTGGTCGACCAGGAAACCGGCGAAGAGATCGTTCCCGAGAAGAAAGAAAAGAAAGAGGAAAGCGCAGAGTAATCTGCCAACCCTTAGATTGAATGCGAAAGGCCCCGGTTTCGACCGGGGCTTTTTTTGTACGTGCGGTCAAGAACACCGGGTGTCCCGTGGCTTGGTAAATCAAATGTTAACACTTCATGCGTGTATTTACTCAACCATAAGGATGATCATGTTGCATTCAGGGATGCTTTTCGACCGTGGCCTCGATTACCGTTTTCGAAATCAGCGCAGACCCCTACAGCAATAAAAGCGTCGATATTACTGCCGCTTATTCCGTTGATATCACAGACAATGACGCCCTGTTGCAGGATCCCGACCCTGACAGCGCGCAGCTTGATCTGTCGACCCTGCCCGGTTTTTCCGGGACAAGCCAGAATTTCAGCACTTTCGAAAGCTATTCGGGAACGGTGAACGGGGCGCCTGTCACCTTCATTTTGGTTCAGTTCTCGAACCCGCGCTACATCATCGTCACCTCGGGTCAGGCGCAGCTGAACGATACGATCACGGGGACCAGCTTTGGCGGGACTGCAGCGCCAACCGCCTATCAGACCTTGCCGTCTTTCGTGTGTTTTACCGCCGGGTCCCTGATCCGGACACCCGCCGGGCTGCGCCGGGTCGAAACCCTGAACCCCGGCGACCCGGTTGTCACTGCCAAGGGCCATATCCGCCCGGTGCGCTGGGTCGGCAGGCGTCGCTTGTCAGCGCAGGAGTTGCAACAGGACCCTCATCTCTGCCCGGTCCGGATCATGGCGGGGTGTTTCGGGCCGAACAGCCCCAGCCGTGATCTGGTCGTCTCGCCACAACACCGGATCGCCGTCACCTCGGCGATGATGGAGCTGATGCATTGCGAGACCGCGATGCTGGCCCCGGCCAAGGGATTGATCAACGGGCGGACAATCGTTCAGGAGCTGCCCGCGCAAGGGGTCGAGTATGTCCATATCCTCTTTGACCGGCATGAGCTGGTGAATGTCGAAGGCGTCTGGTCCGAATCCTTCTATCCCGGCGAAACGACACTGGGCGCGATGGCACCCGCCACAAGGCGCGAGCTGTTCACCCTGTTCCCGGATCTGGCCCGCGGTGCCGGTGGCTATGGATCAACCGCGTTGCCGGTGCTGAAACCCTTTGAGGTTCGGGTGCTGAAGGCGGATCTGACGCTGCCCTGCTGGACTCCTGTCCCGAACACATCTGCACACGCCGCCTGACAGGGGTGCCGATCAGTGGGCAACCCCGCCGGGCCCGTGTTTCAGTAGATGCCACTGGCCATAGCTGTCCTTCAGGTCCAGCTTGATCGCGGCATCAGAGCGGGTCGAGGCGCTGCCGATCTCGGCAATGGAAAACTCGATCCCGCCGGGGATATCGATGCGGACCCGATGCGCGCCGCCGCCATGTGGGGCCTGGATCGGCTGTCCGGTGGATTTCAGGACATCACCAACGGTAACGCTGGCCGTGCGTTCTTCGAGGTCCATCTCGAATTCGATCGGCAGGTAGAGCGTGTCATGGACCGTCTCGCACATTGCCCTGAACACGTACCAATGCGTCGCCATTTCTTCGGTTTCTTCGCCGTGAAAGACCTTTTCCAGCGCGTCGCGCTGTGCCGGGGTTGCTGCGGGATCGACGATCACCTGCATCTCGCCGCCGCCTTCAAAGATCGGCCCCGGCCAGGCATAGATCAGCGCGGCCTTGGTCCCGCTGAGGTCGGTGTCGCCGAAATGCCCTTTGGTCACCTCAAGCACTTCGAACCCCCGGCAATCGCCATGGGTCGGCAACTCTTCGAACTGGCAGGGGCAGGCATAGCCGCAATTGCAGTTCCCGAAACTCTCTCCTTCAACATACCAATCTGTAAAAGCCATGGTCTTCTCCCGCTAAGTACAGTCCGACAGCCCTAGGTGATTGGTCTTATGCCTGAGTTTTGCCCCGGAACATCTTATCACAAATTGCCCCGAACCAGAACCTGAGGGCCGTGAGACGGCAGATGAACGGGCCTGCCCAGCCCCGGATCTATTCATTCACGCGCGTCCAAAACCCTGTGAAACGAAGTGATAACCCCGCGCCTTTCCTTTCCGCCAAGCCCGCCCACATCGAAGCCAAGCAGAGTTTGGAGCAACGGAGACAATCATGATCAAGCACGTTTTACTTACCTCAACGGCCCTCGCCGTCAGCGCGACGGCGCTTGCCGCGCAGAGCCTGGGCGACGGCACCTATGTTCAGGGCTTTGTCGGGTACAGCCAGCTGCAGGACAGCGATTTCGCGGGCACGATCGGCGGCGCGCCGCAATCGGTCGACACGGAGTTCGACGCGGGGTTCGGTCTGGGCGTGGCCATCGGCAAGGAGATCCCGCAATGGTCCAATGACAGGTTCGGCACGCGGATTGAGCTGGAGCTGTCTTACCGCGACAGCGACGTGGATGGTGTGAACTTCTCGGGCAACGGGCCGGGGGCCGAGGGCAATATCTCGGGCGATGTCACGCAGACCTCATTGTTTGCCAATGTGTTGTTTGATTTCAAACAGGCGGGTGCGCTGACGCCCTATGCCGGGTTTGGTCTGGGGGCCACCTATTCGGATCTGGATTTTGCCTATGGGCCGGGTGTGGTACTGGATGACAGCGACACCACCTTTGCCGCGCAGCTGATCGCCGGTGTGGCTTACGAGATCAACCCGTCAACCGCCTTTACCGTCGACGCCCGCTATGCCCGCGCCTTTGACGTCTCGTCGCGGCGACTGGCCCCGAACGGCGCGTTGACCGGCATTGTCGAAGACGATCTGGATACGTTCAGTGTCAATTTCGGGCTTCGGTACAAGTTCTGAGGTCTAGGGGCAGGTTTCTCTCATGTCATCCTGCCCCCGCCTGCTTCATCTGGCCCCAAATATCCTCGGGGGGAATTGTGCCGGCAGGCGCGATGGGGGGCAGACAGCCCCCCTGACCCGGGAACCGCCTCAGGACGGCGCTTTGGTCTTGCGCAGATAGGGGAAGATCGTCTCGAACGCGCCGAATTTGGCCTTGGCGTCTTCGTTCGACACAGACGGTGGGATGATCACGTCTTCACCCGGCACCCAGTTGGCGGGCGTTGCGACACCTTTCGACGACATCTGCAACCCATCCAGCGCGCGCAGGATTTCCGCAAAGTTGCGACCCACGGTCATCGGATAGGTCATCGACAGTTTCAGCTGCTTGTCCGGGCCGATAATAAAGACCGACCGCACGGTGGCGCTGTCCGCCGGGGTGCGGCCATCGGGCAGGTAAGCTTCGGCAGGCAGCATGTCGAAGGCTTTCGACACGGCCAGACCGTCATCAGCGATGATCGGGAAACTGGGATTGGCCTTGCCGTATTCCTCGATGTCCTTCTTCCATTTCTTGTGGTCTTCAACACCGTCAACCGACACGCCGATCACCTTGGTGTTGCGCGCGGCCCATTCGTCGTTCAGCTGCGCGACGGCCGAGAATTCGGTGGTGCAGACAGGCGTGAAATCCTTGGGGTGCGAGAACAGAATGGCCCAGCTGTCGCCAATCCAGTCGTGAAACTGAATGGTGCCCTGATCTGTTTCTGCGGTGAAGTTCGGGACCGTATCGTTGATGCGCAAACCCATGGCTACTTCCTTTCCTGTTGAAAATCCGAGTCGATTGCCTGAAACCTAATCACTTTGTGCGAAGGTTAAACCTTTCATCGTGGTCGCGGCCAAGGAATTTGCCGGTTTCACTGGAAAAATAATTTGATCAAATTATCTATTGCTCCCTCTTCGCTTGGGTGACAGAGTGTCGGCGAACAGCCGGATTCTAGCTGAACCGACAGGAGGGCTCAGGATGATCGAGAAACGGAATTTCTATATCAATGGTCAATGGGTCGCGCCGTCGCAACCCAATGATTTCGAGGTCATCAACCCCTCGACCGAGGAGCCGTGCGCGGTGATCTCGCTGGGTGGTCAGGCCGACACGGATGCGGCGGTTGCCGCCGCCAAGGCCGCCCTGCCGGGCTGGATGGCAACGCCGGTGGAGACCCGCATCGCACTGGTCGAGAAGCTGATCGACATCTACCAGACCCGCGCGGAAGATCTGGCGCAGGCCATGTCGCTGGAAATGGGTGCGCCGATTGACATGTCGCGCAGCCAGCAGGTTGGTGCAGGCACATGGCATTTACAGAACTTCATCCGCGCGGCCAAGGCGTTTCAGTTTGAACGCCCTCTGGGGGATCACGCCCCGAATGACCGGATCATCTATGAGGCGGTTGGCGTGGCCGCATTGATCACGCCCTGGAACTGGCCGATGAACCAGGTCACGCTCAAGGTCGGTGCGGCGGCGATTGCGGGCTGCACGATGGTTCTGAAACCATCCGAGCAAAGCCCGCTGAATGCGATGATCTTTGCCGAGATGATGGACGAGGCAGGGTTCCCGCCCGGTGTCTTCAATCTGGTGAACGGCGATGGCCCGGGCGTTGGCTCGCAGCTGTCGGGTCATCCCGACGTGGATATGGTCAGCTTTACCGGCTCGACCCGTGCGGGTACGGCAATTTCGAAGAACGCGGCGGAAACGCTCAAGAAAGTGCATCTGGAGCTGGGCGGCAAAGGCGCCAATGTGGTCTTTGCCGATGCCGATGAAAAGGCTGTCAAACGCGGCGTCCTGCATATGATGAACAACACCGGCCAAAGCTGTAATGCCCCCAGCCGGATGCTGGTGCAGCGCCCGATCTATGATCAGGCCGTTGAGATCGCGGCCGAGGTCGCCAGCAAGGTCACGGTGGGCAATGCCGCAGACGAGGGCCGCCATATCGGACCCGTCGTGAATGAGGTTCAATGGACCAAGATTCAGGACCTGATCCAGAAAGGTATCGACGAAGGGGCGCGGCTGGTCGCGGGCGGCACCGGACGCCCTGAGGGGCTGAACAAGGGCTATTATGTCCGCCCCACGGTCTTTGCCGATGCCAACAACCAGATGACCATCGCGCGCGAGGAAATCTTTGGCCCCGTCCTGACCATGATCCCGTTCGACACCGAGGAAGAGGCCATCGAGATCGCCAATGACACCCCTTATGGCCTGACCAATTATGTGCAGACGCAGGACAAGGCGCGCGCCAACCGCATGGCGCGAGTTCTGCGGTCGGGCATGGTCGAGATGAACGGCCAGTCGCGCAGCGCGGGCTCTCCGTTTGGTGGGATGAAGCAATCCGGCAACGGGCGCGAAGGTGGCGTTTGGGGGCTGGAAGACTTTCTGGAAGTCAAATCCGTCGGCGGCTGGGCGGCTGAATAATACACCCAGCGCAATGCAAGATGAGAGGGCGAGGCAACGCGGTTGCCTCGCCCGTGTTATGTCAGACAGGCCGCACCACTAGCTGGGGTTCCCCGTCGGACGTATGGCGACGGGAACGACCGTCCCAGCCAATCTCTCCTGTCACGCGCTGGCGATAGGCCGAGAAACTGTCGAACCGGACTACATCGACAGGCGTGTCGAACTGTAGGGTCACCCGGCGGTGTGCACCGTCCCCCAGCATGGTCAGACCACGAATTTCCGCCGTGAAGGGCTGGCCCAGGTATCGACCTTCGACCCGGTCGCCCACGCGCAAGCGCATCCGGTTGCCCGCCATCGCGTGCAATGTGTTCCAGTCGCGCACCCCATGTTGATGAGCCACCAGTTCCAGGGCCTGACCGTGCGACAGCTGAACGCCGGTGTCGTGCAGTTTCCGTCGCAGGCGTTTGGCCTGCTCTTTCAGCTCCTCCAGCGGAGCGATGTCTTGTGACAGTGTCATGTTTTGCCTCGTTTCCTTGAACGGGCGCGAGTTTAGGACGGGGTTCGCATTACCATCCGCGCGCCGGGAAAGGGCAACAGATGTTTGTTCAACCGGGTTTCACCAAAGCCTATGGCCGCGAACGGCAGGGGACCCGAACCTGCGTTGCTTTTTGGCAGCGGTCGGGCCTTCTGTCAATCAGGCGTCGGCCTGCGCCGCCTCATAGGCCAGCATGGCCCGTTTGACCGGCAGACCCCAGTGATAGCCGCCCAACCCCCCTGATTTGCGCAGGGCGCGGTGACACGGGATCAGCCAACTGACCGGGTTTCGCCCGACCGCCGTGCCCACGGCGCGCACGGCCTGCGGCGAACCCACGCGCTGCGCGATCTCGGAATAGGTCGTCACCTGCCCCGACGGGATGTGCATCAGTGCTTCCCATACCTTGATCTGCAAGGGCGAGCCGATCAGGTAGAGCGGCGTCGGCTCTAACCGGTCGCGGGCCGTGCCGAAAGCGCTGAGAACCCAGGGGCGCAGACGCATGGTATCTTCGACATAATCCGCGTTGGGCCAGCGCGAGACCATATCCTCCATCGCCGCCTTCTCTCCGGTTTCGGCCCCGAAGGCGATGCCGCAGATCCCCTTGTCGGTGCCCATGACCAGCGCGGGACCAAAGGGGCATTCAAACCAGCCCCAGTAGATCGTCAGACCCGTGCCCTTGCGGGCGTATTCGCCGGGGCTCATGGATTCCCATTTCAGGAACAGATCATGCAGGCGGCCACTGCCGGACAGGCCGACATTATGGGCGGTTTCAAGCGTGGTGAACCGTTCGCGCAGCAGCGCCTTTGCATGGCCCAGCGTAAGGTATTGCTGATACCGTTTTGGCGACACACCAGTCCAACGCGAGAACAGGCGCTGGAAATGCGCCGGGCTCATATCCATCTGGCGGGCCAACTCATCGAGGCTGAGGGTTTCACCGCCCTGATCAATCAGGTCGATTGCCCGGCGCATGACGTTATAGTGGTATCCGCTTTCGGGGGTCTGGACGTTCATGGTTGCACCTCATTGTCTGGCACAAACCATAGCGCGCGCGACACGCTGCCGCGACCCGGAACTTGCGCATTGGCTTTGGGCTTGTGTCGCGGCCCCTCGGGCGGCATTAAGGCCCGGATGGCAAAGCAACTCGACTATCATACGATCCGCGAGATCTTTACGCGCTTTCAGGAGGCCGACCCCGAACCCAAGGGTGAGCTTGAGCATGTGAATGTCTACACGCTGGTCGTGGCCGTGGCGCTGTCGGCGCAGGCAACCGATGCGGGGGTCAACAAGGCCACGCGCGAATTGTTCAAGATCGCCGATACGCCGCAAAAGATGCTGGATCTGGGCGAGGAGGGCCTGATCGAGCATATCAAGACCATCGGCCTGTTCCGCCAGAAGGCCAAGAACGTCATCAAGCTGAGCCGTATTCTGGTCGAAGACTATGGCGGTGAAGTCCCAAATTCCCGTGCAGCGCTGCAATCGCTGCCGGGTGTCGGGCGCAAGACCGCCAACGTTGTGCTGAACATGTGGTGGCGGCAGCCGGCGCAGGCTGTGGACACGCATATCTTTCGCGTCGGCAACCGCACCGGCATCTGCCCTGGCAAGGACGTGGACGCGGTCGAGCGCGCCATCGAAGACAACATCCCCGCCGATTTTCAACTCCATGCGCATCACTGGCTGATCCTGCATGGCCGGTACCATTGCAAGGCGCGCAAGCCGCAATGCCCGACCTGCATCATCCGTGATCTCTGTCAATTCGAGGACAAGACATTATGAAAACCTACCAGCTGACCGGTATCGGAAATGCCGTTGTGGACGTGATCTCGCAGGCCGATGACAGTTTCCTGGAACTGATGGGCATTGAAAAGGGCATCATGCAGCTGATCGAGCAGGAGCGCGGCGAGCTGCTGTATGCCTCGATGGAGGGCCGGGTACAGACGCCGGGCGGGTCTGTTGCCAACACGATTGCGGGCGCGGGTGCGCTGGGGTTGGATGCCGCCTTTATCGGGCGGGTGCATGACGACGCGCTGGGCCGGTTCTATGCGGATGCGATGAACGAAGATGGCGTCGATTTCGTGAACCCGCCTGTTCCGGGCGGGGAATTGCCGACCTCGCGCTCGATGATCTTTGTCTCGCCCGATGGCGAGCGGTCGATGAACACCTATCTGGGCATCTCCTCGGAACTGTCGTCGCATGACGTGCCCGATGAGGTCGCCGGAAGCAGCCAGATCATGTTCCTTGAGGGCTATCTGTTCGACAAGGAAAAGGGAAAGGCCGCGTTTCTTGAGGCCGCGCGCGCCTGCCACAGGGGCGGCGGCAAGACCGGGATCGCCATTTCCGACCCGTTCTGCGTGGAACGGCACCGGGTCGATTTCCTGCTGCTGATCGAGAATGAGCTGGATTTCGTCATCGGCAACGAGGCCGAAATCAAATCGCTGTTTGAAACCGACGATCTGGAAGAGGCGCTGATCAAGACCGCCGAGATTTGCCCGCTGGTGGTTTGCACGCGATCGGGTGACGGGGTGACCGTCCTGAACGGAGGCTCACGCATCGACGTGCCGGTCAAGAAGATTGTCCCTGTAGATGCAACAGGTGCCGGTGACCAGTTCGCTGCGGGGTTCCTGTACGGAATGGCCACCGGACGCGACTACGAGACCTGTGCCAGGATCGGCAACGTCTGTGCCCGCGAGGTTATCAGCCATATCGGCCCGAGACCCGAGGCGGATATGCTGGAATTGTTGCGGGAAGAAGGGTTGCTTTGAGTCCAAGGTGGACCACGTCAACTCTCATCTCAGAAGGGAACTCGCAATCTTGTCGGCTGCAGCTTCATTCAGCCTTAGGTGGCTTGTTCCTTAAAAATTACCGCATAGCGAGGTGCGAAATATTTGACGAAGGCTCTAACTTCAGGTCGTCGGTAGGCATCTGGTGAAACCAACAACAAATGTGGCGCTGACAGCTCCTCGATCTCGTCGAAGCACCTGATGAGGGTTTTGTCCGGCTCAAGCAACTTCACGTTGCTTATTCCCAACCCTTGACCCGCCCTGATCGCCGAATGCATTAAGTCCAGTTCGCTATAGGTCGCCACAATCTGCTGGGGCTCAATGCGTTCAACTAACCAATGGTGAAAAACGTTGGGGACGTCCCCTCTTTGGAACGTGACGAACCTGTGGCCTTTCAAATCCTGAGATGAGGTGGGTAATCCAAATTCCTGCTCATAACTTTTCCCACCAAACAGCGACCACTTCGCGTCGCTAATCTTCCTTGAAATCAAATTTTGGTCAGGTTCAGTCCGCACCAATCGTAGCGCTATATCTGCTTCACCTGCCATCAGGTCCAGAGCTCTCACTGAAGGCAAGAACTCAAACGCTATGCCGGGGTTACTTGCTGAAAATTCATTGACAATATCGACCATTCGCGGCGAGAAGTTCGCTGAATATGCAGTGATACGAATGGGTTTTGTTGCCGCCAATTCACCTGCATGTCTGGCAAACATATTTGCTGCGGCTTCGAGCGTCTCGGCGCTCTTGACGAGATTGAGTCCGTTTTTCGTGAGTTTGAAGCCTCTGGTGTCACGCTCGAACAGAACTAGTCCGGCTGCATGTTCCAATGCATCGATACGCCTAGCCACAGTAGGTTGGGCCATGCCGAGTTTGCGAGAAGCGGCCAGCGTCGACCCCTCTCTGACGACCATCAGAAAAACGCGTACATCGGACCAGTTCCAATTCTCGCTCTGCATTTATGCAGAACAGCACAAATTCAAGCACGATACCAGAAGGTGATGCTGGCCAATAACCTGAATGGAGAACCCATGAACCAAGGTGGCTAACGATGACTTTGCACATCACCCCACAACTCGATACTTGGAAACCTTTCAGATTGTTGCACAAACTGTTTGAACGTACCCCTGATCCTTCGCGGTGCTGCGAGAACACCCATGAAGCGACACGACAACGACGGGAGTTCATTCAAGAAATGATGCAAAGCCACCCTGAGGCATTTCAAAGTGAATTGGACGTTCAGTACTTGATGCAGTGCTACCCATCTTGGTTTTGAACGTGGCTCCAATGGGAGTGCGCAGTTTTGTGTATTGTTGCGTGTCCGTTTCGTCCCGCTTAGCGGAACAACCTGAAAAGCATCCCTAGCGATCAGAGTTCGTTTAGATAGTCGGAAAAAGCCTCGACCACGCGCTCATACACATCGCGCTTGAAGGGCACGATTTCGGCGATCAGCCGGTCGGGCTCCTGCCATTTCCAGCGGGTGAATTCCGGGTGGTCGGTTTCGATGTTGATCTGATCGTCGGCGCCGGTGAAGCGCAGCAGGAACCATTTCTGTTCCTGCCCGCGATAGCGTCCTTTCCAGATGTGGGGCACGATGTTATGGGGCAGGTCATAGGGCAGCCAGCCCTCGGTTTCGGCGATGACTTCGACCAGATCAGCTGTGACCCCGGTTTCTTCCCACAGCTCGCGCAGGGCCGCGACGCGGGGGTCTTCGCCCTTGTCCACACCGCCCTGCGGCATTTGCCAGGCGTCCGCGTGGCGGTCGTTGCGCTGTCCCACGAAAATCTTGCCCTCGGCATTCATCAGCATCAGCCCGACGCAGGGGCGATAGGGCAGTTTGGCGATTTCTTCGGGGGTCATGCGCGGCCTCATCGGGTTGTTTCGCCCACCTCTAGCAATCACCGGCGCTACAGCAAAGAGGGTGACGTGGGGTTTCGCGTGACAAAGTTGACGCGAACGTCAATCTAGCGGGCAAATTCAGGAGGGAGAGTTCCGCCATGACTGCGTACCCGAATATGCTGGCCCCGCTGGATCTGGGCTTTACCACGTTGAAAAACCGCGTGCTGATGGGCTCGATGCATACGGGGCTTGAGGAGACCGGCGACTGGAACCGGGTGGCCGAGTTCTATGCGGATCGGGCGCGGGGTGGCGTAGCCTTGATGGTGACAGGCGGGATAGGTCCGAACCTTGAAGGCTCGGTCCTGCCGGGGGCCTCGATGATGGTGAGCGACAAGGACGTGGCGCACCATTCCATCGTGACGCAGCGCGTACATGAAGCGGGCGGCAAGATCGCGATGCAGATCCTGCACGCGGGGCGCTATGCCTACGGGCCGAAATGCGTGGCCCCCAGCCCGGTGAAATCGCCGATCTCTCCGTTCCCGCCCACTGAGCTGGATGAAGAGGGCATCGAGAAGCAGATCAGCGATATCGTCAACGCCGCCGTACTGGCGCAAAAGGCGGGCTATGACGGGGTCGAGATCATGGGGTCCGAGGGGTACTTCCTGAACCAGTTCCTTGTGACCCATACCAACAAGCGCACCGACCGCTGGGGCGGGTCTTATGAGAACCGGATGCGTCTGCCGATAGAGGTCGTGCGCCGCACGCGTGAGGCGGTGGGCACCGATTTCATCATCATCTACCGGCTGTCGATGATCGATCTGGTCCCCAACGGCTCGACCCATGACGAGGTGGTTCAACTGGCGCAGGAGATCGAAAAGGCCGGGGCCACGATCATCAATACCGGGATCGGCTGGCACGAGGCGCGGATTCCCACAATTGCCACCAGCGTGCCGCGTGCGGCCTTTGCCTGGGTGACCAAGAAGCTGATGGGCAAGGTGGGGATACCGGTGATCACATCAAACCGGATCAACACGCCCGAGGTGGCCGAAGAGGTTCTGTCGACCGGTTGCGCCGACATGGTCTCGCTGGCCCGCCCGATGCTGGCGGATGCAGATTTCGTCAACAAGGCGATGGCAGATCAGGCGGCAAAGATCGCGCCTTGCATTGCCTGCAATCAGGCCTGTCTGGATCACACGTTCAGTGGCAAGCTGACCTCATGCCTCGTGAACCCGCGCGCCTGTCATGAGACCGAACTGGTGATTGAACCGGCAAAAACGCGCAAATCCATTGCCATTGTGGGTGCAGGCCCTGCCGGTCTGTCGACCGCAATGATCGCGGCCCAGCGCGGTCACGACGTCACCCTGTTCGACCGCGCTGATGAGGTCGGCGGGCAGCTGAACATGGCCAAGCAGGTGCCGGGGAAAGAAGAATTCTGGGGACTGGTCGACTGGTACCGCAACATGATGGATGATCTGGGCGTGAAGGTGGAACTGAACCGCGAGGTTGGCGCAGATGACCTGATCGGCTTTGACGAGGTAGTCATCGCCACCGGCGTAAGACCGCGTGATCCGCAGATACCGGGGCAGGATCGGAACAACGTGCTGAGTTACATCGACGTGCTGCGCGGCAAGGCCGAGGTTGGCAAGTCTGCTGCCGTGATCGGGGCCGGTGGCATCGGCTTTGATGTGTCCGAGTTCCTGCTGGAAGAGGGTCACAGCGCCACGACCGACCTGCCACTGTGGATGAAGGAATGGGGCGTGACGGACCCGGCTGAACACCGTGCGGGGTTGGCGCCCGAGGGGCCGCAACCCAGCGCCCCCGCGCGTCAGGTCACCTTGTTGCAGCGCAAGAAACAGGCGCACGGCAAAGGTCTTGGCAAAACCACAGGCTGGATTCACCGGGCAACACTGAAGATGAAGAACGTCAATTTCGTGGGTGGCGTGAATTATGAGCGCATCGACGATGACGGCTTGCATGTCAGCTTTGGCGAAGAGCGCGCGGACCCGACGGTGATCGCGGCCGACACCATCGTGCTGTGTGCCGGTCAGGTGTCCGAACGGTCACTGGCGGACACGCTGATCGAGCGGGGCATCACCCCCCATGTGATCGGGGGTGCGGATGTCGCCGCCGAACTGGACGCCAAGCGCGCGATCAATCAGGGCACGCGGCTGGCGGCGGAATTCTGATCGCCCCGGTTTAGCGTTTCCCAGTCGGACAGCGCGAGTTTTGCACCCAATGCGCCAAAGGCCGTTGCAAAACTCCGCTTGATCCACGTCATCACCGTTGGACGGCGGATCACTTAGTTGCGGGCCAGAACGGCACCCTTCGGCAGGCAAGGACTGCGATGGTGAAAACGGATTTCTTGACCCCGTCTGTGGTCACAAAAATGCCATTCTAAGATGAACAGAAACGCATAATTGCGCGGAAAACGCAGTATCGCAGGGTTCAGGACCGGTTTGGAAACTACTGTTTCCGCGTTTCTCATACGCAAACGATCCGATTCAAATCCCTGATATTATCCCATGTATGCCCCGATTCCGCCCAGATTCAGAGCGATAGTCGGGTTGGAAATCAATATCTGGGGAACGAGTATGGACCGACTGACCGAAATGGAAGCCTTCGCCAATGTGGTGGACCAGGGTGGCTTCACCGATGCGGCCAAGAAAATGGGCATCTCCAAATCGGCCGTGTCCAAACACGTCTCGAGCCTCGAAGCGCGTCTGGGGGCCCGGTTGCTGAACCGCACCACGCGCCGGGTGTCGCCGACGGAAATCGGCCTGGCCTATTATGACCGCGCACGTCGCGTTCTGAATGATGCGGGTGAAGCGGATTCGCTGGTCACATCGATGCAATCGGCCCCGTCTGGACTGCTGCGCATCAGCGTTGCCACGGATTTCGGCGTCAATCATCTGTCACCGGTCCTGTCCGATTTCCTGGCCGTCTACCCCGACATCACCGTGAACATGGTTCTGAACAACCGCTATGTCGAACTGATTTCCGAAGGATTTGACGTGGCCGTGCGCATCGGCGAGCTGGAAGACAGCACGTTGCGCGCCCGCAAGTTGACCGAAACGGTCAAACGCATGGTTGCCGCGCCCAGCTATATCGAACGGTTCGGACGCCCGCAGAAGATCGACGATCTGAACGAACACAAGTTGCTGCACTATTCCAGCCAGTCGTCAGGCAATGTCTGGAAGCTGACCGCACCGTCCGGTGAAAAGCGTCAGGTGCGCACCGCGGGCTGGCTGAGCGTGAATGACGGACAGTCGCTGCTGAACGCGGCCATTTCGGGGCTGGGGATCGCGTATCTGCCCAGCTATCTTTATGCCGAGGCGTTGAAATCGGGGCAGGTTGTCGATGCCATGCCGTCCCTGCCGGACGAGGTACAAGGCATTTACGCCGTTTACCCGCCCGGCCGCTTCACACAACCCAAAGTCCGGGCCTTCATCGATTTCCTGGTCGATGCGTTCGAAGACAAAAGCCCGATGGATTGGTAGTTTCTCCCTGAAGACCAACCTTTGGCCCGCATGTCAAAGTGCGGGCCTTTTTTTATGAACCGATCACCGTCAGACCAATGGATCGCGCGGAAGAGCGCAGGCTTTCCATCAATACGTTCTGGCCCGGCGGCGGCGTTTCGGCATTGCGCGCCAGCAATGCGATATCGCGATTGGCATTGGGAATGGACAGCGGTCGCAGGCGCACCTCGTCGCGGTAGATCCCCTGTCTGCGAGCATAAAGATCAGGCAGAACCGCAACCCCAACCCCCGAAGCCGCCATCAGAACAATGGAATCAAGCGTCGTGCCTTCATATTCATCCGAAACCACGCCGCCGCATTCCGCTGCCAGCGCATAGACGATGCGCGACAGGCGGTGGCTTTGGTCAAGGGTCAGGAACAGCCGGTTCTGCAAGTCGGCGGCACTGACGCCCTGTGGGTCCTGCGCCAGAACGTCGTCAACGGCCACCGCGACCCAGAGGGGTTCGTTGAACAAGCGGTGTTGCACGGTATTGGGGTGATCCTCGGGCGTTGACAGGATCAGGTCAAATCGACCAAATTTCAGGCCCTGTTCCAGATCGCGGGTGTTTTCCTCGCGCACGACAATGCGTAATCCGGGGCGCAGGCGGTGCACCTCTTTGATGGCTTGCGGCAACAGGTATGGCCCGATCGAAGGCAAAACGCCTAACCGCAACCTTCCTCCAACCGGCATATCGTTGGTCATGGCGTGGCGCAGGTCCTTGACCTCGGCAAGGATCCTTTGCGCGCGCGAGATGAACTCTTCCCCCTTTGTGGTCACCTGAATTCCGCCGCGATTGCGGTCAAAGATCCGAACGCCAAGCTCTTGTTCTACGGTTGCAATTTGCGCCGACAGGCTGGGTTGGCTGACATTCAGCACTTCGGCGGCCAAACTGAACCGCCCGAGGCGGCTGACCGTGACGATGTATTCCAATTGGCGCAGGGTTGGGCGCATTTCATAACCTGAAACTATATTAAACTTAACAAGATAGTATTTGGCGATATCAATTTTGCAAGGCACCTAGCCCTGAAACGAGGGATCAGGAGTCAAGTATGCCCGGAGTGATCGAGACGCTGTCCAGCAACCTGCTGGTGCCCACCATTTTGTTTTTTGCCCTAGGGCTTTTGGCCGCTTTTGTGCGCAGCGATTTGTCTATCCCGGCGGGCGCGGCCAAGTTCATGTCGCTCTACCTGCTGTTGGCCATCGGGTTCAAAGGCGGTGCCAGCCTGGCCGCGCACGGCATCCATTTGCAACTGTTCCTGACCCTGCTGGGCGGAGTGGCCCTGTCCTTTACCATCCCCTTCGTGGCCTTTGCCCTGCTGAGGATGATGACACGGCTGGATGCGTTGAACGCTGCGGCGGTCGCAGGGCATTACGGGTCGATTTCGATTGTCACCTTTGTCACCGCCACCAGTCTGCTGGATCTGGTAGGTCTTGCCCATGACGGGTTCATGGTAGCGGTGGCGGCAGCGATGGAGGTACCGGCCATTCTGTCGGCGCTGTGGCTGGCGCACAAGACCGGCGGAAATGGCGTCAAGGATGACAAGCTGTGGCGTGATCTGCTGGCCAATGGATCAATTGTGCTGCTGACCGGGGCGTTCCTGATCGGGGCCATTACCGGGGGTGACGGCATGCAGATGATCGCGCCTTTCATCGTCACGCCTTTCACCGGCATCCTGTGCTTGTTCCTGCTGGATATGGGCCTTTCGGCGGGGCGTAGCCTGATCAGCAATCGCGACAAACTGTCGGTTGGCCTGTTCGCCTTTGGCGTATTGATGCCCCTGATCGGCGCGCTGATGGCCTGGGCCGTCGGTGCGGTAATCGGATTGCCGCAAGGCAGCCTGTTCCTATTCATGGTGCTGTCGGCCTCGGCGTCTTATATCGCGGTTCCGGCCGCCATGAAAATCGCACTGCCAAAGGCCGAGGCCGGGATTTATCTGACCCTGTCGCTGGGTGTGTCCTTTCCGTTCAACATCACGGTCGGATTGCCGCTGTACCTGTGGTGGGTCAGTTGACGAGCAAGACCGCCTCGACCCGGCGGTTCAGCTCTCGCCCTTCGGGGGTTGCGTTCGATGTGAGCGGGGACAGATAGCCGACGCCCTGTGCCTCGATCCGGTCGGCGGCCACGCCATGCGCATCAATCAGACGGGTGCGGACGGACTCGGCCCGACTTTTGCTGACCGCAATATTGGCCTGCAACGCGCCGGTGTCATCGGTGTGCCCCACCAGCGCCAGGCGCATCTTGGGATTTTCGGCCAGATATCCGGCCAGCAGGGTCAGAGAGGCATAAGTCCCCTCGTCCAGCGCAACCTCACCGGTTGGGAAATGCAGATCGTCCAGTATCACGTGACCCGATGTTGCCAGTGCTTCGAGCAGCCCGCCCGACCCCTCGACAGCCTGTTCGATCACGACCGGAACAGGGTCCGGTGCTTTCTGGGGCGTGACGCGGATCATCTGGACATACCCGTCCGGGGGGTTGCGGCTGACCAGCAGGCTGAGGGCAACAGACCCCTTGGTGGCCGACAGGAAACGGTAATCCTGAATGGCGACGTACATGTCCGGGGTCGGAACGACCTCGGTGCCAAAGCGGAAGTCGAACCCGCCACAGGCGCGGGCATCACATTCGAACAGAATCTTGTAGCCCTGAGTCTCGATCTGGTCGCGCAGCGGGGCCAGTAGCTGGAGGGTTGTGCTGGAGCCCGCCTGAAGCCGCCACGTGTAGCGTTCAACCCGGCCTTCGAGGGTGTCAGCAGGCACCGCGCCATTCGCAAAAGGCCCCGTTGGCAGGTCATAGCTGTCCAACGGCGAGGTGCGGTCGCTGATCTGGCGGGCGCTGGCTGGCAGGGTCAGGTCCTGCGCCAGAACCGGCCCCGCAAAAAGCGTGGCAATGAGGGCGGCTGACCGGATCATCGAAACTGCGCGTGATACTCGGGGTTGGGCACCATTGCCGTGGCGCTGGCCACCCGGTTGGACATGTTGAAGAACCCGGCAACATTGGCAATGTCCCAGATATCGCGGTCGGTAAAGCCTGCATCGCGCAGTTTCTGGCGGTCGGGTTCTTCGATCTCGGCGCTGGCGGTTGTCATTTTGGCGGCAAAGTCCAGCATCGCGCGCTGCCGGGGCTCGATCGGTGCAACACGGTAATTCATCACCAGCATCTCACCCAGTTGCGGGTTGCCCGAAAGCTGCCGGACCGCGGCACCATGCGCGACCAGACAGTAGAAGCACTTGTTGATCGACGAAACGACCACGGCAATCATCTCGCGCTCCAGCTTGGACAGGCCGCTGTCGGCCAGCATCAGATCGTTATACATAGCCGTGAACGTGTTCAGCTTGTCGATGTCGAAGGCGTTTGCCTTTAGCACATTCGGCACCATGCCCAGCTTTTCGACACAGATATCGAAATATTTCTGCGTTTCCGGCGGCAGTGGATCGACCATGGGCAGGTTCAGCGCGGTGGGCATGTCTTTCTGTGTCATGGCGACCCCTTTTGCTCAGACAAGGTGACGGTAATGGTATTCGCTGGCGATCTCCATCCCGAGGGCGCGATAGAGACCATTGGCACCTTCATTGGCCTTGGTGCAGATCACACTGAGGCTTTGAGCGCCGTTGTCACCTGCCCAAATCGCCGCGGCGCGCATGGTCCACTGACCCAGCCCCTGACGGCGGTGCGCGGGCAGGATTTCAAGCGCATGAAGCATCGCGACATCGTCGTGCATCGCTACGAAGGCTGCACCGCTGGGCTTGTCGTTGTGGCGCAGAAGCAAACCGGTTTTGGGACCCTTCGCGCGCTCCATCACCGCCAGACGTTCGGGCCCGATCCCACCGGCCGCCCAGATTTCACGCATGATTTCAAGCGGCTCCCAGACCGAAAACACCATGACCGGAGGGATCGGCTGATCGGTGAGGTGAGAGACGGGGCACGTATAGATGTTGACCGGATCAAGGATGTCATATCCCCGTTGCGCCAGCTTTGCATCCAGCGCCTCATCCCCCGGACGCAGGCAGAAGATGGATTTCTGCCCCATGGCCTGCATCGCGGCCTCGGCCGCGTCGATATCGGCATCGCTGGCCGGGGCCAGTGCATTGGCCGCAGAAACACGCGAGCCACCGCCCTGCCCTTCGCGCAGCTGAAACGGCCCCAGCCTGCGATACCGCGCGGCAGGCCATGTGCCGTCGACGATGTCAGCCCAGTCGCCGCTCAAAGCGCAAGCTCTTTCGCCAGACGGGTCATGGCCGCGTCAATCCGGCTGCCATCGGTGCCGCGCACCACCACGTTGGCCCCAAAGGCCCCGTTGATCTGAAACGGATAGCAACCGATGGACAGATCGCTGAAATCCTCGGCCAGCGCAGACAGGTTTGCGGCGATATCGCCTTCGCCCCGGTCCACGCGCAGGGTTTGCGACAACAAGGGGCTGCCACCGGTCAGCGTGGGCAGGACGCTGGCGACCATAGCCTGAAACACCAGCGGCACCCCGGCCATCACATGCACGTTCTTCAGGGTGAAACCCGGCGCCGTCGAGACCGGATTGTCGATCAATGTCGCGCCATCCGGGATACGCGCCATGCGCAGGCGGGCGGCGTTCAGTTCCAGCCCGGATTTGTCGTAATGCGCCTGCAACAGCGCGCGCGCGTCGTCGCGAACGTCAATCGGGGTGTCGAAGGCGCGCGCAATGCAATCGGCGGTGATATCGTCATGGGTCGGGCCAATGCCGCCGCTGGTAAAGACGGTGTCGTGGCTGTCAGACAGCGCTTTGACCGCCGCTTCGATGGCGGGGGCGTCATCGCTGACGATGCGAACCTCTTTCAGATCAATGCCGTGTTTTGCCAGCTCCTGCGCCAGATAATGCATGTTTGCATCGCGGGTGCGGCCCGACAGGATTTCATCCCCGATCACCAGCATTGCTGCGGTTGGATTGGCCATGGCGCGGACTCCTCTTGATCGTCTTCAGGGGCAGGTATAGGCCGTGAGACATGCGTTTTGGAACCCCTCTTATCCCCGCCCGCCTGATCCGTCGCTACAAACGCTTTCTGGCCGATTGCAGGCTGGACGACGGGCGCGAAGTCACCGCCCATTGCGCCAATCCGGGATCCATGATGGGGCTGGCCGAGCCGGGCCAGTTAATCTGGCTTGAGCCCAACGACGACCCTAAGAAAAAGCTGAAATTCGGGTGGCGGCTGGTGGATCACGAAAACGGGCATTTCACCGGGGTCGATACTTCCGTCCCGAACCGGGCCTTGCGGGCAGCACTTGAGGCGCGCGAGATCCCCGAGCTGGCCGCTTATGAAACCGTCCGACCCGAAGTGAAATACGGGCAAAACAGCCGTATCGACTTCCTGCTGAGCGGCCCCGGTCTGCCAGATGCCTATGTCGAGGTCAAAAGCGTGACCCTTTCCCGTCAGCCCGGTCTGGCCGAGTTCCCCGACAGCGTCACCGGCCGCGGCACCAAACATCTGGGCGAGCTGGCACAGATGGCAACGCAGGGGCACCGGGCGATCATGCTGTACCTGGTGCAACGCACCGATTGCGACCGGTTCGCGCTGGCCGCGGATATCGACCCGTCCTATGCAGCAGCGTTCGAGGCGGCACAGGCTATGGGCGTAGAGCGGATGATTTGCGGGACGCGGATATCACCGGATGGGGTTTGGGTTGACACGAGTGAAACCCGGTTTGGTGTCTGATGGCTCTGAACGGGTGCGAGGCGCCCAGAGTGGACATCGTCTTTAGCAAGTTGGTCTGAAGAGGCTTATCAACTATTGTCGAGTGCATGTCGAACAATGGACTACATTTGCAACGAAAGTTGGCGGCAATACTGGCCGCTGATGTCGTCGGGTATTCGGCACTCATGCATAACGATGAGCAAGCAACACTGCAAATGCTCGATCATCTGGAAACCGACATCGTCACTCCAACAATAGTGGGCCAATCAGGTCAGATCGTGAAAAGCGTGGGCGATGGTTGGTTGGTTCGATTTGACAGTGCGGCACAAGCTGTGACTGCAGCAATTCAGATACAGGAACAATTGGCTGAGCACCCGTTAATGAAAGTGCGGATCGGCGTTCATGTTGGGGATATTACAGAAAAAGCCGACGACATACTGGGTGACGGTGTAAACATTGCTGCGCGGCTTGAGAGCATTGCTCCATCCGGCGGCATCGCTATTTCTGAACCAGTACACTTGAACCTTGACCGCACTCTGGCGGCTGCTTTCGAATCTGTCGGGAAGAAGAAGCTTAAGAACATCGAGCGCAGCCTAGATGTCTGGATGCATCATGGACTGTACGTGGCACCCACGCATAGAGCAGTTTCTTTCGCTGAAACGAACTTGCCAAGGCTCTCCATTTATCCCGTCTCATGCCGCGACCAACGCGTTGAACTAAAGGAAATGGCCGCAGCTCTGACTTCGGATTTCGGTTCCTATTTTCGAACAATCAACTGGTTGAATGCAGCGGTATCCTCGACGGAACCATCAAAGGGATATGCACTTCGTAGCGTGCTACGTGGATACGGGGATCGATTGCGTCTGGAATCCCGCTTACATGATCCTTCTGATTCTGAAATCTGGACCGAGAAGTTCGATGGGGTGGTCGAAGCCATCTTCGATTGGCAAGATGAGGTGGTAGAAAAGCTGTTGGACGCCGTAAGCGGAACCTTGATCGAGTTTGAGACCGCAAAGCTTTCGGTACTGCCTGAAAACGAACTAACTGCCGAGCAATGCGTCCTGAAGGGTATGATCGCTTGGTCTGGTGCCGGGATCGACAGCTACGAAGAAACGTTATCGTATCAAGCCAAGGCGATTGAAGCCAAACCAACTCTCACGGCCGCCTATGCCGAAGCTATTTGGACAATGAATGGCGCGAGGACTTACAATCTGCGTTGCGAACTGTCGACCTACTACGAGAAACTGCCATCTTGGATTGAGGCCGGGCGACGCATGGCAGGTCAAAACCCAACGCTTGATCTGAGTGTCGCCGTGGCTGACTATAATGTGGACGGGGATGCAGATAAGTTGTCCGTGGCGCTTGAACAAATCCAGAAAAGAGCACCGTTAGATGCCCGCCTTCATTTGTTTATGGGGTGGGGGTATAATTGGGCTGGGTTTCCTGAAATGGCACTAAGCTGCTTTCAAACGGCGCTTCGCTTGGGCCGGTATGGTGCTGTTTTCGTGGGCGCTTCCGGAGGTGCCGCCACTTCTTGCGTAATGCTCGGCCGAGACCGTGATGCCATCGCCTATGCAGAAGCAGGTATGCGATTCTCAAAGGATTATGCCGCTCTTCACAGCACGAGAGCTGCTGCACACGCAATGCTTGGGGAAACTGAAAAAGCGTCTGCAGCTTTGATGCAGATGCTGCAATTGGAACCTAGCGAAACGATCTCGAGGTGGCGTAGCAACGTGGATTATGGCGGTTCAGAAGGCGCTGAACGTTATTTTGAGGCGCTTCGACGGGCAGGGATGCCAGAATAGCGGCGCTGAAAACGGATTGTGCTGGCAAACACGTCCTCAAAGCCCGTAAAACCGTCAGTTCGCCCAGGTCCTGATTTTGCGCCCGTAGCGAATGCCGGCAATGTGGGTTGCACCCGCAGCACCCAGAACACCTTGTGAATCTCGGCCCTGGCCACATTCACAAGAAAGTTCTACGGATTTCCCAAGTTAAGGTGGCTTTGATGCCAAATATCGAGTTGCTGCGGAAAACAACTCTGCCTGTGAACTGACGCCCAGCTTGGAGTAGGCGTTGTGGCGATGCACTTTGACTGTACCTTCGGTGATCCCGAGAAATGCGGAAGCAGAGCCGGCTGAGTGGCCTTGCAAAACAAGGCGCACGACCTCGGCTTCTCTTGGGCTTAACCTGTCCGCACCAAAAGTGGCCAACCGTTCCTCAACCTGATTCAGGGCTTCCGGTTGTCTTTCGGCACCCCTCAGGTTCCAGTTTCGGATCACGGCGGCCGACAGGGTCTTATGGATGGAATTGATCTTCGCGACATCCTCAGGGGTAAACCGGGGCTGACGGGCGCCTCGCGACAGGGATATTACGACCCAGTCCCCGCTGATTAGCCTTATCAGCACCCCCAACTCATCGCTGATCCGAACCTTGCGATAAAAGGTCCGGTAGTACTCTGAACGAAAGAACGCCTCATTGACTAAATCGGCCAGACGGTAAGCGCCGGGTTCTTTTCCCGATCTACACGCTTGCGAAAACGGATCCAGCAGGTATGGGCCGGTTGCATAAAACTGAATTGATATGGCCGCCTGCACGTCGTCGAGATCGTGATAGAGCGAGACAGGTGGTGCTTGATCCTGATAGCGCGTGAGGATCATCGATTCAAAACTGACATGCAGTTCCAACATCTTCCTCAGAGCTGTTGGGAAGAAGTCTGTTTCCAACCGCTCCAACAAGATTGCGTAGGTCTCATCCCACTTGGCCGCCGAGATGTCGCCGCTATCTGGTAACATAGCCAATTCCTATAACTAAAGATATATATCCTACCGCAAATTTACAGTGATGGCCATTCGATTCCATTGTTGATGTCAGAACGCTCGCCCGGGGTGCTGACTGTGCCTCGTCACCAAAGCCTCTCCGGACGTGAAAATTCAGGGCGGAATCCTGCAACAAGGAGGAGAAACAATGAAACCGCATTTTGGCCTTTCGGCTGTTGCCATTGCCTCAAACCTCGCGATCGCTTTTCCGGCTTCAGCCGAAGACCTCTCAATCTACAATTGGGCTGATTACTTTAGTGAAACGACAGTTTCGGACTACGAAAAGGAGACCGGCACACATGTCAGCCTGGACTATTACGATTCAAACGAAGTTCTGGAAACCAAGCTGCTGACAGGGGCGTCAGGTTACGATGTCGTTTTCCCCGCCGCGTCCAATGCGCAACGAGAGTTTCAGGCCGGGGCGTTGCATCCGATCGACCCCGCGCGCCTGAGCAACTACGGCAATCTCAATCCGAAAATTCTGGCGTCGCTCGACAGTATACCCGGTGCCCGGCAATTGGGCGTACCTTACACTTGGGGCACAGTAGGGCTTGCCTACAATCCAACCATGATCAAAGAGCGACTGGGCACGGATGTCATCACATCCTGGGACGTTCTTTTTGATCCTCAGATCGCCGCCAAGCTTGCCGACTGTGGGATTGCCGTGCTGGACTCACCGGTAGAAATGGTCTCAGTGGCGCTGAACTATCTCGGGGCTGACCCGTACTCCGATGACCCCGCCGATCTCGACAGGGTTCAGGACCTCTTCGAGGCCGTCACGCCGTCCATTCGTTATTTTCACAACCAGAAAGCATCTACAGATTTGCCCGGTGGAGATGCCTGTTTGGCAGTGATGTACAGTGGTGATGCCGGCATAGCTCAGGCCCGCGCCATGGAGTCCGGCAATGGTGTCGAAATTCTGTATACAATTCCGAGCGAAGGCACTTTGATGTGGATCGACCTCATGTCCATTCCGGTGGATTCAACACGGGCGGATGAGGCATATCGATTCATTGACTACATGCTGCGGCCTGATGTCATCGCAGGAGTGTCCAACTACGTCTATTTTGCGAATGCGAACTCCGCAGCAGATACGTTCGTAGATGAAGCCATTCTGACCGACCCGGGAATCTACCCGGATGAGGCGACATTGAGACGGCTCTTCCCTGATCTGAGTGTCGGCGCGAAAACGCTGCGCAATCGCAACCGTCTTTGGACGAATGCAAAATCCGGCACCTGAACCCTGCCAAGCCCGGCAAAGGCGGGAAAGAATTGCAACACCCCGCCACTCGGGCAGCAATCATCAAAATGAACGGAGCCAATAATGGTGACTTCAACCGACCGCGCCTTTCTGGCGCAAAACGAAATGGGCATGGGGTATGAGCCGACCTTTAGCGGAGCGACAAGTCTGTTCCGGCGACAATATTCCCGCAATCTGGAGAGCGCGGATATGGTCACGTGGGGCGTTCCCTATGATCTCTCTGTGACCAATCGCCCGGGATGCAGGTTCGGGCCACGTGCCATTCGTGCTGTATCGACCAACCTCGCCTGGGATGGTGGGCCCTGGCCCTGGAGGTTTGATCCCTTCGAAATCCTGAACATGGTTGATTACGGCGATTGTGATATCGACCCAGGCTTTCCAGAGCAGATTGCGCTGCAAATTCAGGACCAAGCGCGGGAAATCCTGAAATCCGGTGCCTTTCTTCTGACGATGGGTGGAGATCACTCGGTCACCTATCCGATCCTGAAGGCGCAGGCAGAACGCCACGGCCCCATTTCGCTGATCCAGATTGATGCCCATTCGGATACATGGGAAGAACACCCAAAGCGGATCGACCATGGTTCAATGTTCTACCATGCCACTGTCGAAGGCATCATATCCCCTGAGACGTCAGTGCAGGCAGGCATGCGCACGCTGAATGAAAAGACTCACGGGTTCACGGTACTCGACGCAAATTGGGTTCACGAGAACGGGATTGATGCAACGGTTGCGCGCATCAAAGAGACAGTAGGAGACCGGCCTGCTTACCTGACCTTCGATATTGACGCGCTTGATCCGGCATTCGCGCCCGGAACCGGAACGCCGGTATGCGGAGGACTGTCTACCTATCAAGGGCAGTCTTTGGTACGCAAGCTCGACGGGGTCAACCTTGTCGGGGCCGATCTCGTCGAAGTCTCCCCTCCGTACGATCATGCAGAGATTACAGCTTTGGCCGGTGCATCGCTCTTGCTGGATATGGTTTGCTTAATAGCAAAGGCGCGAAAATAAAGGATAAAGAGATGGCTTGTGAGTGATGCCGCCGCCCAAAGCTCATTCGCACAGCGATCGGGGCCGTGCAACACGTCAGACGTCCAAGCGAAATGGTCGAAAAGTTGCATGTGGCGCGGTGAACCAGTTTCTATTTGGGCGACGGTAGAAATCGTGCAGATCAATGATCCATCCAGGACAAAGGGTGACAGTCAAATGTCGGTCAGACCTTGGTTTCCATAGATCGAGCCGCGCGTTTTGCAACTTTCTCAGCGGCCTCCAGAGCGCCTTCAAGATATCCGCCGAACCCGTGCGCGGTTTCGGTTGAGCAGAGATGGACACCTCGTGCTGCAAGGCTGTTAAGGATCGAAGGCAAGCCGTAGCTTGGGTGGAAGCGAGCCGGAACATGATCCTGCATGCGGGAGATTTCCGCGATTGTTGCCCAATCCTGCAGTTCCAGATCAAGGGGTTGCGCCATCTTGGGGCCAAACATGGCCGTGAGTTGCGCCAAGGCCTGGTCCATCATGGCTTCTTTGTGTGTCGCGCGCATATCGGCGGGGTATCCGACGAATCCGAACAGTGCATAAGGTCCTCCCTTCATGGGGGAGGCATCATGAATTTCGACCATGGGGCCGCGGTGGCTCATCGCGTCACCTGAAAGCCCAGCGTTGCGCCAATGGGGCTCATCGTAAACCGCGAGAATCTTGGCTTGCCCGGCCATCCAGGTCGGAATGTTTTTCAAGGCTTGGATCTGATCCGCATCCAGCGCTGGTTCAAAATTGACGGTATCCGCAATCACCCGCGGCGGGATGGCCAGCATGATCTGTCTGGCTTCGACAGAATAAGGTCCGCCGTCATGGTCGAGAAATGCGGCGATCTTGCCGGGAGAATGCCGGACCGATCTGAGTCTGGTTTGTGTCAGGATACGCCCTGCATCCAGCGATCCGGCAAGCGCGCCGGTCAGGGAACCCATGCCTCCGGCCAGCCGGTAGGATCCTTGCATCGACGCATAGCCGCGGGCGCGTTGGACAGCGCCGGACTGGTCCTGATACACCTGATCCCCGGTTGAATACTGTTCGAAGACCGGGATGTCGAAGCGCCGAGCCAGGGTGGCCATACGCGGCTGGCCAGGCCAGAACCAGGCCGGGCCAAGGTCGAATTTTCCACCCGACAGCTCTTTGGTCAGGATGCGCCCACCGAGGCGGTTCTGCGCCTCGATCAGAAGGAAATCTGCACCCCTCTGCGTCAGGTGGTCCGCGAGGGCGAGGCCAGACAGGCCGCCGCCAACGATGAGAATATCCGTTTGCGTCAAAATGTCTCCCCCATGGGTCTGAGATCCAGTTCGTGAGTCCAGGTGGATCTTGGCTGGCTGGCGAGCGCGAGATAGGTGTCTGCGACATCTGCCGGTTGCATCATCCGCGACGGATCCATGCTGTGCAGATCCCGGCTGGCTTTTGTATCGACGATCCCGTCAAGGATCACATGCACGACGTGCACACCTTTGGGTCCATATTCCCGGGCCAGAGACTGGGTCAATGCCCGCAGACCTGCCTTGGCCGAAGCGAAAGCCGAGAAGTTCTTGCCACCGCGCAGGCTGGCCGTGGCGCCAGACACGATGAAGGTGCCGCCCCCGGTGTCGGCCATCGCGGGCAAAACACCTTGCGCCAGAATGACCGCTGACAGGACCATGGAACGCCAGGTCGCCTCGAAGTCATCCGTGCTTGTCTCCTCGAAGAGCGAGATGACAAGGTTCGCCGTGTTGTGGACCACAAGCTTGGGCGGGCCATGGGTGCAGATCATGTCCCGGAGCTTTGCCCTGCTCTAGCGCTGTTCGGTCAGATCGACAGCCAGCGTGGTACTGGCGCCTTGCGGCACGGTCCGGTTCAGGCCAAAGGCCGTATATCCGTTCTGAGCAAATGACGTGACCAGCGTCTGTCCAAGGCCGGGGCCGGCACCGGCGACGATCGCGAGAGGTTTGTCCATTGTCCTATCCTTGGGTCGGGATGATTGGCGGTTGCGCCAGGTGGTCGGATTTGATCCAAAGACGGGCACCTTCCGACCCGGCCGTGGCGTTGAGCGCCATACCCGGTGGCAGACGCAGCCATGAGTTCTTCTGGAAGACCTCTCCGCCTTCGGTGAAGCTGCCGTCGATCACCAGTGCCTCGAACCCCTTGTGCCCGGTCACGTTTACATGTGCCGATGCGTCCCAGACCTCGATCCGGACCCGTTCACGGGAATCCTCAAAGAGCGGGATTTCGGATATGCCATCTGCAACCGGGCGCGGGTCCTGCGCGTTTGTGTCGATTGTCAGCTGTGTGCGGTCCTCCGGGTCGAACTGCCAAAGCTTGACCAGGATCGTTGCCCCGTCCGCCGCGCTTGGCGTATGCGACGTGGTCGGCGGATTGCGCACATAGGTGCCAACGGGAAAATCCCCGTGTTCGTCCTGAAAGACCCCATCCAGCACCAGAAACTCTTCGCCCCCTGTATGTGTATGGGCCGAAAAGGCGCTGCCCGGTGCATAGCGAACAATCGTTGTTGCCCGTGCAACCTCATCGCCGATCCTATCCAGCATCCGACGGTCGACACCTTTCATAGGTGAGGCGATCCACGGTTCATTTTCCGAATGGACAACCGCACGTTCATCAAAGTTTGCGTTGAATTCCATCTTCTTGTCCTTTTCTCAAATGTTGAACTTCATGCCGACGCCGATTGGCACGACCCGCTTGCCGTACCGGCGTTCCAGTGCGTTCGTCGCACGCCACCCGGTACAGTGGCCGGGCATGATCAGGTCGACGTCGAATTGCGCAAAGTCGGCGACGGTCTGGTCGATGATCTTTTCATTGCCACCGGCAAGGTGAAAGCCGCCGGTCAGGCAATGGATCGGCACGCCGGGAAAATCGCGCTGAGCGGCATGAAGGACGTTGACGATACCCGCATGTGAACAGGCAGAAAACACCACCAGACCTTTGCCCGCAATATTCACCGCGACATAGCGTTCGTCCATGAGCAGCGGGTCGTCTTCCCAACCCGCGCCGTCTTCGGTGCGGCGGACATGGCCCGGAAACCCGACCTCGTAATCCGTGACACGGGGAATTTCGCCCGAAATATAGAACATATCGTCCAACACGCTGACCGGTTGATCCGTGACAACGGGTGTTGCGCCCTGCGCAGCCAGTTCTTCGGGTGTGGCGATTTCTTGTATTTCGATCAGTTCTCCTGACGAAAGCGGAAAAGCACGTTTTCGGAACATTCCGGGATGCAGATAAACCGGTAACTCGCCGGTCCGGCCGTCCTTGCGGATCAGGTCGATGGCCGCTGGAATACCGCCCGCATGATCCCAATGGCCATGCGACAGAGCGATCGCGTCGATGGTGCCAAAGGATGTTCCAAGCCGCGACGCGTTGTATTCGACGGCAAAATCGACCGGCCCGGCGTCAAAGAGCAATGTATGTTCCGTCTCGCCGCGCCGGGCTGTGATGATCAACGCCAGGCCGTGATTTGCACAACATTGACCGGCACCCGAGATCTGCTCCACCCCGGCGTTGTGGAGATTGTCCCACTCATGGGTGAACCCCACGGGCACGCTGGACAGGCTGTCCGTCCGGTTGTCGATGAGAACAAGAATCTCGACACGTCGATGGGTTGAAGCTTGGTGGGCATGGTCTTCTCCGTTTCGGGTTGCCAGGGCGGACAATTGCCCGCCCCGGCGATTTGCGTCAGGCAGCAAGACGCTGCTTGAGCGCTTCCGCGAGTGGGGGTGCCGACGCCGGGCTCTGGCCAGTCATCAGGGCGCCATCTTCGACCACGTTGGCTTCCCAGTTGGCCTTGCTGACGTAGGTGGCGCCACGACGTTTCAACTCGTCTTCAAGCGAGAACAGAAGGTGATGCAGAAGCTCGATCTCGTTGTCTTCGTCGTTCTTGAAGCCGGTCAGGCTGAGGCCCTCAACCAGGTAGCTGCCGTCTGACTTCTTGACATCCCGCAGTATGGCCGGCGCGTGGCAGACCATCGCGACAGGCCGGTCGGATTCGTAGAACTCCCGGATCATCTTGATGGCATAGATGTCAGAAGCCAGGTCCCAGATCAGGCCATAGCCGCCCGGAATGAAGAGCGCATCGAAGGTCGAATAGTCGATCTCACGCAGTTTGCGGGTATTCTGTACCGCGAACATGGCCACCGGATCGTTGAAGAAGCGGTCAGTGTTTTCGGTAGTGAACGGAGCCTTCATCGACAGCAGGTCAATGGGTGCGTTGCCTCCTTTGGGCGAGGCAAAAACAACCTCATAGCCCGCTTCCGTCAGGACGTAATACGGGGTTGCGACCTCTTCGAACCAGGTGCCGGTTTGCTTGCCCGAGATGCCCATCTCGTCAACGGACGACATGACCAGCAAGACGCGTTTTTGTTTGTTTCCAGTAGCCATCAGCGTGTTCCTTTCATGAATACCTATCTATCACTAGGTAGATAACAGTTAGAAGTTGATTCCTGGGCTGTCAACGTTTATCTATCAATCGGTAGATTGGAGGTAGTCATGCCACTGACAATGAAAGAAAAAATTCTTATCGCCGCCGAGAAACGCGTGCGCAGTGCGGGCTTTTCGGAGATGAGTTTCCGTGACCTGGCCAACGATGTGGGAATCAAAAGTGCCAGCGTACACTACCATTTCCCCACCAAACCGGATCTCGGGGAGGCTCTCGTCACCCGCTACGCCGAGCAATTCAAGGCAGAACTGGACAAGATTGACCTGAACGATCTGCATTCTGCATTGGAAGGTTTCGTGGCGCTCTATTCCAGTGCGCTGGTGCTGAACGAGTCCATATGCCTTTGCGCCGTCATGGGCGCCGAAGCCATTGGGCTGCCCGAAAACGTCAACAAACGCACAAAAGCCTTCTTCGAGATGAACAAGGCATGGTTAGAAAACCTATTCACCAAGCACGGGGTCAAGAATGCCGAAGATACCGCAGGCCTCATCGTCGCGGCCTTGGAGGGCGGCATGATTGTCGCCTCCGCTTCAAGCGACCGATCAATATTTGATCAGGTCGCCAAAGCGGCAATTCGCGGCATTGGCCAGGGATAGGAACCGAGTTTGGAGCTGCCCAGTTCGACTACGACATTCTTCATCAAAACGATGTTCTCGTAAGTGTCATCAAGGTAGAATGCGTAATCTCACCGTAGCCTTCCTTTCCAACGCGTGTATTGCGAACCGAGGCTTACAGTACGCTCCTTACGCAGGAACCGCCCTTCTCTTCGGTAAAAAATCTGGCGCAGCTGTTGTTGGTTGTTCCTGGATGCAGCAAAGAATTGTTCAGATTTTGTAGAAATCTGCACGGCTGAATGCCCGCAAGCGGGAACCTCGCGGCGCTACCGATGACCCATCGCTGTGAATGCGAGGGTTTTCTGCGTCACGAAACGCCATTCCCAACAATCAAAACACCCCTCGGTCAGCCGATGCTTGAACTTGCTGCTTTTTGCCCCATCTGACACCCGCAACCTGACGCCCTCTGGTACTTTCTGCACAAGCAGCGTAAAAGAAGTGCCGCGCGTAACATTTGGAGCTTTGCGTCGATGAAAGAGCATCGTGGCCGCCTGACCAAGGACGGTATTCGCATCTATGAACAGGGTGATTTTGCCGGGATGCACGCGGCGGGCGCTCTGGCGGCGCGGATTCTGGATGATATTGCCGCGCATGTCTTTCCCGGTCAGACCACGGGTGCGATTGACGGGCTAATCACGCAGATGGTCGAGGATGCGGGCGCGACCTCGGCCACGATCGGCTATAAGGGGTATGAGCACGCCAGCTGCATCAGTGTGAACCATGTGGTCTGCCACGGTATTCCCGGTGACAAGAAGTTGAAGGAAGGCGATATCCTGAACATCGATGTGACCGTCATCGTGGATGGCTGGTTCGGTGACACCTCGCGCATGTATGTGGCGGGCAAGCTGCCGCGCAAGGCCGAGCGTCTGATTCAGGTGACCCATGACGCACTGTTCAAGGGTATCGAAATGGTCAAGCCGGGCAACACGTTCGGCGATATCGGCCATGCCATTCAGGCCTATGTCGAAGCGCACCGGATGAGTGTTGTTCGCGACTTTTGCGGGCACGGTCTGGGCCGCGTGTTCCACGCGCCGCCGAATGTGCTGCATTATGGCCGTCCCGGCACCGGCGCGGTTCTTGAGGAAGGCATGTTCTTTACCATCGAGCCGATGGTCAATCTGGGCCGTCCCGAAACCAAGACGCTGGCCGACGACTGGACCGCCGTGACCCGCGACAAGTCGCTGTCGGCACAGTTCGAGCATTCGGTAGGCGTAACGGCGAATGGGGTCGATATCTTTACCCTATCACCGGGCGGCAAGTTTCACCCGACCTATTCGTCCTGATCGGCGGCCTGTTCGCGCAGGAGCTTCAGCAACATCGTCTCAGCCCCCCAAGGGGTAACCGCGTCGTGAATGAACACCGGCGCACGCAGGGGTTTGCGGTCAGGTTTCGTGGTGACCTCGGCGTCGCGGGAGATTTTCCAGGCAAAGGGTGTCAGAGCATGGTCCATGGCTGCACCATAGCACAGTTGGGGGTCAAAGTCGCAACAGCGGGTGTGCCTGAGACATATCCGTGATCACCTCGGCCCCCAGATCGGCCAGCCTGTCACCACCGCCATGCGGCGCGTAGGCCAGACAGCGCATATTGGCCCGGATTGCAGCTGTAACACCATTGTGGCTGTCTTCGATAACCACGGGGGCCTGTGCGCCAAAATGTTCCGCCGCCAGTTGGAACATCTTTGGATCAGGCTTGCCGGTGCCAAGCACATGGGCCGAGAACATCACATCTTTGAACCGGTCCCAGAGCCCGTTCTGGCCGAGCGTGATCTGCATCTTGTCCGGGCTGCCGTTTGAGGCCACGCAATAGGAGATGCCCCGCTGATCCAGCGCCGCAAGCAGGTCCGCGACACCCGGCACCAAAGGCACACCGGCGCGCAGGCGGTCGTAGGTTTCGGCATAGACCTGATCAATCCAATCTTCGGGCAGGTCTGCGCCCATCGCACGCGCCTTGTCGCACACCCCGACCATGGTTCCGCCCACAAACAGGGACATGCATTCGGGCAAGGCCAGGTGCAGGCCATAGCCCGCCAGATTGTCCGCCAACACCTGGTTCGAGATCACCTCGCTGTCGACCAGAACGCCATCGCAATCGAAAATGACCAGATCATGCACTCTGATCACCGTTCCGCATCAATGAGATATACGTGTCGCCATATTTGCGACTGTCGTGCAACGTGAACCCGGCCGGGGCCTGCATCCGTGAGTTTTCTTCCCAAACCAGCAGCGCATCATCCGCGATCCAGCCATTGGCCAGCGCGGCGATGGCTTTCTGTCCCATGGCCTTGCCATAGGGCGGGTCCAGAAAGATCAGATCGTAGGGCGCGTCCGGATTTTCGCCCAACCGGGTTGCATCGCGGCGGATCAGGTCGGTGCGCCCGGCACTGCGGGTCAGGTCGATATTCTTGCGGATCAAACCCTGGGCCACGCGCCCGTCATCGACGAAGGTGACATGCGCCGCACCGCGTGACAGCGCTTCGAGCCCAAGCGCCCCGGTGCCAGCAAACAGGTCCAGCACGCGCAGGCCGTCGAAATCGATCTGATGGGCCAGCACGTTGAACAGGCTTTCGCGCACCCGGTCGGTGGTCGGGCGCAGATGTGCGCCCGCATCGCCTTTGCCGACGGGGGTCAGGGCGCGACCGCGGAACTCTCCGGCGATGATCCTCATGCCTTGAGCAGCGATTTAAGGTCTGCATCAGGGTCGGCCACGACAGCCGGGTCGGCCGTTTTTCCCATTTCGATCAGGCGTTTGCCGACCATATAGGCGCGCGGATCGTTCATCGCGTCGACCGCAATCAGTTTATCCCCGTTGTAATACCAGAAGGACACGGTCTGCCCGTCGCCCTGCCGGGTCACCACGCGGTCATATCCGGTGTTCAGACCCGCGATCTGAAGCTTGACCTCGTATTGATCCGACCAGAACCACGGGGTTGCCACATAGTCCTTGGCCGCACCCAACATGTTCTGGGCCACGATCTCGGCCTGATCAATGGCATTGGGGACGCTTTCCAGACGGATGCGGCCTTCGCCATGGGGAAAGGAGGCGCAATCGCCAGCCGCCCAGATCGACGGGTCGGACGTGCGGCCATGGGCGTCGGTTCTGATGCCGTTGTCCAGGTCCAGCCCCGCCATCTCGGCCAGTTGGGTTGCGGGTGCAATGCCGACGCCAACCACAACGAAATCAACGTCCAGCTTTGTTCCGTCAGTCAGAACCGCGCCGGTGACCTTGCCGTTTTCGCCGATCAGATGATCCAACCCGACGCCTTCGCGGATGTCTGCGCCGTATGCACTGTGCAACGCGCGGAAATAGTCGCTGGTCTCGGGCGCTGCGACACGTTGCAGGATACGGTCGGCCATCTCGACCAGAGTGACCTTGACGCCGCGCTTGGCACATACGGCGGCAGCTTCGAGGCCGATATACCCGCCGCCCACGATCAGCGCGCGGGCGCCTTCGGTCACTTTGGGCTCCATCTCGTCGATATGGGCCAGATCGCGCACCACATGCACACCGTCCAGATCGCCACCAATCGCTGCGGGCAGGCGGCGCGGGTCAGACCCGGTGGTCAGCGCCAGTTCGTCGTATGAGATAACCTCATCCCCCAGGGTGACCGTTTTGGCCTTGGGGTCGATACCGGTGACGCGCTGACCCAAACGCAGGGTGATGTTGTTTTCCGTGTAAAAACTTTCGGGCCGCAGGAACAGACGCTCAAGCTCCATCTCGCCCAGCAGATAGGCTTTGGACAGGGGTGGGCGTTGATAGGGCAGATGCGGCTCGGCCCCGATCAGAGTGATCTCACCCGCAAACCCGTCCTTGCGCAGACGAGCCACCAAAGAGGCGCCTGCCTGCCCCGCGCCGATCACGACAATATGGTTCATGCTTTGCCTACCCCGTAGTTTTCAAGTGGTCACCGTGTTCAGACCACCTATATTGCGGCTAAGCACATTTCTGCAAATCCAAACGACAGGAGCTGAATAATGATTTCAACAGGAGATACCCTGCCCGAAGCAACGCTGATTCAGATGGGCGCGAACGGGCCGGAAGAGGTGCGGATTTCAGACAAGACCAAAGGCCGCAAGGTGGTGATCTTTGCCGTGCCGGGGGCTTATACAGGCACCTGCACGACCGCCCATGTGCCCAGTTTCATCCGCACGAAGAAACAGTTTGACGCCAAGGGCGTGGACGAGATCCTGTGCCTTTCGGTCAATGATCCGTTTGTGATGCAGGCGTGGGGGCAATCCACGGGCGCGACCGAGGCGGGGCTGACCATGGTGTCGGACGCAGCGGCAGAGTTCACCAAGGCCATCGGCATGGATTTCGACGCGCCGCCCGTGGGGCTTTTCGCGCGGTCCAAGCGGTATGCAATGCTGGTCGAGGATGGCACGGTCACGGTGCTAAATATGGAAGAAAACCCCGGCGCCTGCGAGATTTCCGCCGGTGAAGGCCTGTTGGATGTGATCTGATTTTGATCGGCCCCGGTCCGACCGGGGCCTTTCGCCGCCAAATTAACTTGTAGCACCGCCCCAGAGCGCGAATACTTGGCGTATTCACACGGGGAGTTTTTTCATGAAACTTAACGCGTTCTACATAGTACTGTCCGGCGCGGCCCTTTTGGCGGCCTGTGGACCGGCCCCAACTCCGCAACAGCAAGCTGCACGCCAGCACGAAATCGCCTGTCTGGGCGGAACGTTGGGCGGGGCGCTGATCGGGGGCGCAATCGGCAACCAGTTTGGTGGCGGATCAGGCAAGACGATCCTGACCGCAGCGGGCGCTGCCGCTGGCGGCATCGAAGGTCAGAGATTCGCGTGCTGAGGAGGTCGATATGAAACAGCTAAGCCTAGTGATGTTCATGGTGGCTTTGGCCGGTTCGGGTCACGCCGAAAGCGTGGCTGAACTGCACGAAAACGAGTTGAAGGCCATCGACGCCAACAATGACGGGTTCCTGTCCAAAGACGAGTTCGATGCTTTCTCGGATTACGCCTTTCAGACGATGGACGAAGACAGGAACGGCACTTTGGGTCAGGCCGAGGCCAAACCGTTCATGGACATCAAACTGTTCCGCAGCGCTGACCGAAACGGCGACAACGTGATCTCAAGACCAGAATTTGACACCCAGATGGGCGAGGATTTCCTGTCCGCCGATCAGGATGGGAATGGTCAGCTTGATTAACAGCAGGAGTTTGGGATGAACAAATGGCTTGGGGTGACGGCGCTGGGGCTGGTTGCAGCCTGTGACGTGCCGCAGGCCCCGTTGGTGACAGGCCCGGACGGGCAGGCCCGCATACAGATCAACCTGTCTGGCCTGACCTGTTATGAAAACAAGTGTCTGGATATCAACCCGGCCGCGCGCAGCGTGCGGCAGATCGGAAACAAGACCACGGGTATTCCAAGGGCGATTGATGTCAGCGACGGCACTGTCACGCCTGTCGAGTTCCGGCAGATGGGCACTGCCGCATCGCTGGCTGGCGGTGAAGGGTCAGGCCGCAACGATCGCTAGCACAGACTGTCCATCTTGCGGGCCAGCTTAGCATCCAGCGACGACAGGCCGCCCACATCATGGGTGGACAAGACGACCTCGACCGTGCGGTAGACATTGAACCATTCGGGGTGATGGTTCCACTTCTCGGCCCAGATTGCCACCTGTGTCATCCAGCCGAAGGCGTGGACAAAATTGTCGAAAATGAAGGTCTTGGTGATCGCATCGCGGCCTTCAACCATGGTCCAACCGTTTTTGAACAGCGGATCCAGAAGCGGGCCACGGGTTTCGGTCGACAAGAGTTCGGTCATTGCTGTTCCTCCGGGTTCGATTTCCTGAACGGGCCGTAATCCGTCAGAATCTCGATCTCTTCTTCCACTGCGTGGCCTTCGGCGTCCAGATATTTCTTGACCGCATCGGCAAAACCCGGATCGCCTACCCAATGCAAGCTATGCGTGCGTGTTGGCAGGTACCCTCGCGCCAGCTTGTGTTCGCCCTGTGCACCTGCCTCGACCCGGGTCAGCCCGTGGGCAATGGCAAAGTCGATTGCCCTATAATAGCACAGTTCGAAATGCAGGCAGGCATGATGTTCGATGCAACCCCAATAACGCCCAAAAAGGGTTTCACGGCCGATATAGTTCAACGCACCCGCAATGGGAAATCCATTCCGTTCGGCCAGCACAAGGGCCATGTCATCTGCCATCGTATCCTGTGCAATATCAAAGAACCGCCGCGTCAGGTAGGGTGAGCCCCATTTGCGCGATCCGGTGTCCTGGTAGAACCGCCAGAACGCGTCCCAATGTTCGGGGCGCAGCTGGTCACCGGTCAGAGTGCGGATCTCGCCACCAAAACCACAGGCCTGCGCACGTTCTTTCCGGATAGTCTTGCGCTTGCGCGACGACAGCGCGCTCAGAAAGCCGTCGAAATCCGAATAGTTATCGTTCAGCCAGTGAAACTGCTGCGATCGGCGCAGCATCAGACCCATCTGTTCGCCAGCCAATGCTTCATCCTCGGTACAGAAGGTCGCGTGAAGGGACGAAACCCGGTTGTCAGCCGCAAGCTGCACCGCCCCCTGAACCAGCGCCGACATACCGATCCGTTCATAGCCCGGACGCACCAGAAACCGCCGCCCGGTTGCCGGGGTGAACGGCACCGCGATTTGCAGTTTGGGGTAATACCGCCCGCCCGCATTTTCATAGGCATGGGCCCAGCTGTGATCGAAGATGTATTCGCCCTGGCTGTGCGACTTGGCATACATCGGGGCCGCCGCGATCAGCATCCCGTCAAGATAGGCGGTCAGGTATTGCGGCTGCCAGCCGGTGCCACGCCCGACCGAGCCGCTGTCTTCCAGCGCCAGCAAAAAGCGATGTGTGGTAAAGGGATCAAGCGGCCGCCCGCCATCGGCAGCTTCGGGGCAGGCGCAGGCATCCCACTCTGCCGCTGAAATCTGCGACAGAGCGCCCAGTACCTGAACCTCGATCTGTGCCTGATCCATATGTCCTCCGCGCCTGTCCTTTATCTGTGACCGCACGGAGGGGGTTCAAGTCGAATGCGCAGCCAAATAGCCTTCGAAGGTCACATTGTCGGCAACCCTGCGGGCTTCTGCCTCTTGTTCGGGCGACCGGATTGTCCAACACAGGATCGGCACGCCCCGCGCCTTGAGTTCCGCCACGCGGGGGCGCGACAGGTCTGCGGCTTCGTGGCTGATGAAACTGGCGCCGACACGGTCGAAATCCGGGATATCGCGCAAGTGATCGCAGACGCTTTGCGGCAAAAGCTCGACACTGGGCTCATACGCGCAGGTCGTGATCCCGCGCGGCAGATGCGGGGCCAGCCGCGCCAGTTCAGCGACCGAGTTGGGATTGAAGGACATCAGGGCCACCGGGCCTTTGTAGCCCTGCAACGCGCGTACGGTGTCGCGTTCAAGCGCGCCCACCTTCGTGCCCATCGCCCCGTCCTGATCCTTTAATTCGATCAGCAACGGCACCCGGCCCGCGACAATTTCCAGCACATCATCCAGTGTCGGAATGCCATCATCCCCATGCAGAAGCGGCGTACCAGAGGCGGCCAGTGCCGTGACCTGCTGAATGGGCCCCGACCGCCCGGTCAGGCGGGTCATGTCATAATCGTGAAAGACCATTGCCTGGTCATCCGATGTCAGTTGAAGATCGATCTCGATCCCGTAGCCAGCTTCAATCGCGGCACGAATGGCCGCCCGGCTGTTTTCCGGGCGGTTCTTGGTAATGTCGTGCAGCGCCCGATGCGCAAACGGGGCCTGCAAAAACACATCTGGTAGGGGCGGCGTCATTCGATTTCGAAAATGCCTTCGATCTCGACCGCGACACCCAGCGGAAGCGACGCCGCGCTGACGGCGGAACGCGAATGGCGACCGGCATCGCCCAGCACCTCGACCAGAAAATCGGACGCGCCGTTGATCACCTGCGGCTGTGCCGTGAATTCAGCGGTCGAGTTCACGAATCCGGTCAGCTTGATCACGCGGACCAGCTTTTCGATATCGCCGCCGCAAGCCGCCTTGACCTGTGCCAGCAGGTTGATCGCGCAGACACGCGCCGCCGCAGCCCCGGCTTCGACATCCAAGTCATCGCCCAGTTTTCCGGTGATCAGCTTATCAGTCTTCGAGATCTGGCCAGATACATAAAGGATGTTGCCGACACGCACGAAAGGCACATAGTTGGCCGCAGGCGCGGGCGCGTCTTCCAGCGTTACACCGAGGCTTTCCAGTTTTGCAGCGATGCTCATTGCGAGGGTCCTTCCCTAATATCAACTCAGCGGGACGCTAACCGGGAAGCACGGATTGGGAAAGACGGAAACCGGCAAATTTCGGCCTTCATGCGATCTGAGCGTATCTTTACTGAAAACTCACTGTTGATCGACGGTCACTTTACCCCACCGTGATGAACAGGTTACACGCAAGGTGTTTCATTTAAGACCTGAAACGACTATGTGACTGCAACTTGTGCCACCCCGGCACGTGGATTTTGGTGGATTATTGATTGAATGTCCGGCGGGCGCATGTGCCGGGCCATTTAGGAGAAACAAAGATCGTGTCGAGCAGAATTCGCCTGAAACACCTTGTTTTACTGTCGGTCATGGCCCTTGTGTCCGCTTGCGCAACAACGCCGCCAGAGGGTGCCTTGCGCAGCGACGTGTTTGATCCGTACGAAAATGCGAACCGGGGAATTCACAAGTTTAATCTGGGTGTTGACCGGTTCCTGTTCCGGCCGGCCTCGAAAGGGTATGTCAAAATCGTTCCTGACCCGATGGTCACCAGTTTCAGCACTTTTGCCGAAAACATCTCGCTGCCCGGTCAGGCAGTTGACTACCTGCTTCAGGGCAATCCAAAACAGATGGGCAATGCTCTGCTGCGCTTTGTGATCAACATGACCGTCGGCGGCTTTGGCTTGTCCTCGCCCGCTGATGAGCTGAACCTGCCACCCGTTGACACTGATTTCGGTGAGACCCTGCATGTCTGGGGGGTTGGCGAAGGCGCTTATGTCGAGCTACCGTTCTATGGCCCGTCGACCCAAAGGGATGCGATCGGGGTTGTGGTCAACCTGTTCTCGAATCCGATCAATTTCAGCCCGACCCGCCCCGCCGACAATCTTGGCGTCTACGCCGAAATTGTGCGGCGCATGGGGGATCGGGGCCGGTTCTCGGATACTGTCGATTCCATTCTTTACGAAAGTGCAGACAGCTATGCGCAGGCTCGCCTGATCTATCTGCAAAACCGCCGCTTCGAACTGGCAAGAGATGACGAAGACGCCTATCTGGACTTGTATTCTGACCCCTATGCCGAAACCGGGACGGACCCGGTCAGGGACCCCTATCTTGACCCCTATGAGGACCCCTATGCTGAATAACGCGTTGAACCGTCGCCATTTTATCGCAGCCGGGCTTGCGCTGGCAGTGCTGCCCGTACCTGCCTTTGCCCAGACCGAGGCCGCCGCCAAGGCGCTTGTGACCAACGTGGTTTCCGACATCAACCGGGTGATCGAGTCGGGTAAATCCGAAAAAGCGATGCTGCGCGATTTCGAAAAGATCTTTGTTCAATATGCTGATGTGCCGATCATGGCGCGCTATGCGTTGGGTGCGGACGCCCGCACAGCCAGCCCGACCCAGCTGAAACAGTTCACCGCTGCATTTCAGGGCTATATCTCGCGTAAATACGGTCGCCGTTTTCGTGAATTTATCGGCGGTGAGGTCGATGTTCGCAATGCCCGCAAGATCAAAGCCGGGTACGAGGTTCGCACGTTGGTCAAGCTGCGCGGATCAGCCCCGTTCGACGTAACGTTCCTTGTTTCCGACAAATCAGGTCGGGACAAGTTCTACAACATGTTCATCGAAGGCGTGAATCTGTTGCTGACCGAGCGAACCGAAATCGGCGCGATGCTGGACGCCCGCAAAGGCAATCTGAATCAACTGATCTCGGACCTGAAAAAGACGGGTTAAGCCGTTTCCGGCACAAAAGTGTGCCGGACAGCTCGTGTTTTTGGAAGTTCAAGAGGGTCGGGTCTGCCTGACCCTTTCTCGTGATGCGCGTGCCTGACAGATTTACGGCATGTAGCTGCGAACCAACGCGCCTGCGATCAAAGCCCACCCGTCAGCGATTACGAAAAACGCCAGCTTGAACGGCAAAGACACGATGGCAGGTGGCACCATCATCATGCCCATCGACATCAATACCGCTGCAACCACAAGATCAATGATCAGAAAGGGCAGGAAGATCAGGAACCCGATCTGAAAGGCGCGCGCGATCTCGGACAGCATGAAAGAGGGCATCAACACCGATAACGGGGCCTGAGCTGACAGCTCGATCGCGTCACCGCCGGGGCGCAGGGCCGCCATTGCATAAAACGTATCTGAATCCAGCCGGTTCGCCATGAAGGTGCGAAACGGCTCTAACGCGCGTTCCAGCGCGGGCTCGACCGCCATGGTTTCTTCCATCATCGGGCGTATTCCCGCGGTCCAGGCCTCGGTGAACACAGGGTCCATGATGAAATAGGTCAGAAACAGCGCAAGACTGACCAAAAGCATATTCGGCGGTGATTGCTGAAGGCCAACACCCTGCCGCAGGATCGACAGCACGGTGATCAGAAACGGGAAACAGGTGATCATGATCGCCAGACCCGGAGCAACGCTGAGCACCGTGATCAACAGGATCAGCTGGATGGTGCGGGCCGAGATCGAACCGCCTTCGCCCAGCGACAGGGTCACATCCTGAGCCGCCGCCATCGACGGCAGGGACACCACTACAGCCAGACCCAGCCAGATCACATAGCGCATCAGCCGATTCCGTTTTGCAGATCCGCAATCTCGGTCAGGCGCACGGCCAGCTGCCCCGCCTGATCGCCCTCCATCTCCTCAAGCACCCCGCGCGCCACCAGCTGATCCCCGACATACAGGTCGACCGGGTCTTCGATCCGCTTGTCCAGAGTCAGAACCGCGTTTTCACCCATGTTCAGCAAATCCCGGATCAACGGGCGGGCGCGACCTACCGAAACGGTCACTTCAATCGGAACAGTTTCGAAAGGATTGGGTTTTTCGGTTTTCGGGAACTGGGTGTCATTCATTGGACAAAGCCTTTCTTGCCTCAAAGACGTATGCGTCAAATGCCTGTGCAATGGTGGACAGCAGGGTCGCGCAATCAATCTCGCGCCGGCTTGTGCCGACCTGCAATCGCGCCTGTCCGGGGGCCAGGCCAGGGTCTTCGATGACGCGCGGTGCGGAGTGCAGGGTCTGCGGCAGCAGGGATTGCACCGCTTGCGCGCACCCTTCCGGCACCATGATCTGCATCGGTTGTTCGATTTCCGTGCGCGCCATTTCGCAAAGCTGTTCGACGATCCGGGCGGCCAACCCGCGTTCGACCATGTCAGGCAATACGGTCTGAACCAGGCTTTCGAACATCGGTTCCAGAGACAATGTCATCCGGGTAAGCGCCTCGTGATAGGTGAAGGACATATCCTCGAGCGATCCCGCCAGTTCGGCCGAAACGCGGTCGCGGTTCTGTTCCTGCGCCTGCGCGGCGTCTTCCCAACCGGCGCCGTACCCGTTTTCGAACGCGGCAAGGCGTTGTTCCTCCAGCGTTTCCTCGTCCAGGTAAAGAACGGCTTCGGCGCTGGTCCGAGTGGTGAAATCCTCAAGCAGATGAGCGATGGACATCACACGCGCTCCTCACCTTCTTCAAGCCAGCTGCGCAGGATCTCGACCGTTTCTTCCTGCTTGTCGCCGATCATTGCGCGCAACCGATCAACCGGATCCCCGATGGCACTGACCCCAAGCACGGGAACGGCCCCTTGTTGGGGCAGCGGCGTGAACTCTGCCGTTCCGTCCGCCGCGATTTCACCGGTCAGGACCGACGGGGCCGGTGCCCCTCCCTCCGCGGCCGGCAACAGCGCCGGGACCATCGCGGGTTTCATCAGGATTGGACGGATCACGAACAACGCCAGCACCAGTGACACCAGCGCCAGCGCTGCCATCTGAATCAGTGACATGGCGTCCAGATGGATGTTTTGCCAAAGCGAAGAGGAAACCAGCGTGCCTTGCGGCGTGACCACTGGTAAATCCAATGATTTCAGCGTGATGACGTCCCCGCGCGCGGCGTCAAATCCCACAGCCGAGGCCACCAGTTCCTCAAGTGCGTCGAGTTCTGTTTGCGGCAGCGGCGTGAAGGATTCAGCGCCCGAAGCATCCAGCGCCCGCGTTCCGTTGACCAGAACGGCAACCGTCAGGCGTTTGATCGCACCGGGGGCGGTGTGCACTTCCAGCTCGGTTTCGGAAACCTCGTAATTCACCCGCTCACGTGTCTGGGTCGCGGTCGAATTCGATTCGTCCCCCCCCCGCACCATCGCCGTCGGGCAGGTTTGAGGCCACCGTGACATCGGCTGACTGGTTGCGCGCGCTGTCGGAGCGTTCCTCGACATCCGTGCTGATAGCCACCCTGCCCTTGGGGTCAAAGCGCCGCTCACGCAGGGATTCTGTCCTGGTTTCAGTATCGACGCTGACCTCGACTACGGCATTCCCCGTGCCAACTCGCGCCTCGACCAGACGCAGAACCCGTTCCCGCAGCTGCCGCGCCTTGTCATCCGCCGTGTCGGCGGCCACGGCGGTGTCCTGCCCGCCAATCACGGACCCGTTCGAATCGATCACAGTCACACTCTCGGGTGTCAGCCCGCTGACGGCAGAGGCGACAAGAAACCGGATGGCCTTGGCCTGATCGCCTGTGATATCGCCCCCCGAGGGCACCAGATAGACCGAAGCCGTCGGTGCGACGCTGCGCTGAAACGGATTGGCAGAGCCGTTGGCGATATGAACGCGGGCCTGGCTGACATGCGGGCTGCCCACGATCGTGCGCGCCAGTTCCCCCTCTTTCGCGCGCCAGTAGGCAGCATCGAACATTTGGGATGTGGTGCCGAAGCCGTTCAGCGAATCCAGCAGTTCATAGCCCTTGTTGCCGTTGGCCGGCAGTCCTTCGCTGGCCAAAGTCATCCGCAGCTCGTCCCGTTGTGCGCCAGAGACGTAAATTGATCCGCCCCGAATCTCGTAGGTCACGCCACGCTGATCCAGCGCACGCACGATGTCCCCGGCGGCACTGCTTTCCAGACCCGCGTAAAGCAAGGTCATCGACGGTGCCGTCGCAAGGCGCGACATCCCGAGGATCCCCAGAAACACCAGCACAACAGCACCGGCAACGAAGATTTGTTTACGCCTCTCCAAACTTGCCCAGACAGTTCCGATCTGCTGCACGCTCACCTCCGACTCGCCGACATTCTGCCCGGCGCGTCCTCTGTTTGGACGATTGCCCTTAACAATCGGTTAGTCCCTGCAAGGTTATGACTGGGCGGATCACAGGAATGAGGACGTCATGACCGACGCAACGGCTGAACAGGCGGAAACCCCGGAAAAGAAGGGAAAAAAAGGGATCATCGTCGGGGTGATTCTGGCCATCTCCGGTGCCGTCGGTGGGTATTTCCTGACCTCGTCCGGGCTGCTGCCGCTGGGGAACAAGGCCGAGAAGGCGGAAAGCCATGACGTGGAAAAAGAAGAACCGGCCAAGGCATTGGCGGATGTTGCCTTTCTCGATTTGCCGCCGGTGATCGTTTCGGTGAATTCCGGCGGCGCGCGGCATCTGAAGTTTCACGCACAGCTTGAGGTTAACGCCCTGTACATGACTGACGTGGAAAAAATGCGACCGCGAATCATGGATGTCCTGAACGGGTATCTGCGGGCCGTCGAATTAAAGGATCTTGAGGATTCACTGGCGTTGATGCGTATCCGGGGCCACCTGCTGCGCCGTATCGAGATTGTCGTTGGCGAAGGTCGCGTGCGCGATGTGCTGGTGATGGAATTTGTTCTGAACTAGGAGGCGAAATTGGAGCTGATTGCAGATATTTTGCTGGTCGCCGGCGCCATGGGTGCGGGTCTGTATTGTCTTGTTCTGTCGCGCCGTCTCAAGCGTTTTGCCGATCTTGAAAAGGGCGTCGGCGGCGCGGTGGCGGTGCTGTCGACCCAAGCGGAAGAGCTGCGGAAATCACTGGATGATGCGCGCAACGCCTCTGATCAGTCGGGCGATCAGCTTAGGGCACTGACGGGGCGCGCCGAAGCGGTGGCACAGCGGTTGGAACTCATGATGGCGTCAATGCATGACGTCGTGCCCGAGAAAGACACTGACCCCCAGCCCGAGGCAGAGGTTTCCGCGACAAACACCGCCACCGAAGTTCCGGAGAGCGTGAAGCACGAAGACAAGCCCAAGCCGCAGGCCAGCGAAGCCGCTGCGCCCGAAGAACAGGCACGACCACCTGAGGGGCTGATGTTCTTCCGGCATGACCGCAAGCAAGGCGAGGCGCAGGCATGAGCCGCGCGCGGACCAACAATCCCAACGCGCGGCCCCGCGGAGGGGTGCTTGCCGTGATCTCATTGCTGATGATCGGCTCGGCCGCCATTCGCATTGGGCTGGAAGCCGGACCCGCCTTTGCCAAACCCGCCAAACCTGAGGCGGAACACGATGAACCCGCCCCGTCGGACACCCGCGACATGCAGGTTCTGCTGACCGAGCTTCTGCGCCGCGAAGAGCGTGTCAAGAAAAAGGAAGACATGCTGCGCGAGCGGGAAAACGCTCTGGAAATCGCGGGTCAGGCTATCGAGATACGCATGGCCGCGCTTGAGGAGGCCGAGGAGTCGTTGCGCACCACTCTGGCGCTGGCGGACAGGGCGGCGGAAAACGACCTGACGCGCCTGACCGATGTCTATCAGAACATGAAGCCGAAAGACGCGGCTGCCCTGTTCGAAACCATGGACCCGACCTTTGCCGCCGGGTTTCTGTCACGCATGCCACCGGATGCGGCAGCCGGGGTTCTGGCGGGGCTCAGCCCCGAAGCGGCCTATACGATCAGCGTTGTCATGGCGGGCCGAAACGCCTCGGCCCCGCAGGAATAGCCGCCCGTGTCCCCCGCGGTTGCAACACACATAGCCGGAGATCTCAGATGATTGGAATTGTTGGAATTGTCGTCATTTTCGTTATGGTCTTCGGCGGTTATCTGGCCGCTGGCGGTAAGATGGCCATCATTCTGAAATCGCTTCCGTTTGAAATGATGATGATCGGTGGTGCCGCGGTTGGTGCCTTTTTGATCAGCAACGACATCGGCGGCGTGAAACACACGATCAAGGACATGGGGAAAGTCTTTAAAGGCCCGAAATGGAAGCCCGAAGATTACCGCGACCTGTTGTGTCTGCTGTTTTCCCTCATTCGCATTGCCCGCGCCAATCCGGTAGAGGTGGAACAGCATATCGAAGACCCCGGCAGCTCTGACCTGTTTTCGTCCTACCCCAGAATTCTAGCCGACAAAGAAGCGGTTGATCTGATTTGCGACACGATGCGGTCCGCGGCGATGAATTACGACGATCCGCATCAGGTCGAAGAGGTTCTGGAGAAGCGGATGGAGGCGAATTTCCACCATGCCCTGCATTCGAGCCACGCCTTGCAAACCGTGGCCGATGGCCTGCCCGCGCTTGGAATTGTCGCCGCCGTTCTGGGGGTAATCAAGACAATGGGGTCCATTGATCAGCCACCGGAAGTTCTGGGAAAACTGATCGGCGGCGCCCTTGTGGGTACGTTTCTGGGCGTCTTTCTGGCCTACGGACTGGTCGGTCCCTTTGCGGCCAAGCTGAAATCCGTGGTCGAGGAAGACAACCACTTCTATCAGCTGATCAAGGAAGTTCTGGTTGCAAACCTGCACAACCACAATGCCGCAATGTGCATTGAGGTGGGACGCCAGAACACACCAACGCATAACCGCCCCGGTTTCTCTGAGCTTGAGGATGCCTTGAAAGAGCTCAAACGGGCAGCGGCATGAGGCAAACCGCGATACTGGTTGCAGCGTTGATCACTCTTGCAACGGCCGCAACCTCTGAAGAGGTGATTGTGCGGTCCGGTGAACATGACGGCTACACCCGGCTGGTTTTCAACGTTCCACCGGATACGGGCTGGGTTCTGAGCCAGCGTAAGAACGGTGCCAAGCTGGCAATTGACCTGAAGGGTGTCACATTTCGGACGGGTTCGGTGTTTAAGCGGTTGACATCAGATCGGCTGGCCGCGCTGTCGCAGGCGCAACCCGGTGGCGCGCTTGAGCTGGAATTCGGGTGCGATTGCACGGCGTCGGCGTTCCTGTTTCGAAACTCGATGATCGTTCTGGACATTGCACCAGCAATAGCCCTGCCGCCCCTACTTGCAGATATCCCTCCGCCGACCCGAATAAATCGGGATGCTCTGAAACCTCAGCCCCCGGAACAAAAGCTTCCTTCCCAGCTCGACCTGCCGCTTCTGACCGGGCAGACGCAAGGGATCAGGGATCAATTGTCGACCCGTCTGGTGCAAGGGGCGGATCGTGAGCTGCTTGACCTGAATCTGGCACCTGTCGGACCGCGCCGTTCTGCCTCGTCCGAGGCCGTGGCGCTGTTACCCGGATTGACATCGAACATCCGCGTGACCTCGGTTCTGGATGATCTGCAGGACATTCTGAACTCTGGTTTGCAGCAGATCGACGACAACCCGGTTTGTATCTCAACGGCTGAACTGGGGTTCACGACATGGTCCGGGACGCGCCCGTTTCCAGAGCAGGTGTCCGCCTTGCGCACCGCCCTATACAAAGAGTTCGACCGTCTTGACGCGGAAAGCGCGCTGAGCCTGGCAAAGCTCTATGCCTATCACGGCTTTGGGGCCGAGGCGCAAAAGGTTTTGCAGTTATTGAACACCCCATCGGAAGAGGCTGGACATGTTGAAGGGATTGCACGGCTGGTGGATGAGCGGCCAGCACAGGTGCCAAATCCATTCAGGGGCCAGCAACGGTGTAACGGCGACGTCGCACTTTGGGCCGTGCTGTCCGAAGGTCAGCTGGCATCCGACGCACATCTTGAAGCCATCGAACACAGCTTTGCAAAGCTGCCAGAGCATCTTCGCCGCCATCTTGGCGCGCGGCTTTCGGATATCCTGACAAACGCGCAAGAGCTTGAGGCCGCGCGCAGGATAATGCGTTCGGTCGACCGGGTTGAACAGAACCCGTCCCCGAACGCCACGCTGGCCCGGGCTGGCGTCGCCGAAGCCGAAGGCAACGGCGCCCTTGAAGAGGCCCTGCTGACCGAGGTCGCGACCTCGGCCGGGACAAAGACCGAAGCGCCTTTGGCTTTGGCCCGGCTGGTGGAAAATCGGTGGTCAGACCGCAAGACCGTGTCTTCAAGGGAACTTGAACTGGCCGCGTCTTACGCGATCGAATTCCGGCGATCCGAACTGGGCCCGATGATGAACCGCGCCCATGCGATTGCCCTGGGTCTGAGTCAGGATTTCGACAGCGCATTCGATGTGATCCAGTCTTTGCCAGACGGCCCGGACAGCAACAGCGCTTTCAACCGTCACCTGCAATTGCTGGCAGAGCGATCAGACGACCTTACCTTTTTGCGTCAGGTTACGCTGGTGCAGCAGTCGGATCGCATGGCGGCGCTGTCCACGGATACCGCGATTGCACTGGCCGAACGCTTGGCCGTGCTTGGCTTTGCCGATCAGGCCGTTGCGCTGACAAACAGGCCTGAAGATCAGGCCCGGCGATCAGAGCGCGCCCGTTTGCGCGCCCGTGCGGCGTTGTTGTCGGACCGCCCGCAACAGGCCATGCTTGAGCTGGCCAATGATACCTCGGATGAGGCGCTCGTCCTGCGGGCGCAGGCGTTGGACAAGGTGCAGGACTACGCCGCAGTGGCCGAACTCATGCAGAGCCGCGGGCAACAGGACGAGGCGAACCGATACCTATGGCTGGCCGGGTTGCCGGGGAAAAGATCGGGGCCATCTGACGGAAGATACGCAAGCCTCAACCAAACTGCGGAGGCCCTTTTGGCCCCGCCGGTTCGCGTGTCAGGCAAGCCGCTGGCTGATGCGGGAAGCCTACTGGAGGACAGTCAGGCAACGCGGCAGAGGATCGTCGAAATGCTGAACACGGTCAGGGTGGAGTGAGGTTTCCCAACCGACCGGACCAATTGCCCGGATCGATGCAGGCAGGACGGGGCGCGGTTCACGGTTCTGGCGGATCAAAAATCAGCGGTGTCAGGTCTGCATACCGCACGCTTTTGTCCGGCCAGCCAAGTATTACACGACGGATGCGGTCGGCACGTACTTCCCCAAGCACAGGGGCTGCAAACTGCATGTATTTGGCGATGACGTCGTCCCGTGTCATGGGGGCCTCGGGGCCGCCGCGGGCATGAATATCCCCGGATTTCAGAACACGGCCATCCGTTGTTGTGATCGTGACATCTGCCCAGCGCCCTTCAGGAAACCGGACGCTGTGGTGTTCGCTTTCCGCGACCGTGATGCGGGACATCAGATTGGCGACCGCGGGATCAGACAGGCCAGACCTTGAGATATGTTCAACGCCGATGCGCCCGTAAACGGCCTGAACTGCCACGGCAAATGGCAGGGAATACTGCGCTTGCGAAGTTGTTTCGGGCAGCCCCGCAAAAAGACAGGCCGCCTGATGAAAGCTGTTGATATGCACTGTTTCGATCTGCGCGCTGGTCAGGTCATGCGCGATCATGACAGCGCGCACGCCATCAATCGCGGCATGGGCCCAGCGACAGATCGGATAGGGTTTTACATATTGATGTTCGACCTGCCAGAAGGTGCCCAGATCATCCCAGTAGGGTTTGACCTCTTCCGCCTCGATGGTGATGGCGGGCGCGCCGGTAAAGCCGCGTTCAGCCAGAACAGCGGCGGAAAGCCCCACCATCGCGCCCCAGCCCGACCCGTCATGCAGCATTGTCGGGTTGGCAATCTCGCGCATCATCTGGCTGCGTGGCCCGTGATATTCGGCGATCCCCATCGCCTGCCGCATCTGGTCGGCAGACAATCCGCGCAGGCGCGCCGCCATCGCGACCACGCCCAGCGCGTTCCAGGCACCGGATGTGTGGTAGTCGCTGACACTGGCGTGCAGTGACAGGCCCGCGCGCCCGGCCACCTCGTACCCGGTGACGACCGCTGCCAAAGCCTCGGGTCCGGTCAGGTTCGGGCAATGTTCGGCCAGTGCGGACAGCGCTGGCAATACGACCACCCCGATATGGCCCTTGGTGGGGTTATATCCGTCGTGACCATCCAGATTGTCGGTTTGCGTAGCGGCGGCATAGGCAGCACCTGCCATGCTGACGGTACGACCATCGAACAGCATCCGTGCGCCATAAGCAGGATCGGAGCTGGCATAAAGCAACGCTGCCGTGTCCCGAGCGATCACACCTGCCTGCATCGGGCCGGATGCGATCAGGATCCCCATCGTGTCGAGCATCATCAGCGCCGCGGCCTCTAGTGCGCTTTCGGGCATGTCCGAGGCCGCGCGGGTCAGCGTGAAATCGGCAACCCTGGAAAATGTATTTGTCTGCGGGTTATGCGTCATGAGAGCTCTCCTGTCGGGCGGGGCCGGTACAGGAAAGTCAGCCACAGGTAAGGGCGGGCTTGTACTCTGTTCCCGACGCCAAATGTCGGGAACAGAGGAAAACGTATGAAGAAGAGACCCTAGTAAGGGGCTTCGACGCCGTTCATGGACACGTAGACTGTTTTCATTTCCGAAAAATGGTTGATCGCAAGCTTCGAATTCTCGCGTCCGACACCCGACATTTTCGATCCCCCGAACGGGGCCTCGACCGGGGCAAGGTTATAGGTGTTGATATAACAGGTCCCCGCCTCGAACCCGGCCACAACACGGTGCGCGCGGGTCAGGTCATTGGTGAAGACGCCTGCAGCCAGACCAAATTCGGTGTCATTGGCACGGGCCATGACCTCGGATTCCGTGTCGAAATCCAGCACCGACATGACGGGGCCAAAGATTTCCTCGCGCGCGATGGTCATGTCATCGTTCACATCCGCAAAAACGGTTGGTTGCATGTAGAAACCGTCGCCTTCGATCCGGTTGCCGCCGAACACCAGCCTTGCGCCCTCGGCCCTGGCTTTGTCGACATAGCTCAGCGCGATGTTCAACTGGTTTTCGCTGACCATCGGGCCAAAGCTGACGTCCTCGTCCATCGGATCGCCGATTTTGGCATTGGCCAGACGTTCGGACAGGCGTTTCAGGAAGGCATCCTTGATCCCTTTTTGCACAAAGACGCGGGTACCGTTGGAGCAGACCTGGCCCGATGAATAGAAGTTGCCAAGGATCGCGCCGGACACCGCGTTTTCGATGTCGGCATCCTCAAAGACGATCATCGGAGATTTGCCGCCCAGCTCCATGGTGACGTGCTTCATGCCGTCAGCTGCCGCGGCATAGACCTTGCGGCCTGTCGGCACCGATCCGGTCAGCGAGACCTTGGCTACACGCGGATCGGTGACCAGTGCGGCCCCCACGTCGCCATAGCCCTGAATCACGTTGTAGACACCCTTGGGTGCGCCGGCTTCGACCAGAATTTCGGCCACTTTCAATGCCGAAAGGGGCGTGGTTTCCGAAGGCTTGAAGACCATTGTGTTGCCGCAGGCCAGCGCCGGGGCACCTTTCCAGCAGGCAATCTGCGTGGGATAGTTCCACGCACCAATGCCCACGCAAACGCCCAGCGCCTGACGGATGGTGTAGACGAAATCTCCACCGCCCAGCGGAATATGCTCGCCGGTCAGAGAGGCGGCCAACCCGCCGAAATATTCCAGCGCATCTGCACCCGATGTGGCATCTGCCACCGTGGTTTCCTGAATCGGTTTGCCGGTGTCATGGGTTTCCAGAACCGACAGGTCGTAGTTGCGGTCGCGCATAATGTCGGCCGCGCGGCGCAGAATGCGGCCGCGTTCTGTTCCGGTCAGTGCGGCCCAAGCTGCCTGAGCGGTTTTCGCGCTGTTCAGAGCCTTTTCTACAATCGCCGGTGTCGCCGAATGCAGACGGGCAATCACCTCGCCGGTAGCGGGGTAGATCACGTCAATGGCCGCGCCATCGGTATCCTCGACATAGGTGCCGTCGATGAAATGGCTGGCCTTGGGCTGAAACTTCATACCGTGTCCTTTTCGCTCGACCCCGTCCGGGCGGGGCATTTGGTCATTTTGAATCGGCCCTAATGGTTATTGACTGGCCAGTCAATAAAATCATCCAAGCGGCAAGGTCACGCCTGCCACCGCGCACAAATCTTGAAATTCTTTGGTTAATGTTCTATATATGTTCCACACAGTCAGAGGACAAACCGATGACCCAGCACATGCGCCACGCGGCCCTGAACGGGCCAAACAATGACTACCACCTGCTTCCGGTAACAGACCGGCAGATGCGATATGCGCGCGCCATTGCCGAGAAATCAGCGCTTGAGATCCCGGTCGAAGTTCAACGTGACAGGCGATTGTTGTCCGACTGGATTTCGGCCCACAAATCATGTGGCACCTCGCAATTCGACAATTACCCGACGGGCAAGCAGGTGGCGTTCGCTGAACGGATTTCACGCAGCAAGCGTCGCCCGATCCCGTCCGAGTGTTTTCGAGACAAGAAAATGATGTCCCGCTGGATTGAGCACAACAGATAAACCTTATTTTGGGTCTTCTGGCGCATGATTGCGGGTATAAAGCGCAACCGCAGCCGCAACAAACATACCCAGCAGAATGTAACCGGTCACAGCCTCGGACACGGCAAGCCCGCGGCACAGGCCGGTCGGGGACATGTCGCCATACCCGACCGTGGTGAAGGTGACATATGAAAAATACAGGACATCCCCCGGACCCTGCGCCCCGACCACACAATTATCGTTGTACCCAAAAGCTCCGTAGACGGCGGCAAACAGGAACGGGACGACCTGGATGAATGACACACCCATCAGGAACAAAAGCCGCCGCGGCGATGTAACCTGGGTCATGTAATACCAGGATTGCGACACCAGCCAGATCAGCAGGCCAACCGACGCGATTGTTCCGATCATGTCACCCGCAGCGGTTTCGTTAAGACGCGATAGCCCGAACCAGGCAAGAAAACTTGTCAGAACCAGCCCCAATGCAGCAATCAGGGTCGATTTCCATTCTTCCAGAGTTGTGGGTTTGCGGTGCATGAACACCCTCTCAGCCTAGTCTGACGGTGATCATCCGACCTAAAGCAAGGGCCTGCAACCCGCTTTCAGTCCTGCCGCAAATGCGGCTCGCCCCGCTTGCGCGCAAGCACTATCTGCTTTTGCCGTTCACGAAAGCGCATCTTGTCAGCCTCGGAGGTCTCGTCGATGCATTGGTGACAGGACACGCCATGTTCATATTCGGGGCGTTTCATATCCTCGGGCAGGATCGGGCGACGGCAGCCATGGCACAGCTTGTGCGGCCCTTCAACAAGGCCGTGGCCAACCGAGACGCGGTTGTCGAACACAAAGCAGTCACCCTGCCACGAGCTGTCTTCGGATGGCATCTCTTCAAGATAGCGCAGGATACCACCTTTGAGGTGATAGACATCCTCGACCCCCTGCCCCAGCAGGTAATTGGTGGACTTCTCGCACCGGATACCGCCGGTGCAGAACATGGCAACGCGCTTGTTGTGAAAGCGATCTTTGTTCGCCTCCCACCAGGCCGGAAATTCGCGGAAACTGGCTGTTTCAGGGTCTATTGCGCCTTCAAACGTGCCGATCGCCACTTCGTAGTCATTGCGGGTGTCGATCACCACGACATCGTCCGAACGGATCAGATCGTTCCAGTCCTGCGGATCGACATAGTTGCCGACACGGGCGCGCGGATCGACATCCGGCTGACCCATGGTCACAATCTCTTTCTTCAGCCGCACTTTCATCTTGCCGAAAGGCGGATGGTCCGAGGACGCCTCTTTCCACTCCAGATCCGAGCAACCGGGCAGAGCCCGGATATGCGCAAGAACCGCATCGATCCCGGCGCGTGGGCCTGCGATGGTGCCATTGATGCCTTCTTGCGCCAGCAACAGCGTTCCCGTGACGGACTGCGCGCGGCACAGATCAAGCAACGGTTCGCGCAGCGCGACAGGGTCCGGGAATCGGGTAAAGTGATAGAGGGCAGCGATCGTGTACATATGCGCGATCTACCCTCGCAAACCCGGAGTCGCAAGGGATTGCATTGACGCCCCGCGCCCAGCCCCCTACCGATAAGGCAGTTATACGGAGGCCGCCATGACCCATGCCCTGCTTGTCATTGATGTCCAGAACGACTTTTGCCCCGGCGGTGCCTTGGCAGTGGCCGGAGGAGATGAAATCGTCGCGCCGATCAACGCCATGATGGAGGAGTTTGACGCCGTGATCCTGACGCAGGACTGGCATCCGGCGGGGCATTCTTCGTTCGCCAGCTCGCACAATGGCAAAAGCCCGTTGGAGTTGATCGACATGCCCTATGGCCCGCAGGTGCTGTGGCCGGACCATTGCGTTCAGGGCTCAAAAGGTGCCGCGTTTCACCCCGAGTTGCGCACCGATGGCGATTTGATCCTGCGCAAGGGGTTTCGCAGTGGCATCGACAGCTACTCGGCGTTTTTCGAAAACGACCATCAGACGCCAACAGGCCTGAAAGGCTATCTTGAAACCCGAGGCATCACCCGTTTGACACTGGTTGGATTGGCGACCGATTTCTGCGTTCACTATTCGGCTGTAGACGCTGCCCGGTTGGGATTTGATGTCACAGTCCGGATGGATGCCTGCCGCGCGATTGACATGGACGGATCGCTGGCTGCCGCACAACAGGCCATGCGCGATGCCGGTGTTACGCTGGCCTAAGGTGTCGCCCCGGCAGCTGCCAGCAACTTGATCGTCACAAACAGAATAACGGCCAGCCCGAACGCCAGCCCGATACGCCCCGAAATAGAACGCCGACGTGCCGAAACGGGCTGCTGTGGCGGTGGCGGCGGTTTGCGCACCTGACGCGTACGCACGATCCCGGCCATGGGCTGTGCCATCCGTATGTAATGCAGAAAGTCCCACAGGTTGAACTCGCCGCAATACTCACCCTGAACGCCGCGCGATTTTATGTTCTCAAACAGAGAACGCAGAATCCTGACCCGGTCCACCTGATCTTCGGCCGGAAACACACCGGGCACGATGCCGCTGTTCCGCGACTCGAGGCTGAACCCCGCATCCAGGAAAATCTTGCGGATTTTCGGCGATGTTCCCCGTAGCGCATCGGCTGTTCTGATGTCGCGAAACACCGCACACACCTGGCGTTCCACATCAGAGGCTGACCCCAGCTTTTCGGGGTCGAAATCGTTCAGTGCTACATTAACAATGTCAAAATCGTACTCGAGACCCATTCACAAACTCAGTTTCGTCTTACCATCCCCTTTTCTCACTAACCGGCGAAGACACTGCACAATAAGCCCGTAATGTGACGTCATGCTGGCATTGTCACCAAATCAGCGACTCTTGCCATTCCCGAAATCGATTGATCTAACTACGGAAATCGCAGGAGTTCCCCATGGTCGACATCGCGACCCGTGTCTACAATCATAAATGGAAGATTGACCCGATTGTCCGGTCTTTAATCGACACAGACTTCTACAAACTGCTGATGTGCCAGTCAGTGTTTCGAAACAAGCCCCAAACAAACGTGGTGTTTTCCCTGATCAACCGGTCGAATCACGTGCCTTTGGCCCGTTTGATTGATGAAGGCGAGTTGCGGGAACAGCTGGATCATATCCGCTCGCTTAATCTCAGCCGGGGGGAAAGCACCTGGCTGCGGGGCAACATGTTCTATGGAAAGCGCCAGATGTTCCGTTCCGATTTCATGGAATGGTTCGAGAATATGCGCCTGCCGCCTTACCACCTTGAATGCAAAGGCGATCAGTACGAACTGACCTTCGAAGGCAAATGGCACGAGGTCATGTTGTGGGAAATTCCGGCGCTGGCGGTATTGATGGAATTGCGGTCGCGCGCGGTGCTGAACGACATGCGCCGGTTTGCGCTACAGGTGCTTTATGCCCGCGCGATGACCCGCGTGTGGGAAAAGATCGAGAAGCTGAGTACGATCAACGGTTTGGGCATCGCGGATTTTGGCACGCGGCGACGGCATTCCTTCCTGTGGCAGGACTGGTGTGTGCAGGCGATGATAGAAGGGCTCGGCCCCGCGTTTACTGGGACATCGAACTGCCTGATCGCGATGCGGCGTGAGGTTGAGGCCATCGGCACCAACGCGCATGAGCTGCCGATGGTCTATTCCGCGTTGGCCGACACCGATGCCGAACTGGCGCAGGCCCCTTATGACGTTCTCAGCGATTGGCACGACGAACATGACGGCAATCTGCGCATCATCCTGCCCGATACCTACGGCACCAAGGGCTTTCTGGACAACGCGCCCGACTGGCTGGCGGGCTGGACCGGTATTCGTATCGACAGCGGCGACCCGGCTACCGCCGCCGAGGTGGCCATCGACTGGTGGAAAGCGCGCGGAGAGGACCCGACCCAAAAACGGATCATTTTCTCGGACGGGTTGGACGTAGGCAGTATTCAGGAATTGCATGCACAGTTTGCGGACCGCACCAAAGTATCTTTCGGCTGGGGTACCTTGCTGACCAACGATTTCCGCGGACTGGTCCCTCATGACGCGCTGGCACCGTTCTCACTGGTCTGCAAAGCCGTATCCGCAAACGGACGCCCGACGGTAAAGCTGTCGGACAATCCGGAAAAGGCAATGGGCCCTGCGGATCAGATCGAGCGATACAAACGGGTGTTCGGCGTGGGCGCACAGGAAGCGATCAAAGTGATTGTCTGAGCTAAGGCATAATACCAAACACTTACCCTCAATTCATATAATGTTAGGACTGAACGACCACCGACTGGCGTCGGTAGGATCGGCGATATGGTTTTCGAGGTATTGCAGCACGATGTCTTCGGTGATGGCACCGTTGGTGGTTGAGAAATACCTCCTGCCCCAGAACCGGCGACCCCAGTAGCGGCTGCGCAGGGCGGGAAGTTCCCGTTGCACCTTGTGAGACGAACGGCCCTTCATCTTGCGCACCGGACCCGAGATGGCAATCTTCGGCGGCACCGACACGAACAAATGCACGGGATTGCTCGACAACACCCCGCGCAAGATGTCGACCTCGTTCTCGTGGCAGACCCAACGGATGATGGCGCGCACCCGCAAGCGCACCGCACCGGTCAGCACCTAGTAGCGATACTTGGTCGACCAGACGATATGGTAGCAGTGATAGAAAACACAGTGCTTGCCAGTGTCATACTACATGACCTTACCCTCTGGAAAATGAGCCTTCGAACCGGCTGCGGCTCATTTTCCAGAGGGTAAGATCATAACACGATTCTCCGCGCTGAAGCAGGTCCGACTGGAGGTCGGAGGGTTTACTCCAATGAGTGGATACTGAAACTTGTGGTGCCGCTGAAGGGACTCGAACCCCCGACCCCATCATTACGAATGACGTGCTCTACCAGCTGAGCTACAGCGGCGCCTTGAGTCATCCGGAACTGGCCTCTACCGGATGAGATGGCCCATTTAAACTGTCAGCCTAAAGCCTGCAAGACCAGTTATGTCCGTTCGGGCCTTTCCCCCCTTTTCACCAGAGGTTGTCGTCGACGTATTGGGCCAATGATCAATCCAATGGGGCGAGCTTCCAGTTTGTGAAATTTTTGTAACGACGCATGAGTAGTTTTGACTCTAAGTTTATTATTCTATATTTCATGAAATATGATGGAAGAGATAACCGACCAGCTGGCCATCCTTGGCCACCCGCAACGTATCACCGTATTTCGCATGTTGATGCGACGGTATCCTGACACTGTTCCAGCGGGGGAACTGGCGTCGGAACTGGGGATCAAGTCCAGCACCTTGTCGAACTATCTCAACGCGTTGCAGCGATCCGGGCTGGTCAAGCAGGAACGATCCGGGACGTCACTGCTCTATTCGATTGAGATGAAGAACGTGCAGCACATGTTCGATTTCCTGCTCGTGGATTGCTGCCGTGGCCGACCCGATCTTTGCATGCCCTTGGCCAAAGGGCGCGAAACCATGGCTGACCGAAAGTTCAATGTGTTGTTCATTTGCGTGGGTAATTCTGCCCGGTCGATCTTTGCCGAATCCCTTTTGCGGGATATCGGCGGGAATCGGTTCAATGTGTATTCGGCCGGCATACGACCGTTTTCCGAACTCAACCCGTTTGCAATTCGGGTTCTGCAAGACAAGGGGCATGATACATCGGCGCTCCGCTCCAAGAATGTATCCGAGTTCTCGCGACCGGGCGCACCTGAAATGGATTTCGTCTTTACGGTCTGCAATCAGGCTGCGAACGAAGAATGCCCCGCGTGGGAAGGCCAGCCGATCAGCGGTCACTGGGGCATGGCGGATCCGGTCAAGGCAGAAGGCACCGATGCCGAGAAAAGCCTGGCCTTTCAAAACGCGTACGGCGCGCTGAAGCGTCGGGTTCAAGCCTTTACATCGCTGCCGGTTGAAAGCCTGGATCGGATCGCACTGCAATCCGCCGTTGATGAAATCGCGCGGTCGCCACTTGAGGATGCGCCATGACGACTTACGCTGTGAACGGCCTTGGCCGAATGGGGAAACTGGCCCTGAAGCCCTTGTTGGAACGGGGCGCAAAGATTGCCTGGATCAACGATGCCTTCGGCGACCCCCAGATGCACGCGCATCTGTTGGAGTTCGACACGGTACACGGGCGTTGGGATGCAGAATTCAGCTTTGATGCCGACAGCATCACTGTGAATGGAACCCGCCTGCCGTTCATCGGCACGAAAGACCTGAACACCCTGCCGCTGGATGGCGTTGATGTCGTGATCGACTGTACGGGCGTGTTCAAGACCGAGGCCAAGCTGGCCCCATATTTTGATGCCGGGGTAAAGAAAGTCGTCGTCTCTGCCCCGGTCAAAGACGGCCCGACGGCAAATATCGTTGTTGGAGTGAATGAAAGCACATATGACCCCGCGACCCATAAAATTGTGACAGCGGCCTCTTGCACAACGAATTGCCTGGCGCCGGTGGTCAAGGTGATCCACGAGAATCTGGGTATCCGCCACGGGTCGATGACTACGATCCATGACGTGACCAACACGCAAACAATCGTTGATCGGCCCGCAAAGGACTTGCGGCGCGCACGGTCGGCCCTCAACTCACTGATCCCGACGACCACCGGTTCGGCCACCGCCATCACACTGATCTATCCGGAACTCAAGGAGCGTCTGAACGGTCACGCCGTCAGGGTGCCGCTTTTGAACGCCTCGCTGACCGATTGCGTATTCGAAGTTGAGCGGGCCACCACGGTTGACGAGGTCAACGCCCTCTTTAAAGCGGCGGCTGAGGGTGACCTGAAGGATATTCTGGGTTATGAAACCCGCCCTCTGGTATCTACCGATTACACCAATGACAAACGCTCCTCGATTGTCGATGCGCCCTCGACCATGGTGACAAACGGGACACAGGTGAAAATCTATGCGTGGTACGACAATGAGATGGGCTATGCGCACCGCTTGGTGGATGTGGCGCTGATGGTCGGGTCCTCGCTGTGACCCAGCGGCCCGAAGGACTGTCGGCTTATGTCGCGGTCACGGCGGCTTATTGGGCCTTCATGCTGACTGACGGGGCGCTCAGGATGTTGGTGCTGCTGCACTTTCACACCATGGGATTCTCACCGGTTCAGCTGGCCTATCTGTTTGTGCTTTATGAGATTGCTGGGATCGTCACCAACCTGGCCGCAGGCTGGATTGCCGCCCGGTTCGGGTTGACGTCCACCCTTCATGCAGGATTGGGGCTGCAGGTGGTGGCGTTGCTTGCCATGACACAGCTTGATCCGCACTGGACCGTTACCGCCTCGGTCAGCTTTGTGATGATGGTACAGGGGGCAAGCGGAGTGGCCAAGGATCTGGCCAAGATGTCGTCGAAATCATCAGTCAAATTACTGGCCCCGGCCGAGGGCGGAGGGTTGTTTCGGTGGGTCGCTGCGCTGACCGGATCAAAAAATGCCGTCAAAGGGCTGGGTTTCCTGTTGGGCGCGGCCATGCTGGCCACGTTGGGATTCATGGCGGCAATCCTGGTCATGGCGGCGGTTCTGGCACTGATCCTGTTCGCAGTTATCCTGTTCATGCCAGCGGGCCTGCCGAAGGGGCGAAAAGGGGCGAAATTCTCGGAAGTATTGTCAAAATCCGCCAATGTGAACTGGCTGTCCGCGGCGCGGGTCTTTCTGTTCGGTGCGCGCGATGTCTGGTTCGTGGTCGGCATCCCGATCTATTTCTACGCCGTCCTGTCGGATGGCACCGAGGACGGCAACCGTTCCGCGTTCTTCATGATCGGAACATTCATGGCGGTGTGGGTCATCCTCTATGGCGCAGTGCAGGCCTACGCGCCAAAGATCCTTCGTGCGGCGGATCGAACCGAAGGCGATTTGATCCGCGCGGCGCGCAGTTGGGCGAGTGCCCTTTTCTGCGTTCCTGCGACTCTAACATTGGCCATTTCGCTGTCACATGGGCCTGAAACCTGGCTAACCACAACGCTTGTGGCTGGGCTGCTGATCTTCGGAGCAATCTTTGCGGTGAATTCATCGCTGCATTCCTATCTGATCCTGGCTTTCACCCGGTCCGAACGTGTGACAATGGATGTCGGATTTTATTACATGGCAAATGCAACAGGACGGCTGATCGGCACGGTTCTATCAGGCCTGACCTACCAGATCGGAGGATTGCCACTGGTCCTCGGGACCGCGACCGTGATGGTGGCCCTTGCTGCGTTGACTTCAGGCAAACTGACGGATCAAACCTCCGAAGCACTGACGTGACCATTTCGAACGATATCTCACGGACTGGATCGCTCTTGCCATGATCGGTGGCGTTCTGATCAGAGGGGCTGCGCAAGGTTATTGAAGAACGATTAGCGAGAATTTTATATGTTTCGGCATATGACCTCGCAAAGCTTAGCAAATCATGACGGCGCCACTGGCCGCGGAAACCCGGTATCTGTTAAACAATACGGTATTTTTGGTGACCCCGGCAGGATTCGAACCTGCAACCTGCCCCTTAGGAGGGGGCTGCTCTATCCAGTTGAGCCACGGGGCCGTGTCAGGCTCTCTGTAACCGGGATTTTCCGGGTTGTCATCGCCTTTGCACAATTGTTGTACACGCCGACCTGTTCACGCTACCATCGGACAAAACAACAACGCAGGTGCCTCCCGTGAACAGTGAAACCAAACGCCCGCTTACCCTTCGTGATGTGTCCGAGGCTTCCGGAGTATCCGAGATGACGGTAAGCCGGGTTCTGCGTAACCGGGGGGATGTGTCTGACGCCACCCGCACCCGCGTTCTGGCCGCCGCCAAGGAGCTTGGCTATGTCCCCAACAAGATCGCGGGCGCATTGGCGTCCAGCCGGGTTAATCTGATCGCGGTGATCATCCCTTCGCTTTCGAATATGGTCTTCCCCGAGGTGATGACAGGAATCAATCAGGTGTTGGAAGACACCGAATTGCAACCGGTGGTCGGGGTAACCGATTATCTGCCCGAAAAAGAGGAGAAAGTGCTGTACGAGATGCTCTCGTGGCGGCCTTCCGGCGTGATCATTGCGGGGCTTGAACATACCGAGGCCGCGCGAGCCATGCTAGATTCGGCAGGTATTCCGGTGGTCGAGATCATGGACACGGATGGCAAGCCGGTGGATGCGATGGTGGGGATCTCACACCGCCGCGCGGGGCGCGAAATGGCACAGGCAATCCTGAAGGCCGGGTATCAGCATATCGGTTTCATGGGCACCAAGATGCCGCTGGATCACCGCGCACGGAAGCGGTTCGAGGGCTTTACCGAAGTTCTTGGCAAGCACGGGATCGAGATCGAGGATCGCGAGTTCTATTCCGGTGGATCGGCCCTGGCCAAAGGGCGCGAGATGACCCAGGCCATGCTGGAACGCTCACCCGAGCTGGATTTCCTGTATTACTCGAACGATATGATCGGGGCCGGTGGCCTGCTGTACCTGCTGGAACAGGGTATCGATATTCCGGGACAGATCGGCCTGGCCGGGTTCAACAATGTCGAGCTTTTGCAGGGCTTGCCCCGAAAACTCGCGACGATGGACGCCTGTCGTCTGGAAATCGGCCGTCAAGCCGCCCAGATCATCGCCGAACGTCTGGAAAATCCTGATACCGAGATCGAGACACGCGTTACTCTGACCCCCACGATCAGTTATGGTGACACGCTGAAACGGCGATGAACACATCCCTGAAAAGGCTCGACAACCGGACGGCCCGGGCGATCTTCATGGACCGGCACGTATTGGGTGAACAACCCTCAGGCTCGGCCAAAGGTTCCGCGCTTCTGGATCTGATCCACCGGCTTGGATTTGTTCAGCTTGATAGCATCAACACCGTTGCCCGTGCCCATGACATGATCCTGTTCTCGCGCAGGCCCGCCTATCGCAGCGCCGACCTAAAAAGGCTCTATGAAAGGGATAACGCGCTTTTCGAGCATTGGACGCACGATGCGGCGGTGATTCCGATGAAATTCTATCAGCATTGGCATCTGCGCTTTCAGCGGGATGCGGATATGTTGAAGGCGCGGTGGAAGAACTGGCGGCGGGATGGGTTCGAACAGCAGTTTGACACAGTCCTGCAACACATCCGCGACCATGGGGCGGTGTCGTCCTCGGATGTTGGCAAGGATGAAAAGAAGGGTTCGGGCGGGTGGTGGGACTGGCACCCATCGAAAACCGCGTTGGAGTATCTGTGGCGCTCGGGTGCCCTGACCGTCGTCGGTCGGGATGGGTTCCAGAAACGCTATGATCTGACAGAGCGCGTGATTGAAACACAGCTCTGCCCCGGAAACACGCCCTGTGATGCCGAAGCGACCGTGGATTGGCTGTGCAACGCCGCATTGGACCGGCTTGGATTTGCAACATCCGGAGAGTTGGCGGCTTTCTGGGACACCGTCAGCGCGGCTGAGGCAAAAGACTGGTGCGCGGCGTCGCTGGAAAGTGGCGATATTGAAGAAATCGAGGTCACCTGTGCCGATGGGTGCCTGCGCAAGACATACGCCCGCCCAAACCTGATGACCGAAGTACCGCAACCACCAGGCCGCATTCGCGTGCTCAGCCCGTTTGACCCCATGCTGCGCGACCGCCGCCGGGCCGAGCGGCTGTTCGGCTTTCGCTACCGCATCGAGGTTTTCGTCCCCGAGGCCAAACGAACCTATGGATACTACGTTTTTCCGCTGCTCGAGGGCGACCGTATGATTGGCCGTATCGATATGAAAGCCCACCGCGATCGTGACCTGCTGCACGTCAAAGCGCTCTGGCCCGAGCGCGGTGTGCGCTGGTCAGATGCCCGTACCCGACGCCTGAACGCCGAGCTGGACCGGGTGCGGAGACTGGCCGGTGTTGAAAATGTGACTTTCGCCAAGGACTGGCTGAAAGACCCTAAATAGGGTCTATTCTGCGTCGGACAGGGACAATTTGATCGGTTCCAGCCCATCAATCTCACCTGTCAGAACATCCCCTGCAACGACTGGACCAACGCCAGCCGGCGTACCGGTCAGGATTAGGTCACCGGGGCGCAGGTGGTAAAAGCCGGACAGGTGCATGACAATCTCGTCGATCTTCCAGATCAGCTCCTCCAGGGTCGCGTTCTGGCGCAACTCTCCGTTTACGCTTAGCTGAATGCGTTTGTCATCCTCCGGGGTCCAGTCGGCAGCTGGTGTCAACGGGGCAAAGACCGCTCCGTTTTCGACGTCCTTTCCCAGATCCCAGGGCCGCTGCTTGTTGCGCTCGCGGATTTGCAGATCACGGCGCGTCATATCCAGGGCGCAGCCATAGGCAAAAACGGCTTCCCACGCCTGCGCACTGGTGGCGCGAAACACGGGTTTTCCAATGGCCAATGCCAATTCCATCTCATGGTGGTAATTCTCGGTCCCGGCAGGATAAGGAACCGTCGCACCTGAGAGTACGGCGTTCGGGGCGGATTTAGTGAAATAGAAAGGTGCCTCGCGATCCACCTCATTCCCCATTTCTGCGGCATGGGCAGCATAATTTCGACCGACACAGAAGATCCGTCCAATGGGATATCCGGCCGCCGCGCCGACAACGGGGATGGTGATCGGGTCCGGAAGCGAAAACAGGCTGTTTGGCATGATAATCCCTGAAGGTTGCGTAACTGCCATATTACGTCTGCCAAACCCGCCAGCAAGCCCGGAAAACACGCTGTATTTCGCCAATCTCGAGGAGGTGTTTCAGCGTGAAACGGCTCAATTCTGACCTGAATGACTGACGCCGTGTCAAAAATTGGTTTCATCAGTTTTTATGGTCTCACCAGTACACAAACAGATCGAAACAACTCTTGGCTCAGTCAAAAGCCGGGCTAAATCCTCAGGTAGTCAGGCCCGTGCCGATTTCGGTGCGGCGTCAAAATTCAGAACAGCAGCTTTGGTAAAGCATTCCACCAAAGTGACGTCGACAAACCATACGCTGACCCATTTACCGATCGGCAACTGCCTAAACCAGTTTCGGAGAGTATAGGTGCTAGGCCCCTCCCCCATGGGCCAAAAAGACCCTGTTCAGAGCCACATTTCAGGCTTTTCGTATACTCCGAAGCACAGGCCGGACCGTCAGGTTTGACGTAACCGGTCTTGGGCCAGGCACCAACGACCAGTCCGGGTCTGGCCGCCCCGTCGGAGACTCCCCCTACAGTTTCCGGCGGGGTCACTGCCAACGACATCGGATACAGTGCCAATAATCAGGAGTCGAGGTCCTTCAACTCGTTCAGCAGATCCAGCAGTAACTCATGCTTGTCCGGTCCAAGCTGAGATCGAATACGTTCCGCCTGGGCCGTGCTTGCAGCCAGATTGGCACGAATGATCTGAACCCCTTTTGTATTGATCTCAACAACCTGACGCCGTCGGTCAGCCGGATGGCTGCGCCGCGTGATCAGTCCACGGTTCTCCAACTTCTGAAGAATGCGCGTCAGGCTTGGCAGCAACAGGCAGGCGCGATCGGCGATGTGGGTCGGCTCTTGTGGGCCTTCTTCGTTCAACACCCGCAACACCCGCCACTGCTGTTCCGTGACGCCAGCGTCAGCCAGCATTGCTCGAATGGGTCCCATAACCTTTTCCCGCGCCCGCAAAAGCGCAATGGGCAAAGATCGCGACGTCAGAGGGAGATCGTCGGTCATAAGAAAATTATCACCGAAATCCGGGATATAAGCAAGCAACCCGACACGCAGCAGCAGCGCCCTCACCCGAATTTGCACCGTCATGCGGGCCGATTTCGGGCTGGACAATTCAAAACGACCGTTGAAGATGCCATCGACATCCGCTTCTTGTCCTTCTCACCCCCTGCGGTCGAAATATGAGGTTTCAGCATGGCAGCCCCACAAAACGCATTCAAACAGGCTCTAATACAGGGCAAACTGCAGGTTGGCTGCTGGATGAGCTTTGCTGAATCCGTCACCGCCGAGATCATGGGAACCGCGGGTTTCGATTGGCTGGTGATCGATGGTGAACACGCACCAAATGATATCCGCTCGATCCGGGATCAGCTGACAGCTTTGGCCAGCAGCGCATCTCATCCCGTTGTGCGGGTTCCTGTCGGAGAGACCTGGCTGATCAAGATGGTTCTGGATGCTGGCGCCCAAACAGTACTGGTTCCGATTGTCGAAAGCGCCGCTCAGGCGCAGGACTTGGTCCGTGCCTGCCGTTATCCGCCGGACGGGGTGCGGGGTGTTGGTGCAGCGGCATCGCGCGCCACGATGTATGGGTCGACAAGCGACTATATCCAGACCGCAGATCAGGAAATCTGCCTGTTGTTGCAGGTGGAAACCCGCGCCGGATTGGCCGCGTTGGATGATATTCTTCAAGTCGAAGGTGTGGATGGCGTTTTCATTGGCCCTGCTGATCTGTCAACCGACATGGGGTACAAGGGCAACAGCGCCGCACCCGAGGTGCGCGAGGTCATCGCGGACGCCCTGGCCCGGATCAAGGCCGCAGGCAGAGCGCCGGGCATCCTTGCCACCAATGACGAAGCACGTCAGACCTATCTGGACATGGGCGCACAATTTCTGGCGGTCGGCATAGATGTGATGCTGCTGGCGCAAGCGGCTCGTGCGCTGGCCGCGCAATGGAAACCATCCTAAACAGTCAACTGCGCATGGCCGCAGCGGCCTGCGCATAGCCGCCCGAGGCTCCATCAACAAAATGCACATGGTCATCCCGCATGGCCGAGGGGACGATACATGTCATCATCGCCTCGTCCTGTGCGTGCAAACCGTATCTGATCTTCCCCCGGCGACGCGCCTCTTCAAGCAGGTGTTCGATTTGGCGCAACGTGTCCGGATCGCAGTCGAGCGTCATTTTCAGCCCGTCATCAAACTTTCGGTAATCGGCATTACTGCTGACCATATGTCTGTAATGGTCCGGCTCAAAGCGTCCCATCCGCAGGCCAGTTTTGAACAATACTGCGATCAACAGGTTCTGAACCAGCAGGACGAGTTTGTGCAAAATCACATGACGCCCGTTGCGCGACACATGAGCGTCGATGTCAAGGCCGGGTGGAGGCCACGCTAAGGGCGGACCCTTTTCCGACACCGGATGGCCTGCGCGATCCAGTGTTTCAGACGCGGACAGGACGGATTGCGCAAGATCGGCAAAGTCCCGTTCGGTTGCTGACGGTGTGGGCTGTACGACCAGCGAAACGATCTGACCGTGACGGGCCGGGCTGTTGGACCACCTGCAAGACAGGCCTGTCAGATCCGGCTGCGCACCTGGCCCGGCGGGTGTGACCATATTTTTCCCGGCTTTCATCCCGGCCTCGGCCCAGGCCAGACCACCGCCGGAAAACATGGCGTAATCCACTCCGGTAGAGGGTGCATAGCGCGCAACGCGCAGATCCTTACCCGCTTTGCGAATATCAGCCACCGACACCAGCGCTGCCCGCAAAGGCATGGAGAATTCTTCATCTGCCCAGCGCCGCAAATCCGCCAGCGTAGTCCGGGCGGTTTCAGCTTTTCCGGGCGGGACAGCAAACCCCGCCCCATCGCCGCCAAAGACATATGGAAACAACGCGCCGTCCATTGCGTTGATCATGGCCGAAATTACCGCAGCGCCCACAGTATTGACAGTCTTGTACCGGCCCCGCGCGATTTCGCCCGTTGAATCGACAATATCAGCAACACCCAGAACCCAATCATCGGGCAGTTTTGAAAACTGCGCGGGGTCTGCCAGACGGGTAAAATCGCGCTGCAAGGGAAGGTTTTCGTAAAATGCGGACTGGAGGTCTTTCATGCTCCCCCTCGGAATCAGTGTTTTGACAAAGATAGCCGTAAGGCGAGCCATGTCCTAACTTTGAAACAATATACACAGGCTTGTGCGTTGCATCACGGCGTGCCAAGCATTTCCCTCGGACGAGCAGGAAAGGGCTGAATATGCAGGCAGGTTTGGTGGTTTTATGCCTGGGCTATGTGCTCAGCCAGTTTTTCCGTGCTTTCCTTGCGGTTCTCAGCCTGGATCTGGAGCGTGACATTAGTGCCGCGCCCGAAGATCTGGCCTTTGCTTCCGGTCTTTGGTTTATCGTGTTCGCCGTCATGCAGATCCCGGTCGGATGGGCGCTGGACAGGATTGGGCCCCGCCTCACGTCCGCCGCGCTGCTTCTGGTGGGCGGGGCAGGTGGGGCGGCGGTTTTCGCAGCCGCAACAACGCCCCTGCACATCAGCATAGCCATGGGCCTGATCGGTGTCGGGTGCTCTCCGGTCCTTATGGCCTCCTACTATATCTTTGCACGCGAATACCCTCCGGCGCGGTTTGCTACATTAGCGGCCGTGATGCTGGGCGCAGGGTCCGTTGGAAATCTGGTGGCTTCTTATCCAACCGCGCTTGCCGTGGAATGGATGGGGTGGCGCGGTACGATGGTCGGGCTTGCCGCGGTGTCCGCCGCAATCGCATTGGGCCTTTGGCTGACTGTTCACGACCCTGCGAAGGTCGAAACAGAACACAAGGGATCGCTGCTGGATCTGCTGAAGGAGCCTGCCTTGTGGCTGATCCTGCCCCTGATGCTGGTTGCTTACGCCCCCGCTGCAGCGCTGCGCGGGCTGTGGGCCGGGCCGTACCTGAATGACGTTTTCGACCTCAGTTCCACTCAGATCGGCACCGCAACGCTGATCATGGGCTCGGCCATGATTGCGGGCACTTTTGTCTACGGACCACTGGACCGTATTTTTGGCACCCGGAAATGGGTGGTTTTCGCTGGCAACGCTTTGGGTTCAGTTGCGCTGGGCCTGCTCTGCCTGTGGATTGATAATGCAATATGGCTGTCCGTCCTGCTGATGGCCGTGATCGGCTTTACCGGTGCCAGCTTTCCGGTCATCATGGCTCATGGCCGGGCCTTCGTGCCTGCGCATCTGGTGGGGCGTGGTGTGACATTGCTGAATCTTTTCGGCATCGGCGGCGTTGGCATTGCTCAATTCGTCACCGGGCGTATTCACGCAGCCACCGTGCAAGACGGATCAACCGTGCCGTACACAGCAATATTCGGGTTTTTTGCGGTTACCCTTGCCATTGGTTGCGTGATCTATCTATTCAGCCGGGATAGTGTGGATTGACGCAGCCATCAGGAGAGTCCGTTGAACGACCCCGTTGTCATAGCCCCAAATCTGAAACGCAGACTGTCGGGCGTAACAGCGACCATAGCAAGGCTGGTTCCGCTGCAGGCGCAATGGATCGACATTGCCGCCACTGGACCAGGTCTGCCCGCCGACACGCCGCACATCCCGCTGGGTCGACTGCCTTTCCTGTCGCGTCGTAAAAGGCGGGTCTGGCACGCACGCCGCAACACCGAGATGTTGCTGGGGCTCATCCTGCGCAATGTGTTCCGGTTGAAACTCAAAATGCTGTTCACAAGCGCGTCCCAAAGGCCGCACACAGGCTATACCAAATGGCTGATCGGCAAGATGGATGCTGTCGTTGCAACCTCGCGCAAAACCGCAGGGTATCTTGAGCGAGACTCACAGGTGGTAATGCATGGCATTAACCTCCAGGACTTTGTTCCACCTTCAGACAAGGCCACTGTCCGTGCCCGACTGGGGCTGCCGGATGGGGTACTGTTAGGGTGTTTCGGCCGTATTCGACACCAAAAAGGCACGGATGCCTTTGTCGACGCCATGATTGACGTGTGCGGGCGGTTCGACACAGTGTCAGGCATCGTCATGGGCCGGGCAACCGAGAAACACACCGCATTTCTGGCCGAACTGAAGACTAAAGTCGCCAAAGCTGGCTTGTCTGATCGCATCCTTTTTAAGCCCGAGGTGACCGTAGATCAGATTGCTGAATGGTATCAGGTTCTGGACCTGTTTGTTGCGCCACAAAGGTGGGAGGGATTTGGTTTGACCCCACTCGAAGCAATGGCCTGCGGTGTTCCGGTTGTAGCCACAGATGTCGGTGCGTTCTCCGAGATCATTACTGATCCATCCTTTGGCAAGGTGGTGGCCCCCGATGATGTTCCCGCCTTGGTCGAGGCGATTGCCCAGATGCTGAAATACAATGATTCCCTGTCACAAGCGGGTCAGGCATCCCGCACCCATGTCGAGCAGAATTTTGACATTCAGGGCGAAGCAAAGACGCTGGTTGCGCTATATGAACGACTTTTGAACGATTGAACCGCTTGAATTCAGCATCAGTCGTTGAAAACCCTGCTGATAGCCCTTTTTTCTTCGCCGCAACGCGGCTATGAACGCGCGTCCTTAACTTTGGAGACATGAAATGGGCTATCGCGTCGTAGTCGTCGGCGCCACGGGTAATGTGGGCCGCGAAATGCTGAACATTCTGGCTGAACGCCAGTTCCCGGTTGATGAACTTGCCGCACTGGCAAGCCGTCGCTCGCTGGGTACCGAAGTAAGCTTTGGCGACAAGACCCTTACGACCAAAGATCTGGACACGTTCGATTTCACCGGCTGGGACATGGCGCTGTTTGCCGTGGGTTCCGAGGCGACCAAAGTCTACGCTCCAAAAGCGGCGGCGGCGGGTTGCGTGGTGATTGATAACTCGTCGCTCTATCGCTATGACCCGGAGATTCCGCTGATCGTGCCGGAATGTAACCCGCAGGCGATCCACGACTACAAAAACAAGAACATAATCGCCAACCCCAACTGCTCGACCGCGCAGATGGTTGTCGCGCTGAAGCCGCTGCATGACCGCGCCAAGATCAAGCGCGTTGTTGTGTCGACCTATCAGTCGGTTTCGGGTGCCGGCAAGGAAGGTATGGATGAGCTTTGGGATCAGACCAAGGCCGTCTACAACCCAACCACCGAAGTCGCTCCGAAGAAGTTCCAGAAACAGATCGCCTTCAACGTCATTCCGCAGATCGACGTCTTCATGGAAGACGGCTCGACCAAGGAAGAGTGGAAGATGGTTGTCGAGACCAAGAAGATCGTCGATCCGTCGATCAAGGTCACCGCAACCTGCGTCCGCGTTCCGGTCTTCGTCGGCCATTCCGAGGCCGTGAATATCGAGTTCGAGGAATTTCTGGACGAAGACGAAGCCCGCGATATCCTGCGCGAAGCGCCGGGCATCATGGTGATCGACAAGCGCGAAGCCGGTGGCTACGTCTCGCCCATCGAGTGCGCAGGCGACTTTGCCACATTCATCAGCCGCATCCGCCAGGATTCGACCATCGAAAACGGTCTGAACCTGTGGTGCGTCAGCGACAACCTGCGCAAGGGTGCCGCCCTGAACGCGGTTCAGATCGCCGAACTGCTGGGCCGGGAAGTCCTGAAAAAGGGCTGAGGGCTCGCGAAGCTGAAAACCCCCAAGGGTCGCCCTTTGCAGGCGGCCCTTTTTTGTGCTTGCAGTCGTCCATTCAGGCTGCAACCTTTGCGGGAATATAACACCTGATTTCCGCGAGTGATTATGAGACCCCTGATTTACCTTCTGGCCCTTGCGCCCACCGTCCTGCATGCTGAAACATTTTTGATCGACACCAAAGTCAGTGAGGTCACGGTTTACCCCAGAGGAGCCGACATTATCCGCACAGGAGCCTACGAAATTCCTGCTGGCAAACATCGTTTGATCTTGCAGGGTATTCCCGCACGTGACGAAAATCAGCTGTTTTCAATACAGGTTCTGACCGAAGGCCTGACACAAACCGCGTTGCTGCGGCGCTTTGAGAACCTTCCGGTACAGGACCGCAAAAGCGAAGCTGTAATGCAGGCCGAGGACCGGATCGAAGCCATCGAAGATCAGATCACTGCTGTCATTGACAAGGCAAAAGCCACCCGTCTACGCGCCGAGGCTGCACGCCAATCCTTATTGTTTCTTGGTCAATTGGGACAGAATGAAGGTCTGCCTGCCGACCCAAACACGCTGCGTGAGATCACCCGCATGATTGCCGAGGAATCTCTGCGCGCCGAGCAAGAAGCCCAAACGGCTGAAATCGAAGCCCGAGGTGTCGAACGGCAACTGGAACAGCTGGAAGAAGATTTGTTGATTGCTCAAGCTGATCTGGCAGCACTGATCCCCGAAGCTGATGACCATGTATTCGTTGCCATCGACGTGACCGCCGAAACAGCAACAAAAGGTGCTTTGACCGTGTCGTACATCGACTCCTATGCCGCAGAATGGTCGCCGGGATACGAGTTTCATTTGGCAACCGGCGACGCGCCCACAGTTCGGATCGACCGCAACCTCCTGATCACGCAGGACACCGGTGAAAACTGGCGCGATGTTACGATGCATGTGTCGACCATTGCCCCAACTGGACAGAACGCTGCATCGTGGCTGCCTTCATTTCGACATTGGATACGCGAAACACCGCAACCGCAACCAGAACAGGGAAATTTCGGGAAATTGGCAGAAGCGGTTGTCGAGGCACCTGTTGTGGTGGAAGAGACATCCATTGGCACGATATTGACCTCGTCAGTAGAAGGCACCGGCATCACTTACACTTTGCCAAATCTCATCTCGGTTTCCACTGGTTATGAGATTACCGAGGTCGCATTGGACGCAATCACCCAATCTGCCGAGGTTTTTGCGCTTGGCGTGCCCTGGCGCGATGACACGGCGTATCGGACCGCTCGGTTCACCAACCCAATGGATCAGAGGCTTCTGGAGTCTGCTGCCGCACGGTGGTTTGTAGACGATGTTCTGGTTGCTGCCGGAGACTCGCAGGAAATTGGTCCTCGGGAAGAAATCGAGATGGGGTTTGGCCCCATCCATGGTCTGACACTTTCCCGACAGATCCTGAACCGCAGCAGCGGTGACACCGGGATTATTTCGCGGTCCAATCAACGGGTCGAACAGGCTGAAATCAGCATTGAAAACCTGACGGACCAAACCTGGCCGTTGCGCCTTTTGGACCGGGTTCCATATTCCGAGCAGGACGATCTGGAAATCACGTGGAACGCCAATCCACGCCCGAATGAAGAGAATGTGGACAACCAACGCGGAATTCTGGCTTGGGAGATGGATATTGCCCCCGATCAAAAGGCAAACATCACCTTGAACCTTGAATTGAATTGGCCTGAGGGGATGGACCTGAGGTAGTTTCCAAAGACGCTCGGCTTTTGCCGTCTATTTCATCAGCCGCACCCATCAAGGCACCGACTGGACCCCAAGCTTCGGCAGAGCGCTGACGGCAATCCAAATTGCCGACCTGTTGACAAATTCAGGCGTGCTTGCCAGCTAAGCACGGACCTGAACGCGACGGATGGGCCAGAACAGACAACAGGTGGTGTCCTGCACAGGGCATCAGAGGTATAGTATGGGAATTTCGACCAAACGCAGAATTGGAAAATACCTGATCATTGGATGTGCAGGCATTCTGGTCGGGCTTATCCTCATCGGCTTTTCTGGGCAATTCCTGGCGGTGGGAGATTCCTTTGCGCTTTTCCGCCCGCAAGCCGGCGTTCTGCTTTTGCCGTGTGCCGCGATCCTGCTGTATATGCGCGCCAGATACCTTGCTTTGGTGACCCTGGCCTTTGCCGCTGTTGCTGTCGGATCAATCGCAACCAGTTTCGCCGCCCCGCCCAAGGACTGCGACGGTCCGTGTCTGACCCTGTATCAAAAGAACCTCATGAGCAGGGCGTGGCCGCGGTATTCGCTGGCCGACGACATCATAGCATCCGATGCTCAGATCGTGACGTTGCAGGAAGTCTCAAGTCACAACCGCGAATACATGAGCAACCTGTTCGAGCATTACCCCGAAAAGGTGATCTGTGAGTTTCGTTCCGAACAAAACGTTGCCATCCTGACAACTTTGCCGATTGTCGAAGGGTCCGGGTTCTGCCTGAAAGGTCATGGTCTTGTCGGAATACAAGTCGAAGCCCCGGACGGGTCTTTGGTCTGGATCGTATCGATCCACCTGAGCTGGCCTTTTCCTTACGACCAATCAACCCAAAGCCGGATCATTGCAGAACGCATTGCGGATCTGGATGGCCCGGTTCTGATTGCCGGGGATTTCAACATGGTTCCATGGGGCGCAAGCGTCCGGCGGATCGCAGCGGCAGCCGACAACCAGAGTTTTGGGGCTGTCCTGAATACGCATAATCTTGGCAGCTGGCACCTACCCTTGCCAATCGACAACCTTTTGTTCCCAAAAGGAACAACCGGAACAGTCGAACTGCGCCCCTTCATGGGATCCGACCACTTCGGCAAATTCGCGCGGTTTCGTTTGGATTGATCCGCGAGGTCCCCGCTGCCTTGGTGGGCAAACCAGAACGCATGTTGCGATCTCAAGAAGGGTCTAGGTGTTATTTTCGATCAGCACTTTCAGATTATTCAACCCGCGCTCGTAATCGCCGCCAACCCATTTATCCATCATCAACCCCATCCAGCGGGACATGGGATTGAGCCCCAGATCGGATTCGAACCCCCAAGTCACGATGGTTGCGTCACCATCGGGTTTCAGTGTGAACGAAGCCGAGGCCGTGCCCATCTGCCCAAAGTCCAGATCTGTTTTGACCAGTTGATTTTCCACGCTTTCGACGATTTCCTGCGTACCGCTGCCAACCTGTGCGTGATCAGAGCTCCAGTTCAACTTGTTGCCGACACCTTCATCGGGGCCACTGTAGCTTAGTTTCGTCTCCGGATCGCGTGACAGCCAGGGGGACCATTTCTCAGTCGCTTGCATGGAATTCACAAACGGAAAGATCACTGCGGCCGGGGCGTCGATGGTGATGCTGCGGGACACTTCCGCCTTGCCGGGCAACACGTAAGAGACTGCGATGAACAGTAAAACAAGGAGGCACAACCCTGCGAGAAATCGCTTAAGCATCTTCATAGCAAGCTCCAAATTCAAACGTCATGAATGGAGTATACGAAATAACGGCTCTGAATCAGAGCCGTATTCCTCATCGTTTATTCACTATGAACTGTCGTCAGACCGGAACGAATTTCTTCTGTATGGGATCGTAACTCTCTAACCCGCCAGCGCCGATATCGGTCCACAACCCGTGCAGGCTCAGAGTGCCCTGTTCGACCGCTGACGAGATAAACGGGAACGTCATCAGGTTTTCAAGCGACGCGACAACCGATTGGCGTTCCAGCTGTCGGGCTTGTTCGAGGCTGTCTTCGATATCAGCGACAAGTTCGAATTTTGGTTTCAGAATGTCCATCCAGCGGCCGACAAAGCTTTCTTTTGCATCCAGTTGCGGCGCCTGACCCTTGCACATGTCGATACAGCCCTGAACGCCACCGCATTGCGAATGGCCAAGAACCATCAGATGCGCAACCTTGAGAGAAGTGACGGCATACTCGATTGCTGCGCTGGTACCGTGATGATCGCCGTCCGGCGCATAGGGAGGCACCAGATTGGCGATATTGCGGTGGATAAAGAAATCGCCCTGATCCGCACCGAACATCGAAGTCACATGGACCCGGCTGTCGCAGCAGGAGATCACCATCGCCCGGGGCCGCTGCCCTTCATCTGCCAGCCGCTTGAACCAGACCTGGTTTTCCGAATACGTGGTCGCTTTCCAGCCGTGATACCGCGTGACCAGATAGCTCGGCAAAGGTTTGGCAAATTCCATTACGGTGTCCCCGTTCTTGTCGCTGATCGATCCTCTAAACCGAATTCTAGGAAAATTCGAGCAATTATCCGATTTCTCTGCAAGGTTTTGCAATGGAATTTGCCACCAGTATCAAACCTGCGCCGTGGGGGCGTCAGAATTAGGGTGAATGTGGTGGAAAAAATAATCACGCTTGAACACAAGGAATCCGTCCGTCTGGATTCGGATCAATTAAGTGGCCTTTACCGTCAACTGGGCGACAAGAACGCGCTGGATGTGCTGTGCCGCACCATCGAAGAACTGGCAGTGCGCCTGTCGAACTGCGAACGCTTTTGGCGTCAGCGCAAGTGGGCCGACCTGCGCAAATGCGCAAGGTCGCTGGTCGCGATTTCCGAACAGGTCGGGATGACGGTTCTGGCCAGGGTTGCAGGTGACGTAGCGCAGGCCGTCGATGCCGGTGACGCGGTAGCAGCGGGCGCGACGCTGGGACGTCTGATCCGCGTTGGTGAGCGGTCGTTGACAGCCGTCTGGGACCAACAGAACCTTTCCGTCTGACAGGGGTTGCGGGCAGATTATGCGCGGCTAGTCTGTGCACAGAAACAATCTGCCGAGGCGCCCATGACTCTGTCCTTCGCCCCATCCTCTGACCCTTCCGTACCGCTTCATGTGATCGCGCAGCCGGATTTGGACGGCTGGCTTCTGGATCAGCCTGAGCGCGTGCAGTCCTGGGTCGCAGCAAACGGGTTTTCCGGCGCTCTGGGGCAGTCCCTGCTTGTGCCGGCAACGAACGGCGCAATTGAATTCGCGCTGGCTGGTTACGGAACCGAAGAAAAACGTGCGCGCAAACGGTTCCCCCTTGCCGCAGCGGCCATGGCGCTGCCGGAAGGCACTTACGGCATTGCTTCGGGCATTCCTGCGGATCTTTTGGAGATGGAGTGTCTTGGCTGGCTGATGACTGGCTATGTCTTCGATCGATACGCGTCCCAGACCGGAGGGTCAGCGGCATTGATTGCACCTGATGGCATCAACGCCGCCCGTATCGAGGCCATGGCAAATGCCGAGGCTCTGACGCGCGATCTGGTCAACACGCCCACTTCGGACATGGGACCGGATCAGTTGCAGCAAGCGGTCGAGGTTCTGGCGAATGAGTTCGGCGCGTCTTGCAAGGTGATCACCGGCCATGCGCTGCTGGATCAGAATTTTCCCATGATTCACACAGTAGGACGGGCCGCGGCGCAGGCCCCCCGGCTGATCGAGTTGAACTGGGGCACCAGTGGCCCCAGACTGACACTAGTGGGCAAAGGTGTATGTTTCGACACCGGCGGGCTGAATTTGAAACCGGGCGCTTCCATGGGCCTGATGAAAAAAGACATGGGCGGCGCGGCCAATGTGCTGGGACTGGCCCGGATGATCATGGCGCTGGACCTTCCCCTGCAACTGCGGATTCTGATCCCGGCCGTTGAAAACGCAGTCTCAGGCAATGCCTTTCGCCCCGGTGATATCCTGACGTCACGCAAGGGCCTGACCGTTGAAATCAACAACACCGATGCCGAAGGGCGTCTGGTTCTGGCTGATGCGCTGACTTTGGCGGATGAAGGGAATCCCGATCTGGTGATCTCGATGGCGACGCTGACCGGTGCGGCGCGCGTGGCCGTGGGCCCTGATCTGGCACCGTTCTACACCGACGACGAAAGCTGCGCGCTGGCCTTGGCACAAGCGGCCAAAACTTCTGCCGATCCGGTCTGGAGAATGCCGTTTCACACACCCTACGAGGCGATGATCGAACCCGGCATTGCTGATCTGGACAATGCCCCCTCGGGCGGGTTTGCCGGGTCTATCACCGCCGCGCTGTTTCTGCGCCGGTTCGTAGGGTCTAGCCGCTATATCCATTTTGACATTTACGCATGGCAACCCAGCAATGAACCCGGCCGCACAAAAGGCGGTCTGGGTCAGGGATCACGCGCGGTGCTGTCGGCCTTACCGGAGGTATTGGGATTATGACCAAGCGCCGCGTATCCAAACCGGTCGTCGACCTGTTGCGTGCTCCTGACGGGCCGCGTGATCGTCAATTGCTGCTGGGGGACACGGTTCACGTCAAAGAAAACCACGGCGGGTGGAGCAGGATCGTCGCAGAAAAACACGGATATGCTGGTTGGCTGGAAACAGACCACCTGTCCGAGGAAATACCTGCAACGCATTGGATCAATGCGCCCGCAACACATGCATACTTGACCCCTGATATCAAAAGCCGCGATCTCGTGTCTCTGAGTTTCGGAAGTAAAATCCACGCGACTGCCGAAACGGATCGGTTTGTGCAGACCGAATTGGGTTTTGTCCCAAAGGTTCACATGGCCCCTATTGCAGAAAAACCGCACGATCCGGTTGCCGTGGCCGAGTTGTTCCTGGGTACGCCCTATCTGTGGGGCGGCAACAGCCGGTTCGGCATCGATTGTTCAGGGCTTGTTCAGGCCGCGTTGCTGGCCTGCGGTATTCCCTGCCCCGGCGATAGCGGCGATCAGGAACAAGCCTTGGGCGCTGCCCTGTCAGCTGGAACACCTGCGCAGCGCGGGGATTTGCTGTTCTGGAAAGGTCACGTGGCCTGGGTTTCGGGCGACAACATGATTTTGCATGCGAACGCCAGCCATATGGCGGTTGTGTACGAGCCGATGGACCGGGCGATCCAGCGCATTCAGGATCAGGGCGACGGGCCTGTTACAGCGCGAAAAAGGCTCTAATCCGGGTTTACGGCCCGGATGAGCTTGCGTTCCAGCACCCGCAGGACGGCTCGCAGATCGTGGCCGCGTTTCAGGATGCGGCCATCCATACCGATGACAGAGTACATCCCCTGCCGGGATTTCAGGCGCGGGTGCTTTTCGACGCGGTAGATCGGGTGCTCAGCAGTGCGCCGGAAGATCGAGAACACCGCCATGTCGCGCAGGTTTGAGATACCATAGTCCCGCCACTCTCCGGCGGCGACCATCCGTCCATAAACGGACAGGATTTGCGACATCTCGTGCCGGTCAAAGGCCACGGGCATCTGCGCTGCGCTTGCCGAAAACCGGTTGGGAGGCTGCATGTTCATACCGCCAGCCTTGCCGGAAATTATGTTTGAATCAAGCCTGATGCGCGGTTGTCCGGCATTTACAACACAAGTGTTACCGCCGACCAACCTGACGGCAGATCAGGATTACCGGCAGCAGGCCGACTGCCAGAATGACCAGTGAGGGCACGGCGGCACCCTCAAGCCTCTCATCCGAGGCAAGCCTGTATGCCTGTACGGCCAGTGTGTCGAAGTTGAACGGGCGCATGATCAGGGTGGCAGGCAATTCCTTCATTACGTCCACAAAGACGATCAACAGCGCAGTCAGCAGCGACGGTGTCAGAATGGGCAGGTGAACGCGCCGCAATGTTCCCAGCGGTGTTTGCCCCAACGACCGGGCCGCGGCATCCATATTGGCATGAACCGTGCTTTGCCCCCCTTCATATGCGCTGAGCGCGGCAGCAAGGAATCGCACCATGTAAGCGGCAACCAGCAACCAAATCGAGCCTGTAACCAACAACCCAGTCGATACATCGAAGGTCTGCCGCATCCAGGCATCCAGCGCGTTGTCAAAGCTGGCGAAAGGTACAATCAAGCCGACTGCGATGACGCCACCGGGCACGGCATATCCCAGCCGCGCCATGTAGGCCGTCGCAGACGACGCGCGCCCGGGTCTCAGACGTTGAAAGAACCCGACACAGATCGCCGCAAAGACAGTGACGACCGCGGCCGTGCCGGCAAGGGTCAGCGAGTTCTGGATGAAACCGATATAGCGCCGCGACAGCAGGTTCTGTTCCGATTCCAAACCCATCTCGACCAGTATGATAACGGGCAGCAGAAACCCGAAGATAACGGGTATCGTACATAACAAGAATGCCGCGACGGCGCGAAGACCGGTCAGATCTTCCGCCGGTTGGGCAGCATGTTTCTTTCCTGCCTGATAGTATTTTGCCTTACCGCGTTGGGTGCGCTCGGCCACAGCCATGATCAGTGCAAAGACAAGCAGGCACCACGCCAGCTGCGCCGCCGCCGCTCGGTCGGCCATGGAAAACCAGCTGGTGTAGATCCCGGTCGCAAAGGTCTGCACACCGAAATACGACACGGTTCCGAAATCGGCGATGGTTTCCATGATGGCCAGAAGCACGCCACCGGCGATTGCCGGGCGCGCCATCGGCAGCGAGACGCGCCGAAACGCCAGCCATGGGTTGTTGCCCAGCGCCCGCGCCGCCAGAAACGCCGTAGCACTTTGTTGCAGGAACGCAGCCCGTGCCAGCAGGTAGACATAGGGGTAAAGCACCAGAATCAGCATCACCGCCGCGCCCCCGGTCGAGCGGATTTCAGGGAACCAGTAGTCGCGCGGCCCCCAGCCCGTTACATCTCGCAAGGTGCTTTGAACAATACCCGGATGATCCAGAAAAAAGGTGTACGCATAGGCGAGCACATACGCCGGAAAGGCCAACGGCAAGACCAGCGCGATCTCAAGGATCCTGACACCGGGAAAGCGGGTCATCGTCACCAACCAGGCAGCGCCCGTGCCGATACTGAACGTACCCGCCGCAACCAGAACCACAAGGATCAGGGTCGTCACGGTATAGCCGGGCAACACCGTGTCCATCAGGTGCGAGATCGTATCTGTTCCGCCGGTCACCGCTGCCAAGACCACGGCCACCATGGGCAGCAGGCACGCGGCAGCCACAAGATAGGCGACAGCGGCCAACAGCCGTGTGCCGCGTACACCGCGATTGCGTGATCCGTTTTCTGAATAGTCGATCTGGGCCATCATCCCGGCTTTTGATTGGCAAAGGCTTAGGGTCTGCCTTTAATCGACCAAAATGCTCGGAAACACCAGTGCGTCGGTCAACAAATCTGCGACACAAACTGCCGCAGACCTGATTTTCACTGCTATTCGTAGACGCGCTGATCCTCAATCACCAGCCCGTCTTTGGGCAGCGAGCCGGGAGCGACGACTTCGATTGCGCCTTTCAGTTTCAGCACTTCGGCCACCGATCTAGCATATGCCGTATCATCCCCGCCTGTGCTTTCGATCTGGACAGTCATCGAATCCATCTCGCCCTGACGGGTGGCAATGACTCGAGCCTTGACGATCTCTTCATGCTTGTCGACCAAAGCGGCAACCTGTTCCGGACGCACGAACATACCTTTGATCTTGGTTGTCTGATCTGCACGCCCCATCCAACCCTTGATCCGGGTGTTCGTGCGACCGCAAGGAGAAATTCCCGGCATCACGGCGGACAGGTCGCCCGTCGCAAAGCGGATCAGCGGGTAATCGGGGTTGAGTGAGGTTACCACGACCTCACCCACCTCACCCGGCGCCACCGGAGTTCCGGTTCCCGGTGTAACAATCTCGACAATCACGTGCTCGTCGATGATCATCCCGTCGATCGCGGCGCTTTCATAAGCAATATTGCCCAGATCCGCTGTCGCGTAACATTGCAGGCACGAGATACCCCGGTCAGCATATTCCTGTCGCAGAGACGGGAACAAGGCCCCACCGCCAACGGCGGCTTTCGAGAAATGCAGTGAAACGCCCATCTCGTCGGCTTTGTCCAGAATGACCTTCAGGTAATCCGGCGTGCCTGCATAGGCCGTACAGCCAACGTCGCGGGCGGCAGTCACCTGCAACTCGGTTTGTCCGGTTCCTGCGGGCAGAACAGCCGCGCCGACAGCCCGTGCGCCATTTTCAAAGATCATACCGGCTGGGGTTAGGTGATACCCAAAACAGTTCTGGACAATGTCCCCTGCGCCAACACCCGCGGCATTCAGGAAACGGCCCATGCGCCACCAGTCGTGATCAGTGCTGCCCGGCTCATAGATCGGTCCCGGCGACTGGAACACATGATGGAAATGCCGCGCCGGTTTCACTGTAAATCCACCAAACGGGGGACGTTTGGCCTGTGCTCTGGTCAGGTCCGATTTCCGCAGAACCGGCAATGTCGGCAAATCTTCAACTGATTTTACCTTATTAGTGTCTGATTCTGACAGATGCGACGCAAATCCAGGGGCCGACATCGCGCGTTTGATCTGCTCCACTAGTGCCCTGGCCTGGTCCGAGGCGCGTTCGTCTGCCGAGCGTGTTTCGAGTGCGTCGAAATAGGTCATAGCCATATCCTCCATCCGCTCACAGCCACCTTTTGCGACGACGATAGGACCGCACATCGCGAAAGCTTTTGCGGCCTTCGTCGGACATGCCCAGATAAAACTCTTTCACATCCGGGTTTTCACGCAGGTCGGCTGCCGGGCCATCCATCACGACACGCCCGGATTCAAGAATGTAACCGTAATGTGCAAAGCGCAGGGCGACGTTGGTGTTCTGCTCTGCCAGCAGAAAGGACACGCCCTCTTTTTCGTTGAGGTCCTTCACGATACTGAAAATCTCTTCGACCAGCTGCGGAGCAAGACCCATTGAGGGTTCGTCCAGCAAAATCGTCTCGGGCCGCGACATCAAGGCCCGCCCCATGGCAACCATCTGTTGTTCCCCACCCGAAGTATAGCCTGCCTGCGACCGGCGGCGTTCCTTGAGCCGGGGAAAATATGCGTAAACCATCTCAAGATCCCGCTGGACCGCAGCCGCCCCGTCTTTGCGGGTGTAGGCGCCGGTCAGCAAGTTTTCTTCGACGGTCAGGTGCTCGAAACAGTGGCGGCCTTCCATCACCTGAATGACACCCTTTTCAACCAGATCGGCCGGGTCGCTTTCATGCACGTTCTGGCCGCGATACTTGATCGAACCTTTGGTGACTTCTCCGCGTTCGGAATGCAGCAGGTTCGATACGGCCTTGAGCGTGGTTGTCTTGCCCGCACCATTGCCGCCCAGCAACGCTGTGATGCCGCCCTTTGGAACGCTCAGGCTGACGCCTTTCAACACGAGGATCACGTGGTTGTAGATCACCTCGATATTATTGACCTCAAGCAGGGTTTCCGCCTGCACGTCAGTGGTTTGTGCCGCATCCAGCATCAGCGCGTTTCCTCATGCCTGCCCGTTCCGGGGCTGTTCGTGAGGAGCGGCAGGTGACCCGCCGCTCCGGTTGTCTGAACGCCCCGGATCACATCCGTGGCGCAACATGCCTTACTCGCAACGTGGCGAGATGCTGTTTTCGGTTGCGTAGGCACCGGAATCTTCTTCGATCAACGCGCCGATAACTTCGGCATCTGTCGGTTTGAAGTCCTGTATCGGGTTCCAGGCGCCAGTCGCCGCATCCCACTGAACAACACCGACAAGGCCGGGGCCGCCGTGGTTTTCGCAGGAGACCGAGAATTCAGGGCCGAACCCGGACATGCCAAGCGCTTCCATCTTGGCGTTGGTCATTTCCAGTGCTTCCATGCCGTCGCGCATCATCGACGCGTCGATATCAGCGGTTCCGTGCATCGCCTGCGCCGTTTTCACAGCCTCGGCTGCCAGCATGGCGGCGTAAAGACCACGGTTGTACTGAACTGTACCCAGCTGATCGCCGGCACCCGCAGCCTTGCCCGAGTCAACAACGTACTTTTTCAGGTCGTCATAGACAGGATAGTCCATGCCAAGGCCGGTAAAGGTCAGCGCCTTGTAACCGGTCGCTTTTTCGCCAGCAGGCTGAACATCGAATTCCGCGCCAGACCACCAGACACCGATGAAGTTTTCCATCGGGAAACGGATGTTGGCCGCTTCCTGAACCGCAACCTGGTTCATGACGCCCCAGCCCCACATGATGACATAGTCAGGCTTTTCGCGGCGAATTTGCAGCCATTGCGACTTCTGCTCCTGGCCCGGGTGATCAACCGGCAGCAAGGACAGCTCATACCCATGCTTTTCAGCCAGAGTTTCCAGCGTCCGGATCGGTTCCTTGCCGTAAGCAGAGTTGTGATAGACCAGCGCAATCTTCTTGCCGCTCAGGTCACCGCCATTTTCATCCAGCAGATAGTTGATCGCACCGGACGCACCGTTCCAGTAGTTGGCCGGATAGTTGAACACATGGCTGAACACTTTGCCGTTCGCAGCCGAGGTCCGGCCATACCCCATCGTGTGCAGTGGAATGCCGTCTGCGGTCACTTTGGGGATCAGCTGATAGGTGATACCGGTCGACAGCGGCTGATACACCAGCGCGCCTTCACCTTTGGTGGATTCATAGCATTCCACGCCTTTTTCGGTGTTATACCCGGTTTCGCATTCGATCACGTTTGCTGGTACACCGCCAATGCCACCGTCCCGCTCGTTCAGAAGCGTGAAATAGTCGGCGTAACCGTCCGCGAATGGAATACCACCGGCCGCATAGGGCCCGGTTCGATAGCTGAGCGACGGGAACACAAGATCCGCCATCGCAGGTCCTGCCGCCATCAGGGCGCTCAGCGCCACGGTTGCCAGTTTCTTGTTCATCGGGTGTCTCCTCCCTTGATTGATCCGATATTGAGTTCGGGCTTGATCACCCGTCTTTATGATTGGGCCAGCCCTCAGTGCGGGAACGGCCAGAGTCTGAGTTTCTCTTTCGCCACGCGCCACAACTGGGCCAGACCGTGGGGCTCGAGGATCAGGAACATGATGATCAGCGCGCCCACGATCACCAGCTGAAGATGGGCAACGATATCGGTCGGCCAACCCAGAAGATCGACGCCAACCAGTTTGAGCAGAACCGGCAGCAGCACGAGGAAGGCCGCCCCGGCAAAAGACCCGAAAATCGAGCCTAATCCGCCGATAATCACCATAAACAGCACCAGGAATGACTTCTGAATGCCGAATGCTTCGCCCACCTCGACCGCGCCGAGATAGACGGCAAAGAACAACGCCCCTGCGATGCCCACAAAGAACGAGCTGACAGCGAAAGCGCTGATCTTGGCTTTCAACGGGTTCACCCCGATGATTTCGGCGGCGATATCCATGTCGCGGATCGCCATCCATGTCCGCCCGGTCGTGCCGCGGGTCAGGTTGCGCGCAATGATGGCGCTGAAGGTCAGGAAGATCAGGCAGAACAGGTATGTCGCCCAGGCCGGGGCGTTCGGGCCCGAGATGATAATGCCGAACACGTCACGTTCCGGTGCGTTGATCTGGCCCGAGGCCGAGTAGTTGTAGAACCACGGCACCCGGTTGAAGAGCCAGACCAGAAAGAACTGTGCCGCAAGCGTGGCCACCGCCAGATAGAACCCCTTGATCCGCAGGGAAGGCAGGCCAAACAAAACGCCTACAATCGCGGTAATGCCACCAGCCAGCAGGACATGAATGAACATGCTGACGTCTGGAAATGCGGTCATCAACTTGTAGCAGGCATAGGCGCCAACAGCCATGAAGCCGCCTGTACCAAGGCTGACCTGCCCGCAATAGCCCACAAGTATGTTCAATCCGATCGCCGCGATGGCATAGATCAGAAAGGGCAGCAGCAGGGCGTTTGCCCAATAGTCGTTGATGATGAACGGAATGATCCCAAACGCCACCGCCAGAACGACATAGTACCGGTACCGGTCGAACTTGATCGGGAAAGTCTGGCTGTCATCCACGTAGGAGGTTTTGAAATCTCCGGCCTCACGATAGAACATCTGTTACTTTCCCCATTCTTCCTGCGCCCGGTTACGGGTCGCGGCGTCCAGCTGGCTGGACCCTTTGGCATATCCGCTCGCCTCAGAGGCGCGCACGAGTTTCAGGTAGGCCAGAACGCCCATGATCAGCCCGGCAAAGGCCAGGATCGCGGCAATCGTCAACTGGCTGTCTGTCAGGTCATTCGAGGTCAGCGCGATGTAGCCAAAGGCCCAGAACCCCGCCCATGCGATTACGTTGATGATGGCGATCACCTTGGTCATGCCGGGGCACCTCTGGTTCTAACGTTCAGCCAATGAACCACTCCGGCCAAGGCTGCGTAGAAGAACAATGAATCCATCGCCCGCAAATATCCTGCGTAAACAAGCATCCTCATCTGCCATTCCGTATCGCCTGTCATTGCAATACTTGAACCCGCCAGGTTGATCTCAAAGCACTCAACCAGCGAACGGGTCAGCCCATATATCAGCAAGGCAATCGGCAGGGCTTTGAAAAGGGGGTTCAGGTTATCCATCTATACTCTCTCGATAATTTTTTCACCGAAGAGACCCTGTGGTCGGAACACCAGAAAGATCAACGCCAGCACATAGGCGAACCAGTTCTCGGTCGCGCCGCCGACCAGCGGGCCAATCGAGAATTCGAACAGCTTCTCGCCCACACCGATGATCAGACCGCCGACGATGGCACCGGGGATCGAGGTGAACCCGCCCAGCATCAACACCGGCAGCGCCTTGAGCGCGATCAGCGACAGCGAGAACTGCACGCCCGATTTGGTGCCCCACATGATCCCCGCGACCAGCGCCACGAACCCGGCCACCGACCAAACCATGACCCAGATAAAGTTGAGCGAGATCCCGACCGAAAGTGCCGCCTGATGGTCATCCGCCACAGCGCGCATGGCCCGCCCCTGCTTTGTGTACTGGCTGAAGGCCACCAGCGCCGCCACCAGAAGCGCCGCGATCACGGTTGCCACGATGTCGAGGTTGTCGATGAAGAAACCATAGCCGAAGATGTTAAAGGTGACCTCGTCGATCCACAGGTTGATGCCCTGGGGCAGACCCACATCCAGCGTCTTGATCTCGGATCCCCACATCAGGTCGGCCACGCCTTCAAGGAAATAGGCCAGACCGATCGTGGCCATGAACAGGATGATCGGCTCCTGCCCAACCAGATGCCGCATGACAAAGCGCTGCACACACCAGGCCAACAGAACCATCACGCCCATTGTCAGGATGATCGCCAACAGGGCGGGGATGGTCCAGCCGAAGTTATAGACATGTGTGCCGAAGGTCGCGTTGATCAAATGCGCGAAAGGCACTTGCCCGTTCATGATCCCGACCAGTGTCATCGCCGCAAACAGGGCCATAACCCCTTGCGCGTAATTGAAAATTCCCGACGCCTTGTAGATCAGCACAAAGCCCAGCGCGACCAGCGCATAAAGCACCCCGGCCATCAGACCGTTAAGGATGACCTCCGTGGCAAAGATTAACTGCTCAGGCATATGTGCCTCCCCGGATATCTGCTTTGGTCTCAGTCATGGCTGACTCCCAGATAGGCGTCGATGACTTCCTGATTGTTGCGCACCTCGTCGGGCGTGCCGTCACCAATCTTCTTGCCGTAATCCATCACGACCACGCGGTCGCTCAGGTCCATCACCACGCCCATATCGTGTTCGATCAGGGCGATGGTGGTGCCGAATTCGTCATTCACGTCGAGGATAAAGCGGCTCATGTCCTCTTTCTCTTCAACGTTCATGCCCGCCATCGGTTCATCCAGCAGCAAGAGCTTTGGTTCTGCCGCCAGAGCACGCGCAAGTTCCACCCGCTTTTTCAACCCGTATGGAAGGCGCGACACGGGCGTTTTTCGGATGTGCTGGATTTCAAGGAAATCGATAATCTTCTCGACCGCCTCACGGTTTTCAACCTCTTCCGCCTCGGCCTTTCCCTTCCACCAGGCCTGCTGGAGGATGTTGGTCTGCATGAAATTCAAACGCCCTGTCATGACGTTGTCCAAAACGCTCATCCCCTCGAACAGGGCGATGTTCTGGAACGTCCGCGCGATCCCCTGCTGCGCCACCTCAAAGGGCCGCATCGCTGGGCGTTTTGATCCGTGGAACCAGACCTCGCCCTCCTGCGGGACATAGAACCCCGAGATGACGTTCAGCATCGATGATTTTCCGGCCCCGTTCGGCCCGATGATGGCGCGAATCTCACCCTCGCGAATATCGAACGAGATATCCTTGATCGCCACGACGCCGCCAAAGCGCAGAGTGATGTTCTTCATCTCCATCACCACGCCGCCGATCTTGCGACCGTCTTCGGTGACATATCCTTCGGCGTTATCCAGCATCAGTCACTCCCTGACTTGCGCAAAAACGGGATGGCGGACAGGGCGATGGCCGCAGGTCGCGCGGTGCTGTGGCGGCCCTCATTCCGCTGCCACCTTGTGCTGCGCAACCGGTACAACCGGCGCGTCCACGATTTTCAGCGTCGCGCTAATCGATCCCTTGCGCCCATCCTCATAGGTCACTTCGGTCGTGGTCGAGACGCTTTCGGACCCGTCGTAAAGCGCCGCAATGATGTCGTGGAACTTCTCTTCGACAAACCCGCGCCGAACTTTCCGGGTGCGGGTCATCTCACCATCATCAGCATCCAGTTCCTTGTGCAGCACCACAAAGCGATGCACCTGGCAACCGGACAGCATTTCATCAGCCGCTACCGATTTGTTGACCTCTTCCACATGCGCCTTGATCGTCTCTAACACACGCGGATGGCCCGCCAGTTCCTGATAGGACGCATAGGCCACGTTGTTGCGTTCCGCCCAGTTGCCGACCGCTGTCAGGTCAATATTGATGAAGGCCACACAGCGATCCTTGCCGTTTCCGAACAGAACGACCTCGAGAATATCGGGGTAGAACTTCAGCTTGTTCTCGACATATTTCGGCGCGAACATGGACCCGTCGGCCATTTTGCCCACGTCCTTGGCCCGGTCGATGATCCGCAGATGGCCCGAGCTTTCCTCGATGAACCCGGCATCACCCGTTGCCACCCAGCCTTCGGCATCTTTGGTTGATGCCGTGGAATCCGGGTTGTTGTAATATTCGACAAACACGCCGGGCGAGCGGTAGTGGATCTCGCCCTTGTCGTCGATCTTGATCTCAACATCCGGCGCGGGCACGCCAACCGTATCGGCCCGAACCTCACCATCCGGCTGTACGGTGATGAACACGGTTGCTTCGGTCTGACCGTAAAGCTGTTTCAGGTTAATGCCCAAAGATCGATAGAAATCAAAGATTTCCGGTCCGATCGCTTCACCCGCTGTATAGCCAACCCGGAACCGGCCATAGCCCAGCGTATCCTTGAGCGGCCCATAGACCAACAGGTTACCCAGCGCGTATTTCATCCGGTCGCCAAAGCCGACGGGTTTGCCATCCAGCAACTTGCCGCCCACCTTTTTGGCATGCGCCATGAAGTGATGGAACATGCGCTGTTTCAGCTTGCTCGCATCCTCCATCCGGATCATTACATTGGTCAGCTGGCTTTCAAACACGCGCGGCGGGGCGAAGAAATAGGTCGGCCCGATTTCGCGCAGATCGGTCATCATCGTGTCGGCGCTTTCCGGGCAGTTCACGCAGAACCCGCACCAATAGGCCTGACCGATGGAAAAGATGAAATCCCCAACCCATGCCATTGGTAGGTAGGAGAGGATATCTTCATCGCGGGTCAGATGGTCGAAGATCGCTGAATTCTTGGCGCTTTCGATCACGTTGCGGTTCGACAGAACCACCCCCTTGGGCTTGCCCGTTGTGCCCGAGGTATAAAGCATGACGCAGGTGTCGTTATAGGTGATCTCAGAGATGCGCTTGTCCAGCTCTGCATCAAACCGCTGATGTCCTGCCTGACCTTCGGCCATGAGGTCTTCCAGCGCGTTCATCTGGCTGTGGTCGTATTTCCGCATCCCTCGCTTGTCGGTATAGAGGATGTGCTTGATCTGGTGCACTTTTTCCTGAATTTCGATGACCTTGTCGACCTGTTCCTGATCACCGCAGACGACGTATTTCGCGCCGCAATGCTCCATCACATAGGTCATCTCTTCGGCGACTGCGTCCTGATACAGAGGCACCGGAATTGCACCGACCATCTGTGCCGCGACCATGGTCCAGTAATGCGCTGGCCGGTTGCGTCCGACCACGGCAATGTGGTCACCGCGCTCAACGCCAATTTCAAGAAATCCAAGAGCGAGCGCGCGAATTTCCTTGGCCGCTTCAGCCCAGGTCCAGCATTGCCAGATCCCAAATTCTTTTTCCCGATAGGCCGGGGCATCCCCGAACTGGGTCGCGTTGCGGTGTAGAAGCGCCGGAAGGGAGTGCAACCCTTCGGCGCCCGACTGCGTCTGAGCCAATCTTTTTCTCCTCCCCATCCGGCCTCCTCTAAGCCGGAAATGGCGGATCCGGGAAAGCCCCCGGATGCCAGTGCCCCGATTTGGGACACCCGCACGATCAGCGTCAAGTTTTGCCTGATGTTTTCTCAATTCTTACGAATTGTAACAGGTGCAGAAGGGTGATGTTACGTTTTGTACAATATGTACAAATGCAGACTGTTACGAGGAACCCGTTCGTCCCACGCAATTACCGTACCAAACAGGTCCTGTGTGCAGCAGGGACGCCGGACCGGCAAACAGAATTCGACCTTCGGCAGGTTGGCGCGGTTACTGATACTTAGCTTTTAATGCTGCTTTTTTAAAACGACCAACAGATGTTGAGCGCAACGTGTACAGCAACCCCAAAAGTTTCGTGTTCAAGGGCATTGTCTTATCGCGGTAAACGAGACTTGCCTCATAGGGCTTGTTGGCGTCGCAAAGTTCAATGATTTCACCTGCGGCCAAAAGCATCTCTTCCATCAAGGCTTCGGCGGCTTCCGCCTTGCTTGCCTCATCCTCTGAAATTGTTTTGTCTCTTTGGGACTTTCGGCGGAAATCCACGATGGCAGCAGGCACGTATTCAGTGACCCGATTTCTGAATCGCGTCATGTCAGAGCCATTGGCCTGAGTGCCGTCCGATTTGGTGTAGGAGTTGTAATCACCGTATAGGGCCAGGATCGTGCTCGTCTGGTGAAACAAAAGATCTTGCCGTGCAAAATCGAGTTCGACGTAGCGGTCAATTCGGGCCTGTTCTTCGATCATGACCGTTATCGCAGTCTTCGCATCATCTGCTTTGGCACTATGAACCGCCAAAACAAATAGGGCCAAAATCAAAGCAATCCTGGACCCCCAAAGCTTTCCAACTCGACTTGCAATCATAACGAGGTACTCCTTCACCATTGAGAAAGCACTCGAACACTACCACAAATCGGCAAATAAATCCGCCAAGCCGAAATTCGGGCCGTTAGCGCCTGACGCCTTTTGAGCCCCTACAACCAATCCCGCAGGATCGGGATCAGGGGCACATCCGCGGCCGGCATGGGGTAATTGCGCAGGTCATTTGCGCGGACCCATTTCAGCGCCTGCCCCTCTTTCGACTGTGGGATGCCCTGCCATTTGCGGCAGGCGAACAGAGGCATCAGCAGGTGGAAATCATCATAGCTGTGGCTGGCGAAGGTCAGGGGGGCAAGGCACGAGGCCCAGGTGTCGATGCCCAGTTCCTCGTGCAATTCGCGGATCAGGGCGGCCTCGGGGGTTTCGCCGGGCTCGATCTTGCCGCCGGGAAACTCCCAAAGACCGGCCATGGATTTGCCCTCGGGGCGTTGGGCCAACAGCACCCGGCCCTCGATGTCGATCAGGGCGACAGCAGAGACCAACACGGTTTTCACGAGCGGTAATCCGCGTTGATCTCGATATATCCGTGCGTCAGATCGCAGGTCCAGACGGTGGAATTGCCTTCGCCCAGGCCCAGATCAACGGCGATGACCAGATCCTGACCTTTCATATAAGCGGCAGCTGTGTCTTCGCTGTAATCGGGGCTGACCCAGCCTTTTTCGGCCACAAGGATGTCGCCGAAGGAAATGCTCAGCAGGTCGCGGTCCGCCGCGGCACCGGATTTACCGATGGCCATGACGATACGACCCCAGTTCGGGTCTTCGCCCGCGATGGCGGTTTTGACCAGCGGAGAGTTGGCGATGGCAAGGCCGTGGATCTTGGCGTCAGCGTCTGTTGCGGCCCCTTTTACGCGGATTTCGACGAATTTCGTGGCACCTTCGCCATCGCGCACCACTTGCTGGGCCAGATCCAGCATCACGGCTTCCAACGCCTCGGCGAAAGCCGCGTTGCCGGTGGCGTCCACACCCGAAGCGCCGGTGGCGCACAGCAGCAGGCTGTCCGAGGTGGATGTATCGCTGTCCACGGTGATGCAGTTGAACGTCCGGTCTGTCTGCGCGCTCAGCATCGCCTGCAACGCTGATTGTTCGACCTGCGCGTCGGTGAAGATATAGACCAGCATCGTCGCCATATCTGGCGCAATCATGCCCGAACCCTTTGCAATCCCCGCAATAGAGACTGTTTTGCCATCAATTTCGACCTGCGCCACGGCCCCTTTCGGGAAGGTGTCCGTGGTCATGATCGCGCGTGCGGCGTCTTCGATCGCGTGACGGCTGAGACCCGCCTTCAGCGTTTCAAGCTTGGCAATGATGCGGTCATGAGCCAGCGGCTCACCAATCACGCCGGTTGAGGAGGTAAAGACCCGCTCGACCGGAACACCAGTCGCCTTCGAGACGGCCTGCGTTACTTCGGCCACCGAGGTCTGACCATAATGCCCGGTAAAGGCATTGGCATTGCCCGAGTTCACCAGGATCGCCGCCGGGCCGTCACTGGGCCCGCCGATCTTGTCCTGACAATCCAGAACCGGTGCCGCCCGTGTGGCCGAACGGGTAAAGACCCCGGCCACAGATGTGCCCGGGTCCAGCACGGCCAGCATGACATCGGTGCGGCCCTGATATCGCACGCCCGCCGCGACGGTGGCAAACCGCACACCGTCAATTGCAGGCAAATCAGGGAAGGACGCTGGCGCCAGCGGCGAAACCTTGGTGATCTTGGCCACGGGGGTTACTCCTGAATCAGGTCCAGCTGGCGCAGGACTTCGGGTCCGGCACCTTCCAGAGCGGGGCGGTCGATCTGGGCCTGCTGTGTCAGTTCATCGATGCGCGCCTGAATGGCGTCCTGCTGAACGGTTTGTGCAAGCTCTTCGCGCACGGCGTCCAGCGCGGGCGCTTCGGTTTTGCGCTTGTCGTTCAGCTTGACCACATGCCAGCCAAACTGCGTCTGAACCGGATCGGACACCTGCCCTTTTTCAAGCGCGACCACGGCTGTTTCGAACTCCGGTACCATCTGGCCCTTGCCGAACCAGCCCAGCGCGCCGCCATTGGGACCGGACGGACCGGTGGAGTGCTCGCGCGCGAGCTCGGCGAAATCGGCGCCGTCATCAAGCTGCGCCTTAAGGTCGTTGGCCTGTTCTTCGGTCTCGACCAGAATGTGGCTGGCATCGAATTCGTCCTCACCCGCGAAATCGTTGTACTGCGCGTCGTAGGCTGCCTGAATGGCCTCGTCCGTGACAACCGTATCGGTCAGGGCTGTGACGGTCTGAACCGCCAGAAGTGAGCGTTCTTCATTTTTCAGCCGCAGCGTGTTCAGTTTGTTCAGCCCATCCTGCTGTTGCCCCAGCAGTTGCTGCTGGATCAGCTGTTCCAGTACGAAGTCGAACAATACATCATCTTCGGCCTGCTGGTATTGCGGCGGCAGGGCGGCAACGGTTGCGATCACGTGACCCAAAGTGATCTCATCCCCGTTCACACGCGCCACCACGGTGGATGCATCCGGCTGGGTTTCGGCGGCCAGCGGCAAGGCCATCATGGCGGTCAGAGCCAGCGATGGCAGAAAAGTGAGGCCTTTGGGCATTGAATCATCCTATTTCCTTGCCGCGGCAGGGCGCAGCGTTGACACTCTGGAACCTGCCGCTTACATCGCTTTGAAGCCTTGGACAGGGCCGCCTTTCACCCCCCGTATCTATGGGTTGCGCGCAAGGTGGGCAAGCCTGTCAAAAACCAAGACAAGAACAGATCCGCTGGAGTGAACATGCTGGGACTCGGAACGCTCGCCAAAAAGGTGTTCGGAACACCGAACGACCGCAAGATCAAGGCGACCCGCCCCCTGATCGAAAAGATCAACGCGCTGGAACCCGAGTTCGAGAAACTGTCCGATCAGGGCCTGATCGACAAGACAGAAGACCTGCGCAAACGCGCGCTGGATGGCGAAAGCCTTGACGATCTGCTGCCCGAAGCCTTTGCCAACGTGCGCGAAGGCGCCCGCCGCGCGCTGGGGCTGCGCGCCTTTGACGTGCAGCTGATGGGCGGTGTTTTCCTGCATCAGGGCAACATCTCGGAAATGAAGACGGGTGAGGGCAAGACACTGGTCGCGACCCTCCCCGCCTATCTGAACGCGCTGACCGGCAAGGGCGTGCATGTGGTCACGGTGAACGAATACCTGGCCAAGCGCGACGCGGAATGGATGGGCAAGGTGTTTGCTGCCGTAGGCATGACCACAGGCGTGATCTGGTCGGGCCAGCCTGACGCGGAAAAACTGGCCGCCTATTCCTGCGACATCACCTATGCCACCAACAACGAGCTGGGTTTTGACTATCTGCGCGACAACATGAAGGCCGATCTGGAGCAGGTTTACCAGAAACACCACAATTTCGCGATTGTGGACGAGGTCGATTCGATCCTGATCGACGAGGCGCGGACGCCGCTGATCATCTCGGGCCCGGCACAGGACCGCTCGGACCTGTATACCGCCATCGATGCGCTGATCCCGAGTCTGACCGACGAACACTACACGTTGGACGAAAAGGCCCGCAACGTGACCTTCACGGATGAGGGCAACGAGTTTCTGGAGCAGCAGCTGTTGGCTGCCGGCCTGATTCCTGAAGGCCATTCGCTGTATGACCCGGAAAGCACGACCGTGGTGCATCACGTGAATCAGGGTCTGCGCGCGCACAAGCTGTTCCAGCGCGACAAGGATTACATCGTGCGCGACGGCAATGTCGTTCTGATCGACGAATTCACGGGCCGCATGATGCCGGGCCGCCGCCTGTCCGAGGGCCTGCATCAGGCCATCGAAGCCAAGGAAAACGTGCAGATTCAGCCTGAGAACGTGACGCTGGCCAGTGTGACCTTCCAGAACTATTTCCGCCTTTACGACAAGCTGGGCGGCATGACCGGGACCGCCCTGACCGAGGCCGAGGAATTTGCCGAGATTTACGGCCTGGGCGTGGTCGAAGTTCCGACCAACAAGCCGATTGCCCGTGTGGACGAGGATGATCAGGTCTATCGCACCGCCATGGAAAAATATGGCGCGATGATCGAAGAGACCAAATTGGCGCAGGAAAAGGGCCAGCCGGTTCTGCTGGGCACGACCTCGATCGAGAAATCGGAACTGCTGAGCCAGATGCTGACCAAGGAAGGCATCGCCCATAACGTTCTGAACGCCCGCCAGCACGAGCAGGAGGCGCAGATTGTCGCCGATGCCGGCCGTCTGGGCGCGGTAACCATCGCCACCAACATGGCCGGTCGCGGTACCGACATTCAGCTGGGCGGCAATGTCGAGATGAAGGTGCTGCAAGCGATTGCGGACAACCCCGAGGCTGATCCGTCGGAGCTGCGCGCCGCAGAAGAGGCGCGCCACGCGGAAGAAAAAGAAAAGGTTCTGGCCGCAGGGGGCCTTTATGTGATGGCGTCCGAACGCCATGAAAGCCGCCGCATCGACAACCAGCTGCGCGGCCGTTCGGGCCGTCAGGGCGATCCGGGCCGTACCGTGTTCTACCTGAGCCTTGAAGACGACCTGATGCGTATCTTTGGCTCGGAACGGCTGGACAAGGTGCTGACCACGCTGGGCATGAAAGAAGGCGAGGCGATCATTCACCCGTGGGTGAACAAGTCGCTGGAACGCGCGCAGTCCAAGGTCGAGGGCCGCAACTTCGACATGCGCAAGAACGTTCTGAAATTCGATGACGTGATGAACGATCAGCGCAAGGTGATCTTTAGCCAGCGCCGCGAGATCATGTCGGCCAATGACCTGTCCGAGATCGTCTCGGATATGCGCGAGCAGGTGATCGACGATCTCATTGACGAATACATGCCGCCGAAATCCTATGCGGATCAGTGGGATACAGACGGTCTGCATGCGGCGATCAAGGACAAGCTGACCATCGACGCCCCGGTTCAGGACTGGGCTGCCGAAGAAGGCGTGGATGACGAGCAAGTGCGGGAGCGCTTGGTTAAGGCCGCAGATGAGATGATGGCCCAGAAGGCGGTTGCCTTTGGTCCCGAAAACATGCGCAACATCGAAAAGCAGGTGCTGTTGCAGACCATCGATGCCAAATGGCGCGAGCATCTGCTGACGCTGGAACACTTGCGCTCGGTCGTGGGTTTCCGCGGCTATGCCCAGCGCGATCCGCTGAACGAATACAAAAACGAAAGCTTCCAGCTGTTCGAAACCATGCTGGACGGTTTGCGGGAAACCGTGACACAGCAATTGTCGCGCGTGCGGCCACTGACCGAAGAAGAGCAGAGGGAAATGCTGGCGCAGATGGCGGCGCAACAGGCGCAGGCACAGCAGGCTGTGGACAAGGCCGCAAGCCAGGCCGAGGCCAAGGCCGAAGCGGCGGCGTCAGGCGATGCCCTGCCGGGGTTTGACGAGAGTGATCCGTCGACCTGGGGTAACCCGTCGCGAAACGACCTGTGCCCCTGCGGATCCGGCAAGAAGTTCAAACACTGCCACGGCAGATTGACCTGACGTTAACACCCTTTAATCACAATGAGTCCGTCTCGCGGCCACAAATTGGCCGCGATTGGTGGCGAGAGTGCAAGCTGCTCCTTCAACTGGGGAGGGTGTCTTGTTTGTAGTTCGCAACTACGTAACCATGTGCGGAACGGTCGCTTGTGCCCTGGGCATAGGCTATCTGATGCAGAACGGACCGGCTGCGCAGCAGAACCGCGCGCAGGGCGGTGTCGATGTGGCCTCTGTTGCCGATCAGTCTTCGATTCTGTCGGGGCTGGACAGTATCGTTCTGACTTCGGCCACCGTATCAGATGCCGATCCGGTCACTGTTACACCGGCACCCCGCGCTGTACCCACTGCCCCCAAGACATCGAACTGCCGGATCAGCGCGCACGCAAACGCAGCACCCGGTGCCTTGGCACACCTGTCGCTGAAAGCGCCGTGCCACAAGAACGAGCGGATTGAAATTCACCATAGCGGCCTGACTGTTAGCCAGATGACGGATGCCACCGGCGCGCTGGACATGGCGATCCCGGCCCTTTCGGAATACGCGATCTTCCTGTTTTCCTTCGAAGATGAAACAGGCACCGTCGCCACCACTCACGTTCCCGAAATCGCCGGTTTTGATCGTGTTGTCTTGCAATGGCAGGGTGATACCGAGCTGCAGATTCATGCGTTGGAATTTGGTGCCAGCTATGGCGCGGATGGCCATGTCTGGGATGACGCATCTGCCGAAGGCGCCGGTAAGGTTATGCGTCTGGGTCAGTCCGGTTCCGGTATGACGCAGAATATCGAAGTGTATTCTTTCCCGGCCAGTACTTCGGATCAATCCGGCACGATTGACCTGACCGTCGAGGCCGAAGTGACCGATGCAAATTGCGGCCACACGCTGAACGTGCAGTCGCTGGAGTTGTTGTCGGACCGCCGCCTGCGGTCGCGCGACATGTCCGTGACTCTGCCGGATTGTTCGCGCGCAGGCGAGTTTCTGGTGTTGAATAATCTGCTCTCAGACCTGACAATCGCGGCAAAGTAATCCGCAGGCAGGCTTGAACCTCTTATGACATTTTTCCGTGTGGCGGTGGCTGCGCTGTTTTCCGTGACGGCGGCGACCGGTGCTTTTGGGCAGGACATCACACTGACCTCGCATGATGGCAAGGTCGAAGTGACCGGCAATCTGCTGAGCTTTGACGGTGAGTTCTATCGCGTCGATACGCAATTCGGGACGTTGACCGTGGATGGTTCGGGCGTCACATGCGAGGGGCCCGCCTGCCCCAACCTGATCGATTTCGTCGCCGAGGTGCAGTTTTCCGGATCATCGGTGATGGCCGAAACGGTGCTGCCCGCCCTGATCATCGGCTTTGCTCGTCAGGAAGACCTGACCGCGACCCCCGCCCGCGTGGATGAGGACACCTTTGTTTACGAGCTGCATCAGGCAGGCCGGGCGGCGCCGCTGGCACGGTTTTTCTTTGACGTGGGCACCACGGATCGCGGGTTCAGCGACCTGATCGCAGACCGGGCGGATATCGTGATGGCCCTGCGCGAGATGCGCGAGGCCGAGCGGGAGGCTGCCGAAGCTGCGGGGTTGGGTGATCTGAAACGCTCGCGGCGATCACGGGTCATTGCACTGGATGCCATGGTCCCGGTCGTGGCCCCCGACAGCGTGATGCGACAGGTTTCGCTGGCGGATCTGGCCCGCATTCTGTCCGGCGAGGTCAGCAACTGGGCGCAGCTGGGTGGGCCGGATGCCCCTATTGCACTGCATGTGCCAGAGGCCGGGTCGGGTCTGGCGCAGGCGGTCGAGGATCAGGTTCTGAAAACCGCCGGTGTGGTGCTGACCGATACGGCGATCCGCCACAATCGCATACATGACCTGACCGCGGCTGTGGCTAAGGATCCGTTTTCCATCGGTATCGCCAGCAAGGCATCGGCCCATGGCACCCGCGCTGTGCCTTTGACTGGCGGGTGCGGGCATCCTCTGGCCGCGACCCGCCAGTCAATCAAGACCGAAGATTACCCGCTGAATATGCCCATGTTCCTGTATCTGCCGGAACGCCGCCTGCCCCGGATTGCGCGACAGTTTCTGGCCTATAGCCAAAGCCCCGAGGCACAGGTGGCGATACGTGACGCAGGATATGTGGATCAATCTGCTGAAACCCTGCCGGTTGGCGTGCAGGGGGACCGGCTTGCCAATGCGGTCGTCACCGGCGGAACTGAGGTCGGACTGGAGGAGTTGCAGCGCATGATCGAAACCTTGCGCCCGCTGTCGCGCCTGTCCCTGTCGGTCCGGTTCGAACCCGGATCGTCCCGCCCGGACGCGCAGTCGCGCGCCAATATTCAGCAACTGGCGCAAATGCTGGACGCGGGTACGTTGCAGGCGCGCAAGGTGGTGTTTGCAGGCTTCAGCGATGGGGACGGGGGTGCCGTTTCAAATGCCCGCATCGCCCTACGGCGCGCGCAAACCGTGCGAAACGCGGTTATCGCCGCGCTTGAAGCCCCGATCCCTGATAGTATCACGGTCACCGCCGAAGGATTTGGTGAAGCGATGCCCATGGCCTGCGATGACACCGAATGGGGCCGCAAGGTCAACCGGCGGGTCGAGATTTGGGTGCAGTAGCCGCTAGAGATACCCTTCGGAACGAAAGCTGAGCTCGGTCGATTTGCCGATGATCAGGTGGTCATGCAGGGTCAGCCCCAGGGCGGAGCAGGCATCCTGAATGCGGTTGGTCATGTCGATATCTGACTGTGACGGCGTTGGGTCGCCCGAAGGATGGTTGTGCACCAATATCAGGGCCGAGGCATTCAGTTCCAACGCCCGTTTCGCCACTTCGCGCGGATAGACCGGCACGTGATCCACGGTGCCTTTGGCCTGTTCCTCATCCGCGATCAGGACGTTCTTGCGATCCAGATAGAAAACGCGAAATTGCTCGGTCTCGCGATGCGCCATTGTCGTGTGGCAATAATCCAGCAGCGCGTCCCAGCTGGATATTACGTGTCGTTGCATCACCCGCGCCCGTGCCATCCGATGCGCGCAGGCTTCGAGGATTTTCAGATCGGTGATGACCGTATCACCAACGCCCTTGATCTGCCGCAGCCGTTCTTCGGGTGCTGTCAACACACGGTTGAAATCGCCAAAGGCATTCATCAATGCCCGCGCCAATGGTTTCACATCCTGCCGAGGGATGGACCGGAACAAAACCAGTTCCAGCAACTCATAATCCGGGATCGCTGCGGATCCGCCCGCCATGAACCGTTCGCGCAGCCGCTTGCGATGGTCTTTGATGTAGGAGGGTAACCGACCATTCGGCAGCGGCTGCGCTGGCGCTTCGTCCGTATCAAACAGCATGGGGGCTTCGGCAAAGGCGTCCTGTGTCATGCGTTTACCCTGACGCAGAATCACTTTCCGAAAGGTTAATGAGCCTCTCCTGCCATACGCGCGGTGGCGCGGCGGACAATCATGTGCAGAAGGATCGAAAATACGCCCAGCGTCAGCATCGCCGCAAACATCAGGTCCGTCTTGGCACGGCCATTGGCCAGCAGCATCAGATATCCCAGACCTTGCGATGAACCGACCCATTCACCGATCACGGCACCGATCGGCGCATACACCGCCGCCAGCCGCATCCCCGAGGCCAGAGACGGCAACGCCGCAGGGATACGGATGTGCCACAACACAGTGCGCTTGCTGGCCTGCATCGTGCGTGCAAGGTCCAGATACCCCTGCGGTGTCCGCATCAAACCGTCAAAAAAGGACGACGTGATCGGGAAATAGATGATCAGGACCGCCATCGCGACCTTGGACAACAGGCCATAACCCAGCCACAGGGTCAGCAACGGGGCCAGTGCAAAGACCGGCAGGGCCTGCGTGAACACCAGCATTGGCTGCACCAAAACTCGTGCGACGCGGGAATTGGCCAGCTGCAATGCAGTGACAACGCCAAGCAGCGTGCCGCAGGCAAGGCCGATAATGACCTCAATGGCTGTGATCCAGGTGTGTTCGGCAATCAGCCAGCGGTTCTGCCACCAGGTCTCGGCAACCACCACGGGGCCGGGCAGGATGAACTTTGGCAATCCGGTCAGGGTCACGATCCCCTGCCAGATGGCAATGGCAAACAGGGTTGCTGCCAGAACAGAGAGGGACTTCATACCCCGCCCTCCCGCAGCAGCCGCAAAAGCGCGCCTTGTGTTTCCAGCGTCTGCAGATCGTCCACGCTGCGCGGGGCTGGAGCAACCGGCGGATCGCACGGCGTCAGCCCGTGCTGTGTCATGACGACGATGGATTGCCCCAGACGCGCGGCCTCGCCCGGATCGTGGGTTACCAGAAGGACAGTGCGGCCCCGCAGCGCCTCGGCGGCCAGATCCTGCATATCGGCACGGGTTCGGGCATCAAGGGCTGAAAAGGGTTCATCCAGCAACACAATCGGCCGGTCTTCCATCAAGGTGCGGGCCAGTGCCACGCGCTGACGCTGCCCGCCCGAAAGCTCGGGCGGTTTCTTGGTCATATGGTCCTGCAACCGCATCCGTTCGATCAGGCGGTCACGCCGGTCAACGTCAACTTTCTCGCCCCGCAGCCGCGCGCCCAGTGAGACGTTTTGCGCAACACTCGCCCAAGGCAGCAACAGGTCGTCCTGCGCCATATAAGCAACCCGGTCTGAAACCGACTGGCCATCGCTGGCGGTGATCCGGCCCGTGAATTCAGCCCCGGTTTCCAGCCCGGCAATCAACCGCAAAACCGTGGTTTTGCCAACACCCGATCCACCCAACAGACAGGTCCACGCCCCTGCGTCAAGCGTCAGGGTCAGCGGCGCGAACAGAGTCGCGCCATCGATCATGGCTGTGCCGCTGATGGTCAGATCGGGCGCCGGGGTCATGGGGTCAGACCCATCTGCCAGAAATTGACTTCCAACTCCGTGGCCGTGCGGAACGTCCTGCACAGACGATCCCAGCGAGGCGACGTTTGGAAATCCGCCCCAATCCGCCTTGTTAGAGCCGAATCCAGCAATTCGCCCACGGCGGTGCAGGCGCTCTGGTAGCCCTCGTCCGCGTAGGTATCGATCCAGCCACGGTAGGTCGTTGATGTTGCCTCCTCAGCCAGGCGGGTGCCTATCTCACCATATCCCATGACGCAGGGTGCAAGTGCTGCCAGAAGATCCAGCAGATCACCGCTATAGCCCGCCTCGAGAACAAAGCGGGTATAGGCCAGATTCTCGGGCCGTTCCGGCGTTGCAAACAGATCGGACTGCGAAATGCCTTCTGCTTCGCAAATACCGATATGCAGCTTCATCTCTTCGCTGATCAGGCCGTTCACGGTACGCGACGCTGCCAGCATTTCAGCATGTGTTTCCGATTTCACCACGGCCAGCGCCCAGGCGCGCGCAAAATGGATCAGGAACACGTAATCCTGACGCAGATAGTGCAGGAACGCCGGGCGTGGCAGGGTGCCGTCTTTCAGGGCTTCGACAAAAGCGTGGCGGGTGTAATCCCGCCACGGCCCCTGCGCCGCATCGCGCATCAGCGCAAAGGCTTTGCCATAATCGCTCATTGCGCGGTTACGTCGATGGCAATGTCACTGACGGGCAGGACGGTGTCGATCATGCCGCTGTCGTTCAGGAATGCCTCGAACCGGGCATAACGGCCAGCGTCAAACCCGGCGGGACGCAGGGCAAAGCGCGGCAGCGTGTCGACCCATGCGCGTGCATTCAGCTCGTCCTGCAGTTCGGGTGAAGTGGCTGAGAAGACCTCCCAGCTTTTTTCCGGGTTGTTGACGATGTACTGAGTCGCTTTTTCGGTCGCGGCCAGGAAACGGGCGATCTTGTCTTTGTCCATCGTATCGGGGTTGGCGACATAGATCAGTTCGTCATAAGACGGCACGCCTTCTTCCTCGATATAGAAACAGGTGCCGGGGCGGCCTTCGATATCCATCTGGTTCAGCTCGAAGTTGCGATAGGCACCAATCACCGCATCCACCTGACCGGTCATCAGCGAGGGTGAGAGCGAGAAATTCACGTTGATCATCTCAACATCATCCAGCGCGACGTCGTATTTGCCAAGCACGGTGCTGAGGATGGCCTCTTCCACACCGGCGACGGAAAAGCCGATTTTCTTGCCTTTGAGGTCAGCGGGCGATTTGATCGGCCCGTCTTTCAGAACCAGCAGGCAGTTCAGGGGCGTCGCGACGAGCGTGCCGACCCGTTTCAGTGGCAGCCCTTCGTGGATCTGCAAATGCAGTTGCGGTTGATAGGATACCGCCAGATCCGCCTGACCGGCAGCCACCAGACGCGGCGGTGCGGATGGGTCGGCGGGGGCAACGACTTCGACCTGCAACCCCTGTTCGGCGAAATAGCCGTTTTCCTGCGCCACGATGATGGGCCCGTGGTCAGGGTTGATAAACCAGTCCAGAAGGACGGTCATTTTGTCTTCGGCCCAGGCTGGCGCGGCGGCCAGAAGGGCAAGGGCTGTCATCAGCTTTTTCATATCACACGTTTCCTTTTCTCAGGAGGCTGAGGCCGCGACGAGCACAATCTCGCCCGGCCAAATCGGTTGGATTTTCTCGGCAGCGCGCCATGCGCGCAGCCCGGTGGCACAGCAAAGGGCGAGGCGTTGCCCCTTGTTTGGGTCTATTTTTTGTATTTCTTCGGGTGAAATGCGCGTTGCATTCGGGTGAGCCGGAACCGGAGCTTCGTTCGGGTCACGCAGTTCGATAATCTGGTCTGTCTCCCTCAACTGACTGGCGGAGAGAAAGCGGAAACAGCTTGACGGTTCCGGCGCGTCATCAAAACGAAACCCGGTGCTGCGCAGGGTTCGCGCATCATATTGCACCATCTGCCCTAGGGGTGATGGGTCAAGCCGCAAGATCAGGCTCAGCGCCATCTGCGCCTGAATGGACCCGATCACACCGACAACGGGACCCAGAACACCCGCCGTGGCGCAGCTTGCGCCACTTTCCGGTGCGTCGGGGAAAACGGCACGCAGAGAAGGCGCACCGCCGCAAAAGCCGCCCACATATCCTGAAAGCCCCAGCACCGAGGCGCTGATCAGTGGCTTGCCTTGTGCCAGACAAGTATCCGACAGCATATAACTGACCGCATAGCTGTCGGCACAATCCAGGATAATATCCGCCTGCGACACCAGATTGGGCGCATTTTCCCCTGTTAGAGCCTGTTTCTTGGCAATCACATCGATTTCGGCATTCAACGCACGGCATCGGTCAGCGGCGCGTTCAGCCTTTGACTGCCCGCAATCTTCTTCTGAAAACAACGTTTGGCGATGCAGATTCGACAGATCAATGATATCACCATCTACAATCGTGATATGCCCCACTCCGGCTCCGGCCAATAGCGGCAGAAGCGGCGCGGCCAGACCACCTGCGCCGACCACCAAAACACGGGCCGCAGTCAGGCGGCCCTGTCCTTCGATCCCAACCTCGGGCAGCAGCGTTTGGCGGACATACCGGCTCATCTCCTGACCTCGATCCAAGCACGCACCCGCGCTTCGGGGTCGGTGTTCAGCGTGATGTCCGTGACGGCCGAGACAATGTCGGCCCCCGCTGCCAGCACCCCTGCTGCGCGCTCGACGCTCATGCCGCCAATACCGACCAGAGGAATGTCCCCAACCCGCGCCTTCCATTCGGTCACGCGGGGCAGGCCCTGCTGATGCCATTTCATCTTTTTCAGGATGGTCGGATAGACCGGGCCCAGCGCCACGTAATCAGGATCCATGGCCAGAACCCGCTCAAGCTCATCATCGTCATGAGTGGAAACACCCAGCTTTAGACCCGCTTTTCGGATGGATTTCAGGTCTGCGTCATCCAGATCCTCTTGCCCCAGATGAACCCAGTCACAACCCAGATCGATGGCCTGCTGCCAGTAATCGTTGATCACCAGAACCGCCCCATAGTCGCGGCACAGATCGCGCGAGGTGGCAATCTGATCGCGCACCACCTCATCCGGCTGATCCTTGATACGCAACTGCACCAGTTTGACACCCAGGGGCAGCATCCGCCGCAGCCAATCCGCGTGATCAAAGATCGGATAGAAACGGTCCAACGTCATGACAGGAAGGCCTTTCCAACAACAGGGGTCGAAGGCTCGGCCATATCACGCGCCTCGATTGGGTCTGCCTGATGGGCCAGTTGTCCGGCATGGATTGCCTGCGCCATCGCCTTGGCCATCAGAACGGGATCACCGGCACGGGCCACAGCTGTGTTCAGCAGAACGGCATCATAGCCCAGTTCCATCGCGTGGGCCGCGTGGCTGGGCAGGCCGATCCCGGCATCCACCACCAGCGGCGTGTCGGGGAACTCGGCCCGCATCGACCGCAGGGCGTATTCGTTGTTCAGCCCACGCCCAGACCCGATAGGCGCGCCCCACGGCATCAGCACTTCGCACCCCGCTTCCAGCAGGCGTTCGCCCACGATCAGATCATCGGTGGTGTAGGGAAACACCTCAAACCCGTCTTCGGTCAGGATTCGCGCAGCCTCGACCAGCTGGAACACATCCGGCTGCAAACTGTCGGTGTGGCCAATCAGTTCCAGCTTGATCCATTTGGTGTCAAACACTTCGCGCGCCATATGGGCTGTGGTCACCGCCTCTTTCACCGTATGACAGCCAGCCGTATTTGGCAGGATCAGAACACCCAGCTCACGGATCATCTGCCAGAATGTCTGCCCCGCGCCGGATTCCCGCCGCAGCGATACCGTTGCAACCGCCGCACCGCTTTCGCGAAAGGCCTGTTCCAGAATGGCGGGGCTGGGATATTGGGCGGTGCCCAGCATCAGCGGGTTCGGCAACTCGATGCCGTAGAACGTTCTCATCCTCAGCCCCCCTGCATCGGCGCGACAACTTCGATCCGGTCGCCATCGGTCAGTTTGTGCGCAATGCGCAGGCTTGACGGCACGAAATCTTCGTTCACTGCGGTGGCCACACGGCCCGAGAAGCCGCATTCCAGCAACAGATCCGACAGGGTTTCAGCGCGCACGTCCCGCGTCTCGCCGTTAAGCACGATCTTCATCGACCATCTCCGAATGTGTGTTGTCCAATGCCAGATCAGCGACACCCCGCGCCAATGCAGGGGCCAGCAGATAGCCATGGCGATACAGCCCATTGGCATAGATTGTCCGACCCAAGCGCCGGATACGCGGCAGGTTGTCCGGAAAAGCGGGGCGCAGGTCGACACCGATCTCCAGCACCTCGGCCTCGCCAAAGGCCGGGTTCACGGCATAGGCCGCGCTGAGCAGTTCCAGCATCGAGCGGGCGGTGATGCGGCTGCTGTCCTCGGATTCGATCATGGTTGCACCCAGCATGTAGACGCCGTCCCCGCGCGGAACGATGTAGAGCGGCATCCGCGGATGCAACAGCCGCACCGGGCGCGAAACGTTCACATCGGGGCAGCGGAGAACCAGCATTTCACCCTTCACGCCGCGTAGGTCATGCAGATATTCGCGCGCGTGCAGGCCCCGGCAGTCAATGGCGTTGTCCAGTTGCGCCGGAGCCAGCTTTCGGTGGAATTCCACGCCTGCGCCTTGCAGGTGACGATGCAGATCGCGCAATGCCTGGCGAGGATCAAGGTGCGCTTCGTTTTCAAAATACAGAGCTTTGCTAAACTTGCTCAGATCAGGCTCTAATTTGATTATTTTCGCGCGATCAAACTCGCTGAACCCTTCGGTCCTGCGTGCAAACCGACGCAGGTCGGGCAGGTCACGTGCGTTGGCAACAACAAGGGTTCCACTTCTGTTTACCTGCGTTCGCTGCACCCACCATTCGATGGCTTCCTGCCCCAGCCGCAGAACCGGTTCTTCCGCATTTTCATATTCACACCAAGGCGCCAGCATCCCACCGGCCCACCAGGAACACCCATGCGGGCCGGGCGGGCCGCCCGGATCAAAAACCTGCACCCTTGCGCCGCGTGACACAAGCTCACTGGCCACGGCCAGACCCGCAACGCCTGCACCTATGACCGACCAGAGCGTCACGCGGGCCAGATCCGATGGAAGTGGTGCACAGGGCCGTGCCCGGCACCAATCTTCAGCTCATCCGCCCGCGCGATGGCCCCTTGGAGATAATCATGCGCCTGCGCGACCGCATCCCTCAGCGGCAGGCCCCTGGCCAGTCCGGCGGCGATCGATGACGACAGGGTGCATCCGGTTCCGTGGGTGTTCTTCGTGTTCTGACGCGGGGCCTGAAACGCGGCCACGATACCTGAGGGGTCGACCAGCAGATCGTGGCAGACATCGCCGGACCCATGCCCGCCCTTCATCAAAACCGCACCTGCGCCCAGATCACACAGGGCCTGGCCTTGTGCGGCCATCTCGTCCGGTGATTGCGCCGGTGTCGCATCCAGCAAACACGCCGCTTCGGGCAGATTGGGTGTCAGCACAGTCGCTGCTGGCACCATCACTTCGCGCAGCGTCCGGACCGCTTCCTGCGCCAGCAAGGCATCTCCGGATTTTGCGATCATGACGGGATCAAGAATTATGGGGCCCTTGAACGTTTCCAGACCTCGAGCCACTGCGTGAATGATCTCTGGCGTGGCAAGCATACCGATCTTAATGGCCTTCACGTCCAGATCACTCAGCACCGCGTCGATTTGAGCAGCAATGACATCCAGAGGAACCCCATGCACCGCAGTGACGGCTTGCGTGTTCTGCGCTGTAATGGCGGTAATGACGCTTGCGCCGAATACACCCAACGCGGACATCGCTTTCAGATCGGCCTGAATCCCGGCGCCTCCGCCACTGTCAGACCCAGCAATGGTCAGGGCAATTGCCGCCATTTCGTCGCTCCATCTTTTTTGGGCAACGAGGTAAGGAAAACGTCTGTGTTCATAAGACCGTTCCCTACGCCGGAATTGCCCGGATCAGGTTCGATGGGTTAGCGCGGCTGCGCCTCTCAGCCCTGATACGGGCACCCCAACGGTTGTCGTGGACAATTTCAGGGTCGACGGTCGGAATCAAGACCCAATTTGGCAAATGCATTGCCACTTTTGGTCATCTGATAAGGCCAATTGAGTGTCTTTAGGGAGTGTTTTGCGAGGCTCTGCCTCGCGCTCCGGGATATTTAGAGCCAGATGAATAACGGATCCCTGCTTCATCTGGCTGGAAATATCCCGGGGGAGGCGCCCGGAACGGGCGGCGGGGGCAGAGCCCCCGGGTAACCCTGGTTGTCAGCTTTTCATACCGTCCCAGAAGGATTTGACGGATGAGAAAAAGCTTTTTGATTCCGGGTGGTTGTCTTCGCCCAGGTCATCAAACTCGCGCAGAAGTTCTTTCTGGCGGGTGGTCAAGTTGACCGGGGTTTCAACCGCCAGTTCGATGAACATGTCGCCAACACCGCCGCCGCGCAATGCGGGCATGCCTTTGCCGCGAAGACGCATTTGCCGACCCGACTGGCTGCCAGCCGGGATCTGCACCCGCCCACGCCCGCCATCGATTGTCGGAACCTCGATCGATCCGCCCAGCGCGGCCTTGGCCATGCTGACCGGTACACGGCAATAAAGGTTTACGCTGTCGCGTTCGAACAACTTGTGATCAGACACTTCCACAAAGATGTAGAGGTCGCCCGGAGGGCCACCACGCATTCCGGCCTCGCCTTCACCCGCCAGTCGAATACGGGTGCCGGTTTCGACACCGGCAGGGATGTTGACCGACAAAGCGCGATCTTTTTCGACGCGGCCTGCACCCTTACAGGATTTGCAGGGGTTCTTGATGATCTGACCCAGACCCGAACAGGTGGGGCAAGTTCGTTCGACCGTAAAGAAGCCCTGTTGCGCCCGCACCTTACCCATACCGGAACAGGTGGGGCAGGTTGTCGGCTCGACCCCGCCTTCTGCACCGGTTCCTTCGCAGGAGGAACAAGCCACGGCTGTAGGTACATTGATGGTTTTCTGCTGGCCCGAGAACGCCTCTTCCAGCGATACACGCAGGTTATAGCGCAGGTCCGAGCCGCGCGCGGCGCGTCGGCCGCCACCACCACGTTGCCCGCCCATGAAATCGCCGAACAGGTCGTCGAATACATCCGAGAACGCGCTGGAGAAATCGCCCTGCCCAAAGCCGCCGCCAGGCCGACCACCGCCGCCCATGCCGTTTTCAAATGCGGCATGGCCAAAGCGATCATAGGCCGCCTTTTTATCGGCATCGCGCAGCACGTCATAAGCCTCGTTGGCTTCCTTGAACTGCGCCTCGGCATCCGGGTTGTCCTTGTTGCGGTCCGGATGCAACTCTTTGGCTTTCGTGCGAAAACCTTTCTTGATCTCATCCGCCGAAGCGCCCTTGGACACACCGAGCACTTCGTAATAGTCGCGTTTTGACATCAGTATTTCCTTCTGCCTCAACGTAAATAGGCCGGCCCGGCATCCGGACCGGCCCACATTGGCCCGGTTACCCGTTAGTTACGCTTTTCGTCGTCCAGATCTTCAAACTCGGCATCGACGATATCGTCATCACCATGTGCGGCATCCGCTGCGACAGGCTCGTCCTCGGCCTCTTCGGACTGCGCCTTGTAGATGGCCTCACCCAGCTTCATCGCTGCTTCGGTGACATTCTGGATGCCAGACTTGATCTTGTCGGCATTGTTGGTTTCCAGCTCGTCCTTGAGTGCGGCGATGGCCAGTTCGATGGCTTCGATCGTGGTCGGGTCGACTTTGTCGGCATGCTCTTCCATCGACTTTTCGGTCGAGTGGATGAGGCTTTCCGCCTGGTTCTTGGCGTCGACTAGCTCGCGGCGTTCCTTGTCGGCTTCCGCGTTCTCTTCGGCGTCCTTTACCATCTTTTCGATGTCTTCGTCGGACAGACCGCCCGATGCCTGGATGGTGATCTTCTGTTCTTTGCCGGTGCCTTTGTCCTTGGCCGAAACCGAGACAATGCCGTTGGCGTCGATGTCGAAGGTCACCTCGATCTGGGGCATGCCGCGCGGTGCGGGCGGGATGTCTTCGAGGTTGAACTGACCCAGGATCTTGTTGTCCGCAGCCATTTCACGTTCGCCCTGGAACACGCGGATGGTCACGGCGTTCTGGTTGTCCTCGGCAGTCGAGAAGACCTGAGACTTTTTCGTCGGGATCGTGGTGTTGCGGTCGATCAGGCGAGTGAACACGCCACCCAGCGTCTCGATGCCCAGCGACAGCGGGGTCACGTCCAGCAGAACCACGTCCTTGACGTCGCCCTGAAGAACACCGGCCTGAATGGCGGCGCCCATGGCAACCACTTCGTCCGGGTTCACACCCTTGTGCGGCTCTTTGCCGAAGAACTTGGTGACTTCTTCGATCACTTTCGGCATCCGGGTCATACCACCGACCAGAACAACTTCGTCCACGTCAGCAGCCGACAGACCGGCGTCTTTCAGAGCAGCCTGGCACGGTTTCATCGACTTCTTGATCAGGTCGCCGACCAGAGATTCCAGCTTGGCACGGGTCAGTTTCATGACCATGTGCAGCGGCTGACCGTTCGAACCCATCGAGATGAACGGCTGGTTGATTTCGGTCTGCGAGGTCGAGCTGAGTTCGATCTTGGCTTTTTCCGCGGCTTCTTTCAGACGCTGAAGGGCCATCTTGTCAGCAGACAGATCGACACCGTGTTCCTTTTTGAACTCATCCGCCAGGTAGTTGACGATGCGCATGTCAAAGTCTTCACCACCCAGGAAGGTGTCACCGTTGGTCGATTTGACTTCGAACAGGCCGTCGTCGATTTCCAGAATGGTCACGTCGAAGGTACCGCCACCAAGGTCATAAACCGCGATGGTTTGGGTTTCCTGCTTGTCCAGACCGTAGGCCAGCGCGGCAGCTGTCGGTTCGTTGATGATCCGCAGCACTTCCAGACCGGCGATTTTACCGGCGTCTTTGGTGGCCTGACGCTGTGCGTCGTTGAAGTATGCCGGAACGGTGATGACCGCCTGCGTGACTTCCTCACCCAGATAGCTTTCCGCGGTTTCCTTCATCTTACCCAGAGTGAAGGCCGAAATCTGGCTTGGGGAGTATTTTTCACCGCGGGCCTGAACCCATGCGTCGCCATTGCCACCATCAACGATGGTATAAGGCACCATTTTCTTGTCTTTTTCGACTTCGGCATCATCCACACGACGACCGATCAGACGCTTGACGCCAAAGATCGTGTTGTCGGGGTTGGTGACCGCCTGACGCTTTGCAGGCTGACCGACCAGTCGCTCATCTTCAGTGAAGGCGACGATCGAGGGCGTGGTCCGCGCCCCTTCGGCGTTTTCGATAACCTTCGGCTGCGAACCGTCCATGATGGCCACGCACGAGTTTGTGGTCCCGAGGTCAATCCCGATTACTTTTCCCATTTTTGCAATCCCTTTCTCTTCAAGGCGATGTCTCGACGACAGGACCCGTTACGGCATCCCGCCCCCGATCTGATGTGCGCGACAGCACTACCATCGCGCGTCCCGGCGTATATAAGGGCGAGACCTGAGGCCTGCAAGCACCGTAGAACGCAGGTTTTAGGGATTCTGATCCCTTTTTTGGCAAGGAATTGGAAAGGATTGGGGTTTCCGGAATGGCGCGATTGGTTTTGCGGGGGTTCGATATCAGGAAAGGTTATCTTGATCCTGCGGCCCAGTCGCGGGTGATCGCGGATTTGCGCCCGATTCTGAAAGCTGCGCCCCTGTTCCGGCCAGTTACCCCCTCGGGCAAGGAGATGTCGGTTCGGATGACCTCGGCAGGCGATCTGGGTTGGGTGACCGACAAGGCGGGGTACCGGTATCAAGATCAGCACCCCAAAGGTGGTGACTGGCCGGAAATCCCCGCCGCCATTCTGGATATCTGGCGCGATCTGGTCAGCACCGAGCGAGCGCCCGATTGCTGTTTGATCAACTACTACGGGGAAGGCGCAAAAATGGGCCTGCACCAGGACAAGGACGAGGCAGATTTTTCATGGCCCGTCCTGTCGGTTTCGCTGGGCGACGATGCCTTGTTTCGGATTGGCAGCACGACGCGCGGCGGCAAGACCGAGTCGATCTGGCTGAGCTCGGGGGATGTGGTCGTCATGGGCGGTCCGGCGCGGCTGGCATATCACGGCGTGGATCGGATCAGGTTCGGATCCTCGCGCCTGTTGCCCAAAGGCGGGCGCATAAATCTTACGCTGCGGGTGGCGCGTTAGCGGCGTGCATTCCAGCTTTTTGAGACGTGCTGACGGGTAAAGAATTCACCCATAAGACCGATCATCAACAGGGCGATTCCAACCCAGGCCGCGTATTCCCAGCTGGTGTTTCTTGGATAATAGTTGCGGAACACGAACCCGCGGGTCTGGTCGATGATATGAAACAGCGGGTTCCAGGCAAACATCATCAACAGCCCGCCACCCAATGCGTTCGCAATGAACATCTTACCGGAAAACACCATGTTCAGACGGCGATATATATTGGTTAGCATCGAAACGGTCGTCGGGGCCCACGGTTTCAACGCCATAAACACAAGCCCCACCGCGCAGCCGGTAAACCAGGCCAGCACCAGCATTGCGAAGGCGCCGCCGGGGTTCTGCACCTCAAGCGGAGCAACCGCGACACTGTAGACGAACAGGATGATGAACATGGCCAGCAGGAACTTATAGAAAGTGCTGAAGGCCGCCGCGAGAATCGTGACCATCACGTTCATCGGCGAATGCAGCATCATCGGGTTATTGGAGGATCCAACCCCGGAAATCGCGCCGATCGATTGTATGTGCAACATGAACGGGAACACACCCGACAGGACATACAGCAGAAATTCGCCCCTGATCCTGGCGACCCCGCCCCGGCCCATCAGCGACATCAGTAGATAGAAGGTGACCATCATCACCAGCAATTGCACAACGTTGAGCATAATCGCGATCACCGCATTCGGATGCTGCGCGCGCACGTTCCGGACCACCGCGTGGAACACCAGTTCCGCAGTCGTCAGTGCACCGCCCAGCAGCGTTTGATTGCGCTTGTAATAGAACACTTAAAGGGTCTTTCCTGCCTCGTCGTCCCTAACCTGGCATGAATATCTTGCCGTTCGGTAACCGTCGCATCATAAGTCGGTCACGAGTTTGGATCAACAAACCACAGGAACGGAGCATTTTTGTGACCTACGACGCGCTTATTCCCGTCATCCGGCGTCTGGCCCTTGAGGCTGGCGACAGGATCATGGAAATCTATGAGGCAGACGATTTCGACGTCAAAGTCAAATCAGACTCCAGCCCTGTGACCGAAGCGGATGAGGCAGCCGATGCGCTGATTTCAGCCGGGTTGCGTCAGGCGTTCCCCGATATCCTGCTGATCACCGAGGAACAGGCCGCCTCGCATTCCGAAAAAGGGGATACCTTTCTGATTGTCGATCCGCTGGATGGCACCAAGGAATTCATCAACCGCCGTGGCGATTTCACCGTCAACATCGCGCTGGTCGAGGACGGAACGCCGACACGGGGTGTGGTTTACGCCCCGGCGCGGGGCCGCATGTTCTATACGCAGGCAGATGGTCAGGCGGTCGAGGAAACAGGCGCGTTTGACAAGGATGCACCCGGCACCTTGACACCAATATCAGTTTCTAACCCGGACAATTCCGCGCTTTTGGTCGTGGCTTCAAAGTCGCACAGGGATCAGGCCACCGAGGATTACATCAACAAGTATCAGGTCAAGGACAGCAAAAGCGCGGGATCGTCTCTCAAGTTCTGTCTGGTTGCGACGGGCGAGGCGGATCTTTATCCGCGGGTCGGGCGCACGATGGAGTGGGACACGGCGGCAGGGCACGCGGTACTGGCCGGGGCCGGAGGCCGGGTTGTGCGGTTTGACGATCACGCGCCGCTTCTCTATGGCAAAGAGGGCTATGCGAACCCGTTTTTTATCGCGTACGCTCCGGGTGTTAAGCTGAAGGAGGCCTGATGTCAGTTCTGATCGCCATCCCCGCCCGCTATGCCTCGACCCGCTATCCGGGCAAGCCTTTGGTGCCGCTGACCGGCGCGACCGGCGTTTCGATGACACTGATCGAACGGTCCTGGCGAGCAGCCACTTCTGTCGCGGGCGTGGACCGGGTTGTGGTCGCAACCGATGATGACCGCATCCGCGAGCTGTCCGAAGGCTTTGGTGCCGAGGTGGTGATGACCTCGGAAAACTGCCAGAACGGCACCGAACGCTGCGCTGAGGCGCACAAGGTTCTGGGCAGCGGATATGACATCGTGGTCAACCTTCAGGGCGATGCACCCCTGACACCGCATTGGTTTGTCGAGGATCTGATCGCAGGGCTGCGCGCGGCACCCGATGCTGGCGTGGCCACACCGGTCCTGCGTTGCGACGGGGATGCTTTGAACAGCCTGCTGAACGACCGCAAACATGGCCGCGTTGGCGGAACAACCGCCGTGTTCGGGCGCGACAACAGCGCGATGTATTTCTCGAAAGAGGTCGTGCCTTTCACCTCGGAGACCTATGGCGGGGATGAACCCACACCGGTGTTTCACCATGTTGGCGTCTATGCCTATCGACCTGATGCGTTGGCGGCCTATCCGGGCTGGCCAACGGGCCCTCTGGAAAAGCTGGAAGGTCTGGAACAGCTTAGGTTCATGGAAAATGGTCGCAAGGTTCTGTGCGTCGAGGTTGACGCCAAGGGCCGTCAGTTCTGGGAGCTGAACAACCCGCAGGACGTGCCCAAGATCGAAGAGATGATGGCTGCGATGGGGCTGGAATAGCCGGTTTTGCCCATGACGCCCCGCGGTTCCCATATCTCGATGACAGGCAATCTGGATCCAAAGGACGTTTCATGAAACCAATCCTCGTGACCGGTGGTGCCGGATATATCGGGTCGCATGCCTGCAAGGCGCTTGCGCAGGCGGGCTATGTTCCCGTGGCCTATGACAATCTGGTCACCGGCTGGCAGGATGCAGTGAAATACGGTCCGTTTGAACAGGGCGACCTGTTGGACCGGGCACGCCTGGACGAGGTATTTACCAAGCATAAGCCGGTTGCGGTGATGCATTTTGCGGCGCTCAGCCAGGTGGGCGACGCGATGCGGCAGCCCGGGTTGTACTGGTCGAACAATGTCACCGGATCGTTGACGCTGATCGAGGCTGCGGTTGCGGCGGGCTGTCTGGATTTCGTGTTCTCGTCCACATGCGCCACTTACGGCGAGCATGACAATGTGGTGCTGGACGAGGCAACCGCCCAACACCCGCTGAACGCCTATGGTGCATCGAAGCGCGCAATCGAGGATATCCTGAGGGACTTCGAAGCGGCCCATGGGCTGCGCCATGTCATTTTCCGGTATTTCAACGTTGCTGGCGCCGATCCCGAGGGCGAAGTGGGCGAGTTTCACCGGCCTGAAACCCATCTGATCCCCCTGATGCTGGATGCGATTGAAGGCAAGCGCGAGGGTTTGACCGTTTTTGGCACCGATTACGATACGCCCGACGGCACATGTATCCGCGACTACGTCCATGTCTGTGATCTGGTCGACGCGCATGTTCTGGGGCTGGGTTGGCTGGAGCAGGGTAAAGAAAGCCGTGTTTTCAATCTGGGCACCGGCTCGGGGTTTTCCGTGCTTGAGGTGATCGAGCATTCCAAGTCCGTCACCAACCGCCCGGTGCCGTATTCGGTCGGTGCCCGTCGGGCGGGCGATTGCACCAAGCTGGTTTCCGGCTCTGTCCGCGCCCAAACCGAACTGGGATGGAAGCCGAAAAGGTCAACGTTAGAGACAATGATTGCGGATGCCTGGCGCTGGCATCAGAACGGCCACTACGAGAAATGAGGCCCCGGTGACGTCCAATACGGTTCAGACACTCCCTGATATCGGTTGGCGACAGGAATACCGGTTGCGCTGGAAACGGCGACGCCTTCTTTGGCGCTCGATGCGCAGCCGACATCAACTGACCTGCCTGAAAGATCAGACAAGCAGGATACGGGGCAACGACATTCTGGCCTTTACCACCTTGCGGAATGAAATCACCCGCCTGCCCTGGTTCTTCCGTCACTATCGCCAGCTGGGCGTGAACCATTTTCTGATCGTCGACAACGGCAGCGATGACGGCTCGGCTGAATACCTGCAAGGGCAACCGGATGTTTCCCTTTGGCAGACCCGGTCCAGCTATCGCGGATCACGCTTTGGGCTGGACTGGCTGAGCTGGCTACAGATGCGATACGGCCATGGCCACTGGTGCCTGATGGTCGACGCGGATGAGCTGCTGGTTTATGCCCGGCACGACCGCCAATCTCTGCATGAGCTCACAGAATGGCTGGACCGGCAGGGGCGGGCCGGGTTTGGCGCTTTGATGCTGGATCTGTATCCAAAGGGGCCGTTGGGCGACCAAACCTATGACCCGGAAACGGATCCGATCAAGGTGCTGAACTGGTTTGACGCAGGCCCGTATCGTGCGCAGCGGCAAAGCCCGATGGGAAACCTGTGGGTTCAGGGCGGCGCACGCGAGCGGGTGTTTTTTGCCCAAGCGCAGCAGCGATCCCCGACGCTGAACAAGATCCCGCTCATGCGGTGGTCGCGGCGCTATGCCTATGTAAACTCGTGCCATTCCGCCCTGCCCCGTCGTCTGAACGCAGAGTATGACGGGCCGGGCGGCGACACCCCGTCCGGCGTGCTGCTGCACACGAAATTTCTACCGGACATTATTGAAAAATCCAAAACTGAAATGCTGCGCCGCCAGCATTTTCATGACCCGAACCAGTTCGGCGCGTATTACGATCAGATACTCAATCAACCAGACATGTGGACCCCGCAATCGGTGCGCTATACCGGCTGGTCGCAGTTGCTGGAAATGGGGCTGATGCGCGACGGCGGCTGGCGTTGAAAACAAATCGAGGGGGATCAACGGCACCTTTACCATTTCCGGGGTTTAAAAAAGTTGCCTCAGAAGAGGTAGAAGTGGCATAAACCCACAATGTCCTGTCGCACCAGCGGTCACGGCAGGTTCGGGGAAAGCTCGCGTCATAATAAAGGTTGGGCAGTCGCGTGAGCCTGTTTGATTCATACAAGATGAGATTGCGGCGCAAGCGCCGTATTCTGCGCTGCCTCAGACGTCGGCGCGAACTTAAGCCCGCCAGCACCAACACGTCTGCCATCCGCCGTGACGATATCCTGTTGATGAGCGTTGTGCGAAACGAGAAAATTCGCCTGCCCTACTTTCTGGAATATTACCGCAAACTGGGCATCGACCATTTTCTGTTCATCGACAATGACAGCGATGACGGCAGTTTCGAATTCCTGAAAGAGCAGGCCGATGTATCGGTCTGGCGGACAACAAGCAGCTACAAACGTGCAAGCTATGGTCTTGACTGGTCGAATTACCTATTGCGCAAATACGCGCATGGACATTGGGTTCTGAGCGTCGACCCGGATGAGTTTTTTATCTACCCCTTCTGCGACACCCGCCCGATCCGCGCCTTGACAGACTGGCTGGACGGAAGCGCCGTGCGCAGCTTTGGCACCATGCTGATCGACATGTATCCCGAAGGGCCTGTCGATGCCGAAACCTATCGCGAGGGGCAGGATCCCTTTGAAATCGCACGGTGGTTCGATCCGGGGAATTACACGATCACCAAGAACCCCGATTACAAGAACCTGTGGATTCAGGGGGGCGCGCGGGCGCGGGTGTTCTTTCGCGACAAGCCATCCAAAGCCCCGGCACTGAACAAGATCCCGCTGGTCAAATGGGATCGGCGGTATGTCTATGTCAGCTCGACCCACTCGCTTTTGCCGCGCGGACTGAATCAGGTTTACGACGAATGGGGTGGGGAAAAGGCCAGCGGTTCGTTGCTTCATGCCAAGCTGATCGACACCCTTGGCGACAAGGCACGCGAAGAATTGCAGCGCAGCCAGCACTATAGCGGTTCTGGCGAATACAAGGCCTATGCCGCACAGCTTGAAGACAAGCCCGTATTCTGGTGCGAATGGTCTGAGGCCTATATCAACTGGCGGCAGCTTGAGATTCTGGGCCTGATGTCAAAAGGAAACTGGGCATGAGCGGTCTGGGCATCGTCATGCTGGTTCATACCTCGCTGGACCGGGCCGAACAGGTCGCGCGCCATTGGACCGCTGCCGGATGCCCGGTTGTGATCCATGTGGATCGCAAGGTGCCCGGTGAAGAATTTGCGCGATGCGTCGCGTCCTGTTCCGACAACCCCCGGATCGCATTTTCTGACCGGCATCAATGCGACTGGGGCGGGTGGGGCATCGTTGCTGCTTCACAAAGCGCGTCCGAACTGATGCTGGAGCGGTTTCCGGAAACGCGCCACATATTCCTGTCGTCGGGGGCCTGCCTGCCGCTGCGCCCGGTTCAGGAGCTGATCGATTACCTGGCCGACCGGCCTCGTGTCGATTTCATCGAAAGCGCGACAACGTCTGATGTCAGCTGGACAATCGGCGGGTTGGATCATGAGAGGTTTACGCTACGGTTCCCGTTTTCCTGGCGAAAACAGCGCGGATTGTTCGACGCATATGTAAAGCTTCAGCGCGCGGTCGGGTTTCGCAGGAAAATCCCCGACGGTCTGGTCCCGCATATGGGCAGCCAGTGGTGGTGCCTGACCCGTCAAACACTGTCTGCCATTCTGCAGGACCCCAAGCGCAAACAATATGACAGCTACTTCCGCCATGTGTGGATTCCGGATGAAAGCTATTTCCAGACATTGGCGCGGCTGTATTCCACACATATCGAGAGCCGATCCCTGACCCTGTCCAAGTTTGACTATCAGGGCCGCCCGCACATTTTCTACGACGATCATCTGCAATTGCTGCGGCGATCAGACTGTTTTGTTGCCCGCAAGATCTGGCCCCGTGCGGAACGGCTGTATCAGGCGTTTCTGACCGATCAGGCCAGTGCGATGAAACCGGCAGAACCCAATCCCGGCAAGATTGACCGCGTGTTTTCCAAGGCGGTCGAGCGGCGGACACGGGGGCGTGACGGGCTTTACATGCAAAGCCGGTTTCCCCGGCACGGCAGTGAAAACGGCCTTACCTCGTCACCCTATTCCGTATTTCAGGGCTTTTCCGAACTGTTTGAAGATTTCGAAGATTGGCTGGCCGCGGCCACTGGCACACGCGTGCACGGGCATCTGTTTGGACCCGAGCGTGCGGAATTTGCAAAGGGTGAAACCATCACAAACGGTGCGCTTAGCGATTGTGCTTTGCTGCGCGATTACAATCCGACGGCCTTTCTGTCGAATCTGATCTGGAACACACGCGGCGAACGCCAGTGTTTCCAGTTCAGCCCCCGCGACACGCAGGACATCAATTGGTTTCTGGCGCGGGACAAGAATGCGCAAATCTCGGTCATCACCGGGGCCTGGGCGATTCCGCTATTCCGGTCGAACCTGAATTTTTCGGATATCCGGTGCGAGGCCGCGCGTCTGCAACAGATCGAAACCAAACAGCTTGAGGTACTGACCTCGGTCTGGACCAAAGCGCGGATGCGCAGCTGGTCTCTGGCCGATTTCATTGAAGCACCCATGGAGCCCTTGCAGACAATCCTGGACGAGATTGGCGCGCATCAGGCCAGCCACCTGACCGAAGTGCCCACCATGGTCGATCTGTCCGGGTTCGGGAAGTTCCTGCAAAACCTCAAGAACCAGGGAATGCACCCTTACCTGATGGGCGATTTTCCTTCGGACGATGTGTTCGGCCGTCAGACGAAACCCTATCGCAAACCCTATCTGGTGCAGTAATCATCCATGCCAGCCAATTTTGACTACTTCGTTGTTCTGGCTGCCATGCGCACAGGGTCGAACCTGCTTGAGGCCAATCTGAACGCGCTGGACGGGGTTTCCTGCCACGGCGAAGCCTTCAACCCGCATTTTGCCGGCAACCTGAAATCCGATACCCTTCTGGGTCTGTCGCTGGAAGACCGCGATGCAGATCCGATGCGGCTGTTGACGGCAATCCGTTCGGCACCGGGCGACTTGAACGGTTTTCGGTATTTCCAGGACCACGATCCACGCATTCTGAAGCCAGTGCTGAACGATCCGCGCTGTGCCAAGATCATTCTCACGCGCAATCCGCTGGACAGTTTTCTGTCCCTGAAGATCGCGCGCGCCACGCAGCAATGGCAGCTGAAGAACGTGAAGCGCCGCGTCGATGCACAGGTTGCGTTCGACGGGGCCGAGTTTTCTGAGTATCTGGATCAGGTCCACAGCCACCAGCACATGTTGCGGCGGCATTTACAGAAGACCGGTCAGACTGCCTTTTTCATTACCTATGACGACCTGGCCGAGTTGGACGTTCTGAACGGTCTGGCCGCATGGCTGGGGGTTGAGGCGCGGCTTAGCAAACTTGACGATACTCTGAAACCGCAAAACCCGGCTCCTGCCGTATCGAAAGTCACCAACCCCGATGAGATGCAAGACGCCCTGTCCAAGCTGGACAGGTTCGGATTGCACCAGCCCGCCCGTTTCGAACCAAACCGGGGCGCGGCGGTGCCGCAATACGTCGCCGCAGCCAGATCAGCATTGATGTATTTGCCCATTCGCGGCGGCATAGAGCCTGTTATTGCGCAATGGATGGCCAGCCTGGATGGCTGTTCTACGGACGATCTGGTCACAAACCGGAACCGCAAGGAAATCCGCGTCTGGATGCAAGACCACCCCGGACACCGAAAGTTCACCGTGTTGCGCCACCCGTTGGCACGGGCGCATTCGGCGTTCTGCCAGTACATTCTGGATACCGGGCCGGGCAGTTACAAGATGGTCCGCAATTATCTGCGCAACCGCCTCGACCTGCCAATCCCCGGGCAGGTACGCGACAACAATTACTCGGTCGAACAGCATCGGGATGCATTTCTGGCGTTCCTCGGGTTCCTGCGCATGAACCTCAACGGTCAGACGCCGATCCGCGTTGACGGGACGTGGTGCAGCCAGTCCCGCACGCTGGATGGCATTGCCAGCTTTCTGATGCCCGACGTGATTCTGCGGGAAGAGGAGCTGATCACGGCTCTGCCGGATCTGGCCCGCTCAACAGGCCACCCCAATCCGCCGGTTCCCGGCCCGTGCGCGCAAGATGTTCCGTATACGCTGGATCAGATCTATGACGAACAGCTTGAAGCGCTGGCATCCGAGGTCTACCAGCACGACTATGAAACATTCGGGATTGCAGCGTGGGCGCCTGTGCCCCCTAAGGGCGCAGAGTGATCAGCGTCCCTCGGTTGACCATCGCATAGATTTCTTCGATCTCGTCATTCTTGACCGCGATGCATCCCGCGGTCCAATCCGGAGTTTTCTTGGCGCGTTTGAACTCGGATCGCAGATTTGGCTGCCCGTGAATGAAGATGTCCCCACCCGGATCAACTCCCTCAGCCTTGGCCTTGGCGATGTCCTGAGAGTTGGGATACGATATCCCGATAGACAGGTGATACCGGCTGTTGGGGTTGTGCCGATCGATCAGGTAACTTCCTTCGGGCGTGCGGCCGTCTCCGCGTTTGGTTTTTGTGCCCTGCGGCGCAAACCCCAAATCCACATCATATTCCTTGAGGACTTTTTCGTGGTGCAACAAATAAAGTTTGCGCGCGCCCTTGTTGACCACCAGCGAGGTGACCTCGGGCCCATCATAAGTCAGAAAATTTGGTCGGGCTGATGCACAAGCCGAAAGGCCCAGCGTTGCCATCGCCCCCAATCCGAATGCTCGACGATCCATGTTTCACTGCCTGCTTTGTTTTTTGGGGCTTATTATGCCAAAAAATGCGAAAACTGAAATCACTTTTTGATGTTCAAGTTTTCGGTCAGATGCCGCTCGATGCTCTCCAAGCGTTCCAGAACCTCATCACGATACGCATCAGTTTTGACCTCATCCTCTGCATGGTGCGCGTCCTGCATGGAATTTACGATCAGACCCACCAATAGGTTCACCACCGCAAAGGTGGTGACCATGATGAAGGGGACGAAGAACAGCCAGGCATAGGGATAAACCTCCATCACCGGGCGGACGATCCCCATCGACCAGCTTTCCAGCGTCATGATCTGAAACAGTGTATAGGCTGACCGGCCAAGATCGCCGAACCAATCCGGGAAGGTTGCCGAGAACAGCTTGGTCGAGATCACGGCACCGATATAGAACAGAATTGCCATCAGCAGGAACACACTGGCCATTCCCGGCAGGGCCGAGATGAACCCTTCAACCACCCGGCGCAGTCTTGGCGCAACGGAAATCACGCGCAATACCCGCAGGATTCGCAGGGCTCGCAGAACGGACAGGCCTCCGGCGCTGGGAACAAGCGCAATGCCGACGATCAGGAAATCGAAATTGTTCCAGCCGTTTGTGAAAAACCTGCGCCCAGTCGCGATCAGTTTCATGGTAATTTCCGCCACAAAGATCGCAAGGCACAGCTTGTCCAGCATCACGATCAGCGGCCCGGCGGCTTCCATCAGGGTCGGCGACGTCTCCATCCCTAAAAGCACTGCGTTAAGGATGATGACAGCCGTTATGAATTGCCCGAATGCAGGCGCTTCGATGATGTTCAGCAAACGCTGTCTGAAACCCATGGGTCGCTTTCTCCTGTCTGATCAAGATGCGGCGTTCAGGGTAAACCGCGCAGCAAGTTCCGTATGTGACGACCATCGAAACTGGTCAACGACCTGCACCCATTCAAGGGTATAGCCAGCGTTAACCAATATTTTTGCATCGCGCGCGAAGGTGACGGGGTTGCACGAGACATAGGCAATCACCGGGCGTCTGGCCTGTGCCAGCTCGGCCACCTGCGCCTCGGCACCGGCGCGGGGCGGGTCCAGTACGATTGCGTCAAACGATTTCAGTTCATCCGGCATCAACGGACGACGGAACAGGTCGCGGGCCTCGGTCGTCACGCGTTTCAGACTTTGCGCCCTGCGCCAGCCCTGATCCAGTGCCTGCACCATGTCTGCCGCACCTTCTACCGCGTGAACCTCGGCTTTTTCCGCCAGCGGCAATGAGAATGTGCCGCTGCCCGCAAACAGGTCAACAATTCGTTTCGCACCCTGCGCCGCCTCGGAAACGGCCTGTAATAGAGCCTGTTCTCCGTCTTTGGTCGCCTGAAGGAAGGCACCGGGCGGCGGCGTGACGACGGCGGCCCCAAAGCGCTGAACCGGAGCGTGGCGCATGGCGATCACTTCACCATCCCAGCTGAGCCGCGCTAGACCGTGTTTTTCGGTTTCTTGCGCCAGTGCCAGCTCCAGCGGCCCATCCAAGGGCTTGCCGCCCTTGACGGCCACATCCAGCCCGCCTTCGGACAGGGTGAGCGTGACGGCCAAGACGCCCTTGCGGCTGCCGCCCAGAACCGCCAGCGCCTCGGCCACGGAAATTGCGGCGATCAGGGCCGGGTCAAGCAAACGGCAGTCCGGGATTTCGGTGATCGTATCCGATGCACGTCCATGGAACCCGGCCAATGTGCCTTTCTTGGTCCGCCTGACGGCAATCGTGGCGCGTCGGCGTGAGTGTTCGGGAGATGTGTGTATCGGACGCATCGGCGCCTCAACCCCCTGCGCGGACAGGGCGTTGCGGACAATGCTCAGCTTCCAGTCGGCGACAAACGCATCAGAGGCGTGTTGCAACTGACAGCCACCGCAGGCTTTGTAATGGCGACACGGGGCCTTTACCCGGTCATCAGACGGCACCTCGACGCGGATATCGGTCAGCACCTGATCAACAAGGGTGCCGCTGACAACCTCACCCGGAAGGGTGCGCGGGGCATAAACGGGCCCATCAGCGATGCCGTCGCCCTGATGGCCAAGCCGGGTTATTGTGTATTTCTGCGTCATGAGGGGCCTGATATCCGGGCTTTGGGTGCAACAAAACCCTTATTCGGCAGCTTCTGCCTGAATGAAGCCACCAGATTGCCGATGCCAGAACCGGGCGTAAAGCCCGCCCTGATCCAAAAGGTCTTCGTGGGTTCCGGTTTCCACGATTTGCCCCTGATCCAGAACGATGATCCGGTCCATCTCGCTGAGCGTTGACAATCTGTGGGCGATGGCCAGAACGGTTTTGCCCTGCATCACCCGGTGAAGCGCCGATTGAATCGACGCCTCGACCTCGGAATCAAGGGCTGAGGTTGCCTCGTCCAGAACCAGAATGGGTGCGTCCTTAAGAATAGCGCGTGCAAGGGCGATCCGTTGCCTTTGACCACCGCTGAGCTTTACACCTCTCTCGCCCAGATGAGCGTCATAGCCGGTACGGCCCTGGGCGTCCTTGAGGCTCAGGATGAAGTCATGCGCTTCGGCCTTGATTGCGGCCTTGATCAACTCGGCCTCGGACGCGTCCGGGCGGCCATAGAGGATGTTTTCGCGGGCGGACCTGTTGAACATCGCCGTTTCCTGCGTGACCATGCCGATCTGGCGGCGCAAACTGTCCTGCGTGACTTGCGACACGTCCTGCCCATCGATGCAAATAGCGCCGTTTTCCCTGTCATAGAGCCGAAGAAGAAGCGAAACGAGTGTTGATTTGCCCGCCCCTGAGGCACCGACAATTCCCAGCTTTTCGCCCGGTTGCACGGTGAGCGTCAGGTCCGTAACACCGCCGACGTCCCGGCCGTAAGCAAAACTGACATCTTCGAACGAGATGGATCCTTCGGTTACATCAAGATCTTTCGCGCTGCGCGCATCCTCGACCCTGTCCCGTCTGGCCAGCGTCTTCATCCCGTTTTCGATCTCACCCACATTGGCATAGAGCCCCATCAACGTGAAGCTGACCCATCCGGTCATCTGCGAAATCCGAACCGACACCGCGCCAGCGGCAACGATGTCACCGGCGGTTGCCATTCCGAACTGCCATAACCACAGCGTCGCCCCCAGCAGGAGAACAGGCAGAATGCCGGCAAGCGCCATCAGGATGAACCGGAAACTGGCCGACAGCTTGCCGAACGCCAGTGATTTTTTCCGCAGCTCGACCATCGAGTGCCGCGCGGCCTGATCTTCGAAATCCGAGTGCGCAAAAAGCTTGACGGTTTTGATGTTGGTGATCGTGTCGACCACCTGCCCCGAAACCATCGCCCGCGCCCCTGCACGTGCAGCCGAGCGTATGCGAATACGCGGCAGGTACCAGCGCACCAGAAGGAAATAGACCACCAGCCAGGCTGCAAAGGGCAGCATCACCAAAGGATGAATAGACCCTAACAAAAGCAAAGAGCCCGCTAGCGACGCCAACGCAAACACAATCGCACTGATCGTTTCGGACACGACCGAGGCCATGGCGTTCGACGTCTGCATCTGTTTCTGGGCAATGCGCCCGGCGAAATCATCGTCGAAATAGGTGACAGACTGGCCCAGCGTCCAGCGGTTCAGCTTGGCCAGCACCAAAGGCGTGATGTTGGGCATCACGATATAGTTGTTTGAAATCGAAGACAGCCCAAACAGGATCGGGCGCAGCAGCATGAAGAACACCACCGCCCCAAAGATCATCCACATATTCCCGGCGGTCATGAAATGCTCGGGCCCGCTGGATGTTGCCACATCGATCACACGCCCCAGAATCCACGCTGTTCCAGCCTCCATCGCGCCAGCCAGGGCCGAAAAGAACGCGGCGACAAACAGCATGGGCCACGCGCCCGAAAGGCTCCAGCGAATGAACGCCCCCAATGTCTGCGGCGGGGGCGTTTCTGTGGTCCTGAACGGATAGATGAGATCGGCAATCTTCATTCAGCGGCCTCCGGGTTCATGAAGCCGCCAGATTGCCGCGCCCAGAACTGCGCGTAAAGGCCACCCTGCGCCAATAGATCAGAATGCGCGCCCTCTTCGACGATGCGGCCCCCGTCCATCACCAGAATGCGATCCATCTGCGCAATGGTGCTGAGACGGTGGGCGATTGCGATCACGGTCTTGCCCTGCATCATTCCGTAGAGCGTTTCCTGAATTGATGCTTCGACCTCGGAATCCAGCGCCGATGTCGCCTCGTCCAGCAAGAGGATTGGCGCGTCCTTCAGGATCACCCGGGCCAGCGTTACCCGCTGCCGCTGACCACCAGACAGCTTTACGCCCCGCTCACCCACATGCGCATCATACCCGGTGCGCCCCTGCGGGTCTTGCAGGTCAAGGATGAACGCGTGCGCTTCGGCCTGTTTGGCTGCGGCAATCATCTGCGCCTCGGTCGCGTCCGGACGACCGTAAAGGATGTTGTCACGCACAGAGCGATGCAGCAACGCACTATCTTGCTGGACCATGCCGATATGGCTGCGCAGACTGTCCTGTGTGACATCCGCTATGTTCTGATCATCAATCAGAATGGCACCGCGTTCGACGTCATAAAACCGCAAAAGCAGCTTTACCAGAGTCGATTTCCCGGCACCCGACCGCCCAATGAGACCGACTTTTTCGCCGGGCTGAATGGTCAGGTTGATGTGGTCAAGCCCACCGGCCTCGCGCCCGTAATGGTGCGAGAGATTGCGGATCTGGATCTCACCCCTGGTCAACCGCAGGGGTTTGGCCTCGCGCGCGTCAAGCAGATCGATGGGTTGGGCAATGGTCTCCATCCCCTCAGCCACGATACCAAGCTGGCGGAAAAAGCTGGTCAACGCCCACATGATCCATCCGGTCATGGCGTTCAGGCGCAGGGTCAGTGCGGTTGCTGCCGCGACGACGCCGACCGAAGCGGAACCCTGCATCCACAAGGCAATTGCCCAGCCCACGACACCCACGATCAGCACCCCGTTCAGGGTAACCAGAACCGCATCCATGATGGTGAAAATCCGCATCTCGATCTGGAATGTCCGGCGGGTTTCCTCGATTGCTTCGCGGGCATAGTCCAGCTCTTGCGGGCCATGGGCGAACATCTTGACGGAATGAATGTTGGTATAGCTGTCCACGACGCGGCCGGTAACAGTTGATCGCGCATCGGAGGCCGCCTTGGAGGCCGGCCCGACACGGTGAACCGTCCAGCGCACCAGCATCGCGTAGAACACAAACCAGATCAGCAGCGGGATCAACAGGCGCGCATCCGCTACATAAAGCAGGATCGCCGCACCGACCAGGTAGGCCAGTGAAAAGGAAATCGCGTCAAAGACCTGAAAGATCACCTCACCCGCTGCGGGCGGTGTCTGCATGATCCGGTTGGCAATTCGCCCTGCAAAATCGTTTTCGAACCAGCCAACCGACTGACGCAGAACGTGTTTATGGGCGCGCCATCGGATCAGAGTGCCAAAGTTCGGCAGGATCGTGTTGTTCAGGATCAGTACGTCGACCAGATGCAACAAAGGGCGCAGAAACAGGACAAAGGCCGCGATCAACAGCAGCTCGGTCCCGTGGTTCTGCCAAACCTCGGTTGGGGTACCGCCCAACAGGTCGACGACACGACCCATATAATAGATCAACCCGATCTCGACACCGGCGACGATAATGGAAATCAGCGCAGCCCAGACAAAGACCCGGTAGAACGGGCGCGAATAGTCCAGCAGGAACGGCCACAGCCGGGTCGGCGGCGTGTCAGCCTCATGATAGGCGACAAAAGGGTCAACAAGGTTTTCGAAATAGCGAAACATGGAGTGTGCTCCGATTGAGCAGAGAAAAAGACGTGCGAAGACAGATGGCGCCTGAACACCACCCTTTACGGGGCAAGTGTCCCGGCTTTAGCCGAACCAGATCCCGTAATACATTCGCATTCCTCCATCCATATGACGGGCGCACCTAACCACAATGGGCAAAAGTTGTCATCCCCTTTTGAGACTAAACATCAGCTTGCAAGCAAGTCTTCGCGTGACAGCTCAAAACCCGACGCGATCCAGAGGCTTTCAAGCTCGGCCAGTTTCTGGCCCAGCGCCGGGCCGGTGAACCCGGGGATCAGGTCCTTGGCCTGTATCGGGAAACGCGCGGCTGCACCTGCGTGCAGGTCCTGTCTGAAGTTTTCGGACCAGGGTTGTTCAAAGAAGGCGCACCGCAAAAGGGTTTTGTTCAAACCGCCTTCGTCACCATACCGATAGCCCAGTTCAGCCACGCTGGTGGTTGACTGCGCTTCCGTCCGCATTCCGGTCAGGCGTTGCAGTTGCGAACGGCTCAGGCGCAGGGTTGCGGCATCATCGGGCGTCGCGATAGCCGCCAGACGACGCAGGGGGTTCGGCTCGGCACCTGCCGCATTTTCCAAAGCGACCAGCGGTGCCAGCGACCGGTCATCCGCGCCCGGCAGCAATTGCGCCAATACGCCGGTGCTGCGCATCGTCGCAATGGCCGGGGCCGGATCAGGCGCGCCCAGCAGTTTCAGCAGTTCGGCCCCGACGCGTTCCCGCGACAACGAGGTCAGCCCATCAAGATTGGCACCAATGGCAGCCAGCGCGTCCGGGTCGAAACCGGCATCCGGGTCACCATACCAAGCGTGAAACCGGAAATAGCGCAGTGACCGCAAATAGTCTTCGCGAATGCGATCTTGGGCCTCGCCGATGAACCGCACGCGCCGGGCCTGAAGGTCGGGAAGCCCGCCAAGGGGGTCTAACACGGTGCCATCTGGCAGTGCATAAAGCGCATTCATGGTAAAGTCGCGCCGCGCGGCATCTTCTTCGACGTTATCGGAAAAGGCGATGACGGCGCGGCGGCCATCAGTTTCGACGTCACGCCGGAAAGTGGTGATCTCGTGCGGGATACCGGCGCTGACCACTGTAATCGTGCCATGGTCGATACCGGTGGGGATGGCCTTGAGGCCCGCTGCCTGCGCCATCTCGACAACCTGTTCAGGCCGGGCGTCAGTGGCAATGTCGATATCCGACACCGGCGCGCCCAGCAGCGCATTGCGCACGCACCCGCCCACAAAAAGCGCTTGCGCCCCGGATGAGGTCAGGGCGGCGCATACCTTTTGGGTCGCCGGTTCGCTGACCCAAAGTTCTTCAATCTGCATCATTCATTCACCCGTGCAGCAAGCCCGCGCAATATGCGGGCCGTCGCGCCCCATATGTAATAAGGGCCGTACGGAACTGTGTAATATCTGCGTTTCTGGCCACGCCAGCGGCGAGATTCAACCAGATAGTTCTTGGGATTCAAGAGATGCGCAAGGGGGGTCGAAAAGACTTCGTCGACTTCGCCGGGTTCCGGAACAGGTTGGAATCCCTTTCGAAGAACGGCCACCACGGGTGTAACCGTGAAAGAGGTGACTGTTTCATGCGTCGGCAGGTAACCCAGAATTTCTGGAAGATCCGCGGGAAGACCAATCTCTTCCTGTGCTTCGCGCAGGGCCGTAGCCGTGACATCTGCATCCCCTTCATCCTGTTTGCCGCCGGGGAACGCGATCTGACCCGGGTGGTGTTTGAGGGCCGAGGACCGTTTCGTCAGAATCACCCGAGGGGTGTCATCTGCAAGCGAGATTGCAACCAGAACCCCCGCCGGGCGCAGGCGACGCCCGGGCGGCAGGGAAGTGTCCGGGTTCAGGTCAAAGTCGCTGGACCCGTGACCGGGACGGCGCAGCGCCGTCCGGATCTGTTCAATCGGGTCAAGCACCCTTGCGGTCTTCGGCTTCAAAGCCAACTGTTGACGGATCGAGCACGTAATGTGCGCCGCAGAACTGGCAATCGGCAGTGACCTGACCTTCGGGCGTCGTCATCTTTTCGAGGTCCTTTGCCGAATAGATCGACAGGCTCTGCCGCACCCGCTCTTCGGAGCAGGTGCAGCCAAACTGCACGGACTGCGCATCATAGACCCGTGGCTGTTCTTCGTGGAATAGCCGGACCAACAATTCAGTCGGCGCAATTGAAGGACCGATCAACTCAAGATCCTCGACTGTGTCCAGCAGGATATTGACCCGGCCCCAGTTTTCGCCCTCTTCGCCGTCGACCAGATCGCTGGCGGTCAGAATCTCGCCATTGCCTTCCCCCGAGGCGGCGAATGGCGAGGCTTTGGGCATATGCTGCAACATGATACCACCGGCACGCCAGTGTTCATTCACGCCGGGCTCGGTCGATTTGCCAAAGCTCAGCGAGAACCGGGTTGGCAGCTGTTCGGACTGCGCAAAATAGGCCTCGGCGCAGGCGCTGAGAGAGGCTCCGGTCAGCGGAGTGATGCCCTGATAGGGCTGCGTGCCTTTGCCCTGATCTATCATGATGGCAAAATACCCTTCGCCCACCTGATCGAAGGGGGCCGTATCAGTGAGCCGGTCACGGTCAAAGCTGGCATAGGCCCGGATCTGCGCAGGCTGGCCTTCGGTCTTGGGTGCGTAATAGTCGGTCGCAATCATGCGCACCGGCCCCTTGGACTGCACCTGCAACGACAGCTTCCAGCGCAGCGCAACCGTCTGCCCGATCAATGCGGTCAGCAGGGCCATCTCGGCCACCAGCGCCTCGACCTGTTCGGGGTAGTCATGCTGCTTCAGGATGCCATCCAGCACACCATCCAGACGAGCCACACGGCCACGCATATCCGATACATCGAGTTGAAAGGGCAGGACGGTATCGTCCCACGCGATTTTCGTTCCAAGAGACATGGGGTTTCCTTACGCGCCACAGGTTGGCATACCGGCACCATATAGGTCGAACAGATTAGGTTTTAAGGGGCCATACATGATCAGGCGGTTCGGTGAAACCCCAGAGCCGGGGCGGAAATACACGCGACGGGTCGGTGTTTACGCACTTTTGCCCCGCAGAAGTCACCTTTTGCTGACCTGCCAGACAGAACCCGGACCCGACCTGCAATTGCCCGGCGGGGGTATTGATCCGGGCGAATCACCTGTTACCGCCCTGCATCGTGAAGTCTTTGAAGAAACCGGGTGGATTATTGCTGCACCCCGACGGATTGGCGCCTTTCGACGCTTCACCTATATGCCGGAATACGACCTGTGGGCCGAGAAGGTCTGCCTGATCTATCGCGCCCGCCCCGTACGCCGCATAGGACCGCCGACCGAGGCGTTTCACGAAGCGTTGTGGATGGAAACCGCCGACGCCGTCGGTTTACTGGGAAATGACGGTGACCGGCATTTTGCCGAAATACACCTCGGCTCGCTTTAAGGTCCGTTATATTCAAAGAAGACGGCCGAGACGTCGTCTCCGATACCGTCTTTCGGTGACATCACTTGTGTCAAACGCCAGAACATATCGTCCAGAAACTCTGACCCGCCCCTTTCCGAGATGCTCTGTTGGGCCATCTGACGCAAACCGTCTTCGTCCAACAAACCGCCACCAGCCAGTTGGCATTCGGTAAACCCGTCCGAGTACAAAAGCAGCTTGTCGCCGGGCTGCATCTGCGTTTCGATTTGTTGAAAGCTCGCATCTTCGATCAATCCTATGGGCAAGCCTCCGTCACCAAGAAACTCAGCGCGGCCACCCTGCCGCAGCAGCAGGGGATGCGGATGCCCGGCTTGCACCATCTTCAGATGCCCGTTGCGCAGGTCGACGATGGCGTAGACCATCGTAAAATACTCTTCGATACCTTCATCGGCCATCAGCCGGGAATTGAGCGTTTCAGCCACATGTTCTGGTGGCAGAAGTGCGTAAAACTTGTCGAACCTCCGCTCCATCGCGACGTTCTGATCGAAATGCTTGCTGGACAGATATCCCCCCAATCGCGCCGTCATCATGGCCGAGGTGATACCATGCCCGGATACGTCGATGCTGTAGAACCCAAGCCGGTTCACCCCGGGCGAGAACATCCCCACCAGATCACCGCCGATATGACCACAAGGTTTCAGCAACAAACTGACCCGCGATTTGCCGAATGTCCGGGTCAGTTCGGGAACCAGCGATTCCTGAATTTTCCGCGCCTGCATCAGGTCCTTGTCGATCGCGTCATGCGCAAGCCTGAGTTCCTTGAGCGCGGATTCAATCAGGCGGTTTTTCTGGGAGAGCTCGCGCTGCATGTCCAGAATGCGCGCACCAGCTGAAATCCGGGCGCGCAGTTCGTCCGCCTCAAGCGGCTTGATCAGAAAATCGTCGGCCCCGGCATCCAGACCGCGCGCGACTTCCTGCTTTTCGCTTTTGGATGTCAGAAGGATGAAATAGCTGTATTGATCCGTTTCCAAGGCCCGAAAGGCACAGCAGAATTCAAGGCCGCTCATCCCCGGCATGACCCAGTCGCTCAGCACAAGATCGGGCGGATTATCGACACAAAGCGCCAAAGCGGCATGGCCTGTATCGGCCTCGATCACCTCGAACCCCCATTTCCTGAGCGAGGCCACCAGAATGCGCCGTTGCAAGCGGCTGTCATCCACCACCAGCACCGTGCGGATCGCGCCGAAATCCAGATCAGTTCTGGTTTCCTCAAGACTCGCCCCCGGCACCATTTACCCTCTGCTCTGATGAGTTTCGTTACTTATGGCGACCCTATCGCCGACTGATTTAACATCCGGTGAAGAGTGACGATTGCCGAAGCGTGGCCCCGTTAACCTGCTTTTTACCGGACGCGTCTATTCAGAACCATGACCATTCATTAGCTGGTGTATAGGATGATCCACTGGGCCAGAGTCAGGCAGTTGCGGGATGAAGTCGGCCCCGAGGAATTCGATGAGGTGGTAGAGATATTTCTGGAAGAGGTGCAGGACGTGATCACCCGCCTGCGCCGCGATACCAACCGGGCCGAGCTGGAACAGAACCTGCATTTCCTGAAAGGAAGCGCGTTGAGCCTGGGGTTCGATCAATTCTCGAAACTCTGCCAGGATGGGGAACGGCAGGCCGCAGCAGGGCAAGGGGCCGAGGTTGATCTGCCGGCGCTTTTGGCCGCTTTCAACAGCTCGAAAACCATGTTTGAAGCTGAGCTGAACAAGAACCTGAGCTAGATCACGAACTGTGCCAGCGTCTCGTCCTCGGTGATGTCGGTATAGGTGAACCCGGCATCGTCCAGATGGGCAAACAGGCGCATAAAGTTTTCGGGCTTGCGGGTTTCGATCCCGATCAGAACCGAACCGAAATTGCGCGCCGATTTCTTCATGTATTCAAACCGCGCGATATCATCCTCGGGGCCGAGAATATTCAGGAACTCCTTCAGGGCGCCGGGTCGCTGCGGCAGGCGCAGGATGAAGTACTTTTTCACACCGGAATAACGCTGCGCACGTTCCTTGACCTCGGGAAGGCGTTCGAAATCGAAATTGCCGCCGGATGTCAGGCAGACCACGGTCTTTCCGCGAACAAAACTTTGGATATCGCCTACTGCCTCGATCGCCAGCGCCCCCGCAGGTTCCAGCACGATGCCTTCAACATTCAGCATCTCAATCATGGTGGTGCAGATACGGTCCTCGGACAGCACCAGAACATCCGACAGGTGACGTGATTTCAACAACTCGAACGGCTTTTCACCGATCCGCCCGACCGCCGCGCCATCGACAAAGGTATCTACTCGATCCAGCGAAACAGGGTGTCCTGCTGCGAGGGCTGCGCGCAGACAGGCCCCTCCGGCCGGTTCGACGAACAGGCAATGGGTGCGGTCCCCGAACCAAGTGGCCACGCCGGCGGACATGCCGCCTCCGCCCACGGGAAGTACAATGTGATCGGGCGCACCGCCCATCTGCCTTTCGATTTCAACCGCCAGCGAGGCTTGCCCTTCGATCACATCGGCATCGTCAAAAGGCGACAGGAAATACCCGCCCTGCTGTACGCACCACGCTTGAGCGGCAGCGAGCGTGTCATCGAAATAGTCACCGATCAGATGAATCTCGACGTTATCCCCGCCAAAAATGCGGGTTTTCTGGATCTTCTGCTGCGGCGTCGTGACCGGCATGAAGATCACGCCCCGGACGCCCAGATGCTTGCACATGAAGGCCACGCCCTGCGCGTGATTGCCCGCACTGGCACAGACGAACAGGTCCTGCCCCTGCTGCTTGCGCATGGCGTTAAAGGCACCGCGGATCTTGTAGGAGCGCACCGGGCTCAGGTCTTCGCGCTTGAGCCAGATATCCGCCCCATAACGTTCGGACAGGTGGGCATTGCGCTGCAACGGCGTTGCCGGGAAGACAGAGCGCATCGCCTTTTCGGCGGCGCGGGCGCGAGTCATGAAGTCAGTCATGCGGCATTCCCTGCCCCATCAGCGCGATAAGGGCAAGGAATACATATGTGTACGCGGGTCAGGAGAGTTGGCGTTTTTCAATAAAGACGCCATACATGGTTGTCAGGATGCTGACGTTGATCAACGGCAGGATCAGCATTCCAAAAAACAATGTCAGTAAGATGCCTAACAGAGGAATAAACGCCAACCCGGTGAATATTAGCTGAACCAGAAATTGGAACAGAAAATTCACGATCAAAAGAACAATAATAGCCCCCGATGCACCCTGAGTGCTGTTCCATACATCTGCCAGAGTCGCCGGGTGCCCGATAGCTGCCGCTGGCAAGACGATAGAAAGGCGATAAAAGCAGACAACCAGAAAGATGGCATAAACAGCGACAAGCGCGAATCCGATTGAGCCGCCACTCAGTGCTGACATAACAAAGCCCATCGGAAGGAATGCAATGGCCATCAAAATTCCCAACATCAGAAAGCGACCGAAATAGGCCTGAATCCTGTCGAAGCGGAATGTCGGGAGTATTCCCGTGGGATATTCTTCCATCAGGATGAAGCGGTGCCATGACACCGCGATCCAGAACATGGTAACGGACATTACCGCCAGTAAAACGACCACAAAGACAAAGGCTGAACCTGCGGTTGCACCTGGCGGCAACGCGCCTGTGTTGTCTTCAAGCGCCTCAAGCGGAATACCAAGCGCCAAAAACACGCCCACGATGATGATTGTCGCAATTAGAGCAGGGCCAACCGTTATCTGTAGCACCTGCTTGATGTTTCCAAATACCATCCGCACAGAATGCAAGAAAATCTGCCATCCCAACATTTTAAACCGCCCCTTCAACCAATGCTTGTTATTCTCTGCACCCGTTTCACCCCATTTCAGGTACTGCGTCAATCCTCACAACTTGCCCCCGCGTCCAAAACCCGCTAGGGGCCAATCGTTCTACGCATAAAGGGAAGTCAGATGTCCGCGCCCAAGAAAGTTGTTCTGGCCTATTCCGGTGGCCTTGATACCTCGATCATTCTGAAATGGCTGCAGACCGAGTATGGCTGTGAGGTCGTGACCTTCACTGCCGATCTGGGTCAGGGCGAGGAGCTGGAGCCCGCGCGCCAAAAGGCCGAATTGCTGGGGATCAAGCCCGAGAACATCTATATCGAGGATATCCGCGAGGAATTCGTCCGCGATTTCGTCTTCCCGATGTTCCGTGCCAATGCGCAATATGAAGGTCTGTACCTGCTGGGCACCTCGATCGCGCGGCCGCTGATCTCGAAACGCCTGATTGAGATCGCTGACGAAACTGGTGCTGATGCCGTCGCCCATGGTGCAACCGGCAAAGGCAATGACCAGGTCCGGTTCGAACTGGCAGCATATGCGCTGAACCCAGACATCAAGGTGATCGCCCCCTGGCGTGAATGGGATCTGACCAGCCGTACCAAGCTGCTGGAGTTTGCCGAGCAGAACCAGATTCCGATTGCCAAGGACAAACGGGGTGAGGCGCCGTTCTCGGTCGATGCGAACCTGCTGCATACCTCATCCGAGGGCAAGGTTCTGGAAGACCCTGCCGATATGGCGCCCGACTATGTCTATCAGCGAACCGTCCACCCCGAGGACGCCCCGAACGAGCCTGAGTTCATCGAGATCGGCTTTGAAAAAGGCGACGCGGTCAGCATCAACGGCGAGGCGATGAGCCCGGCTACGATCCTGACCAAGCTGAACGAATACGGCGGCAAGCACGGTATTGGCCGTCTGGACCTGGTCGAAGGCCGTTTTGTAGGCATGAAGTCGCGCGGTATCTACGAGACACCCGGCGGCACCATCCTGCTGGAAGCGCACCGTGGCATTGAATCCATCACCATGGACCGTGGCGCGATGCATCTGAAAGACCAGCTGATGCCGCAATATGCGGAACTCATCTATAACGGTTTCTGGTACAGCCCCGAGCGCCAGATGCTGCAAGCCGCCATCGACAGGTCGCAAGAGCATGTCACCGGCACCGTTCGCGTGAAGCTGTACAAAGGTCTGGCCTCGACCGTGGGTCGCTGGTCGGATCATTCGCTGTACTCTGAGGCGCATGTGACCTTCGAAGAGGATGCAGGTGCGTACGATCAGAAAGATGCGGCAGGCTTTATCCAACTGAATGCGCTGCGTCTGAAACTGCTGGCTGCGCGCAACAAGCGCCTGTCCAAGTGATCGACGAAGACGATAGCGACGACGAACTCGACATGTTCATCGAGGCGCAGGACACGGTTTGGGCCGATGTCCTGCGCGAACTTGAACAGGGGCAGAAAACCAGCCACTGGATGTGGTTCGTGTTTCCGCAACTGGCCGAGCTAGGCCAATCCCATATGGCACAGCTCTACGGCATTGAAGATCTGGACGAGGCGACACGCTATCTGAACCACCCGGAACTGCGCGACCGGCTTAGGCAGGCGGCCTCGCTGATGTTGCTGCACGCAGGACGCGATGCCAGCGACATTCTGGGCGGGATTGACGCGAAAAAGCTGCGATCTTCGATGACATTGTTTTCGTCTGTGGCAGATGCTCCGCCCGAGTTTCGTGCTGTTCTGGACGCCTTCTATGGCGGTAAGCCTTGTGACCGGACGGTTCAGATCCTCGGCGCATCGTGATCAGAAGTTCCAGTTGGGTCAGCCTTGCCTGTTCGGCACCTGACGCATTACGCATTCGGAAACCGTGAAAGGATCCCGAATGCTTCAGGACATCGCCGATGGAATTCAAAAAGGGCTGAACGGCAAAAGCTTTGACGGTTCGCTCAAATTCGATTGCGGCGCGGACGGTGTGATTGTTCTGGCGGACAATCAGGCATCGACGCAGGACCGGGACACGGATTGCACAATCCGCATCTCGCAGGAAAACCTGACCAAGCTGCTGACCGGAAAGCTGAACCCGATGACCGGCGTTGCTTTGGGCAAGCTCAAGATCTCGGGCAATATGGGTGTTGCGATGAAGCTGGGGCAACTGCTGGGCTGAATTTGCCGCAAAGCTGGCCTTTGGTCCGAGTCCAGCCAGACTGGCGGTTCCACCCGCGGTGTATCGCAGTTCCGCATCGGGATACCTGTCGCGCATGATCTGTTGCAAATGAGCGGAGGTTTCGCCCACCCATCAAATGAGCCGTATACAGGTGATCGCAGACGATAAACTCGTCTCACCAGCGCGTGACATTGCATGACAGGCAATTGCAAGGCGGTCGAACCCGCGTCAATCTCATCTTAAAAGGAGACCTGACATGATGCGGACTGCTTATTTCGAAACCGTCAGACCAGCCCTTCTGTTTACACTGATTGCATTGGCTGCCCTGTTGCGCGCGCTGCCTGCCCCGGCTGCAGGAACCGAAACGCTGACGGTGGCCGGAGGGTGTTTCTGGTGCGTGGAATCCGATTTCGAATCCGTGCCCGGCGTTATCGATGCGGTGTCGGGGTACACCGGCGGGACATCTGCGGACCCGACATATGATCAGGTTTCAAAAGGGGGGACCGGCCATTACGAGGCGGTTCAGATCACGTTCGATCCGGCGCGGGTTTCTCGCGCATCGTTGCTGAGCATGTATTTCCGGTCGGTTGACCCGACAGACGCCGGTGGCCAGTTCTGCGACCGGGGCGAAAGCTATCGAACCGCGATATTCGTCTCTAACACAGGAGAAAAGGCGCTGGCGGAACAAGCCAAAACAGACGCGCAGCAAGCGCTGGGGCAGACCATTGTCACCCCGGTTCTGAGCGCAGGACCCTTTTACCCCGCCGAGGCGTATCATCAGAATTATTACAAAGGCAACAAACTGGTCCTTACCCGCTTTGGACCAAAGCGTCAGCACAACGCCTACAAAGCGTATCGCAAAGCCTGTGGTCGTGACGCGCGCGTCAAGCAGCTTTGGGGCGGGGAAGCGCCATTTGCAGGGTCCTAGTCAAAGGATGCGTCACGCACTTCTTTCAGATCGGGAATGACATCCGCCGTTCCGTGCCGCATGACCATCAGAGCTGCGGCGCGGTTTGCCTGCAATATGGCCTGTTCCATTGGCATTCCGCGATCCATGCCTGCCAGCACATAGCCGGTGAAGGTGTCGCCTGCCCCTGTGGTATCCACCGCCCGCACCTTATGCGCGGGAAACTCGACCGGATCGTTGCCCTGCTGCAAGTACCTCGCGCCTTTTGAGCCGAGGGTAACGATGACATGCCGAACAGGCAGATCGGCGATGCTCAGACCGGTTTCCTGACGCAGTTGCTCGGCCTCCACCTCATTCAGGATCAGAAAATCCAGAAAAGGCAGAACGCCCTGAACGGCCTGTGCCTGAAACGGGGCTGCGGCATAACAGACGGTCAAGCCAAGCTTGCGCCCCAGCTGCGCCGCTTCGACCTGGGCATTGGTTTCATTCTGCAAGATCAGCAGATCACCGGTGTTTGCCGAGGCCAGCACCTGCCCCAGATGGGCGGGTTCCAATGCGTGATTGGCGCCGGGATACAGGATAATCAGGTTTTCACCCTCGGCATCCACCGCAATGATGGCGTGGCCCGTGGGAACATCCACCTCAGAGATATGGCGTGTATCCACACCATATTCTGTTAGTCGATCCTTGGCCCAGCGCCCATCGGGCCCCACGGCACCTATATGGCTGACGCGTGATCCCGCACGCGCAGCGGCCACCGACATGTTGGCCCCCTTGCCGCCCAGAAACCGATCCAGCCGACGGGCGGCCAGGGTTTCCCCCGGCGCAGGCAGATGCGGCAGGTCATAGACCATATCCGCGTTGATCGAGCCGAGATTCCAGATCGTCATGATTTATCCGATGTCGCAAGAGGCCAGAATGGCCATATTCAGAATATCGTTCGCGGTCGAGACGGTCGAGCAGATCTGGATCGGCTTGTCGATGCCTGACAGGATCGGGCCAATCACGGTGGCTCCACCCATTTCCTGCATCAGCTTGGTCGAGATTGATGCCGAATGCCGGGCCGGAACGATCAGGATATTCGCCGGACCGGTCAGGCGCGAGAACGGATAGGCCGTTTGCTGTTCGACGTTCAGGGCAACGTCCACCGTCATTTCACCCTCGTATTCAAAGTCAACGCCGCGCCGATCCAGCACAGCCGGGGCCCGGTGCATCTTTTCAGCACGTTCTGACACCGGATAGCCAAAAGTTGAGAAGCTGACAAAAGCCACGCGGGGCTCCAACCCCATATGCCGGGCAACTGCGGCCGAACGTTCGGCAATATTCGCCAGATCGTTTTCGTCAGGCCATTCATGCACCAGTGTGTCGCCAATCAGGACAATCCGGCCTTTATGCAGCAAAGCTGTCACACCGGCGGCACCATTGGCGGCATCGGCATCAAACACATGGTTGATCCGGTCGAGCACATGCGCAGACTTGCGGGTTGCGCCGGTGACCAGACCATCACCATGCCCATGGGCCAGCATCAGCGACGAAAACACATGCCGGTCCCGTGCGGCCAGACGGTGAATATCTTTGCGGTCAAATCCCTTACGCTGCAAGCGCTGATACAGGAAGTTCGAATAGGTTTCGAGATGCGTGGTATTGGCGGCATTCACGACCTCGATTTCGCGTACAGCGTCGCCCAGGCCCGTGGCTTCCAGTTTGGCCTTAACATCGTCTGGCCGACCCACCACAAGCGCCTTGCCGAAACCTGACCGCTGATACATGACCGCTGCGCGCAATACCCGGGGATCGTCGCCCTCGGCGAAAATCATGCGGCTTTGCGCCTGACGCGCACGGGCGTTCAAACCGCGCAGGATGCTGGCGGTCGGGTCCATCCGGGATTTCAGACTCAGCTCATACGCGTCCATGTCGATGATCGGACGGCGCGCGGCACCGGTGTCCATCCCCGCCCTTGCAACGGCCGGCGGGATACGGTGGATCAAACGCGGGTCGAACGGAGTAGGGATGATATAGTCACGCCCAAAGGTCAGCGACTTGCCATAGGCCATGGCGACCTCATCCGGCACATCCTCGCGCGCCAGATTGGCAAGTGCGTGGGCGCAGGCGATCTTCATCTCATCATTGATGGCGCGGGCGTGAATGTCCAACGCGCCTCGGAACAGGTAGGGGAAGCCCAGAACGTTATTCACCTGGTTTGGATAATCGCTGCGCCCGGTGGCAACGATCGCATCCACGCGAACCTCGTGCGCTTCTTCTGGAGTAATCTCGGGGTCGGGGTTGGCCATCGCAAAGATGACAGGATTGTCGGCCATGCTGGCAACCATATCCTGCGTGACCGCGCCTTTCACCGAAACGCCCAGGAACACATCCGCCCCCTTCATCGCGTCTTCCAATGTGCGCAAGTCGGTTGTGATCGCGTGGGCCGATTTCCACTGGTTCATGCCCTCTGTCCGGCCCTGATAGATCACGCCCTTGGTATCGCAGACAATGCAGTTTTCATGCCGCGCGCCCATTGCCTTGAGCAGTTCGATACAGGCAATCCCCGCGGCACCTGCGCCATTCAGAACGATTTTCACGTCCTCGATCTTCTTGCCCGAGATATGCAGCGCGTTCAGCAGGCCCGCCGCACAGATCACGGCCGTGCCGTGCTGGTCATCGTGAAAGACGGGGATGTCCATCTCTTCCTTCAGTCGCTGTTCGATGATGAAACACTCGGGCGCCTTGATGTCTTCCAGATTGATGCCGCCAAAGGTTGGCCCCATCAGACGCACTGCACGGCAGAATTCGTCCGGGTCTTCGGTGTCCAGCTCGATATCGATCGAGTTCACGTCGGCGAACCGTTTGAACAGGACCGATTTGCCTTCCATCACCGGTTTCGAGCCCAGCGCGCCGAGGTTACCAAGGCCCAACACCGCCGTCCCGTTCGAGATTACGGCCACCAGGTTGCCCTTGTTGGTATAATCATAGGCCGTTTCCGGGTTTTCCGCGATAGCCTCGCAGGGAACGGCCACACCCGGGCTGTAGGCCAGCGACAGATCTCGCTGCGTTGTCATGGGGACGGTGGCCTGCACCTCCCACTTGCCGGGGGTGGGGTCCAGGTGAAAGGCCAATGCCTCTTCTTTGGTGATCTTCGCTTTGGGCATCTTAAATGTCGTTTCCATGACTTCAGGGCTGACGCCTCATAGCGCAGGAGAACGCCCGCCTCAACGAGAATGAGTTTTCGGCTTTTACAGAAGATGCGGGATTTGTAAGGTCGCGCCCGGAATACGCCAAAAGGGGGCCGCTTTTGTCCACAGTCACGCCAATGATGGCGCAATACCTCGAAATCAAAGAGGCCCACCCGAATGCCCTGCTGTTTTATCGCATGGGTGATTTCTACGAGATGTTTTTCGAGGATGCCGTCAACGCTGCTGAGGCGCTGGATATCGCGCTGACCAAGCGCGGCAAGCACAATGACGAAGACATCCCGATGTGTGGCGTGCCGGTGCATTCGGCCGAAGGGTACCTTTTGACCCTGATCCGCAAGGGCTTTCGCGTTGCGGTCTGTGAACAGTTGGAAAGCCCGGCTGAAGCAAAGAAAAGAGGCTCTAAATCGGTCGTAAAACGTGATGTCGTGCGACTCGTCACGCCCGGAACACTGACCGAGGATGCGTTGCTTGAGGCGCGCCGACACAACTTTCTGGCTGCCTATGCCGAGGTCCGGGACGACGCCGCGCTTGCCTGGGCCGATATTTCGACGGGCGCGTTTCACGTGATGCCACTGACCTCGGTCCGGCTCAGCCCCGAGCTTGCCCGGCTTGCGCCCTCCGAACTGATCGTGGCCGATGGAACGCAGGAAAAGCTGAACGAAACGCTGCTTGATCTGGGGATTTCACTGACGCCGGTCGGGCGCGCCAGTTTCGACAGCACGGCGGCGGAAAAGCGCATCTGCGGGCTGTTTCACGTGGGTGCCTTGGACGCGTTCGGCAGTTTCGGCCGCGCCGAAGTGTCCGCGATGGGCGCGCTGATCGACTATCTGGAGATTACGCAAAAGGGCAAACTGCCCCTGCTGCAAACGCCGCTGAAAGAATCTGAGGATCGCGTCGTTCAGATCGACGCTGCAACGCGTCGAAACCTTGAGCTGACCCGTTCCCTATCTGGCGGGCGCGCAGGATCGCTTCTTTCTGTCGTTGACCGGACCGTTACCCCCGGCGGCGCGCGATTGCTGGAACAGCGGCTTTCAAGCCCTTCTCGAAATCTGGATGTGATCCATGCCCGGCTTGACGCAGTCAGTTTCACCGCTGGTGACAGCTTGATCGCGTCTGATCTGCGCGAAGCCTTGCGCAAAGCCCCGGATCTGGACCGCGCCCTGTCGCGTTTGTCACTCGAGCGCGGCGGACCTCGTGACCTGACAGCCATTCGCAACGGGCTGACACAGGCGGCCACGATTGCCGAAATCTGCACCGATCAGGATTTGCCAGTGTTGCTGGCGACCGCGCTTCAGAACCTTGCTGGTTTCGATGACTTGCTGACTTTGCTGGACGAAGCGCTGGTGGCCGAACCCCCGCTTCTGACCCGCGACGGAGGCTTTATCGCGCCAGGTTTTGATACTGAATTGGACGAGGCCCGCACCCTGCGCGACGAAGGCCGGTCCGTTATCGCCGGGTTTCAACGAAAATACGTCGAACACACCGGCATCACCTCGCTGAAAATCAAGCACAACAACGTGCTGGGCTATTTCATCGAAACCACGGCCACCCATGCCGAAAAGATGCTGAACCCACCCTTTAGCGAAGCCTATATTCATCGCCAGACGACAGCCAACCAGGTGCGGTTTACAACCGTCGAACTGTCCGAGATCGAAACTCGTATCCTGAACGCCGGAAATCTGGCGCTGGAGATTGAAAAGCGGCTCTATCAAAGGCTTTCTGGCGCGATACTGGACCTCGCTGCCCGATTGAATCAGGCCGCCCGCGGGCTTGCCGAACTGGACTTGACGACCGCCTTGGCTGATCTTGCGCGGGGTGAAAACTGGTGCCGTCCAAAGGTTGACGGCTCTCGCGCATTCAATGTGCAGGGTGGTCGCCATCCGGTTGTGGAACACGCCCTCCGGCAGCAAAGTGGCGGTGCATTCATTTCCAATGATTGCGATCTGAGTGTCCAAGACGGTGCGGCTATATGGTTACTGACGGGTCCGAACATGGCCGGTAAATCAACCTTTCTGCGCCAGAACGCCCTGATCGCACTGCTTGCCCAAATGGGCAGCTATGTCCCGGCCGAAGAGGCGCATATCGGCGTCATCAGTCAGCTGTTCAGCCGCGTAGGAGCCTCGGACGATCTGGCGCGGGGGAGGTCGACGTTCATGGTCGAAATGGTGGAAACCGCCGCCATCCTGAATCAGGCCGATGACCGTGCATTGGTGATCCTGGACGAAATCGGCCGTGGTACCGCCACCTATGATGGCCTCTCGATTGCCTGGGCCACATTGGAACACCTGCACGCGGCCAACAAATGTCGCGCATTGTTTGCCACGCATTATCATGAGCTTACGGCTTTGGCCGGTAAACTCGAAGGTGTCGATAACGCCACCGTAGCGGTCAAAGAGTGGGATGGCGAAGTCATCTTCCTGCACGAGGTTCACAAGGGCGCGGCTGACCGGTCTTATGGGGTGCAGGTTGCGCAACTAGCCGGTTTACCCGCTTCTGTTGTCGAACGTGCCCGGATGGTTCTGGACCAGCTTGAAAAAACCGAACGCGAAGGCGGCAAACAAAAAGCGCTGATTGATGACCTGCCGCTGTTCTCAGCAGCCGCGCCGCCACCCCCGCCCGCACCGAAAACTTCGCCAGTGACCAAGATATTGGAGGGTGTCCTGCCCGACGAACTGACCCCGCGCGAAGCGCTGGATCTGATCTACAAACTGAAAGAGGCGGCCAGATCCTGACCGCCCTTCATCTTTTCAAAAATACTCTCGCCGAAGGCTTGGCTGTGAAAAGCCAATCAGCTTGCTGGCGTTGAAGAGACCCCGACTTGAGCCGGACGCAACAGGCGGTCGTGCAGCATGAAACCCTCGGCAGACACCTGAATGATGTCCCCTGCCCGCGTGCCCGGCACCGGGGCCTCGAACATTGCTTCGTGCACATTCGGATCAAACCGGTCGCCAACCTGGGGCGTAATCACTTCGATCCCGTGTTTCTGGAACACATCCTTCAGGGCACGCATGGTCAGTTCGACGCCCTCCAGCAGCCCGGCGGCGACCTCTTTCTGCTCGTCAGTCGCGGCCTCAAGTGCGCGCTTCATGTTGTCGTAAACGGGCAGCATATCACGGGCCAGCTTGGAACCGCCATACTGCTCGGCATCGCGGCGCGCCTTGTCGCCACGTTTGCGTGCGTTCTCGGCATCGGCAAGCGCGCGCATGAATTTGTCTTTATACTCATCCCGCTCGGCGCGCAGCTCGTCCAGCTCGAGCGCCTCGTCACTGATCTCAGCAAACTCCTCGGCCAGCTCTTCCGCTTCTGCCGCCATGATATCGTCCAGAAAATCTTCGTTCTTGGGCTCTGCCATCTCTTACCCTCTAGCTCCGGTCGGATATCAGCTTGCCGACCAGTTGCGCCGTATAATCCACGATCGGCACGATCCGTCCATAATTCAGACGCGTGGGCCCGATGACCCCGACCGCACCGATTATCTTTCGATCAGCGTTCATATATGGAGACACCACCAAAGAGGAACCCGAAAGTGAGAAAAGTTTGTTCTCAGACCCAATAAAAATGCGCACACCCTCGCCGCTTTCCGTCAATTCAAGGAAATCCGCGATGTCGCGCTTGCGTTCCAGATCATCAAACAGGCTGCGAATACGCTCCAGCTCTCCGGCCTGGCCGGGTTCGTTCAACAGATTCGCCCGTCCCCGCACGATCAGACGGGCCGAGTCGGCTCCGTCTCCGTCCCAAGCGGCCAGCCCGCTTTCGACCAGCTCGCGCGCCAATACATCGATTTCCTGCTTGCGCGCCTGAATCTGTTTCTGCATCTGACGGCGTACTTCGCTAAGCGTGCGCCCCTCGATCAGCGCATTCAGAAAATTCGCGGCCTCGCGCATCGAACTGGGCGTCTGGCCGGGTGGTGGTGTGAACAGACGATTTTCGACATGGCCGTCCGAAAAGACCAGAACCACCAAAGCCTTGTCATGCCCCAAGGAAACAAACTCGATATGCTTGATTTCTGCTTCATGCTTTGGTGTCAGGACCAGCGACGCACCTTGCGTCAGGTGTGACAAAGCTGACCCGACCCGATCCAGCATTCCGCCAACATCGCCCGCGTTAGAGCCTAATGTTTCTTCCAGTTTTTGCTTGTCGTCGACGCCCAGATCGCCAACCTCAAGTAAACCGTCCACGAACATACGCAGTCCTTGCTGCGTCGGTACCCGACCCGCGCTGATATGCGGGCTGTCCAGAAGACCCAGAAACTCCAGGTCCTGCATCACATTGCGCACGGTTGCGGCACTGACCTTTTCCGACAGGCTGCGCGTCAGGGTTCGGCTTCCGACCGGCTCTCCGCTTTCCAGATAACTTTCAACGATCAGCCGGAACACCTCGCGCGACCGGTCGTTCATCTCGTCCAGAATTTTGCTCGCTTCACTCATGCGTTTTCCCCTGCTGGTTCATCATTAAATAGCAGGCAAATGAAAGGTCAATCGGGGTTGCATCGTAACGCTGCGGGGCGGTATCCCCAACCCAGCAAACAAAGGATTCCCATGCGACCCTCTGGAAGAGACTTAAGTGAAATGCGCACCGTTTCAATCGAAACGGGGTTCACCAAACATGCCGAAGGTTCCTGCCTGATCAAGATGGGCGATACCCATGTGCTGTGCACCGCCACGATCGAAGATCGGGTACCCCCTTTCATTAAGGGTTCGGGGCTTGGCTGGGTCACCGCCGAATACGGTATGCTGCCCCGCGCCACCAACACCCGGATGCGGCGTGAAGCGGCCTCGGGCAAGCAAGGTGGCCGTACGGTGGAAATTCAGCGCCTGATCGGTCGCGCCCTGCGGGCCGGCGTCGACCGGGTTGCACTTGGCGAACGTCAGATCACCGTTGATTGCGATGTGATCCAGGCCGATGGCGGCACCCGCTGTGCCTCAATCACCGGCGGCTGGGTTGCTCTGCGATTGGCCGTCAACAAACTGATGAAGGCAGGTGACGTGATTTCAGATCCGCTGGTTGATCCGGTCGCCGCCGTGTCCTGCGGTATCTATGCGGGCCAGCCTGTTCTGGATCTCGACTATCCCGAAGACAGCGAGGCCGGTGTCGACGGCAACTTTATCATGACCGGGTCAGGCAAACTGATCGAGGTCCAGATGAGCGCCGAAGGTTCTGTATTCAGCCGTGCCCAGATGGATCAGCTGATGGATCTTGCGGAAAAAGGTGTTGCCGAGCTGGCCGCAGCCCAGAAAGCCGCCACCACATGACCCGTAAGTTTGACAGCGACAGGCTTCTGGTTGCGACCCACAACAAAGGCAAGCTTGAGGAGATGGCGCATCTCCTCGAACCTTTTGGCGTGACGGTTGTGGGTGCGGCGGACATGGACCTGCCTGAACCGGAAGAGACCGAGGACACCTTTGTCGGCAACGCCCGGATCAAGGCCCACGCCGCCGCAAAGGCCACCGGGCTGCCCGCCCTGTCAGACGATTCTGGAATCACAATCGACGCGCTGGACGGCGCGCCGGGTGTTTATACCGCTGATTGGGCCGAAACCGGCAACGGTCGCGACTTCCTGATGGCGATGACCCGCGCCCATAATGAGCTTGAGGCAAAGAGCGCCCCCCACCCCCGCACCGCGCAATTCCGCAGCACACTGGTGCTGGCCTGGCCTGATGGGCACGATGAAGTGTTTGAAGGTGTTGCCCCCGGTCATCTTGTCTGGCCCATCCGCGGCGAAGGTGGATTCGGCTATGATCCGATGTTTGTTCCCGAAGGGTACGACATTACCTTTGCCGAGATGGATCGCTGGGAAAAGAACAAGATCAGCCATCGCGGACGCGCGGTTGAGAAGTTCGTGAAAGGCTGCTTTGGCGGATGATTGGCGCAACGGAGGCTTTGGCCTTTACGTGCATTGGCCTTTTTGCGAGGCCAAGTGCCCCTATTGCGACTTCAACAGCCATGTTTCCAGAAACATTGATCAAAAACAATGGCTTGACGCCTATCTAAGCGAATTGCGGCGCTCGGCTGCCGAAACCCCGGATCGGGTGCTGAACACGATCTTTTTCGGCGGTGGAACCCCGTCTTTGATGGACCCGGAAATCGTTGCCGCCGTGATCGGTGAGGCCCGTGCGCTCTGGCACCCCTCCAACACCATGGAAATCACGCTGGAGGCAAATCCCGGATCAGTCGAGGCCGGGCGGTTCGCGGCCTATCGTGATGCAGGCGTCAACCGGATATCGATGGGCGTGCAGGCGCTCAACGACGAAGACCTGCGCCGCTTGGGGCGAATTCACACTTTGGCCGAGGCCCGCGCTGCTTTTGACATCGCCCGTGATTGTTTTGAACGGGTGAGCTTTGACCTGATCTATGCCAGGCAACACCAAACGTTGGACGCCTGGCGGGCCGAGTTGAACGAAGCTCTGTCCATGGCCGTGGATCACCTGTCGCTGTATCAGCTGACAATCGAAGAAGGCACGGCTTTTGGCGATCGTTATGCTGTCGGAAAACTGCGCGGCTTGCCCGAAGATGACAGTGCGGCCGACATGTACCTTGCAACACAAGAGATTTGCGAGAAACACGGCCTGCCCGCCTATGAGGTGTCCAACCACGCCCGCCCCGGTGCAGAGTCGCAGCACAATCTGGTCTATTGGCGTTACGGGGACTATGTCGGCATTGGTCCCGGTGCTCATGGGCGAATAACGGTGGGTGGTGAAAGACACGCGACCGAAACCCATCTGAACCCGCAGCGTTGGCTTGACGCCGCCACGAAGGGTGACGGAGAAAAGAAACGCTACGTCCTTTCGCCTGAAGATCAGGCGAACGAATACCTTATGATGGGCATGAGGATCTCAGAAGGACTAGATGTAGATAGCTGGGAGGCCCTGTCAGGCTGTCCACTTTCTGACGAAACCGTGGACCATCTGGTCGGCATTAATATGATTGAACGTGAAAACAACAGACTCAGAGCAACACCAGCGGGGCGCGCCGTGCTGAATGCTGTAATCCGGGAATTAATGGGCTGAATATGCAGTATCTTTGGGCGGGGCTGGGATTGCTTTGCGTTGCGATGGCCGCGATTGGGGTTGTTCTGCCTCTTCTTCCAACGGTTCCGTTTTTGTTGCTGGCAGCGTTTTTCTTTGCGCGATCCTCTTCACGGTTGCATAACTGGCTACTGTCGCACCGGATTTTCGGGCCAATGATACTGGATTGGCAGAGTTCGGGCGCAATACGCCCGGCCGCAAAAAAGGCAGCAACCTTTTCGGTCGCCGCCGTTTTCGGGGTGTCTTTGCTACTATCCGTTCCGCCCTTCGTGCTGATCATTCAGATCATTGTTCTGGGTGGCGTCCTGATATTTATCTGGACGCGCCCTAACGGCTGAGCTTTGCACAAAGATCGTCAAGCTGATCCAGGTTTTCATATGTCAGAACAACCTGACCGGATTCCGTTCCCGCCTTGTGATTGATTAAGACTTTCATAGCCAAAATAGCGGACAGGTCTTTTTCCAGCGCGCGCGTATCAGCATCTTTTCCAGCATCCAGATTCCTGGATCTGGAAGCAGGTCGTGGAGTGTCGCCTTGCTGTTGTTTCTTGACCAACGCTTCGGTTGCACGCACAGACAGGCCATCCTTGACGATCTGTTTTGCCAATTCCGAGGGGTTTTCCGCCGTAATCAGCGCACGCGCATGGCCGGCCGATAATTTCCCTTCAATAACAAGTGTTTGTACGTCTATTGGCAGAGACAAAAGCCGCAACAGGTTCGCAATGTGGCTGCGGCTTTTCCCCAATGCCTCGGCAAGCTTTTCTTGCGTGTGCCCAAAGCGATCCATCAACTGCCTGTAGCCGGCGGCCTCTTCCACCGCGTTCAGGTCAGCACGCTGGATGTTTTCGATAATTGCAACTTCCAGTACTTCGGTATCATCAAACTCACGCACGATCACTGGGATCTCGTGCAGCTGCGCCATCTGAGCCGCCCGCCACCTGCGTTCACCAGCGACGATTTCATATTCTCCGGCCCCCGCCGGACGTACGATCAAGGGTTGGATAATACCTTTTTCCCGGACCGACGCGGCAAGCTCATCCAGTTGTTCGGGTTGAAACGTGCGTCGCGGCTGATTTGGGTTTGCCTTCAGCTTTTCGATCGGAACTTTCAGATCAGGTCTGCGCGCGTCAGATGATACCCGGTTGCCCGCTTCCGGATTAACATCCGCCATGAGTGCGGACAATCCCCGGCCCAACCCTCTGGATTTCGCTTTCCTGGTGCTCATGTCGGCCTCCTCACCACCGCTCATGCTGCGGTTTTGTTGTTCTTATGCATGATCTCACGGGCCAGATGCCGATACGCCATCGCACCAAGTGATCCCGAGTCATACTGCAATACCGGCAGCGCATAGGATGGCGCCTCGCTGACCCGCACATTCCTGGGTATCTTTGTTTTAAAAACCATCTCACCCAGATTGTCACGCGCATCCTTTTCGACCTGGCGGGACAAGTTGTTGCGGTTGTCATACATGGTTAACACAACACCTTCGATTCTCAGGTCTGGATTCGCGGTTTGCCGGACCTCCCGGATCGTCAACATCAATTGCGAAAGACCCTCCAACGCAAAGAACTCACTTTGCAGCGGCACAAGGACAGAATGGGCGGCAACCATCGCATTTACGGTCAAGAGGTTCAGTGACGGCGGGCAATCTATCAGGATGAAATCCAGCTCAAACGCGTCCACTGCCGTCTGACGCAGCGCATCGTGCAGCAGATAGCTGCGTTTTTCGTTGGAAATCAGCTCGATATCTGCCGAGCTCAAGTCAACCGTTGCAGGGACAACCAGAAGGTTTTTGATCTCCGTCTCCTGAACCACTGCCTCCAAGGGCGCGTCATCCAGGATGAGATCATAAGTGGTCCAATCCCGATCTTCGACCCCTAAACCGGTTGATGCATTCCCTTGTGGATCGAGGTCAACCACCAATACCCTGCAGCCAGCTTCGGCCAACCCTGCCGCTAGGTTGATTGCTGTGGTTGTTTTCCCTACTCCGCCCTTCTGATTGGCAACCGCAATTATCCGGGGTCCGGACGGTCGAGACAGATCAACCACGTGATACTCCTTTGATCTTAAGGATAACGGCCTGAGGTTCAGTTAAACTTGTAATGGCCTCAGCATCGAAATTCCATTCCTCACGCGCCTCATCCAGCTCTTTTTTCCAGTTTGCACCTTTGGGCAACAGCGCGGTCCCGTTTTCACCTAAATGCCTGTCACAGAATGATAACAATGTACGCAGATCCGCCAGCGCGCGCGCCGAAACGATGTTTGCGCCCAGGGGTTCAACCACCTCGATCCGCTTAGAAATCACTTTACACGACACGCCACATTCACGGGCGACGTTACGCAGAAAAGCCGATTTTCTCTGGTCGCTTTCCACCAGAGAGAAACTGGCGGTCGGAGCTTCCTTGGCAGCAATAATGGCGCATACCATTCCGGGGAACCCGCCGCCACTGCCAAGGTCCACCCAGGTTTCAAACGTTTCAGCGCATCGAAAAACTTGGACAGAATCCAGAATATGCCGATCCCACATGAATTCCAGACTATTGCGTGAAACAAGATTTATCCTGGGATTCCAGCGGTTCACCAGATCAACATAGATTTTCAGACGTTCGAATGTTTCACGTGAAACATTCAAGCCATCAAACTTGGAAAAATCGGCCATCATGCCTGACGCGCTCGTTGATCGCGGCGCAATTTCGCCAGGACAAGGGTGAGCGCAGCCGGTGTAACGCCTTCGACTCGGCTTGCTTGCGCTATGTTCGACGGTTTGGCCTGTGACAGTTTCTGCTTCATCTCAGAAGACAGCCCGTCCAGGCCAAAATAGTCAAATTCACGCGGGATAACATAGGATTCATCCCGCTTCATAGCCTCAACATCGCGCTTTTGCCGGTCGATATAGTTCGCATAAAGTGCGTCACGTTCGATTTGAAGCCGGATCGCCACGTCTACATCTTGTAGATCTGGTATCAAGGGAAACAAGTCCTCGAAAGATGTATCCGGAAATGCCAGAATCGCCATTCCATCTCGGCGGTTTCCATCCTGGTTGACGTTGATCCCGGCTGAAAGAACTTCCTTGGGTGTGTATGTGCGAGCGGTCAGCTTGGATTTCGCTGCATCAAGCTGGCTCATTTTCTTCTCAAAATGCGCCTGACGCCTCTCTCCGACACAGCCAAGTTCCAACCCAATCGGCGTCAACCGTTGATCTGCATTATCTGCACGCAGAGACAGTCGGAACTCGGCCCTGGAGGTGAACATTCGATAAGGCTCTGCCACACCACGTGTCGTCAGGTCGTCTATCATCACGCCGATATAGCTGTCTGATCTGGTGAAAATGACCGGTTCGCGGCCCTGTACGTCCAGCGCCGCGTTAAGGCCAGCAACCATCCCTTGTGCCGCAGCTTCCTCATATCCTGTGGTTCCGTTGATCTGCCCTGCCAGATATAGTCCCGGAACGTCGGGTAGCGACAAGGACGCGGTTAAGACACGTGGGTCCACATAATCATATTCGATCGCATAGCCCGGTTGAAGAATGTCCGCATTTTCAAGCCCTTTGATCGACCGAACGTATTCCAATTGCACGTCCTGAGGCAGTGACGTTGAAATACCGTTGGGATAAATCGTGTGATCATTGACGCCTTCGGGCTCAAGAAAAACCTGATGCGAGTCCTTATCTGCAAAGCGAACAATCTTATCTTCGATCGAAGGGCAATATCTTGGACCTATGCCATCGATATGGCCCCCATACATCGCCGATTTTGAGAGGTTTGCTTCGATGATCTCGTGCGTCTTGGCATTGGTATGTGTAATACCGCAGGAAATCTGAGGCGCGACAACCGATGTTGACAGGAAAGAAAACAAGGTCGGGTCCTCATCCCCGTCCTGTCTTTCCAAACCTGACCAGTCGATAGTGCGCCCATCCAGACGCGGCGGTGTGCCGGTTTTCAAGCGTCCCAGCGGAAGGTTATAGCTATCCAACCTCTCGGCCAGTTTTATCGACGGGCGATCTCCCATCCGCCCACCAGCCCGTGACACGTCGCCGATATGGATGACGCCGCGCAGGAAGGTTCCGGAAGTCAGAACAACGGCTTTGGCATGCACTTCCGACCCATCTCCAAGCAGGACACCGGCGACACGGAGTCCGTCCATCAGGAAGTCTACAACCTCCCCAACGATAATGGACAGGTTTTCCTGGTTGCTGATTTCGTTTTGCATTGCCGCACGATAAAGGGCGCGGTCAGCCTGCGTTCTGGGACCCTGAACAGCCGGACCTTTTCGCCGGTTCAACAGTCGAAACTGAATACCAGCCTGGTCAGCGACGCGACCCATTACACCGTCCAGCGCGTCAATCTCTCGAACCAGATGTCCCTTCCCCAACCCACCGATAGCCGGGTTGCAGGACATGACGCCGATATCGGTCGCAGATAATGTCACCAAAGCGGTTTTCGCACCCATCCTGGCAGCGGCGTGCGCGGCTTCCGTACCGGCATGACCGGCCCCAACCACGATGACATCAAAGTTTGAATGTTTCACGTGAAACAATCCTTATTTTCCTAAACAAAAGCTGGAGAAGATTTCATCCAACAGTGTCTCGACATCAATTCTGCCGACCAGAGATTCAAGCGCCCGTATGGCAGTCCTTAACTCCTCCGCAGCGATATCATACAGGTCCGGGCCTGATTCCAGAACCGTGATCGCAGCAACAAGTGAAGCCGATGCCTTGTTCATCGCAGCGCGATGGCGTTCACGCGTGGCTATACCATTTGTTGTGGTTCTTTCACTCAAGGCCCACGAAATCTGGTCGACAAGCGCATCAATCCCCTGTCCTGTCTTTCCTGAAACACCTTCACTCTTATCTTCCCGCAGGTCTGCTTTGGGCAGAACATGGATATCGCCATCCTGCACAGCTACATCCAGCTCTTCCGGGACTTCGGTCAGAAAAACACGCAAGTCTGCCGCTTCTGCCCGTTTTCGAGCCAGCTCGATCCCAAGATTCTCGACGTGATCTTCGGTTTCCCGCAACCCGGCCGTATCCAGCAATGTCACCGGCAAGCCAGCCAGATCCATACGAACCTCGATCACATCCCGGGTTGTGCCTGCGAATTCCGAGGTAATTGCGGCTTCACGTCCTGCAAGCGCGTTCAACAGGGTTGATTTTCCTGCATTGGGAAGACCAACAATAGCCACTTCAAATCCGGTACGAATACGCTCGGCAATCTTCACCCCATCTGCTTCTCGACGAAGATCTGCCAGAACACCGCTTGTCAAATCGCGGACTTCCGGCGTGACGTCGGTGGGGACGTCTTCATCAGCGAAATCGATGACGGCTTCCAGCAACGATGCCGCGCGGATCAGATCGCGCCGCCAGCGCTCGGCCAGCGTGCCAAGCTCACCGGCAAGAATGGTCTGGGCCTGCTTACGCTGTGCCTCGGTTTCCGCGTCAATCAGGTCTGCAAGGCCTTCGACCTGTGTCAGATCCATCTTGCCATTTTCAAGGGCCCGGCGTGTGAATTCACCCGGGTCCGCCAGCCGCAGCCCATCGGTGTTCGACAAACAGCGCAGAACCGCATTGACCGAGGCCGTGCTGCCATGGATCTGAAGTTCTGCCACGTCTTCCCCGGTGAAACTTGCCGGTGCCTGAAAGGTCAGAACCAGACCATCATCCAGACGTGATCCGTCCTGATCCCGCAGGGTGCGCAAGACTATTCCCCGCTTGGGCAGTTCCGCGCCGCTCAGACATGCAGCTGCGGAATGCGCTTCGGGGCCAGAGAGGCGAATGACCGCCACCCCTGCTTTGCCTTGCGCGCTGGCCAAGGCGAATATCGTATCCATTCGTAGGCCTCGCGTCGCTTAAGACCTGTGTCATGTGTTCATTGAATCGAAGAACTCGCCGTTTGTCTTCGTCTGTTTCAACTTCGACAACAGGAACTCGATTGCGTCGGTGGTGCCCATCGGATTGAGGATACGGCGCAGAACGAAGGTTTTGGCCAGATCGCCCTTGTCGACCAGCAGGTCCTCTTTCCGTGTACCGGATTTGAGGATGTCGATCGCCGGGAACACGCGTTTGTCTGCAATCTTGCGGTCCAAAACGATTTCCGAGTTACCAGTACCTTTGAATTCTTCAAAGATCACCTCGTCCATCCGGCTGCCGGTATCGATCAGCGCCGTGGCGATGATGGTCAGCGATCCGCCCTCTTCGATGTTCCGGGCCGCGCCGAAGAAACGCTTGGGCCGCTGCAGCGCGTTTGCGTCCACACCACCGGTCAGAACCTTGCCCGAGGATGGTACAACGGTGTTAAAAGCCCTACCAAGTCTTGTGATTGAGTCGAGTAGAATAACAACATCTCGTTTATGTTCGACCAGGCGCTTGGCCTTTTCAATGACCATCTCCGACACGGCCACGTGACGCGTTGCGGGCTCATCGAAGGTTGACGACACAACCTCACCCTTAACCGAGCGCTGCATGTCGGTCACTTCTTCCGGGCGTTCGTCGATCAGCAGGACAATCAGGTAACACTCCGGATGGTTCTGTTCGATCGAATGCGCGATGTTCTGCAGGATCACGGTTTTACCAGTCCGCGGCGGTGCCACGATCAGCGAACGCTGACCTTTACCGATCGGCGCAACCAGATCGATCACGCGCGCGGACTTATCCTTGATGGTGGGATCTTCGATTTCCATCTTCAGACGCTCATCCGGGTACAGAGGCGTCAGGTTGTCGAACAGGATCTTGTGCTTGGCCTTCTCGGGATCTTCAAAGTTGATCATGGTGACATTGGTCAGCGCGAAATAACGCTCATTCTCGTCCGGCGCCTTGATCTCGCCCTCGACCGTGTCCCCGGTCCGCAGTGAGTGCAGACGGATCATATCGGGCGAAACATAGATATCGTCAGGACCCGGCAAATAGTTTGCCTCGGGCGAGCGCAGAAAGCCGAACCCATCCTGTAGCACTTCCAGTACGCCATCACCGCCGACGGTCCAGCCATCATCGGCACGTTCGCGGAGAATCTGGAACATCATCTCGCCCTTGCGCATGGTCGAGGCGTTTTCGATCTCCAGCTCTTCGGCCATTGCCAGAAGGTCTTTGGGGCTTTTGGCTTTCAGGTCGGCCAGATTCAGGGATTCATTGGACATGATACATACCTTCACCGCTGAAAACGCGGCTTGAAGTGGAATTTCAGTACGGAAAATACGCCGCCCGGACGGGCGTGTTGTGATCTACATAAGCGCAGCGTCGTTCGGAGTCAAACAGGCGTTCAGAACTTCAGTATGACCGCCAGAACGATGGTAACCATCAGAATGGTCGGAACCTCGTTCATCATGCGATATTGCCGCCCAGTGAGCTTATTCTGGCCTGCCAGAAAATCCTTTCTTCGGGCCATAAGCCAATGGTGGAACCAGGTCATCGCGATCACGCCCGCGCCTTTAACCCAGGGCCATGCGAAATCCCATCCGACGATCCCCGGTGTGAACACCATGATCAGCCCGCATAACCAGGTCACAACCATCGCGGGGCGCATGATCACCCGCAGCAGCTTGTCTTCCATTTCAAAGAAGATGTCTTGCGCGCCCTCTACGGCCTGCGCTTTTTCGACGTGATAAACAAACAGTCTGGGCAGATAGAACAAGCCCGCCATCCATGAGATCACGGCCATGATATGTAATGACTTCACCCACGGGTAAATCGTGAAAAGAAGGTCTGTCATGCCGGCTCCGAACGTTGTTCGGAACTCTCCCTAATAAAAAAATAAGAAAAGAAAAAGGATGATGGTTTTGTAGGGTGCTAAATATCCGTGGATTATTATTTTTACCCTAGCGTTTTCCCCAGGGGGACAAAATATCTGAGGTTCCCAGAGATTCTGTTGATAGTACAAATTATATATATAAATCAGTTATTTACGTTGAACCAGGCGAATCTGGTCTGTGGATAACCCGATGGGTATCGCTGGATACATCTGTTATCCCACGAGTTAGAGTTATCCTTGTCCCGACAGGATGAGATTTGAGCGACTCGGGGATCTTTGCCACAAAATTCCCGGGGTTGCGTGTCAACCGGAAAACCATACAAAACACCCCAGAACTCTCATCGATTTGCACACGGGGTTTTCCACATGTCTGTCCCCATTCTTCTGGCTTCGGGATCTGTTATTCGCGCGCAACTGCTAAGGAACGCAGGTGTGCCGTTTGCGGTTCAAACGGCGCGCGTGGATGAAGAGACGGTCAAACGGGCGTTGCTGGCAGAGGATGCCGCACCACGCGATATTGCGGATACGCTGGCGGAGATCAAAGCGCGTAAGGTCAGTGACAAAAACCCTGGCGCCATGGTGATCGGTTGCGATCAGGTGCTGGATTTCGAAGGGCAGCTGCTGTCAAAGCCCGAAACCCCGGAACAGGCGTTGGCCCAACTGAAAGATATGCGCGGCAAGCGGCACATGCTTTTGTCCGCTGTTGTGATCTATCAGGATGGTGAGCCGATCTGGCGGCATGTGGGGCAAGCGCGTTTGCGGATGCGGGCCAGTTCCGATGCCTTTCTGAAAGACTATGTTACGCGGAACTGGGACAGCATTCGCCATGCCGTCGGAGCCTACAAGCTGGAAGAAGAAGGCGTCCGCCTGTTCGCCACCATTGACGGCGACTATTTTAACGTTTTGGGTATGCCTCTGTTAGAGCTTCTCAACTTTCTGGCTGTCAAAGGGGTGATCGAGCAATGACAGACAACCGGGTTCCTTTAGCCGGAGTGATCGGGCACCCCATCGGGCATTCGCGTTCACCCAAGCTGCACGGGCATTGGTTAAAGACCTATGGGCTTGTCGGGCATTATATCCCGATGGACGTCGCCTCTGCTGATCTGGAGACTGTGCTGCGAACCCTGCCCAAAGCGGGCTTTGTCGGGGCCAACGTGACCGTTCCGCACAAAGAAGCTGCGCTGAAGATCGCAGATCACGTTTCCGACCGCGCAACGGTCATTGGTGCCGCAAATACGCTGGTATTCCGAACTGATGGTTCGATCCACGCAGATAACACCGACGGGTACGGGTTTATGGAAAACCTGCGCAATGGCGCACCTGACTGGAATGCGAAAGATGGCCCGGCGGTGGTGTTTGGTGCCGGGGGCGCTGCCCGTGCCGTTTTGCAGGCTTTGTCTGATGCCGGGGTGCCGGAAATCCTGCTGACCAACCGGACGCGCGCCCGCGCGGATCATCTGAAGGAAGAGTTCGGCCAACGCATTCGCGTGGTCGATTGGGTTCAGGCGGGAAATGTCATTGAAAACGCCGAACTGGTGGTCAATACGACTTCACTGGGGATGCAGGGCCAGCCAGAGCTGCGCGTGCCGTTGGACGGGTTGCAGCCCGGTGCCGTGGTAACGGACCTGGTCTATGCGCCTTTGAAAACCCGCCTGCTTCAAACTGCCGAGGAGGCCGGATGCACCACAGTCGATGGTCTGGGGATGTTGCTACATCAGGCTGTTCCCGGATTTGAACGCTGGTTTGGTGTCCGCCCCGAAGTAGACGCGGATACGCGCGCGGCGGCCCTGGCATGAGTTTTGCGCTTGGCCTGACAGGCTCAATCGGTATGGGGAAAAGCACCACAGCGCAGATGTTCGTTGAAGAAGGGTGCGCATTGTGGGATGCGGATGCGGCGGTGCATCGGCTGTATGCCATTGGTGGAGCAGCGGTTGAACCAATGCGGGCAGCCTTTCCCGATGCGATACGTGATGGAGTGGTCAGCCGAGACGCGTTGAAACGAATTATCGCGGGTGACCCGGCCACGTTGAAAGCGATTGAGGCGATTGTGCATCCACTTGTCGCTGCTGATCGTGCGGAATTTCGCGAAAGCGCTACAAGCGACATCCTGGTGTTCGATATTCCGCTTTTGTTTGAAACGGGCGCTGATGCAGCAATGGACGCAGTGGCCTGCGTTTCGGTCCCAGCCGAAGTCCAAAAGCGGCGCGTTATGGAACGGGGTACAATGACCGAGGCGCAGTTCGAGCAGATCCGCGCCAAGCAGATGCCGAACGATGAAAAATGCGCGCGGTCGGATTTTGTGATCGTGACCGATACTCTGGACCACGCCCGCGCGCAGGTGCAGGATGTGGTCAGGCAGATACGGGCGGGGATGGCACATGCGTGAGATTGTACTGGATACCGAAACCACCGGGTTTGATCCCGAAAGCGGAGATCGGATCGTGGAAATCGGCGCCGTTGAGCTGTGGAACCACGTTGCCACCGGTGAAACCTACCACGTCTATATCAACCCCGAACGCTCTATGCCGGAAGAGGCGTTTGGCGTGCATGGTATAGGTCCCGATCTGCTGGAAACCCCGCGCCCGCCGGAAAAGGGCGAAGTGACTCTGAAAGACAAGCCGGTCTTTGCAAAGGTTGGCCATGGATTTCGCGAATTTGTTGGCGATGCGCGGTTGGTGATCCACAACGCCTCATTCGACATGAAGTTCCTGAATGCCGAGTTGAAATGGATGGGTGCCCCGCTTATCCCCATGGAGCAGGCGTTGGATACACTGGCAATTGCCCGTAAACGGTTCCCCGGTTCGCCAGCGTCACTGGATGCGCTGTGCCGTCGCTTCAATATCGACAACTCGAACCGTGTGTTGCACGGCGCGTTGCTCGACTCGGAAATTCTGGCCGAGGTTTACCTGGAATTGATCGGTGGGCGGCAGCCGGATTTTGGTCTGTCGACATCCACATCTTCTGCGGACGGTGGCAGCGATGATTGGCGAGCTACACCGCGCAGCACACCATTGCCATCCCGGATCACCGAGGATGAACGCGCAGCACATGAAGCTTTCGTGGAAAAACTGGGCGACAACGCCTTGTGGACCCGCGCCTGATCCGGACAGGCGCAGGTCAAAACCTTACGCGTCGGCTTTTTGGGCCTGTTCGGCCTGACGGCGCATCAACTCGTTGCGATAGAGCGCTACGAAATCGATATTGTCCAAGTTGACCGGCGGGAAGCCGCCATCGCGGGTGATATCGCTGACGATGCGGCGCAGGAACGGGAACAACATGCGCGGGCACTCGATCATCAGGAACGGGTGCAGCTGATCTTCCGGCACACCTTCCACGTGGAACATTCCGCAATAGTCCAGTTCACACAGGAACAAGATGTCATCCATGCCTTTGGCTTTGGATGTCAGGTTCAGCTTGATCGAAACTTCGAACTGATGGTCCGCCGCGCGTTTTTTGGCATCCAGATTCACCTGAACGGCGATTTCCGGTTGTACGTCTCCGGAAACGCCCTTTTGCGCCATCACGTTTTCAAAGGACATATCACGGATGAACTGCCCCAGAACACGCATCTGAACCTGCGGGGCGGCTTGGGCCGCAGTGTTTTCTGCAGCGTTTTCTTCGGCCATGGATCTACTCCAAAAATGAAATTCGCCACTGCTTAGCAAGTTGGGCGCGGCACCTCAATGCTGGTGGGGGCCTTCCACCCATTTCGAAGGCTTCGAGGAGTCTTTTTTTGGCCGAACTTCGGTGAATTCCCCATCGATGATATCGCCCTGATCGAAAGGGTTCCCCCGGGTTTGATATCCGGGGCCCGGCCCCATCTGGAACTGAGTCACTGTAACCTTGGATTTCAGGTACCGGAAAACGGCGATGCGGATACCGGGAACTAACAACGCAAAACCAACGGCATCAGTGAAAAAACCCGGTGTCAGCAACAAAGCGCCCGACAACAGGATCATTGCCCCATGGGCCAGGGGTTCGGTCGGATCGTCCAATTCGGCAAAGGACCGTTGCAGCCGTCCAAGCGCCATGCGACCTTGTGTCCGCACCAAAACCGTGCCCAGAACCGCGGTCAGCACTACGATGGCAAGTGTCGGCCACAACCCAATCAAACCACCAACCTGAATAAACAGCGCGATTTCGATTATGGGCACCAACAAAAATGCCAAGAACAGATACATTTGCGTTATCCTTTCCCTTAGGCCGGGCTGTGGACTTGCCACTCACTGTCACCTACATAGTGGCATGAGGCCGTGTATACAAAGTCGCGGCGTTGAAAAGAGAATGAAATGAGCGACAACCCTATGATCCAGCTCCTGGTCCTGGCCGGAATTGCCATTTTCCTGATCCTGCGCCTCAAAAGCGTATTGGGCACGCGTGAAGGCTTTGAAAAACCGCCTGTGCAGCAACAGCCCGAAGCGCATAAATCGCGCCGCGGTTTCGAGGTGATCGATGGCGGCCCGGATCATGACATTACCGACCATGTCGCCGAAGACAGCGAACAGGCGCAAACCCTGGCTGCAATGAAACGTGTCGAGCCCGGCTTCTCGGTCGGCGAGTTCGTTCAGGGCGCGCGCGGCGCGTATGAGATGATCGTGATGGGGTTTGAAAGGGGCAATCTGGATGAAATCCAGCCTTTCCTGTCGGAAGAAGTGTTCGAGACTTTCGTTTCGGTCGTGGCAGCTCGTGAAGATCAGGGCCTGACCATCGAGGCCGAATTCATCGGCGTGCGGGAAACCACCCTGACGGATGTGAAATTCGACAAGGACTCAAACCAGGCCGAAATCACGATGAAGTTCGTGGGAGAGCTGACCTCGGTCGTGCGCGATCGCGGAGGCGACATCGTCGAAGGCAACCCGAATACCGTGAAGCGCCAGAAAGACAGCTGGACCTTTGCCCGTGTCATGGGCAAGGACGATCCGAACTGGCTGCTTGTCGCCACGGACGCATGATTGCAACGCTTCGGTCGCTTTTACTGGTGGGCGCAATGACCACCGCCAGCGCTGCCGGAGCCGAGGCAACGCGATCCATTCTGTCGTTTGACGATCTGCAGGGCTGGGCGGAGGACGACCACGGCGCGGCCCTTTCCGTTTTTCTGAACACGTGCGGTGATCTGGATGACCCGGATTGGCGCGCCTTGTGTGGTGTGGCCAGAACATATGAACCGGATGCTGCCCGCGCCTTTTTCGAGTTATTCTTCCGCCCTGTTCTGGTCGAGGATGACAAAGAGGGCCTGTTTACCGGCTATTTTGAACCCGAGCTTGACGGCGCGCGCACCCGGACAGACCGTTTCAAATACCCGATCTACAAGATGCCACCCGAAGCCCGTGCGGAAGGACCATGGCTGAGCCGTCGTGACATCCTGACCGGCGATGTGATGCAGGGCCGCGGGCTAGAGATTGCCTGGGTCGACGACCCAGTTGAGCTGTTCTTTCTGCAAATTCAGGGCTCGGGGCGTATTCGATTGTCGGATGGCGGAGCGCTGCGGGTTGGATATGGTGGTGCGAATGGTCACCCCTATCGGTCGATCGGTGTCGAGTTGGTGCGACGCGGGGTTCTGGGTGCGCATGAGGTCAGCGCCCAGATGATCCGCGCCTGGGTGCGCAAGAACCCCGAGGCCGGTGCCGAGTTGCTGTTTCACAACCCGTCATACGTGTTTTTTCGCGAAGTTTCACGCGTTGCCCCTGAATTTGGACCTTTGGGGGCGATGAACCGGTCGATCACGACAATGCGCTCGATTGCGGCGGACCCCGCCTATACACCATTGGGCGCACCTGTCTGGGTGGAAAAGGACGGTGAAAACCCGTTGCGACGGCTAATGATCGCGCAGGACACAGGCGCGGCCATCAAAGGTGCGCAACGGGCGGACATCTTTTTCGGTACCGGTGAAGAAGCCGGACAGGCTGCGGGCAGGCTGAAAGATCCGGGTCGGATGGTTCTGTTGTTGCCTATTCAGCGCGCCTATGCCCTGTTGCCGGATGAATTCTGATGACCCGGCGCAAACTGACAACCGATGAGATCGAGCTTTGGCGCAAGGTCACCAAACAGGCCGAGCGTCTGCATCCGGACTGTCTTCAGACCGTCCATCCGACCACCCTGCCGAAACCCAGGCCCAGAAAAACACCAAAACCCCGGTTTGAGGTGTTTGAGCTTGGTCAGAACCTTCAGCCGAACTCGAAGCCAAACGATCTGAAACCATCGTTGACGGACGCGCTGCGTGCCGCGCCTGTTCAGATGGATATCAAGGCTTTTGGCCGGATGAAGCGCGGTAAGCTAAAGCCCGAAGGCAAGCTGGATCTTCACGGTATGCGGGTTGATACGGCCCATCCTGCGTTGATCCGTTTTATCCTGAGCGCGCAGGCACAAGGTAAACGACTGGTTCTGGTGGTAACCGGCAAGGGCAAGGACCGCGACGAACCCGGCCCAATCCCGACGCCGCGTGGCGTATTACGCAATCAAGTGCCGCATTGGCTGTCCATACCGCCGTTGGCGCAGGCGGTGATGCAGATCACGCCCGCGCATATCAGTCATGGCGGCGAGGGTGCTTATTACGTCTATCTCAGGCGAATGCGCTAAAAATCCCGACGGGCGCGGGAAATGCCTGTTCGGACCAGAACGCAAACCAGCACGAAGAACACCCCAATCCAGATGAACTGTGTGTTCAGCGAAACGCCAAGGTCTATCAGAACGCCGGTCAGGCCCGGGCCGATGGCCGATCCCAGCACCATGACGGCCGCGGCCATCGCCTTGATCGCACCGATATGCCGGGTTCCGTAGAATTCGGCCCAGAATGCGCTGGGCAATGTGCTGTTTGCTCCAACCGTCAAGGCCAGGAAGACCAGCCCCAGGGTCGCGCCGCTGATCGAATTGGTTGTGCCCAGAATAACGAACCCAAGTGCGATCGGAAGCTGGTAGTAGGGCATGATCCGGGCGGTCCCCCATTTATCCAGCGCCCAGCCTGCGACAAACATGGAAAACAGAGATATTCCGGTAAAGATCGGGAATAGAGCCACCAGTTGGATATGCTGCCAACCCTTCACATCAGCCAGAAAAACCTGATGGAAAAAAAATGCGGTGATGAATGCGGATGGCCCAAGCACTGATGGCACCATAAACCAGAACAAAGGATGGAACAGAGCGTCCCGCCGGGTCCAGTGTTTTCCCTGCATTCCCGATGCTGAAAACGCGTTGGCGAGGCTTTGTGGAGTTCTCTCTTCTCGCAGCAGCCGCATCAGAACCGGAATACCCAGTACCGTGATGCCCGCCGCGGCAACCCACAGCCAGCGCCAATCCAGATAGACCATGGCGCCAACAAAAATCAGCGGCAACAACGCCTCGCCAAGCGCATAGCCGGTGGACGCGATGGAAAGTGCTTTGCCCCGCGTAACCGTGAACCAGCGGGCCATTGCGACCACGGCAAGATGCGTGCTCATCCCCTGCCCAAATAACCGCAGCAGAAAGATCACCAGTGGTAACAGCAGCAGCCAGGTGTTCAGCGCCATTGCAATGGCGGCCAACGCCAGTCCCGCCAACACAACTGGGCCCAATACCCGTACGCGGAAGATATCCGTCAACCCTCCAGCCCAGATCATCACGATTGCAGACAGGGTCGTGCCTAACGTGTACAGCCCACCCCATGCGCCGTGGCTGAGGCCATATTCAGAGCGGATTTCACCAGCAAAGACCGAGATGAAAAAGGTTTGCCCGAAACTGGACAGAAATGTCAGCAGAACGCCGGTCGCAAGCCAGGTCGCGTTGTCCACAAGAAACCGGTGCAGGGAAACCCGCGTCACGGATTGCTCACCTGGGCCTGGCCGGTTTCAGTCAGCACGATCTCTGTTGCGCCAACAGGATTGCGCTGGCTTGGCGGTACGAGGATGTCGATCCCGCGCCGGTCATCGCGCCCAAAGGTTTCGCTGACCCGGCGCACGGAGCGGAGGATAGTCAACAGGGCCGGAGAAGTGGCGGCCACAAAATGGGAAGATTCCGCATCGCTGTTGAAGGCAGTCGTATCCACGATTTCAATCGGATATTCGGACAGTTTCTCGGCCGATCCGATATTGCCCAGCCTTTCACCATCGGCGGTTCCCCTCAGCCGACCTGAAATGTTCAGGATCTTATCTTTCTTGGACACCATCACGACAAAAGGATCAGGAGGATTGTCGATACTGTTCATCTGCGACCGAAAAACATCCACGTCCAGATCGGGAGAGATCAGAATAACACCTTCCAGATTTCGCTTTGCCCAGCCCGGCTGTTTCAGTTCGGTTTGCCGTATCATCTCCATAGCCAGCGCGCCGCCCATTGAATGCGCCACAAGGGCCACCCGCCTGACCCCCATCGACTTGAGAAGACGAATGGTTTCCTCCAGCCCATCACGGGCAAACAACATGCTGTCCAGATCATAGGCATAACCATAGCCTGTCGCGCGGCTGGGCCATGAATAGACAAGGATTTGACCGGGAATACCGATATCATGTGACAGCTGAGCAGCCCGGAACAATGTCTCTGTCTGAGTGGAGTTATAGCCATGCACAAAAATCGTGACTTCGTCAGCCCCACTCAGCCTGTCCTTCAACTGTTGCGGCCCGCTTAGCTGATCGACCTCTGCCAGTACGAACTGCTTTCTCGGGTCAGGGTTTGCGTATGAAAATTTAAGGCTTCCCGGTGAACGGCCCGGTGGTATCGACACGGTCGTTTCCAGAAATTGCAGGCGTTCTGCGCGGCGGAATCCATACGCGCCATCGGGCTCGCGCGCACGTGTGGTGGCCGCAAAAACCGTTTCGGGAGTTCCGATTTTCAATGCAGATGGGACCGTTTCGGATACCGTCCGGTCGACGCAGGCCGCCAGCACGACCGGACACAGAATGAAGATTAAGAAACGCAGCACGGATAGCCCCCGGAAACAAGTGCCGACACGCTACCTTATTCTAATCCCGCGTCCAGCACGGCACGCGCAAAAGCGGCAGAAACCGGCCTGAGCGGGTACAATCTGTAACAGACCGTACCCCTACGAAACCGACCTTTGCCGGTACCGATAGCCTAGACCTCTGTGTCCTCGCCCTGCTCTTTGCGCGGCATTTCTTCGATCAGGCGTGTTTCCAGCAATTGCCCGTTTCGATACAGGATCGGATAGGCCACCGCAGCGATGTGGCTGTTGAATTCCCGGAACGCGCGCAGGGTTTCCAGGTGGATATCGCTGGTCTCAAAGCTTTCCGTACTGCCGTGCTGCAAGCGTTTGAGGTGGCGTTTGCGGCTGTCACGCTCGGCCCGTTTGATTTCGGTTTTCTCAAGGCTCAGCAGACGGGCGCTTTCCAGATCGTCCGAGATCAGAACGTTTGAGGCCAGTTTGAGGTTGGCGAGGATGCCTTCGTGCATCTCAACCAGTTCCGACCAGCCGTCTTTTGAAAATGAAGCACCTTTCTTCCGCATGTCGCCCGCCAGAACGGTCAACCGCTTGGCAACAACGTCGCCCGCAGTTTCCAGACGGATTGCGTATTCCATCAGGTCGCGTGCCACTTTTGCGTTCTGCTTTCCGAATGTCTCCTCGGGAATGGCGGCCACGAATTTTCGAATACCCGACAGGCAGTCGTTCACATCTTCGTCCATGTCCCTTACGGCGCGTATCTGGTCCTTGTCGCCGCTGCGGTACAATTCCAGTGACGGGCGGAACATCGACTCGACCAGATCGCTCATCCGCAGCAGTTCACGCTTGAGGCTGGACAGCGCCTGGGAGGGGCTGCCGGCGGTGCGCACATCCAGCGCGCTGGCCGGGCGACCTGCCTGGGCCAGCGCGTTCGCAGATTTCGGGTCCGGAAAAAACTGCTCGAACGGCGTGCGCAAACGCCCGCAGAACGGCAGCGCCAGCACCAGCAACGAAGCATTGAACGCTAGATGCGCATTGACTAGCATCTGACCGCCCTGCAAATCCCCCAGAACACCGGCACGCAGTGCCGCAGTCGCCGCGAAAAGGGTGACTATCGCCCAGCTGCCGCGCAAGGCCAGGTTGGCAAAAGGTATGCGCCTGGCAGGCATCTCCATCCCCCGGCTCAACCAAACAGGTATGAAGGCTGAACCGAAATTGGCCCCCAATACCAGCGACAGCCCGGCGGCAAACGGAATCGCGCCAATCTGGACCAGCGTCACACACATCAGGATTGCCGCGACCGAGGAATGCATGACAAAGGCCAGCGCGCCGCCGACCAGAAACGCTGTAATATAGTCGCGTGCCAGATACTCGGCGACGGCAGGCAGAAAGGCACTGTCCCGGATCGGGTCCATGGCTTCGCGCAAAAAGCGCAATGAAATCAAGATGAACGCAATCCCCATCAGGATGCGCCCCAATTGCCGGGGCCTCTTGGCCTCGGTCTTGACAAACAGATACCCGCCAACCGCCAGAAGCAAAGGTATCAGCCAACCCAGCTGGAATGACAACACCTGAATAATCAGCGCCGAACCGAGATCAGCGCCCAGCACGATTGCAAGGCCGGTGGGAAAGGTCAGGAACCCCCCAGCAGCAAAACCCGATGTCAAAAGGGCAACCGCTGCCGAGCTTTGCAGAACCACCGCCATCACAATGCCGACCATTGACGCCTGCGCGTAATGGCTTTGGCCCGTCATGAGGCGCTGGAACGAAGCCCCATAGCTGCGCTCGATCCCAGTGCGGACCATCCGCACTGCGTAAAGCAGCAGCATCGTGGCTCCGGCCAGGCTGATGAGAAAGCTTACTATCGCCATGATCCTACCCGTTCACCAAGTCCAACATTTCCCCGTGCAGCTCGGGTGTAGCCGCTGAAATCACCCGGCCGTCAGAATTCAAGTCAAGCGGCTGACCCTGCCAATCTGTCATCACCCCACCCGCAGCTTCAACCACGGCCAGCACTGGCAGGTAATCATAGGGCTGTAGATCATAGTCGATCACAGCATCCACATGACCCGCCGCCAGCAGGGCATGGGGGTAGCAATCATAGGCGAACCGTCTGGTCTGTCCAGATTGCATCAGCCTGTCGAATAACGCCGGATGATCGCGATAGATCTTGTCCCCTTCGTTTACAAAAAGAATGGACTGATCCAGCCGCGTTTGGGCCGAAGTCGTGATCGCATGACCATTCAACGTGGCGCCCTGGCCAAAAACGCCGGTAAACACTTCATTTATCGCCGGCATGCCGATCACGCCGATATCGGGTTTGCCGTCAACCAGATGCCCCAACAGAAACCCAAACAGCGGATGACCTGACAGGAATGACCGGGTTCCATCGATCGGGTCGATGATCCAAACCTCGCGGCATTCCTGCCCTTCGAACCCATGTTCTTCTCCAAAGACGCCGTGATCGGGGAAATACTGTTCAAGATAGGCGCGAACCTGGGATTCAACACCCTTGTCGGCCTGTGTCACCGGGCTTTCATCCGATTTGAACTCGACCCCCAGCGCGCCACGAAAATACCCCCGCGCTGCTTTGCTGGCCAGGTCAGCTATCTTTACCGCATGAGACAGCAGGTCGGCGCTTTCGTCGGTCTGTGAGGTCCTTGGATTCAGCATTCGATTCTATCCTGTTTAGCGATGAAGCGCGGGTATTGGAGGCGATAAGTTAGAAAGCCCCTTGTCGGCGTTGGTCTGGGTAAAGCCCAAACAAAAGCCTTTGGCACTCACTTTTTGTCTGAAGTGAGTCTTGCTGCATCGGGGTCCTCAAATTCCACCACAAGTTTCCACAGTAATCCCACAAAACCACCCAAGTACAACAAAAAAATCTTACATTACCTCGTATTCAAGATAAATGTGTGGATTTAGAGAAATACCACGCCGACTGTTTTTTGCAGACTCAGGCCGGTTGTTAGCAAAACAGTCAAACCCCAATGTCAGAGGTCCGTTGGGGGCCGGAAAGCTTGAAAAAAGCCGTGCGTTTTTACTCGTGCTGTTTGCCCGAAGTCGATGAAGACAAGTTCCGCGTTGACCATACAGCTCGTAGAAAAGCCACCTGTTTGGCGCGTTTTCGTTTTGAAAACAAAACCAGAGGTGAAGCCACCTGCAGTAAAGCACTTATCAATGCATTCAAAAAAGGAGCCGGGCGTTTGTGTTTGCGTGCCGCGTAAACACGTGAGCGACCCATGTGCCAGGCTTTGATCGCAGCTATCTTTGGGTTTTTGGGAGAAGATTCTCCACCAATATGGGTTACTTCCGCGTCGGGAAGGAATATCAAGGGCCCCACTTGTTCATTCAAACGCAGACAGATGTCGTCATCTTCGTGGTACAAGAAGATATTTGCATCGAATCCACCGACCTTCTCGAACGCCGACTGGCGCACAAGCAACGCTGCGCCAGACAATATCGGAACCTGTAAATCAGTATCGGTTTCAATCCCGCGCAACCACTTATTACGTGGTAGCAAGACACTGGATCGTTTCAGCAATCCTTTGCCAGACTTTTGAGTAAATGCGGGGTTGAACGCTGAAGCAGTTTTGTGACGGTCTGCACCGGCCAGCATCTTCTCCAAGCTGCCGCTCGTTAAGCGCGCGTCCGGATTCAAAAACAGCAAGTATTCCGTCTCTACCCCGGCTGCACCCTGGTTACACCCTACTCCAAAACCCATGTTCTGGTCGTTTAGAATGAGTTTGGCGTTCTTGAGTTGTGCAAGCCGCTTTAGCTCTTCTAAATCGCCCGAACCATTGTCGACCAACACTATCGGAACACCATCGGGAACCGACGCCAGCATCTGAGGAAGAGTGCTGGCGCTGTTATAGGTTACACTGATAATTGTAACACGCGGTTTCAATGCTTGTCCGTTCATTTACATCTCGGAATTTGATAAGACTGGAGGAATCTCCCGGTCGTCTGACCTTTAGGAAGATTTACCTTTCTCAGCAAGCCTCCGCTTTCTCACTTTGAGGCGGGCACGATTCAGTTCGCGCAACAAGCTATAGAAACCCGTTCCTGTGTTGTTTATTGAAGAACCCCTGAATCGAGACCGAATTCTCCGCGAGGTTTTGATGCTGTCCTTGAACAACTTCTACTCGGTTATAACAAAAGCAAAGGCTCCAAAGCCGGAAGGGAACTGAAAGCAAACCCCTGTCAGGGAAGCTTTCGCCCTGAGGCAATAAATATGATTGAAGGTTTCAACCGTCAATGGTAGCCCCTCCATAGCCGAGAAACTTGTCGGTAACTCACGTGTTTCGCTAGCTGCCAATCTCTGAGGATCCAAAATTTGAACTGGAATAAGGTATTTTTTCGTGAAGACTGGAAGCCTCGGTCTCTGGTAAGGCTCGTCGTTTTTCGTCGCAATAAAACCCCAAGACGGGGTCTTCAGCGTGTAGTCTACAAAAAAAATGGAATGGTACGCCCCGTCTTTGGACCTTGGCTCACCCGTGCAGCTGCGCCTTTGTCGCCCTTTCAAACAAAGGCTGAGACCACGCTGCCTCAGATCGACGTGCTGAACCAGCTTCATCCGGTATCCGAACAAGCCGAGGGTTGGAAGCGGGCCGGCAAATCGCCACAGCTTCTGCCCCAAGACGAAGTCATCCAGAAACTGGACCAAATCCACGGTACATGGGCCGTTCTGTCCGTTAGCCATGACAACTACACGGAAGTCCCAGGCGGTGTGCAAGTCTGTCTGATGCGCGAACAAGATCTCGTCAACAAGGCGGGCGGCCATTTTCTCAACATCCACCCCGCGCAACCCTTGCCCTGCCTTGCAAGTGCCGAGAACACCGATATCGCCGTTGTACTCATGATCAATGGACAAACCGTCGGTACCTGCCTTATGTCGGATCTGATCGCGGCAATTAGTTCATTGCGGCACGAGGGCACGAAATTGTCGCTCACCATACACCATTTGCTCGGGCACAACCCCGAACAGATCGCACAGCTCGGCACACATATCGTGTCTGAAAATATAGTGCTTTGGCTGCATGACTATTTCACAATTTGCCCTGGCTATAAGCTGCTGCGCAACGATCTGAGCTATTGCGGCGCGCCGGATGTGACCTCCAATGCCTGCGAGGTCTGTGCCTATGGCGAGGAGCGGGTGCACCATCTGCCACGCATGAAACACCTCTTTGAGGCATTGTCCCCCACCGTGTTGGCACCGTCTGAGTTCACACACAATCTGTGGCTGGCCCGGGCAGGCCTCCCAGCAGCAAAGACCCTGTCTGTTCCGCACCTCACCCTGTCCTGGCAAGACCGGACAGCGCCTGTGTCAGAAACGCCGTCCGCCCGCATTCGCATTGGTTTTCTCGGCACTCCCGTGCGGCACAAGGGCTGGCCGGTTTTCGAAGAACTGGCCCATGACAAGGCTCTGCGCGACAGGTTCGAATTCGTCTCCTTCTTCAAATCAAACCTGAAGTCGAAAGTTCGCAACGTGCCGATCCAGATCACGCCAAAGCAGCCCAATGCGATGGTTGAGGCCGTTGCCGCTGAGAAGTTAGATATTGTGCTGCATTGGCCGCAATGGCCGGAAACCTTCGCTTTGACCGCTTACGAAGCCTATCAAGGCGGGGCGGCGCTGATCACCAACAGTGTTTCGGGAAATGTCGCGGCCACTGTTGAGGCTATGGGCCGCGGCGTTGTGTTGAAAGACGTAAATGACCTGATGCGCTTCTTGTCCTCGGACGCCGTAGACACACTGGTAGCTCAAGTCCGCGCCGAACGCGCTGCCTCCGAGGTCGTCTCATCAAACAGCCAGCTTTCGCTGAGCGTCTTTTGGGGGAAAACCTGATATGCCCGTTCACGCTTATACAAGTTTTTCTTACAGCTATCTCAACCGCGCGCGCGTGCTCTCAGCCAGCCTGCGCAAACATCACCCCGATTGGATATTGTGGGCGGTTCTGACCGACAAGACACCACCGGATTTCGAGCTCGACTGGAGTAAGGAAGACTTTGACCATGTTGTGACCGCGGAAGACCTTTACGGCGAGACAACTAATAGTTGGCTGTTCCGACACGATATTGTCGAGGCCTGTACGGCGGTTAAAGGCCGGGCCTTGCAGCACATCATGGATCAGCCCGAATGCACGCAGGTGTTCTACTTCGATCCCGATATCGCACTGTTTAACCCGGTCACCCCAGTGTCCGAAATCCTTGAGACTGCCTCTATCGTTTTGACCCCCCACCAGCTCGATCCCGACGATCAACTGGACACCCAAGCACTCATCGACAACGAGATCACCTCGCTGGATTACGGTGTGTTCAATCTTGGCTTCGTTGCGGTGCAGAACTGTCCCGAAGCCCGGCGCTTTGCCGATTGGTGGGCCGCGCGTCTCGACGATTGGTGCCACGACCGGCTCGATATTGGTGTATTCGTGGATCAGAAATGGTGCAATCTTGTACCTTGCTTCTTCGACGATGTGCGCGTTTTGCGTGATCCCGGCTACAATGTCGCAAGCTGGAACCTGAGCCGCCGCACCATGAAATTCAATGAGGAGGGGTTGGCGTTGATCAATGGCCATCCACTCCGCTTTTATCACTTCACCAAGCTTGGTCCGATTGGGGATGCGATGACCCGTCGCTATGCCGGGGAGAACAGCGAAATCTTCGAGCTTTGGTGGTGGTACCGCCAGAAAATCAAGAACTACACGGATCCGGACATTCCAGACCGTTGGTGGCACTATGGTCAGTTCAGCGATGGTACGAAAATACCGAAATTGGTTCGGGAATTGTACCGGAACCGGGTCGATTTACAGAACGCCTTCCCCGAACCTTTCGTATCCGGAACCGGCTCGTTTCAAGCCTGGCTGGCCGCAGAAGGTTATCTGTGACTGAAATCGACTTGCGTTTCGGCATGCTGGCGTAGGCCTATAAACCCCGCGTAGGCGGTTCTGCAAAGCAGTGGCTATTCTTAACACAAGTTCGGGCTGGTATCCCCTGATCATTATGCTACTCACTATAAAACACCACACGGCAAGAGGATCACATGCGGAACCCCAAGACGTTAAGCCGTGTCAGTGTGTACTAAATGGCTCGAATCGACACGCTTTATGGAACGATCTCCGTTCCCAACTGGCCAGACGATCTAATCGTCAGTGCGCTTCATGCTTTTGGGGAATGGGCCCCGATCGAGCAACGGCTCTTTGCAAGGCTCATCCGCAAGAATGACCGGGTCGTTGACGGTGGGGCCTTTCTGGGAACCTTTGGGCTTGGTGCCGTGCAAATGGCGGCCAGTTGGGACCAGCTTCCGGCACATCTTCTGGCAGTCGAACCCAGCCGGGCGCTGGAGCCGTATTTGCGCACCACACTTATGGAAAACAGCCCCTGCGAGTGGGATGTCGCCTCCCATGCCATCGGCCTCACGGAAGAAACCCTTGTTCAGGCCGGGGATACGGATGGCAACCAAGGCGCACTTACCTATGTGGCCGCACCCGAGGACGCGGTCACATCTGAAAAAAAAGTCACGGCGTTACCCTTGTGGCGTATCCGGGAAACCTATGGGGATTACGATTGCCTGAAGCTCGATGTCGAGGGGTGGGAATTCAACGCGTTGCGCAGTGACTTCGATTACCTGAAGGCGCGCAAGCCCGTGATCTGGGCTGAATGTAACGAAGAGTCCGGCAGTCTGAAAGTGCTGGAGGCCATGACAGCCCTCGGGTACGCGCCGCTCTATATCGCTTTTCCCGCGTTTCGCGCGGGCAATTTCAAACAGAACCCGGAGACCTTCTTTCCAATGGCCTATGAGGCTGTGCTTGTTGGGGCGGACAGCATAAGTTTGGAGGCCCTAACTGCGGACATAAATCCTGCAGAGGTTATCTCCGCCCCTGTGCGCGACTCCTGGGAACTGCGTCAGGCGATGTGGCGCACGCCACGATGGGCGGAAGAGAGCTGGCTTACACTCAATCGATCGGAGCTTATCGCGTTGCTTGGACGCGCGGTTCGGGGGGAGACCCTTGCAGAATTTCTGAACACCCCAGACGATGCCGCCTAGTGCGGGGCGCGCGTGGTTTCAGGGAATGGACGAAGCGCCACGGCTTCGTTGAAAAGCGACTGGGCAAACTCTCCTTGTAACGTGCGGATCACATCCAGCGTAATGTCCGACGTGCGGTGATCTTCCCAAATCGGTGATTTTTTCAGAAAGGTAAAGCCGCGCGGAACCGTGAAATTCGGCACTGCATAGCTGATCCCCTGGCGGGCCACGACAAACAGGATCAACTGGATCAGGGCTTCACGGTCGAGCGCTTTGTCCTGCAGCGCGGAGGCCACGACCTCGGCCGTGTGACGGTGGCCGAAGGAGATCAAGGTCTCTGCAATATGCCGGAGCTCAGCCGTGCCAAGCCGGGCTAGCTGCTGTGGCAGGTCTGCTGTGTTCAACGCCTCGCCATGGCTGAGCCCCGTGCTCAGAACCCAACGGGTAAACCCGATCTCACCGCGCCGGACGGTTCGAGACTTCGAATTGCTCAGCCGCAACCGCTTCCAGAACCGCACAAACCCGGGATGACGGAGCACATTGGGACCAAGCGATTGGGCAAAGGACGCGTAATGAAACCTCCGGTTACCAGTATGCTGATAGGCCCATTCCAACGTTTGATACTCGGGCATGTCACCGCCACGCGGCCTGCGCCGTTTCATCTGGTAGATCGTGGCATGTGAACAGGCGGCGGCAAAATCCAGCCCGCTGGTTTCGGCCTCTGCAATCCAGTCACAGGCGCCGGGCAGAGGAAACCAAACACTATCATTGAGGATAAGTAATCTTTGCAGGTCGTCCAAATGGTCCTCGATCTCAAGTATCGCATCACGGTAACCGCCGAAATCATAGCCGAAATTGGGGCGTTCGAGATATCTCCAGGCCTGTTCTGTGACACAGCCCCGGTCTGTCTCATTAAGCGGAAGGTTCGACACAACTAGCGGTGCGTAGCCCGCCGCGGCGATGTATTTGATCGCCTCGAGATGCGACGCGAGCAGGCCGTGCCCGGGAAAAATCAGGTAGATCGCGATTTTTTCATTTAGCGGCGCCGCCCCGTCAAACCGGGAGATCTGCTTACGTTCTACACAGTTGTAATAGAGCCGCCGAAAAGGGTCGTAAAGCATCGCCTTTGGCAGCCCGCCAATCTGGAAAAGCAGCCTGCGCAACTCGCGTATAACCTTGCTCGGTGGCATCCAGTCAGCTCCCCAGTTGCGCCTCGTTCCAGATCACAGGCTTATAAAACGTATCTGTGATTGGCAACCGCCGCCAGCGGCTTCAAAAGCGCAATGAACCGCCCCGGGTTTACCGGAGAGTTTTTTGTTCAAAGCTTATGCGACTTCATCAAGGGCATTCATGCTTGCATAGAAGGCATCCTCCATTTCCTGCGGCCTGTGACCGATTGCGCCGTGGCGCAGCTCAGAGTTGTATTAACTGACCCATTGCAAGGTTTCCCACTCGACTTGACCGACAGACTTACAGCTGTGGGGTCAGTTGCGGATAGGGGCGGAATCCTGCGCTGAGGTGGTGAGTGGCGGGAGTCTCTGATCACTGGCAAAATTCGGCATACTCAGGCTCATCAATACGATTGCCAAAGAGACATCGGTGGTTGCCGCGAAGTCACGAAATCTCTTACCGTATCCATTCGTCTAGTGCGTTGGGCGAACTCTGTTTCTCGGGCGCGAAGATATAAAATTTATCTCCCACATTGTCCGTCGTCAGATACTTTGGGACAGCCGAGCGGTTTTGTGGTTTGAGGATCTGGTGTTGATTGTCACTGAGAACTGACCCGGTATGCCCATAAATTGTCACCGAGATTTGACCAACCCTCAGTTATGCGCCGTGGTCTATGACGCGGTCAATGTTTTGGTCTCCTTTCCTGTTTTCTTTGCAGCCTCTGAGCTGGCCTTGAAGCGGTAGCTGTCGTTGCCAGTTTCGAGGATGTGGCAGCGGTGGGTAAGCCGATCCAAGAGAGCCGTGGTCATCTTTGCATCCCCGAAGACCTGCGCCCATTCCGAGAAGCTGAGGTTGGTGGTGATGATCACGCTGGTGCGCTCATAGAGTTTGCTAAGCAGATGAAAGAGCAGTACGCCTCCGGATGAGCTGAAGGGCAGATAGCCAAGCTCGTCCAAGATGACCAAGTCGACCATGGTCAGCATCTCAGCCATCTTCCCTGCTTTGCCGAGTGCTTTTTCTTGTTCCAGCGCATTGACCAATTCCACGGTCGAGAAGAAGCGGACCTTGCGCCTGTGTTGCTCAATCGCTTGGACGCCAATTGCAGTGGCTGTGTGGCTTTTGCCCGTGCCAGGTCCACCGATCAGCACGACATTCTCTGCTGCTTCGATAAACTCGCAGCGGTGCAGCTGCCGCACTGTTGCTTCGTTGATTTCACTCGATGCAAAGTCGAAGCCCGTCAGGTCTTTGTATGCTGGAAAGCGGGCGACCTTTGTGTGGTAGGCGATAGACCGCACCTCTCGTTCGGCGATCTCGGCCTTGAGCAGCTGTGACAGCATTGGCGTGGCAGCTTCGAACGCTGGCGGGCCCTGGGCGATCAGGTCGTCGACGGCATTTGCCATACCATAGAGCTTGAGGCTGCGCAGCATGATGACGATAGAGGCTCCTGCTGGGTCATGACGCATGGCGCTTCTCCCCAGCCTGTCTCAACCCATCATAGCGATCGACGTTGGCCTCTGGCGTTGTTTGCAATGCCAGTGCGTCCGGCGGATCGACTTCGGGGTGATCTGTCGGCTTACGGTCGATCAATCGGTGCAGCAGGTTCAGAATATGCGTTTTGGTCGGCACACCCGCTTCCAGCGCCAGTTCTACCGCGCACAGGACATCTTCCTCATTATGCTGAAGAACCAATGACAGGACATCGACCATCTCTCGGTCTCCGCCCTCTTTGCGCAGCATATGATCCTGCAATTGACGGAAGGCGCTTGGCATCTCCGCGAACGGAGCACCATTCCGAAGCGCGCCCGGTTTGCGTTGGATAACAGCGAGATAGTGGCGCCAGTCATAGATGACCTTGCCGGGCTTGCGATGAGACCGTTCGATGATCCGCGCATGCTCGCAAACCGTTTGCCCCTCAGCGACGACAACCAGCCGATCAGGGTAGACATGCAGGCTGATACGGCGGTTCGCAAAGCTGGCGGGCACGCTGTAGCGATTGCGTTCGAAGGTAATCAGACATGTCGGGGACACACGCTTGCTGTGCTCGATGAAGCCATCAAAGGCTGGCGGAAGTGCCATCAGCATGGGCTTCTCGGCTTCCCAAAACGTCAGCGGTGGACCCCGGTAAGGCTTTGTGTGGTGTCTCTGTCCAAAGCGCGACGCAACGATCTTCGAGCGTGTCTAACGTCAGCGCCAATGGGACAGTTTAGGGTGATTTGATAAGAGAGGGCTTCTGGCCCATCGTAACCACCAAGGAGTGGAGATGAGACAGAAACCCGGAACACGCACGAGCCATGGCGAAAAGATCGTCAAGGACATCCGAAGCACGACGCGCAAACAGTATTCAGCAGAAGAGAAGATCCGTATTTTTCTGAAAGACTTACACCGTGAGGACTACAACCAATTAAAGAAGGAAGCCATCCTCCTCATGTAGAGCTGCAAGCCGAGGTTCGATATCCTCCTCAACTTCGTACTTCGGAATATCAAGCCATTTGATATCGTCTTGATTGGCGGCACCGGGAAATTCTGGGCTTCGACCATTGAACATTTCGACCAGTGTATAGGTGTCCTCAACATCTTCTCCGGCGGTCATTTCAGACACAAAACTCAACAGATCGTTAGTCTCGTCCCAATCAGTCGGGTCCAAAACCCCGTCTTCAGATACCATTTTCGGGTCGATAGACGAGGGCGCGGCCAGCTTTGGAAGTGCATATCCGACGGTGCCGCTACCGTTGATGTCGTAACCATAAAAGGCTTCGACATCTATGACATTGGGAACAATGCTGCTGCTGATATAAGCGCCGTTACTGTCGGTGATCCATTCTCCGTAGGAACCGTTAGTGTTCTTCCAAAGAATACGATAACCGCTGCCGTCCGCCTCGGCATGTATGGCTTGCCATCCGGGATAGCTGTTAGGCCCGGCGTTTGCTCCGTTGCGAGTTAGGTTGATGGCGGCGTCGATGACATAGACGCCGCGGGTAGACGAGCCAAGTGTGTTGGAGCCGTTTGTTTCGATTGTCGTTGTCTTGTGGCCAATTGTACCGTCGTTGTTCAGGTCCGTGTTATAGACTGTCTCAAGATCAACCACGTTCGCGGTGTCGCCGCTGCTGATATAAGCGCCGTTACTGTCGGTGATCCATTCTCCGTAGGAACCGTTAGTGTTCTTCCAAAGAATACGAT
>NZ_JBXWQT010000018.1:0-136247 GCF_059612525.1 Ruegeria sp. SAZD013 | reverse complement strand
CAGCAACTCTCCTGCAACTCAAGAGAATTGAATCAGCAGCCAAAGCATCGCTCAAGCAGAGTTTTTCAACAGTATCTCCGCTCAGCGGACCCCCATGAGATTAACAGAGAATGCCCGGTTCGAACCCATTCGGACTTTACTATGTTTCTGTGCTAGTTTGGAAATGTTGTGCGCGCCGTCGCATTGGAGGTTATCCACATGGCACACATTGCGCTGCTGCGGTCCATGTATTCGATGAAGGGTCGCCCAGTTGTTGATATCGGAGCGGGGGATGGCGTGTACTCAAAGCAACTTCATGCGGAGGGTGCACATGTAACCGCCATCGAAGTTGACCCCGCCAAAGTATCGAATGCGAAATCAAACTTGCCACCCGACGTTGATGTTCGACTAGGAACGGCAGAAAACTTGCCTTTGGAAACAAACTCACAGCAGTTGGCCTGTTTCTTCTTTTCTCTACATCACGTGCCAGCCAATCTGCACGAAGCCGCCTTCGATGAAGTTCGCCGGGTTTTGAGGCAAAACGGTCGATTGCATGTGGTCGAACCTTATCCGTATGGAACAATGTTTGACGTAGTTCGGATGGTCGAAGACGAGACGTCTGTGCGTACAAACTCCCACAACGTTTTGAATCGACTCGATAAAGACCAAAGCTACAGCTTGTTGGCCAAAAATGAGTATGTTTTGACCCGGGAGTACCCAACTTTTGAGTACTTTTTGGATAAGATCGTGCGACCTGATCCTGACAGGTATTCACAGTACGAAGCAGTGGCTTCTGATATGCGGCAAACTTTTGAAAGCGTCATCGAAAGCGTCGATGGCAAGCGCGTCCTACATCAACCGTGCGCATCATATCACTACCAAGTTTTCACCTAGAGTTTTGACGGCCCAGTGTCCTAATTGTCCGCAAAGTTGACGCTCCGAACTAAAACACCCTCGCAGCATTCAGCGAGGGTGTTTTCTTTGTAAGAGCTCGTTACGTCTTGCGTCGTTCTTGACTATGCAACGCCTCCGGTAAGAGGCGTGGCGAAACGCCTGCGCCCTTTTCACGTTCCATAGACAAGATTTAGGTTCTTGTGTTCGCAATTACCGCCGCCGGTCGCGGCGCGAGCTCATGGGTTGGAAGGCCACGCCCACATGCGCCTCGCAATAGGGTTTGCCTGCCTCAACCGGCAGTCCGCAGAACCAGAAATCCTCGGTCGCGGGGTCGCCCACGGGCCACTTGCAGGTTTTCTCGGTCAGTTCCATCAGCGTCAGCTTCTTGGCCTTCTTCTCGATCTCGTTGACCTTGGCCAGCGCCTCGGGGCTGATCTCGTTGGCCGAGGGCTGCGGCGGCAGCGGCTGACCGGCCGGGATGATCTGGCGGCGGGCCGGAACGGCGGGTTTCGCCTCGGCAGCAGCAGCCGGGCGCGCCGGTTCTGTCTTTGGCATGGGTCTGGGCTTGGCTTCGGCCTTGGGCGCGGGTGCCGGTTTCTCTTTCGGTTCGGACTTGGCCGGGGCTGCGCCTGCTGTCCGGTTGGACAGGCCGAGGCGGTGGACCTTGCCAATCACCGCGTTGCGGGTCACGCCACCCAGTTCCTTGGCGATCTGGCTGGCCGACTGGCCTTCGCCCCACATCTTCTTCAGCAGTTCTACGCGCTCGTCTGTCCAGGACATCGTCAGCCTTTCAAAAGCGGAAAGCGGCCCCGGATTCGGGCCGCCTTGGGAATTCGTCTCAGCCCCCTATTCTAAACACTGCGGCCCGAGTTACAAGCTGTCTTCGAATCAGGTTGAGGGCAAAGCATGCAGAATCCCGCAGAACAGACCGCACGCAGCTTTGGAGCGGTCAACTGGATGGGGCTTTACACGCTGGCGCAGCGCGAAATCCGGCGCTTTCTTTCGGTCTGGACCCAGACCGTTCTGGCGCCTCTGGTCACGGCTGGCCTGTTCCTGCTGATCTTCACAATCGCCATTGGGCCCAGCCGCCCTGACGTCATGGGCGTGCCGTTTGTGGTGTTTCTGGCACCGGGGATCCTGATGATGACGGTGATCCAGAACGCCTTTGCCAATACCTCCTCTTCGATGGTGATTGCAAAGGTGCAGGGCAATATCGTCGACACGCTGATGCCGCCGCTGTCCCCGCTCGAGATCCTGCTGGGGTATCTTGCCGGTGGCATCGCCCGTGGCCTGATGATCGCGCTGGTGATTTCGATTGCTTTGCTGGTTTTGCTGTCCATCGCGCCCCAGCACCCGTTGATTGCGCTGATCTTTGTTGTTCTGGGGGGCGCATTCATGGGCGCGCTGGGCCTCTTTGCCGGGATCTTTGCGAACAAGTTCGACCAGATGGCCGCGATCACCAACTTCATCGTCACACCTCTGGCCTTCCTGTCGGGCACCTTCTATTCGGTCGAGGCGCTGCCTTCTGTCCTGAACCGCCTGACCCACCTGAACCCGGTCTTCTACCTGATCGATGGGCTGCGTTACGGCATGATCGGCGTGTCCGACAGCTCTCCGTGGTTGGGCATGGCGGTTTGTGGTTTTGCCACGCTGGCCATCGGGCTGATCACCTGGCAGATGCTGCGTACCGGCTATCGGCTTAAGGCTTAACCGGGCTCTGCCAGCCTATCGGGCGACAGGGCAGGCTTGGGTTCGCCCAGCCGCGGATGCAAGCGGGCCGAGACAGCCCATGCCCCAAACAAAGCAATCCCGCCTGCCGCGAACACACCGGCCACCGGTGCCGCCAGCAAGACCAGAGCTGCAATACCGGGCGTCAGAATGCCCGAGACATCGCGGTAACTGGAATAAATCGCCGACATCTCGGTTCGCTCAGACGGTTTCACGGCCATTAGGAAGGGCAATCCGGCGCAGATATCCAGAACGATCAGCCAGACAGACCCCAGAACCAGCGCAGCGACCGAGGCGACCGGCCATCCCGCGACCAATCCGGCTGCGAAGAAGCAGCCCCCCGCGGCGGCAAACCCGATGCGAACAGCAGACCTGAGCGACCGCGTCTGGACCCAGCGCAGGATCAACGGGGCGGCCAGCAGCATGGCGTTTGTGCACGACAGAAGGATGCCGCCCAGTTGTTCTCCCAGCCCGTTTTGGATGGCGAAAATGGGCAGGTAGACCACATATATCCACCACCCGCAGGACCGGATCATTGCAAACAGATATCCGGCAACCAATCTGGGTTGAACAAAGAACCGGGGAAGAAAGGCCAACGGGTTGTTGGCCGGACCACGGGCCTTGGTGATCAGCTTGCCATTGCCCAGACGCATGCGCCAGAACTGCGCCAGCATGACCAGCGCTGCACCGGCACTGATGACAAACGGGGCAGGGTGCCACAGCTCCATCAGCAGGACACCGGCCATTGGGCCGCCCGTCCATCCCAAAGCGCTGTAGAACATGCGGCTGGTCTCGCACCGGCCAAGTTCGATCTTGCTGATGTAATCCAGCACATAGGTGTTGAAGCAGATGAAAGTGACAACCGTGGCCATGGTATTTAGGGCCAATGCGCCGACCACGGCCTCGGGGCTGCCCTCGATCGCCAGCGATGCACCACAGATGAACATGACACAACCGGTGGAATAGGCCCATCTGCGCGGTACAAAACGGATCAGGAACGGCACCATCAACCCGACCAGCAGGGACAGGATGCCAATCAGGAAATACAGGAATGACACGGACGAGGCATCGCCCAGCGCCCGGTACATCGCCAGCGGAAAGACTGAAATCAGGATGCCACGCACGATGGCTTCAATCCCGGCCAGAATCCCAAAATCGCGAACTGATGCGGCAGGCGCGTGGCGGACCCATTCAGGTATTCGGCGTTCATGCATGACAAACTCGCAAATCAACTCAGCCCAGAATGCGCCTGCTGCTTTGCCGTTCATGGGGGTTTGCGACACAAAGGTCGCCCCTGAACCGCAAGGACGGTTTTTTCTGTCAGGTCCGGCGGTTTACTGCCTCGCGCCAGACCAGGATCAGCCCTCCGGTCAGAATCGTGACCGCGCCAATCAGACTGATCCGGTCGGGGATCACATCAAACACCGCAAAATCGTACAGCGCGGCGAAAATCAACGTGGCATAGCTGATCGGGGCCACGAATGACGCGTCCGCCCGTGCCATGCCGTTGATGAAACAAACCTGCGCGCAGGCCATCAGCAGGCCGATCCCCACCAGTGCAACCCATTGCTGCGGCGTAGGCATTTGAAACACAAAGCTGACCGCGACCGTAGCGATCACCAGCCCCATCGTGTTGTTGATCAGCAGAATCTGGATCGGAGCCTCGCGCCCCGACAGTTTCTTGATAAAGATCAGCTCCATCCCGATAAACGCCGCCGCAGCCAGCGCCAGAAGGGCGGCGGGCTGAAAACTTGCAGGTGTCGGGCGCAGCAGGATCACCGCACCCACAAGGGCCACGGCCGCCGCCAGCCAACGCCACCGGCCGACCCGCTCCCCCAATAGCGGAATGGCCAGTACCATACCAAAGACAGGGTTCAGAAAGGAAATCGCCGTCGCATCCGCCATCGGAATGAACGCAACAGACGCGAACATCAACGTCACCCCGGCCCAGCCAAAGCTGGTTCGCCCGACATGCAGCCCCCAATGGGGCCGTCCCAGCCGGGGGCGAAGCACTGCGACCGCCGACAGGATGGCAAACAGAGCAAACAGAAACCGCCCGTGACTGATCTGCATCGCGTGCAAGGGAGGCCCGAGTGTCTCCGTCCCCAACGCCTTGGCCAACAGCGTCGTCGCCGCGATAAAGGCGGTCGCGACAAAGATCAGCCCTGCGGCCACAGCAGGATTTTGCGCCTTCGGGGTGAACATGGGCGAAAGCGGTGCGCCAAAACGTGTGCCTTGGCAAGACGCAAATCTGCGCTCAGCGCAAAACCGGAGGGGCAGCCAGCGCCGCCTTGGCTTGTTTGAGGCTGTTCAAAAACCGCTCTGCCCGTGCGATCCGTGCTTCGACCTCGTCAATCCGGTCCTGCAAAAACGCCTCGCCGTCAAAGCTGTCGGGATCGGCGGCTTCCAACTGCCCCAGCAACATGACCAGCTCTGCAATGCTGATGCCTGCCGCCTGTGCATCTGCAACTTGCTCCAGCGTGATCAGCGCTTCTTCGGGATAGTCGCGATAGCTGTTGGTGTTGTCCGGCCCCGGAGCTGACCGGATCAGCCCTTGGCGTTCATAAAACCTCAGCGTGTCACGGCTCAGCCCGCTGCGCCGCGCAAGTTCCCCGATCCGCATGTTTCAAAACCGTTGACTCAACTCCATGGTTTTGATCCTATGTCAGACAGTTATTCTCTGCAAGGACAAGCACCATGGGTCCCAAATGCCAAAGTTGCGGCATGCCGCTGTCAAAAGACCCCCAGGGCGGCGGGTCCGAAGCTGGCGGCGGGCGCAGCACGCGTTACTGCTCGCTGTGTTACGAAAACGGTGCGTTCCGCCATCCCGACGCATCGCTGGAAGAGTTTCAGTCTCACTGCGTCGATGCCCTTGTCGCCAAAGGCATGCCCCGCATCCTTGCCTGGGCTTTCACCCGCGGCATGGGCAAGCTCGACCGCTGGCGCTCGGCGTAATGATCCGGTGGCAATTTTGACCCTGCGGCAATAATGGGGTTTTCAGGCTGTCTTTTCACGTCTATAGAGCGGCCATGATCAAACGCGCACATATCCAGTTGCTCCGACGCCGACGCCGCTCTGCGTAATCGGCCTGTTTGATCCCATGTGCCTGCCAAATTGGCACAATTCTCACCAAATCTGTTGACGAAGCGGGCCTTCGTGTATCACTCACGAGGCTCAAACGACCCGAAAAGGATGATCCCATGATCCCGTCCGTTCTGCCGACCTATAACCGCGCGCCCTTGTCATTTGTAAAGGGCGAAGGCGCCTGGCTGACTGAAGCGGATGGCCGACGTTTTCTGGACCTCGGCGCAGGGATCGCAGTGAACGCGCTGGGCCATGCCCATCCGGCGCTGGTGGCCGCCCTGACGGAACAGGCCCACGCGCTGTGGCATGTCTCGAACCTCTACAACATCCCGCAACAGCAGGCACTGGCAGACAAGCTGGTCGAACACACCTTTGCGGATACGGTATTCTTCACGAATTCCGGCACCGAAGCCTGTGAACTGGCCGTGAAGATGGCCCGCAAGTATTTCTATGACAAAGGCCAGCCCGAACGGGTTGAGATCATCACCTTCGACGGCTCGTTCCATGGCCGGTCGTCGGCGGGCATCGCAGCGGCCGGGTCCGAGAAGATGACCAAAGGCTTTGGCCCGCTTTTGCCGGGCTTTGTCCACGTCACCTTTGGCGATCTCGACGGTGTCACCAACGCCATCACCGAAAATACCACAGCCATCCTGATCGAACCGATTCAGGGCGAGGGCGGCATCCGCCCCGTGCCCGATGCCGAGCTCAAGGCCCTGCGCGCCATTTGCGACGAACACGGTCTGCTGCTGATCCTGGACGAGGTGCAATGCGGCGTCGGTCGTACCGGCAGGCTCTTCGCACATGAATGGGCGGGGATCACCCCGGATATCATGATGGTCGCCAAAGGCATCGGCGGTGGTTTCCCCCTCGGCGCCGTGCTGGCAACCGAAGACGCGGCGTCTGGCATGACCGCAGGCACGCATGGCTCCACCTATGGCGGCAACCCGCTGGGCTGTGCCGTGGGCTGTGCGGTGATCGATCAGGTCGCCACACCCGCCTTCCTCGAAGGTGTCAACCGCAAGGCTGGTCTGTTGCGCCAGAAACTCGAAGGTCTGGTTGCCGATCACCCCGAGGTTTTCGAAGAGGTGCGCGGATCGGGCCTGATGCTCGGCCTGAAATGCAAGGCGCCAAATATCGACGTGGTCAATGCGGGCTATGACAATCTGGTCATCACCGTCCCTGCCGCCGACAACGTCATCCGCCTGCTGCCGCCCCTGACCCTGACCGAGGATGACATCGCCCAGGCCATGATCCGCCTCGAAAAGGCCGCCAATCAGATCGAAACCCAGCTCGCAACTGCCTGAGCTTCATCTTTTCCCAAATACTCCGGGGGTGTGGGGGCTGGCCCCCACCGCCCGACCAGCCAAAAGCGAAGCGATATGAATCACTTTCTCGACATCCACAAAACCGATGCCACCGCGTTGCGGTCCATGATCGATCAGGCGGGCGCGATGAAACAGGCGCGTCTGGGCCGTCCCAAGGCCGCCCCTGACGACGAACAGCCGCTGAAAGACCGCATGGTCGCGCTGATCTTCGAAAAGCCCTCGACCCGGACGCGCGTGTCCTTTGACGTCGGTGTACGCCAAATGGGCGGCCAGACCATGGTGCTGTCGGGCAAGGACATGCAGCTGGGTCACGGCGAAACTATTGCCGATACCGCCCGTGTGCTGTCGCGTTATGTCGACATGATCATGATCCGCACCTTCGATGAGACCATCCTGACCGAAATGGCCGAGTATTCCGACGTGCCCGTCATCAACGGTCTGACCGATCGTACCCATCCCTGCCAGATCATGGCCGACGTGCTGACGTTCGAGGAACACCGCGGCCCCATCGCCGGCAAGAAAGTGGTCTGGACCGGTGATGGCAACAATGTCTGCGCCTCGTTCCTGCACGCGGCGGGTCAATTCGGCTTCGATCTGACCTTCAGTGGCCCGGCCCAGCTTGATCCGGAAGAAGAATTCTTGGGGTTTGCCCGCCAGAAGGGTTCCAGAGTCGTCATCGAACGGGACCCACACAAAGCGGTCGAGGGCGCGGATCTGGTGGTTGCCGACACCTGGGTTTCGATGCATGACAGCCAATCCGCCAAGGAACGTCGCCACAACATGCTGCGCCCCTATCAGGTCAACGCTGAACTCATGTCACATGCCAAACCCGACGCGCTGTTCATGCACTGCCTGCCCGCGCATCGTGAGGAAGAAGCAACCTCCGAGGTCATGGACGGCCCGAACTCGGTCATCTTCGATGAGGCCGAAAACCGCCTGCACGCACAAAAGGCCGTAATACGCTGGTGTCTGGGCGTTTAAGATCAACTTGCAGTTTCGAGAGGGCCATCAGGCTCTCTCATGACCCCCGGAGCATTCAATGCCTCACGTTACCCTGGAATTCTCCAAATCTCTGGACGACACCCATGATTTCCAGATGATTTGCGAGCGGCTGCATACCGTTCTCGCAAAACATGATGAAATCGACGCCTCAGCGCTCAAGATCCGCGCCGCGCCGATTGCCTATTCCTACGTCGGAACGCAACCGCAGACCTTCGTGCATGCCACGCTGCTGTTGATGCGCGGACGGGATGAGGCCACGCGGGCCGAGCTTAACGCGATCATTCTGGAAGTTCTGGCCCAGACCATGCCCGAGGTCGGCAGCATCACCGTGCAGGATGTCGAGATGACCCGCGCCACCTATGCAAAGCGGCTGGCAGGTTGACGCGGACCCGGTAGCGTGCCTCGGGGGTTTAACGCCGATGCACCTCCCAAATCCGCAACTTGGCGAGTGTTCCCACGCTCACCAATACCACCAGCGCGCACAGAGCGACCTTGGTCATCGTCTCCATCGTACCTTCGATCAACAGTGCGTGAATGACGCTACCCAGAATGGTTACCATGGCCAGTCCTGCATGGCCCAGGCGCCAGACGCGAAACCGCAAGTTTAGTCGCTGCCAAAAATTCCCATTGCCGCCGCCGCAAAACCCGCCCACATGGCGATGACCCCCCATGTCGAAAAAGGTGTTGCAGACACGAAAAGCAATGCGTCCGCCACATCAGGCGGGCTTGTGATCCACAAGCCGGTCACATGGATCATAATGCTTGCAGCAAGGGCCAAGCCACACCGCCTGTGCCAATGGCGGCTGTTGACCGGAGAAAGTCCGGGCAACCAACGCCCGGCCAGCAAGGGTTGCAGCAGAAGAAGACACATCCCGATGATACCTGCGAAACCGGCGACGATGTAAACCGGCTCTCGCCACGCCAGATAGGGGCTGAAAGCCGCTGCTACGACCGGTACCAGAAGTGCGGCGATCAATGCCGCCCAGATCGCAACGCGCTTTAACACCTGTCAGACAGGTTGCAGCACGAAATGTGCAGCAAGGGTTTTGTCCTTCGCACTCGACATCACAGGGCGCAGGAACACAGTCTCAAATTCACCGCTGTCATAGGCCAGATGCCCGTGCGGTTGACCAAAAGCAGGCACAATCTGAGGCATTTCCAACCGGAATTCTCCGTTCGCATCGGTTAGTGTCGCCCCATGGCTGCGCTGGTCACGTTCATGCCCCTCGGTCGTGTGGGCCCATATCTGGATGCGCTGGCCGGGCAGGGGGGCTCCGTCGCCCGCGCGCCGCACAGTGCCGGTCATCCAGAACCCGCCGCCGCCGATGCGCTTCACGATCGGCGCACCGGGCCTGTAATTGTTCGACCCGCCCCGCATCGACGGTGTCGGCGCAAGACCGGCGGCGTGCGCAGGTGTGAAAATGCCGGTCATACCGGCTGCAAGTGTACCAATCCCTGTCGCAACAAACTTGCGGCGGTTGATTTCGAGTCGGGCCATTGCATCCACTCCTGTCGGTTGAATCCCATCTTCGACTGGCTTCCCTGAACCGGCGACACCCGATGTCCAAAGATAGCACGATTGTTCATGATTCCGAGAGTCGCGAAGGAGCGTGCCAAAATACGCCATTCCACGCCTTTGTGAGTATCTGCAAATCGTTCCAGGGGCTTCACGATCATTGTGCAAAAATGCACTTTTCATGCGATACTTTCCCAATACCTTCAGCATGGGCGAACATGAAGCCGTCTCGCAGGACCAAAAAAGGAGATCAGGATTGAGTTGGAACCCCACCCATGACCCCGAATGCGCCTCCGAAAAAAACGCGCTGGAAACACTCATCATTCCTCGCGCCCGCGATCTGGGCGGGTTCGAGGTGCGCCGCGCGCTGCCCTCGGTCAAACGCCAACTGGTTGGCCCATTCATCTTCTTCGATCAGGTCGGCCCGGCAGAATTCGTCACCGAAGGCGGCATTGACGTGCGTCCGCACCCCCATATCGGGCTGGGAACCGTCACTTACCTCTATCAGGGCGAATTCGAACATCGCGACAGCCTCGGCACTCACCAGATGATTTACCCCGGCGAGGTCAACTGGATGGTTGCAGGCCGTGGCGTGACCCATTCCGAGCGCACCAGCGAAGAAACGCGCGGTAAAGGCCACAAGCTTTTCGGCATTCAGACCTGGCTTGCCCTGCCCGAAACGCAGGAGGATATGGCCCCCGAGTTCGAACACCACAAGCAAGGTGCGCTGCCCCATATCCAAGACAGGGGCGTCAGCGCACGGCTGATCCTCGGCACTGCTTATGGCGAATCCAGCCCCGTGACGATGCTGTCCGAGACCTTTTATCTGGATGTTGAACTCGCCCCCGGCGCGACTTTCCCGCTGCCCGACGACCATGAGGATCGCGGTGTCTATGTCACGCAAGGATCAATCGAGATTGCTGGCGACACATTCGACGAAGGCCGCATGATGGTGTTCCGCCCCGGTGACAGGTTGTCGGCCCGAGCGGGTCCGCAGGGTGCGCGGCTGATGCTGCTGGGCGGCGCTACCCTGAATAAGGATCGCTATATCTGGTGGAATTTCGTGTCATCCTCGAAAGAAAAGATCGAGACGGCGATTCATGAGTGGAAAAGCGCCGATTGGGTCAGTGGCGCGTTCCACCTTCCGGCAGGGGATAACCGCGAATTTATTGCCATTTCGGAACAGCTTGAGCGCACAAAGCCCCGGCTGGCCCGCCCGCGAGCGGCGTCAGGGGCGGGTGGGCTTGTGTAACCGTCCGTTTGCGGTGATCCTTTCTGGTATACCAGAGGGGGTATCATGAAACTTGTCATCGCAGGCGCGGGCAGCATCGGCTGCTACTGCGGCGGTTTACTGGCCCGCTCGGGGCATGCGGTGACCTTGCTGGGCCGTGCCCGTGTACTGGACCCCATCCGCGAACATGGGCTGACGGTCACGAATTACGATGGCCTCAATTACCATGTTGCGGCGGAAGCCCTGACACTCAGCACGGATCCCGCCTGCCTGGATCAGGCCGAGCTGGTCATTGTCACCGTCAAATCCGGGGCAACGGCGGATATGGCCGGTCATATCGCGGACGCCGCCTGTCGGGATGCGCCCGTCCTGTCCTGGCAAAACGGGATCGAGAATGCGGCGACCCTGCGCAAGGCGCTGCCCGGTCGCGATGTGCGCGCGGGAATGGTCCCCTTCAACGTGGTCCCGAACGGCCCCGCCACCTATCACCGGGCCACATCAGGCGAAATTGTGATCCAGAACGGCCCCGGCGACCTGGCCACCGCCCTCAGCAGCCCGGACCTGCCCGTTATCGCAAGTGACCGGATCGAGGCGGTGCAATGGGGCAAGCTGGTGATCAACCTGAACAACGCGCTGAACGCGCTGTCAGGCCTGCCGCTTGTGGATCAGCTGCTCAGCCGTGACTGGCGCAACCTCATGGCCGACCAGATGGCCGAGGCGCTGTCCGTTCTCAAGGCGGCCGGGCATCCGGTGGCCTCGACAACGCCGCTTCCGGCGTGGCTGACGCCGCATATCCTGCGCCTGCCGACACCTTTGTTCAGCCGGATCGCGGCGCGGATGCTCACCATCGACCCCACCGCCCGGACCTCGATGGCCTACGACCTGATGGCCGAGCGGCAAACGGAAATCGACAGCCTTCAGGGCCATATCATTCGGCTGGGACATGAAACCGGGGTGCCCACCCCCCTGTGCACAAAAGTGTCAGACCTGATCAAACACGCGCCTGATCATCCGCTGTCCCCGGAACAGATCAGGCTCTGATCCCGGTCGTCAGACGAGGCCGGTCAGTATCCAGAAAATCATGGCCGACATGGCGGCGGCGGCGGGCACGGTCACGACCCAGGCTGCAATGATCGTCATGAAATGCGACCGCCGCACCAGCTTGCGCCGCCGGAATTCTTCCGGGGCCAGCTTCTGCGCTGTCGCGTTTCTCCCATTGTTCTGTTTCCGCCTGCGATCCGCCTGCCATTCGCGATAGAACCCGACGCCAAAGATTGCGCCAACGGCGATATGCGTGGAACTGACCGGCAGGCCCAGCCAGCTGGCCACAATGACAGTGATCGCCGCCGACAGTGCGACGCAAAAGGCCCGCATCGGGTTCAGCTTGGTGATCTGGCTGCCGACCATCCGGATCAGCTTAGGCCCGAACAGAAACAGGCCGAACGATATCCCGAACGCGCCGATGATCATCACCCATAACGGGATCGAAACCTTTTGGGCGAAATCTCCGAACTCAGCCGCGTGTACAATCGCCGCCAGAGGGCCGACCGCGTTGGCCACATCATTGGCGCCGTGGGCAAAACTCAGAAACGCGGCCGATATCACCAATGGCAGGCCGAACAGGGTTTTCAGCGACCGGGTCCGGTTCTCCATCCCCTCGGATTTGCGGCGTACCCAGGGAACCGTCAGCGCCCAGACCAGCACGCCGCTGCCCAGACCGATCAGCAGCGCCACCTCCAGTTCGATCTTCACGATCCGCTTCAGACCCTTGACCGACAGATAGGTGGCAAACGCTGCCGCCATCACCGCCACAAGGATCGGCACCCAACGCCGCGCGGCGGCGATCTTGTCGTCCTGATACTGGATCTTGGTCTTGATCAGCGCCAGGAACCCAGCCGCGATCACGCCGCCAAGAACCGGAGAGATCACCCAGCTGGCCGCAATCGCGCCCATCGTGCCCCAGCTCACCGCGCTCAGACCGGCAGCGGCAATCCCCGCGCCCATGACCCCGCCCACAACCGAATGCGTTGTCGACACCGGCGCACCGATCCAGGTCGCCAGATTGACCCACATGGCGGACGAGATCAGCGCCGCCATCATGGCCCAGATGAACACATTGGTGTTCTGCACCGAGGCCGGGTCGATGATCCCCTTCGAGATGGTCGAGACGACGTCGCCTCCCGCAAGCAAAGCGCCCGCGCTTTCGGCAACGGCGGCGATCACGATGGCACCGCCCATGGTCAGCGCGTTCGCACCCACCGCGGGACCCATGTTGTTGGCCACGTCATTGGCACCGATGTTGATCGCCATATAGGCTCCGAACGCGGCGGCAGCCACGACGATATAGGTGCCGTCGGCCCGACCGAACAGCACCGCCGCCATCAATCCGGCAAGCACCATGAACGCCAGTGCAATTCCCGGCGCCAGCAGCGGGCGGGCGACATGAAGATTGGCGATTTCTACGCGCGAGATGCGTTGCAGGTCGCTGTCAAGCGACTGCCAGCGCGGTTTTGAATTTGTGTCAGACATGGGCTTGGTCAAAGTTTCGCAGATCGCCCGCAGCTAACGGTTTCCCGGTTCAGGGGCAAGCGCGCAGCCATCAAATTGTTGCGAAACGGCTACATCTGTCGCAGCAGCGCCTGCAACTCGAGCTCCTGCACCCGTTTGGCGGCTTCTGCCGGTGAAAACCACTGACGTTTGCGCTTATCCACTTCGGGAAAATCATCGGCAAGTTCTCGCACGGAAACCCGGTAGACGCGAGTCAGGACCGACTGTGCTGATCCCCCCTTGAAGATCTTGTCATAGGTGAATTGGCCGATGGGCTCCTTGTCGACCGCTTCTGCACGCACGCCAGCCTCTTCCCACGCCTCCAGCAGGGCCGTCTCCAACCCGTCCAGACCATTGACAGGCCAGCCCTTCGGGATGATCCAGCGCCCGGTTTCGCGGCTGGTGATCAGCAGAACCTCGTCCTGATCCTCGTGCTTGCGCGTGCACAGGGCCGCAAACTGCACCCTTTGGGGACGCAGGAATAAGGGGCGTCCGACCTCTTCCCAGATATTTTGCAGCCAAGCACTCATGATATGTTCTTCAAATCCTGTTTCTGTCTTCGAAACCTGTGTGACGTAACAACAATAATGCCAGACTTCAATGAAATGTCCGCTTATTTCTGATTATGACCGGTTCTTCGGTCAATCTACTGTGATTTGTGAGATTTCGTGCAACAGCCCCGAAAGCCTGAGCCGCTTGCCGGAAGCAACGCGGCAATGGGTCTATTCCTGCCTGCGTTTGGCCCTCAGCGTCGGGTCGGCCTGTGTCGGGTCTTCGGGCCATGGATGTTTGGGGTATTGCGCCCGCATATCCTTGCGCACATCCGCATAAGACCCGGCCCAGAACCCCGGCAGATCGCGGGTAATCTGGATCGGGCGCTGCGCCGGGGACAGCAGCGTAATCTTCAGGGGCTGTCCGCCAACCACCGGATGCCGGGTCACTCCGAACAGCTCCTGCAACCGAACCGAGATTTCGGGGACCGCCGCGCCATAATCGATTGGTACCTTGCGCCCCAGGGGTGTTTCAAACGATCCCGGCGCGCGCCGGTCCAGTTCCTGGGTCTGGACCCAGTCCAGCCGCGCGCGCAAGGCGGGCAGCGGGTCGAACCGTTTCCAGTCCTCCGCGCTTTTGACACCGGACAGCATCGGCAACAGCCAGTCGTCCAGCTCGGCCATCAGACCCTCGACCGAAAAGTCGGGCAGGTCCACCCCGTCGGCGCGCACCAGTTCCACCCGCGCGGCCAGCCGTGCGGCGGCCCCGTCCAGCCGCAATCCCAGATCGCGCACCCCGTCCAGCATCGCACGCGCCACGGCGGCGTCCGGGACATCCTTCCAGATGCGGTCGTCCAGCGTGATCGCCCCAAACCGCTCCTGCTGTCGTGACACAACTCGCCGCTCACGTTTTGACCAGGCGCAAACCTCGGCCCAATGGATCTGGTCCGCGAACAGTTCGCGGATCTCGCGTTCCGAAATCTGGGTGGCCATCCGCACTTTTGCCTCGCGCGGGTTTCCATCGGTGTCGGTGACAACCAGAAAAGGCGCCGCCGCCAGCGAATCGCCGCTGTCCAGCACGACACCTTTGCCCCCCGACAACACATAACGCGGCGCATCGCCCTTGCGCCGCTGCCCGATACGGTCGGGATAGGCGAGGGCGGCCATGGCAGCAGCGCTCAGATCATCCGTCTTGCTTCCGGCCTGTTTCCTCAACCGCTTGGCCTCGGCATTGATCCGATCCACGGCGCCCATGTTCACCTGCCAGACCCGGTTGCGCTGAAAGGTGCGCACATCCCGCAGTGCCTCTTGCCGCAAGGCGATATCCACCGGCGCGCCGCGCAGGGGGTCGCGCTCGGCCATCAAGGCGGCCAAAGGCGCGGCACTCGGTCCGGCCCGCACCAGCATATGCCCCAGCCGGGGATGCAACGGCAGCGCCGCCAGCGCCCGCCCGTGTTCGGTGATCCGCCCCTTGCCGTCCAGCGCGCCCAGCATCGCCAGAAGGGCGCGCGCCTCGGCCATCGCGCCTTCGGGTGGCGGGGTCAGAAAGGCCAGATCGGCGGCATCCGCGCCCCACAGCGCCAGCTCCAGCGCCAGCCCGGTCAGATCGGCGGCTTCAATCTCGGCAGGCGGGTACGCGGCCAGCGCGCCATCCTCCCCCTTTGACCACAGCCGGTAACACAGCCCCTCTGCCACACGGCCCGCACGACCCGCGCGTTGCGTGGCCTCGGCCCGTGTCACCCGCTCGGTCACCAGTCGGGACATGCCCGAGCCCGGATCAAACCGTGCCCGCCGCGCTTGCCCCATATCCACCACCACCCGGATATCGGGGATCGTCAGCGAGGTTTCGGCAATCGACGTCGCCAGCACCACCTTGCGCCCGGTCTCAACCGGGGAAATCGCTGCGCGCTGGGCCGCAAAGGGCATGGCTCCGAACAGCGGGCGCACCGTGCAACTGGCGGGCAGGCGTCCGGTCAGGGCTGCTTCAGCCCGCCGGATTTCACCTTCACCGGGCAGAAACACCAAGATCCCGCCACCGGTGGCGCGGGTCTCGCGCTCGGCCTCAACGACCAGATCGACCAATGCATCCAGCCGCCGTGCCTGAGGCCCCAATGGCCGGTCCAGCCAGCGCATCTCGACAGGAAAACTCCGCCCTTCCGACGTAACCAGCGGCGCGGCCATCAGGCGCCCCACCGGGTCCGCGTCCAATGTGGCCGACATGGCCAGCAGAATCAGATCGTCCCGCAGCGCGCCCGTGACCTCAAGGCACAGGGCCAACCCCAGATCCGCGTTTAATGAACGTTCGTGGAATTCATCAAAGATCACCGCCCCGATGCCCGGCAGGTCAGGGTCCGATTGCAGCATTCGGGTCAGAATGCCCTCGGTCACCACCTCGATCCTTGTGTCTTTTGACACTTTCGCATCGCCCCGCACGCGGTAGCCAACACTCTGGCCCGCGCGCTCTCCCAGCGTCTCTGCCATCCGCTCTGCCGCGGCCCGTGCCGCCAGCCGCCGCGGCTCCAGCATCACGATCCTGCCGCCGCACAGACCCGCCTCCAGCATCGCCAGCGGAACCCGCGTGGTCTTGCCCGCACCGGGCGGTGCTTGCAGCACGGCCCGCCCCTGCGTCCGCAGGGCGTCCAGCAGGCCGGGTATGGCATCGTCTATAGGCAGGCGTAGGGTCATCCGGCCCTTATCCGCGATCCCGCAGGTGGCGTCCAGTTTCCGCGCGCACATCAGCAAATCGCCCCGCACGAAATGACGCAGGCTGCGCGATCTTCGCACTTCCTGCCGCCTCCGGTCTGGACAAACGCCCCCCAAGCACGGCAACTGTTCCTGCCTCTAGGAACGGGACAAGAATGCAGACAGACAGCCTGAGCGACAGAATTCTGAAGGGCGAGCGCCGGGCGCTGGCGCGTGCGATCACCCTTGTTGAAAGCAATCGCGCCGATCACCGGGCACAGGCCAGCGACCTTCTGGCACAGCTTGCCGGTTCGGGGCGTCAGGCGCTGCGCATCGGTCTGTCTGGCACACCCGGCGTGGGCAAGTCCACCTTCATCGAAAGCTTTGGCATGATGCTGACAGGGCAGGGGCTGCGCGTTGCGGTTCTGGCGGTCGATCCCAGCTCGGCCCGCTCGGGCGGCTCGATCCTGGGCGACAAGACCCGGATGGAACGCCTGAGCCGCGAGCACAACGCCTTCATCCGGCCCTCTCCCAGCCAGAGCCACCTTGGCGGCGTCGCCCGCCGCACCCGCGAGGCCATCGCCCTGTGCGAGGCCGCAGGCTATGACGTGGTGTTGATCGAAACCGTGGGCGTGGGACAGTCGGAAACTGTGGTGTCCGAACTGTCAGACCTGTTCCTGCTGCTGCTGGCCCCGGCGGGTGGGGACGAGTTGCAGGGCGTCAAGCGCGGCATCATGGAAATGGCGGACATCATTCTGGTCAACAAGGCCGATGGCGACCTGAAAGCCACCGCCACCCGCACCTGCGCGGATTATGCCGGCGCACTGCGGCTGCTGCGCAAACGCCCGCAGGACCCCGAAGGCTTCCCCAAGGCAATGACCGTTTCCGCCGTCGAAGAACACGGGCTGGAACAGGCCTGGGACGAAATGCAAACCCTGACCCAATGGCGCCGCGACACCGGTATCTGGGAGGCAAACCGCGCTGCCCAGGCCCGCTACTGGTTCGATCAGGAGGTCCGCCACGCCCTTCTCGCCCGTCTCGATACACCGCAGGCCCGCGCCGAGATGGAGCGCCTGAATGACGAAGTCTCGCAGGGACGACTCAGCCCGGCGGTTGCTGCCGGACAACTTCTGGACACGCTCGGCTGAAGGGCCGTCATGGCCGCTTCACCTTTTGCCAAATACTCTCGCCAACGGCATGGCCCGTCCGGGCCATTCCTGCATGGCAGGCAAAATGAAAGATTTCGCGCGGCCCGTCTTGACCCTCCGCGCGATTCCCACTACACGCATCCAACCAGTTTTCGGGCGCGACTTCGGGTTGCGCCCCTTGTGATTTGGCCGCGGGTACCTAGCCCGGCCTCCAGAAACAAAGGAAGAAACCATGTCGCGCCGTTGCGAACTGACCGGAAAAGGCCCGATGACTGGCAACAATGTCAGCCACGCCAAAAACAGAACTCGTCGTCGTTTTCTGCCGAACCTGAACGACGTTACCCTGCAGTCCGAAACTCTGGGCCGTGGCGTCAAGCTGCGCATCTCGGCGGCTGCGCTGCGTTCGGTTGACCACCGCGGTGGTCTGGACGCGTTCCTGGCCAAAGCCAAGGACGATGAGCTGTCGGCAAATGCTCTGAAAGTGAAGAAAGAAATCGCCAAGGCGCAAGCTTCGGCCTAAGGTCTTTCACTTAACAGTTTTTCAGGCCCTGCACCATATCGGTGCGGGGCCTTTTCTGTTGGGCCAGTCCCTTTCGGCCTCCATTGTTTTCAATATGGAACTAATTTTTCGCCATTGGTGAACTTCTTCACATACAGGTTTCCGAATCTGACCTAACGTCACTGTCATCCATCAGGCGGGGGCCAAATTATGACGTTAAAAAGTTTTTATCTTTTCCTGTTTCTGGCCGCGGTATTCCGCAAGGCGATTACAACCTGCACACGGATGCAGCGCTGGGTGAACCGGTCCCATACCAGCTTCACCACAGACAGGGTGAAAAGACCCGGACTGGATTATTGAAAAACAGCTTCAAGCGCGACCCTTTGGCGCTTGAAGCTTTTCCCGTTGCTGACCTATAGCTGGGTCAGAATGAGACCTTCTGTTACCAGATTTCTGCCTTATGTGCTAACCCTTCTGCTGGTTCTGACCGGGCAGGGGCTGGCCATGTCGCGCGGTATGGACAAGGCGGTGGGTCAGATGGTGCTGTGTACGGGCACCGGCCCGGTTGTCGTCTATATGGACGAAAACGGGCAACCGACCGCCCCGCCGCATTACTGCCCGGACTACGCAATATCCTTGCTGGGGGCCGTTGCGGTTGCCGAACAGGCACTGCCAGCCGCGCCGGAACAGGCGCAACCAGCACCGCTGCGGCATCTGGGCAACCAGATCGCCCTTCCGGTTCCCGCAACCCCGGCCCGCGCGCCTCCTGTCAGCGTTTGAAACCCACCCTTTTCAAACCTTTATACAGGAGAGGCACGATGTCCCTCAAAACCACTCTGCTCGCAACCCTGGCCTCCGTGTCGCTGGCCATCCCCGCCTTTGCCGAAGGCACCATCACGGTTGACGACGCCTATGCCCGGTCCTCGGGCAAGACCGCCATCGCCGGTGCTGCGTTCATGATGATCCATAATCAGGGTGACGCGGATGACCGGCTGATCGGTGTAACCTCGGACGCGGCAGCGCGTGTTGAATTGCACACGCACCAGGTCGATGAAAACGGCGTGGCCAAGATGGTGCATGTCGAAGAAGGATTTGCCATTCCAGCCGGTGAAACCCACATGCTGAAACGCGGCGGCGACCATGTGATGTTCATGGGGCTGACGGCCCCGTTCGAACAGGACGCCAAGGTGCAGGTCACGCTGATCTTTGAAAAGGCAGGCGAGGTTGAGATCGAGATTCCCGTGGATCTGGAGCGTCAGGACAAAGGCGGCCACGGATCACATTCGAACTAAGGCAACGCCTGTCTTCGGGCCGCGCGGCAGCCCTCATCCATGCGTCAGGCCGGGCTTTGCCCGGCCTGTTTTCCATGCGGCCGCGGATGGCGTTATTTGTTGATGGTTTTCAGGCCGACACGGTCGCCCGCCTGATGGAATCGCGAGGCCAGCCAGAACATGACAGCGGCCATGGCCAGCGCCGAGAATGCGATACCCCAGCCCAGCGCAACCAGCGCCACCGCAGGCCAGATCATCAGGACAAGCCCGACGACAAGCGCGACAAATCCCGAAACGCGCATGGAACCGCGTTGCGGGTCACTTGGATGCATCTGCCCGGCAGCCGCCAAGGATCCGATCCCGATGATCAGCGCCCATGCGCCCAACAGGAAAAACGCCAGTTTCACCGTGCCTTCCGGCCAGATCAGCAGGACAAGCCCGATCAGAAGCGCGCCGATCGCAGCACCTCCCAGCACCCCGCGACGGCCAACACCCAAAAGCGTCAGCCCACCGTCGAGGATCAGCAACACACCGACCAGCCGCAGCAGCAGCGCGATGCTGCCCGATGGCCAGAACAGGGCCGCGATGCCCACAAGCCCGGCCAGCACCCCGCGCAGCAGAAAAGTCCACCACAGGCTGGACAGCTGTTCCCCCAGCATGTCACGCCCGGCCATGCTGCTGTCATCCAGGATTTCACCGGTGCGGGGGTCTTGATCAGTCATGGCACATCCTCCAGTCGCTATTGCAGATAGTGTACACAAATTAAGCCAGCGTTGTCTGTAGCTTAAGAATTTCCCGCAAGAAGCTGCCCGACCCATCGCGGAACCGTTTCGGATGCCCTGCCGACAATGCGCTCGTCAAAGCCCGACGGCCCGGGCGTCGGCTCCAGATTGATCTCGACCGTCCGCGCACCCGCCGCCTGCGCCTCGTGAACAAAGGCCGCCGCCGGATAGACCTGACCCGAGGTGCCGATGGCGGCAAAGATCGACGCGCTGGCAAGGTGGTCGTAGATGTCGTCCATGTAATAAGGCATCTCGCCGAACCAGACCACATCGGGCCGGGCGGTGGGCTGGCCGCAGGCGGGGCACGGCTCGGCGACGGCCATCTCGGGCGGGGCGGGCCAGCGATGATCGCACCCGGAACACAGGGCACCCGCCAATGTGCCATGCATGTGGATGACACCCGTCGCACCGCCTGCTTCATGCAGGCTGTCTACGTTCTGGGTTACGATCACGACCTCTGCGTGCCAGCCCTGCTGCAACCGGGCCAGCGCCATGTGGGCCGCGTTGGGCTGCACGGCGGCGGCCTGAACGCGGCGTGCATTGTAAAACCCCTGCACCAAGGCGGGATCGCGGACAAAGCCCTCGGGTGTGGCCACATCCTCAATCCGGTGCTGTGCCCACAGCCCGCCTTCGTCGCGGAAGGTGCTCAGCCCGCTTTCAGCAGAAATCCCGGCCCCGGTCAGAATGACGATCTTTCCCATATCCCCTCCGCGCGTTACACCTTGGCCATGACACACCGTATCCTCTTTGTCTGCCTGGGCAATATCTGCCGCTCTCCCGCGGCCGAGGGCGTCTTTCGCGCCCGCGCACCGCATCATGCAACCGACAGTGCCGGAACCATGGGCTGGCACGCGGGCAATCCGCCCTATGGCCCAATGCAGAAGGCTGCAAACTGCAGAGGCATTGACCTCGGCGACCTGCGCGCGCGCCAGTTCACCGTTGCTGATTTCGACCGGTTCGACCTGATCATCGGTATGGATGCCCAAAACATCGCCGATATCGAAGACCTGCGCCCGTCGGGCAACGGCACGCCGGTTCGCCTGCTAACGGATTTCGCCCCTCAGACCGGTGCCGATCACGTACCCGATCCGTATTACACGCGGGATTTCGACGGCGCGCTGGACCTGATCGAAGCGGCGGTTGACGGGCTTGCCGCCCATCTGGACACCTAGCCGCCGGTCACCCGCAACTGGCCGCTCAGCCAGGGCAGCTTGGCAACCGCCGGGTCCACGATCTGGTTCTGCATCAGACGCCGGGTCATGCCCGCAACCTCCTGCGGGACCTGATCGGACCACTCGGTGCGCGCCAGCAGCGATATGTTGCGCGAGAATTCCCCGAACGGGGCAGGGTGCGCCTCCAGCCCCTCATGGAACCGCGCCGCGCGCATAAAGCCCAGCGGCGTGGTGATTGCCCAGCCCAGACCCCGCGCCACCATGGCCATCAGCGCCATGTGCGAGCCGATCTCGAACCGTTCCTCGAACACCTGCGACCGGCGCGCCAGATGCGCCTCGATCTGGCGGCTGATCAGCTGCTCGCGGGCATAGCGCAGAAACGGCAGCCGCTCCTGCACGGCCTCGACCCCGCCCGATCCCTGCGGCGCCACCAGAATGAACGGATCATGGACCAGCGGGTATTCGACCACCCCCTCCAGCACTTCGCCGCTATGGGCGGTGACCGCCATGTGCAGGCGCTGCTCGGCCAGCGCCTCGAACAGATCAAGGCTCGACAGGGTGATCAGCTTGAATTTCGACCGCGTCAGGCTGTCGGCCAGCAGGGTGGCCAGCCGGGGCGTCAGGTCATTGTCGAAATCGTCGATCAGCCCGATCGACAGCGTGGTCAGATGCCCCAGATCCATGACCGACAGCTCGCTCTGGGCCATGTGCAGCTCGGCCAGAACCGCCTCGGCCCGTGCAAGGAAACTGCGCCCGGCCTGCGTCAGCCGCATCGGCCGCCGCCCGTGATCGACCAATTCGGTCCCCAGCGCGTTTTCCAGATTGCGCAATTGCTGCGAAACGGATGGCTGGCTGAGTCCCGTGATCTCGGCGGCCTGCGCCACCGATCCCGTCCGCGCCAAAGCCTCGAACACTTCAAGGCCCCGCAGAGTCAGCCCTTTCATTACCATACAATACACCTTTCGCTGCGCCTTTCTGGGGCGCAGCGTGGATCAGGTCAAGCATTCTGAACGGGTTAGCTGCAGATCGCCTGCGCCATCTGGCCAAAGTTCTGGTACCGGTCCCACAGCGCATCATCGCGCGCGGATTTCGACATCTTCAGCACCTGCGCCTGATGGGGGTCCTTGAACCATTTCGCCACGGTCTTCTGATCGCTGCGCGTCAACGCCTGATCCGCCACGCGCTGAATGCAGCTGCACCGGTCCCGCGTCGCGGCCGAGCGGTCCGACGCCATGCACGCCTGCCTGATCTGCGCCGCATCCGCGACCTGAGCCACCGCCGTCAGCGATGCCGCACAAAATGCGATAATGAGGAACTGTTTCATACTCGAGCCTCGTTTTTGCCTGCCCGGACGGGTCTGACGCCCCTCTCGGTCTGCGGCGGAGTATGAATCAAACGGGCGCGCGGATCAATCATACGTTGCGAAAAAGTGATTACACGGTCCGGAAACGATACATCCCCACCACCCCCGTAGGCCGGGCTTCAGCCCGGCACCGGTCAGGACAGGAACGGCAGCCAGTCTTCGATGGCTTTGATCAACGCTTCAATTTTCTCTGGATAATTTGCAGCATACCCTGCTCCTGTCGCAGGAATACCCCACTTGATCAAAGTATCTACCGTAAGATCGCCTTTGCCTGCACACCATTTTAGGAATCCTGCCAATCCAGCTTTGAGTTTGCCCAGAATTGCTTCAATCCACTCACGAGCAGGGCATTCCTCTTCCAAAGCCGTCGAGAGTTCTTCGGCAGCTTCCCAGATCAAGGTTATAGCGCCGGACAAACGTTCATCTTCGATGCTCTCAGGAGGGTTGTTCCCTCCGATACCGTGGCGTGCTGAGGTTCGAACCGTCAGGCTGCCTTTGATGTCCGATAAGGCTTTCTCGACTTCCCATCGCGCCCGAATTTTTTCGATTTCGTCTGAAACCGCTTTAGGTCCGTCTTTCCAAATTGTATCGTGAATCTGAGCTACTCTCCGCTGGAGTTCCAAATCAACTGGCGAGCCATCCACAAATCCTCGATACCAAGTTTGCCAAAATGCCCATTCTGGTTCGTCGTAACTCCAGTAGCTTAATAGCGGTAGATATTCGGGCTGATTGGAGAGTACCCATTGATCAGGCTCTTCTGCTGTAGCGTCATTGTTGGCCCAAAGCGGCACATTGAAGTCGAGGTCAGCTTCCGGCACAAAATGGATAAGTTCGTTGTTGCTATAGCGGAGAGATTCCCAACCAGAAGAACCGGTTAAGATTAATGAAATCCCGTCTGCAAGTGCAGCCACCGCATCATCTTGATCGGAAATAATGCTGAAACCCGGGGCGCAGATACCAAGTAACACTTCTTCTGAAAATCGGGCTAAGGAATCCATGTCGGCCAAAGGCCCTGTGCTCGATGTGTTCTTACTGGCTTTTTTTGCCACCTCACATGCTCCAAAGCGAAGAAACTTGAGTCTTCATCTCCAGCTACGCAATTGACCAGTGCACGTAGAACAACAAGCAACCACTCATCGAATTCTTTTTCGCTGACAACACTCGATCGAACCGGTGTTCTGGATAGACCTAAAGCGCGCAAGCTCTCTCTACTTGCGACCGTTCTTGCTTGCTGAAAAACTAGATCGTCAAATGCAATCATCGGACCCCCATTTTATACGAATAACTTGCTAGGCTGCGGCTAACATGATGCCTTGACCAACCCACGATTCCTCTACATATCCCCAACCCATGACAGACCTCGCTCATATCCGCAATTTCTCCATCGTCGCGCATATCGACCATGGCAAATCCACCCTTGCTGACCGGCTCATCCAGGAGACCGGGACAGTGCAGGATCGTGACATGAAGGAACAGCTGCTCGACAGCATGGATATCGAGCGCGAGCGTGGCATCACCATCAAGGCCAACACGGTTCGCATCGACTATACCGCCGATAATGGCGAGACATATGTGCTGAACCTGATCGACACCCCCGGCCACGTGGATTTCGCCTATGAGGTCAGCCGGTCGATGCGCGCGGTCGAAGGCTCGCTGCTGGTCGTTGACAGCACCCAGGGGGTCGAGGCGCAGACGCTGGCCAACGTCTATCAGGCCATCGACGCCGATCATGAGATCGTGCCGGTCCTGAACAAGATCGACCTGCCCGCGTCCGATTGTGACCGCGTGGCCGAACAGATCGAGGATGTGATCGGCATCGACGCAAGCGACGCCATCCGGGTCAGCGCCAAGACCGGGCAGGGCATCCACGAGACGCTGGAAGCGATCGTGCACAAACTGCCCGCGCCGCAGGGCAATCTGGACGCGCCGCTCAAGGCGATGCTGGTGGATTCGTGGTACGACGCCTATCTGGGCGTCATCGTTCTGGTCCGGATCATGGACGGCACGCTGAAAAAGGGGATGCGGGTCAAGTTCATGTCGAACGGCACTCTGCACCATGTCGACCGCGTCGGTGTCTTCCGCCCGGAAATGCAGATGATCGACAGCCTCGGCCCGGGTGAGATCGGGTTTCTCACCGCCTCGATCAAGCAGGTCCGCGACACCCGTGTGGGCGACACCATCACCAATGACCGGGGTGGCGCCGAAGTCGCCCTGCCGGGCTTCAAACCCGCACAGCCGGTGGTGTTCTGTGGCCTCTTCCCGGTGGATTCATCCGAATTCGAAGACCTGCGCGACGCGATCGAGAAGCTCGCGCTGAACGACGCCTCATTCTCGTATGAGATGGAAACCTCGGCCGCGCTTGGCTTTGGCTTCCGCTGCGGCTTCCTTGGCCTGTTGCACCTCGAGGTCATCCGCGACCGGATCGAGCGTGAATACGATATCGACCTCATCACCACCGCGCCCAGCGTGATCTATCACGTCTACATGAAAGACGGCGTGATGATCGAGCTGCACAACCCCGCCGACATGCCCGACCTGTCCAAGGTCGACCATCTTGAGGAACCGCGCATCAAGGCGACCATTCTGGTGCCCGACGAATATCTCGGCGACGTGCTGAAACTCTGCCAGGACCGCCGCGGCATCCAGATAGACCTGACCTATGCGGGCCAGCGCGCCATGGTCGTCTACGACCTGCCCCTGAACGAGGTCGTCTTTGACTTCTACGACCGCCTGAAATCGGTGACCAAGGGCTATGCCAGCTTCGACTACCAGATGACCGGCTACCGTCAGGACGCGCTGGTCAAGATGTCGATCCTTGTGAATGACGAACCGGTCGATGCGCTGTCGACCATGGTTCACCGCGACCGGGCCGAGATGCGGGGCCGCGCGATGTGCGAAAAGCTCAAGGACCTGATCCCGCGCCACATGTTCAAAATCCCGATCCAGGCCGCCATCGGCGGCAAGGTCATCGCCCGCGAGACCCTGTCCGCCCTGCGCAAGGACGTGACCGCCAAATGCTACGGCGGCGACGCCACCCGGAAACGCAAACTGCTGGACAAGCAGAAGGCGGGGAAAAAGAAGATGCGCCAGTTCGGAAAGGTGGATATCCCGCAGGAGGCGTTTATTTCCGCACTAAAAATGGACAGCTAAGGCTGTCCATTTTTTCTCGTTTGATGCCTTTAGAAATTACAGCTTAGTTACCATTCTCAGAATCGTTTAACGCCATTTCGATTTCTTCAACCTTGGATGGGTCGATTGGTATAGGGCCGACGGTTTTTTCGTATCTTTCAAGGGCTTTCGAGATCGTAACCGCTAGTAGTTTTAGTGTTCGATGCGTCATGAATACGCCAACTTGAGGGTGTTGTTGGCCATCGGTTCCTTCTAACGAGAACACCATCTTACAGCTGTTGTCGTTTAAGTTGAATCCGACTCCGTCAGTCGGATGAAAGCGAAAGTCGGGGTTTTGGTTTTCAGTGGACATATATTTGTTTTGCCTCGGTTGAAGACATTGTTGCGGAGATTGTTGACTGGTTTGGCTTAGTCTTGGGACGACCCGAATCAAGGTAAAACATCTTAGTACGTTGTACGGGGGTCGCAGTGCTAATCTGAATCTTTTGGTCGAGTTTCAGGTTGTCATCAGGGAATGAAGAAACTTTTTTATCCAGACGTTCCGTGCGCACTTCTTCTACCAGCTCGCTAAAGCTGACTAGCTTGATGCTTACCGCCACGTCCAATGCTGACGCGATACGCCGCAATGAGCTTATTGATACGTTTGTGCACGAGTTCTCCAAGACCGATATTCGCGCTTGCTTCATGTCTGCGGCTTCCGCTAGTTGAGACTGCGTCCAACCTTTTTGATTGCGCAACGCGTTGATTTGTGCTGCGAGCCGATTGCCAATTGTGTTTTCGACGTATGCGTCTCTGTAGGCTTTGGATCTAAGGCGTTTCCAGATCACCTTCATCCGGCCAATAGTCTTTTGTTGATCCATAGCCGTCCTCAAAATCCTTCTTTCGCTGTTCTGCACTTTTTATGTCTCCCTTAGGTATCTGCCCGCCTTTTTCTATAGCGCCAACTAGAAGAATTATTCGTTTTTCTCGTTCTATAACGCAGAGAGGTCTGAGTTGCTTTTTCTGGCCTCTGACTTTCAATTCGCGAACTGATGAGGTTTTGTATTTTTTGACCCATTCAGGTGGTAGTGCGTCTTGAATAGCTTCGATTGCTTCGATTTTCGCGTCCAGCGCGGCTCGGTCGCTGTCAGTCAATTTGTTTGACGCTGCCCATTCGTCAAACGGGCATTTGCCGTTAGGCAGTACATACTTTTCAACCCTCCAAGTTGTCATCTTCGCCTGTATATTATGGGTTCAGCTGCCTATTGTGAAGGGATTATAATAATAAAGTGATAATGTAAAGGTCGTGCTGTGCTGCCTAAGTAAGGTGAAAAAGTAGAACTGACGCGCCAATCCACCACTCCCCAATTTCCCGACCCCAAACAAACACGCATGGACAGGCTGTGTCCGGTGGCGGGCTGAAGCCCGCCCTACGGGGTGGGGCTGGTTGGGCGGTTGTACCTGCGCTTGCGCCGTTAGGGTTCTGGCCGTTTGGGGCCCTCAAGTCTGCGGGTCAACCGTCGGACCCACACCTCACCCGCGCGGCACCAGATGCAACCACTGCATCGGAAAACCGCGTCCCTCGGACAGGATCGGCCATTTGAAATCATCCCCCAACCGGATGATTTCATCCATCTCGGACGTGTCGCGCACGCTTCCGTCCACATAGGCGACATCAAAATACCCGGCGCAGAACGCTTCGATCGCTTTCAGTTTCGCATCGCCATCCTCGACCATCTGGGGGTGCAGTTCGATCAGGAATTCCGATCTGCGGAAATGCGTCAGAAAATCTTCGGTCAACAGGCGGAATTCAACGCCCTCGATATCGATCAGAAAGAAGATGTCCGCCGGGTCGGGGGCCACGCTTGCGATATTTTCAACCGTGTCCGTCAGCGCATCCCCAAACACCGTCACGCGGTCGCCCACGCCGTTATGTTCCGCCGTTTCCCGGATCACATCCCGGCCTTTTGCTGAAACCTCAAAGCACACGCTTTTTTCAAACTGCCCGGCGGCCACCAGCCCGACGCCCCAAAAGCCGTCCGCCGCCCCGATATCCACCAGCACCGGCTTGTCCGAGTTGCTCAGCACCTTCAGGTTCTGCTGCTCATACAGGCCAAAGATTTTAGTGGCCGTATCCGAATGCCCGCCCCAGAATGCGTTTTCGACAAAGCGAAACCCCTTCATCGGCCCGCACAGCACCTGTCCGCGGCTTTGTTCCAGCACGAACAGCGAAAACTCGTTGCGGAACCTGCGCACAATGCTCTTGAACTCTCGATGTTGTCGCTTTGGAAATCGCATCTTGTGTTTAGGGCTTTTCATGTTGGATCGGGCGCCCCGGATGAGGGCAGTTGCCTGAAATCCCTGTTTAAGTTGTGGCGGGCGGTGTTGGAAGGAAAAACGCAATGCGCAATACCGGGCAGGATGGGGATTTCTTCTTGTCCACCTTTCCCGCGCATAAACCCTTGATGAAGTTTCCTTCACGCAGGTTGCAACCGCCGCGCGCGCATCCAATCTCAATAACAGGCCAGCACGGCCTGCACCCCAAAGAAGGGTGCCGATCATCAGATCAGAGAATTCCGTAGCCTGCGCACCGGGACTGTTTTCGACCCCGTTCCGGCCCGTCAGGTGAACCGAAGCGTTTCCGGCCCGGTCGGGTTGTTAAGGGGTATGAGCCGCGGTTGCTCACGGATTGCGGCGGAGGGGGTGTTGGTACCACCGCCGGGCCGGAACGCTTCTCAGAAACGGAACCAGCGTCTCCATCGTGCGGAGGCAGGCCGGGCGGCCAGTTCACCGCCTGCGACAGGATCCAGACCGCCCCGCGCCAGAATGCGGCGTTCCTCGGCGCGGGTCATCTGGATCTCGCGGACCTTCAGCGCGGCCTCGCGCGCGGTGACATAGCGGCCGTCCGGTCCCGGTTCCATACCGGGGATGTTGCGCCCCTTCGACCACATCCCGCGCAGCCCCGACAGCGGGTGTTTCCATCCGATCTCCTCATCATCCTGCAACTGCCAGATCCGGTTGGCCTCGGTCATCGAGACCAGCGCGGCCAGCGGCTTGCCGTGTCGGGTCAGGATGATCACCTCGCGCGGGTCCTGGGCGCGGGTGATCAGCGGCCCCAGATGGGCGCGGGCATAGGAAATGGTGCAGCGCATCGGCGAATCTCCGTCTGTACGATTCGTAAGATTGGGGGTCCGAGCGTTGTACAAATCGCACAATTTTGGCCTAACGGGCCGCGCGGAGCGTTTTGCACCCGCAGCATCGCCCGGATTTCGGGGATGAGGGTTATGTCCGGATTTTTCCGCCCTCAACCCTTCGCGGGATGGGCATTTCTCAGGTTATCCACAAAATTCTCCCGCCGGATATCAACATCTTATCCCCGTCTAATTTTCATGCTGCAGTGCTATTTTCTTGTCCGATGCAGGGCGTGGTGCAACAGTCATCTCACCGCACAGGGTCTTCGGAACCGGGGCGGGACGCAAAGGCCAAGGGGGTCTGGGCAGAGGAAGGCGGATCTTAGGATTTGCGTTTAACTGCAAAGGCTTACCGGTGGGTGATCAGCCAGATATGGGTCTCAGACCCAGGTCGGGTGGCCATCTTCTCAGACGGCCAATGCATGTCGCGATGAACCTTAGGGGACAAAGCGGCGGCTACAGCCTCTCAGGGGGCTGGGGCGACTGGATCGGAGTGCTCCTCGGGGTACGTCGACCCGGTAAGGCGTCAGGGCGTATCCGAAAGGGTACATGCAAAGACCGCGTCTGCGCACCTGACGCCTTTTCCTTTGCCGAAATTCGGTTTCATACAGGCTACCACTCACCCCTGCCGAATGGGAACGGGGCTCTCCTGCGTGCGCGAAAGAGCCCCGATTTTGTGTCAGATATGCAATGCCGCGTCTATGCACCTGTAGGGCTAGACTACTGCGTATGGGCGCACTCTTCAACCATATATTGCGTTAATGTTCGGCCCGCCCGCAAGATAAGCGTGTATTACAGGCTTTCCTGCACGTCCGAAGCTGCGTTCTGGATTGCATCCCCGGCCTTTTCGATATCTTTGCCCGCGCCTTTGGCGGTTTCGCAGGCGGTCAGTGCAAACAGGCTCAGGCCAATCAGAATTACGCGGATCATGTGTGTCTCCTCAGTGCTCGATACGGATTCGGTAGCACCTTTCTCGACACCAAGCCAGAGCTAGCCTTTGTCCTCACCGCAGAACAGCTCGTACACCACCTCAAGCATCCGGCGCGGGCGGTCATCGGCCAACCGGTAGAAGATGGTTTTGCCCTCTCTGCGCGGTATCACAAGCCCCTCCAGACGCAGGCGGGAAAGCTGTTGCGAAACAGCGGCTTGTCTGGCGGACAACAGCTCCTCCAGCTCGGTAACCGACTTCTCACCGGATACCAGGTGGCACAGGATCATCAGCCGGCCTTCGTGACTGATTGCCTTGAGGAAGTTGGACGCGCGTGTCGCATTATCGACCATACGATCCAGGTCGTGTTGCGACATGTCCTGAGACAGCTGTGGAAGTGCCATCGAAAGTGTTCCTTGTGAACCCGTTGACCGGGCGTAGTTTCCGTAACGTAAAGTTCGTCGCCTGCGAGCCACTTCAGTACATGTTTCGATCAATTATTGCTATATGTATGAATCAAAAAACCGTGATTAAAAAAGGGGAACCCGCAGCCGTTTTCCCCGCAGCCCCTTTAGCGGGCGCAATCATGGATAGGGTACTGCTGCGGGACAGCGGCAGGTGTGACAATCTTATTGACGGCGATCCACATTCATTCCGCGTTCTCACCGACACCCCCTTGCAGCCCCCCGGAGCCAACACTAAGACTCAGGTAACACTTGTTGGGATAATGTCCCGATCCACAGCAAAACAGGCAGGTTACGAATGTTCGATCCCGTAGATACCTACATGAATACGCTTGTCCCCATGGTCGTTGAACAGACCAGCCGGGGCGAGCGCGCGTATGATATTTTCTCCCGCCTGCTGAAAGAGCGGATCATCTTCATCAACGGCCCGATTCACGATGGCATGAGCCATCTGATTGTGGCGCAGCTGCTGCACCTTGAGGCGGAAAACCCCAACAAGGAAATCTCGATCTACATCAACTCGCCCGGTGGCGTGGTGACCAGCGGTTTGTCGATTTACGATACAATGCAGTATATCAAGCCGAAATGTTCCACATTGGTGATCGGTCAGGCGGCCTCGATGGGATCGGTTCTGCTGGCCGGTGGCGAGAAAGGGATGCGCTTTTCGCTGCCCAACAGCCGGATCATGGTGCACCAGCCCAGCGGCGGATATCAGGGCCAGGCCAGTGATATCATGATCCACGCGGCCGAGACGCAAAAACTCAAGGATCGCCTTTATGATATCTATGTACGTCATACCGGGCAGACGAAAAAAGCAGTTGAAAAAGCGCTGGACCGTGACAATTTCATGAGCCCGGAAGAGGCCAAGGAATGGGGCCACATCGACGAGATCGTGGAAAACCGCGCAAAAACGGACGCGGATGAGGTCTGAGTTCCGGAGCCTGCGTTACCGGCGCAGGAACCATTTTGAGATTGTAGCGGCCAAAACGCTGGCCTAAGCTGCACGAACAGGCGAAAACGCATCCCCGCCGGGGGTGCTGGGATGAGGCCCGAAAGGTAGATCATGGCGACGAATTCAGGCGGTGACGGGAAAAACACGCTCTACTGCAGCTTCTGCGGCAAAAGCCAGCATGAGGTGCGCAAGCTGATCGCAGGCCCGACCGTTTTCATCTGTGATGAATGTGTCGAACTTTGCATGGACATCATCCGCGAAGAGACCAAAGCCAGCGGGCTGAAGTCTTCGGACGGCGTTCCGACGCCCAAGGATATCTGTGAGGTGCTGGACGATTACGTGATCGGCCAGTCCACCGCAAAACGCGTCCTGTCGGTTGCGGTCCACAACCACTACAAACGTCTGAACCACGCCCAGAAGGCGGGCAATGATATCGAACTGGCGAAATCCAATATTCTGCTGATCGGCCCCACCGGCTGTGGCAAGACGCTGCTTGCGCAGACACTGGCCCGGATACTGGATGTTCCCTTTACCATGGCCGATGCCACCACGCTGACCGAAGCCGGTTACGTGGGCGAGGATGTTGAAAACATCATTCTCAAGCTGTTGCAGGCCAGCGAATACAATGTCGAACGCGCGCAGCGCGGCATCGTCTATATCGACGAAGTCGACAAGATCACCCGCAAATCCGAGAATCCGTCGATCACGCGCGACGTGTCCGGTGAGGGCGTGCAGCAGGCTCTGCTGAAACTGATGGAAGGCACCGTGGCCAGCGTTCCGCCGCAGGGCGGCCGCAAACACCCGCAGCAGGAGTTCCTGCAGGTGGACACCACGAATATCCTGTTCATCTGTGGCGGTGCTTTTGCGGGTCTGGACAGGATCATTGCACAACGCGGCAAGGGCTCGGCCATGGGCTTTGGTGCCGATGTGCGTGACAATGACGAGCGCGGCGTGGGTGAGATCTTCAAGGATCTGGAACCCGAAGATTTGCTGAAATTCGGCCTGATCCCCGAATTCGTGGGCCGTCTGCCGGTTCTGGCAACGCTTGAGGATCTGGACGAAGAAGCGCTGGTCACCATCCTGACCAAGCCAAAGAACGCCTTGGTCAAGCAATACCAGCGCCTGTTTGAGCTGGAAGATGTTGAGTTGGGCTTCACCGATGACGCGCTGAAGGCAATTGCCAAGAAGGCCATCGAGCGCAAGACCGGTGCACGCGGCCTGCGATCTATTCTCGAGGATATCCTGCTGGACACCATGTTCGAACTGCCGGGCATGAAAAATGTCAGCGAGGTTGTGGTGAACGAAGAGGCGGTGATGTCCGACGCGCAGCCGCTGTTCATCTATGCCGATGCGGCCAAGGAATCGGCCTCGGCGGGTTGAGGCCGGGCTTTTTGCCGCGACGGTGGGACTTCAGTTGAACCGGTTCAGGGGGCTCTGCCCCCGCCGCCCTTCGGGCATCTCCCCCGGGATATTTATAGCCAGATGAAGCTGGGGATCCGTCGCTCGCACGCGAAGGCATGCGCGGTCAGGCGGCGGGAGCTTAAGCAAGTTTTCGAACGACAAAGGTGACAGGTTATGACTGTGAAACGCATTTCTTCGGGCGGTGAGTTTGAGGCGAAAGTCGGCTATTGCCGCGCGGTGGTTGCGGGTGGCTGGGTTCATGTCGCCGGGACCGTCGGGCAGGGCGACGACGTGGTGGCGCAATGCCGGTCTGCGCTGGATGTCATAGGTAAGGCGCTGGCTGAGGCAGGCGCGGGTTTCGAAGATGTGGTTCGGGTCACCTACATGTTGCCGGATCGCAATGAGTTCGCGCCGTGCTGGCCGGTTCTGGCCGAGACGTTTGGCGCCAATCCACCGGCCGTGACGATGATCGAATGCGGTTTGATTGATCCGAAGTACCGGATCGAGATCGAAGTGACCGCCTTCCTGCCGGAGTAACACTGGAAGCCCAAGGGGCACTGGACCTTGGCGAGCCTTTGGTCCATACCTTCTCTCGACCGAAATGCCGGAGGCAGCCGATGGGAATCCTGAACAGTCTTTTACGAGCCGTGACCTGGTGGAACGGGTCAACACTGAACACGCAGCTTTATACGGCGCGCAAGGGTGTGAAAGTGGGCGAAGACAATGAAGGCAATGTGTTTTATCGCACCGCCGACGACAGCAGGCGCTGGGTGATTTTCAATGGCGAGGCCGAAGCCAGCCGGATTGACCCGGAATGGCACGGCTGGATGCATCGCACCTGGGATGAACCCCCGACCGACAAGCCGCTGCCGCACAAAGCCTGGGAAAAACCGCATCAGGAGAACCTGACAGGTACGGCACTGGCCTATGCGCCTGCCGGGTCGCTGCGTCGGGCCAAGCCGGTTGAGCGCAGGGATTACGAGGCCTGGAGCCCGGAATAAACGAGGCGAAGATGTCGACCCATAACTGGACCGAAGTTCTTGTCGGAGGCGTCGTATTGGCCGGTGCCATCGCGTTTGGCGTCTATGCCAGCCAATCGACCGGCCTGTCGCAAGGTGCTGCGGGCTATGAGTTGGGCGCCTCGTTCCGGTCGCTGGAAGGGGTGGGCGTCGGCACCGATGTCCGTCTTGCCGGTGTGAAAATCGGCACTGTTACCGGGGTCAAGCTGAACCCGGACACCTATCGTGCTGACACGACTTTCTCTGTTGCGGAAGGCGTTCTTGTGCCCGATGACAGCGCCATCGTGATCTCGTCCGAAGGGCTGCTGGGTGGAAACTTTGTCGAAGTCATGCCCGGCGGTTCGCCCTTCTTTTTTGAACCCGGAGATGAGATTCAGGATACCCAGGGTGCGGTCAGCCTGATCTCGCTGCTGGTCAAGTTCGTGGCCGGAGATGGCGGCGAATGATGCGCGCCGGCCTGATTGCCCTGTTGCTGGCTGGAACCGGCGCCGCCGCGCAGCAGAAAGTCAACTCTGGCCCCGGCGCCATGCTGCGGGGGCTCGACAAGGTTAGTGGCCAGACGGTTGATATCGAATTGCAGACAGGTCAGACCGAACCTGTGTTCGGGCTGGATGTGGCGCTGGGGGATTGCCGGTATCCGGTGGACAACCCGACAGGCGATGCCTTCGCCTATCTGACCATTTGGGAAACGGGCAAGGCGGATCAGCTGTTTGACGGCTGGATGATCGCGACCTCTCCGGCGCTGAATGCGCTGGATCACGCGCGGTATGACGTTTGGGTCATCCGCTGTATCACACCTTCTGCGGACTGAGTGATCGGCGCGGCAAAGTCGGCGCTCTGGTTCAGGGCTTCTTCCAGTTCTTTCTTGTAAGCACCACGCGGGATTTCGATCGCCCCAAGGGACGCCAGATGCGCGGTCAGGAACTGCGTGTCAAACAGGTGAAAGCCGGTTTGCCGCAGCCGGTCCACAAGATAGGCGAGCGCGATTTTCGAGGCATCCGTGCGACGCGAAAACATGCTTTCGCCAAAGAACGCGGCCCCCAGCGTCACGCCATATACGCCGCCCACCAGCGCCGCTCCGTCCCAGACTTCCAGTGAATGCGCATAGCCTGATTGATGCAGCTGGCGATAAAGGGCGTGCAGTTCCGCGTTGATCCAGGTGTCGGACCGGTCAGCGCACCCGTCGACGACGCCGGAAAAATCCCGGTTGATTGAAATCCCGAACCCGCAGTTCCGGATGCGGCGGGCCAGACTGCGCGAGATGTGGAACCCGTCCAGCGGAAATATCCCGCGAAACTTGGGGTCAACCCAGAACAGTTCAGGATCGTCGCGGTGTTCGGCCATCGGGAAAATACCGATGGAATACCCGTGCAACAGCAGTTCGGGGGTCAGGCTCATGCCGGTGATAGGGCGACCAGAGGGCGCGGGCCCTCTGGCACATGGCCCTTATTTTTCCATGTTCTCCGCAAGCCAGCGCTCCAGCCAGTGGATGTTGTACGCGCCGCTGTGCAGATCGGGCTCCTGCAACAGGGCGTGGAACAGGGGCACGGTGGTGTCGATGCCGTCTACGATCAGCTCTCCCAAAGCCCGCTTCAGGCGCGCCAGCGCTTCGTTGCGGTCGCGGCCGTGCACGATCAGCTTGGCAATCAGCGAGTCGTAATAAGGCGGGATCGAATAGCCGTCATAAAGCGCCGAATCCATCCGCACGCCCAGACCGCCCGGCGCGTGATAGGCCGTGATCTTGCCCGGGCAGGGCGAAAACTTCGGCAGCTTCTCTGCGTTGATCCGGACCTCGATGGCGTGACCGTTGATCTTCAGATCGTCCTGACCGAATGACATCGGCTCACCTGCGGCAACAAGAATTTGTTCGCGCACCAGATCGACGTCAAAGATGCCCTCGGTCACCGGGTGTTCCACCTGCAGGCGGGTGTTCATCTCGATGAAATAGAACTCGCCCTTTTCATACAGGAACTCGATGGTGCCCGCGCCGATATAGTTGATCTTGGCCACCGCGTCGGCGCAGATCTTGCCGATCCGGGCACGCTCTTCGGCGGTGATGCAGGGGCCGGGGGCCTCTTCAAAGACCTTCTGGTGACGGCGCTGCAACGAACAATCGCGCTCGCCCAGATGCACCGCATTGCCCTTGCCGTCGCCAAAGACCTGAATCTCGATATGGCGCGGCGTGGTCAGGTATTTCTCGATATAGACCTCGTCATTGCCAAAGGCGGCCTTGCCTTCGGCGCGTGCGGTCATAAAGGCGCTTTCCATCTCGTCCGCGTTCATCGCGACTTTCATGCCGCGCCCACCGCCGCCAGCGGTGGCTTTGATGATGACGGGATAGCCGAATTCCTCACCGATGCGTTTGGCGTCGGCCAGCGTGGGAACGCCACCGTCCGAGCCGGGAACACAAGGCACACCCAGCGCCTTCATTGTGTCCTTGGCGGTGATCTTGTCGCCCATGACGCGGATATGTTCCGCGGTGGGACCGATGAACGTGATGCCATGATCTTCGACGATCTGCACGAACTCGGCGTTTTCGGACAAAAAGCCATAGCCGGGATGGATCGCCTGCGCGCCGGTAATCTCACAGGCCGAGATGATGGCGGGCACCGACAGATAGCTTTGCGGGCTGGGCGGGGGGCCGATGCACACCGATTCGTCCGCCATGCGCACATGCATCGCGTCGCTGTCGGCGGTGGAGTGGACGGCAACCGTCTTTATCCCCATCTCGCGTGCGGCGCGGATGACGCGCAGGGCGATCTCGCCTCGGTTGGCTATCAGGATCTTGTCGAACATGGGCCCGCCTTACTCGATGATGACCAGAGGGGTGCCGAACTCAACAGCGTCGCCATCGCCCACCAGCACGCGCTTGATGGTGCCTGATTTGGGGGCGTGGATGTGGTTCATGGTCTTCATCGCTTCGACGATCAGCAGCGTGTCGCCTTCGGACACTGTCGCGCCGACGGAAATGAAAGCGGGCGCTCCGGGTTCCGGCTGCATATAGACCGTGCCCACCATAGGCGAGGTGACAGCGCCGGGATGGCTGGCCGGATCTTCGGCGGCAGCAGGGGCCGCCGCGGGGGCCGCAGCCGGTGCCGCTACGGGGGCGGGCGCTGCTGCAGGAACAGCCATCTGAACCGGAGCGGCCACGGTCTGTGTCATACGGCTGACGCGCACGTTCAGACTGTCTTCTTCGCCATATTCGCGTTTGACCTGCAACTCGGTCAGATCGTTTTCGCGCAGCAACTCGGCCAGAGCCTTGATGAATGCCACATCCGCTTCGTGTTTAGTGTCTGTCATGAGTATCCTCGACGGTTCCCCTTTGGCCCGTCTGTTTCTTGCGGGCTCTGATCAAATTACGCAGGGTTATAGGCTAAGCGGCGGTGCATGAAAAGCGCCGACTCGCACCATCTGGCATGCGTTTCACGCGTAATTTAAAGGGTCGGACAGCTCACAGGGGCATCCCCGATAATTTGGCGACCAGTTCAGACAGCTTTCGCGCGCCGAATTTTTCAAGCAAACGGGCGCGGTAAGCTTCGATTGTGCGATAACTCAGTCCCAGCTCTGCTCCGATTTCCTTGGCCGATAGGCCACGGCAGGACAGGATGGCCACTTCGCGTTCACGGATGGTCAGTTCAACCAGCGGTCGTTCCTCGGATATGTCGGAAAAGCTCCAGATGCCGTGGCGGAACGGGTCGTCCGGCGTCAGCGACCGGCCCCGGGCGCGGCACCAGAACAGGTCCCCGCTGCGGCGGCGCATGACGCGCTCATCCGTGTAATACCCGGTGCCGCGCATCACCTGCAGGCTGCGCTCACCGATCCTCTCCCAATCAGCGACCGAAGGGTAAAGGTGCAACAGTGGCATGTTGCGATAGTCGTTTTCTTCTCCGCCAAAGGTGCGGGCAAATTGCAGGTTGCAGCGCCGGATGATCCGGTTTTCCAGCTCAACAAGCCCGATCGGCGCATATTCAAAGGCGGGGTCGCTCATGCGTGTATGGTGCCGGGAAAGCGCGCGGAAATGAAGGGGGGATGCGATGTCTTGCGCCAGATTGACGCCCGAAACAGATGCTGTGGTCTGCGCCAGTTTGTGAAAGTTGTAAATGCCGGTTGAAAAGAAATGATTAACCTACAGAAACAGATGTTATAATCTGAAAACGAATGTGAATTCCGCCGGATCTGAATTCAGGGAAAGTAGACATGCGCGACACGTTGACAGGCAGCCGCATTCGCGAAAGACGCCAGATTGCCGGACTGCGGCAGGCGGAACTGGCGCGGCAGGCCGGCGTATCGGCGTCTTATCTGAACCTGATCGAACATAATCGCCGCAGGATCGGGGGCAAGTTGCTGGTCGATATCGCGGCGGCGCTGGGCGTTGAACCTTCGGTCCTGACACAAGGGATCGAGGCAACTTTGGTTTCCGCCCTGCGTGAAGCGGCCGAAGAAGCGGTCGGGCAACAGGCCGAGGTTGACGGGCTTGAGGAGTTTGCCGGTCGTTTTCCCGGCTGGGCCGGTGTTCTGGCGCAGATGCATCGCCGTGTCGTGTCTTTGGAGCGGAACGTCGAAACCCTGTCCGACCGCCTTACGCACGACCCGCAACTGGCCGCGTCGATGCACGAGGTTCTGTCAACCGCCGCGGCCATACGCTCGACCGCCGCGATCCTTGCGGATACGCAAGATATCGAGGCCGAATGGCGCGAGCGTTTCCACAAGAACCTGCATCAGGATGCCGAACGGCTGGCAGGCAGTTCCAAGGCGCTGGTGACCTTCCTCGACGAAAGCGACTCGGCGGTTGATCCACGTGCCGTTCCCCTGGAAGAGGTCGAAGCCTTCTTTGAAACCCGCGGCTACACGATTTCCGAACTGGAAGACGGTGGCGATGTGGACGCGGTTGACCTGAGCGGGCTCAATACCTCGGCGGCGCGCGCAGTTGCGCGCGAAGTTCTCAGAATCTATCGCGCAGACGCGCAGGCCCTGCCGCTGGAGGCCGTCAAAGCGGTTGTTCAACAGGGTGATCCGAACCCCATCGAACTGGCGCAGCGGTTCTCGGTTGATTTTGCCACCGTCCTCAGGCGGCTGGCCTTTCTGCCGGATGGCATCCTGTCACAACCGGTTGGCATGGTGCTGTGCGACGCGTCCGGAAGTATCCTGTTTCTCAAACCGATTCAGGGGTTTACCTTGCCCCGGCATGGCGATGTCTGCCCGCTTTGGCCGCTGTTCACAGCCCTCAGCCGTCCGCTGGTGCCGGTGCGCAAGCAGGTCGTCCTGACCGGCAGGTCCTCGGCCCTTTTCGACTGCGTTGCCTATGCCTGGCCGCATGCAGTGTCGGGATACGATCAGGACCCGGCCTATCGCTCGGTCATGGTGGTGCGCCCGGTCAGGGACCCGTCAGACGCGGTGCCGGTCACTCAGGTGGGGCCGAATTGCCGTGTCTGCCCAAACCGCGATTGCAAAGCGCGGCGCGAGCCGTCGATTTTGAGCGAAGGTTTTTGACACGTTCATGACAGACCGCTTAATCTGGCGGGAACCGGTCCCGGGATGGAAGGCCGGTTATGGGAGGAATTGAACATATGAGCCGAAAGGTTCTGCTGATTGAGGACGAACCGAACATCGCCGAGGCTATCCGGTTCCTGCTGTCGCGCGAGGGATGGCAGGTCGAAACGCATGGCGATGGAACGGATGCGGTTCAGGTGATCCAGGGGGCGCAGCCCGATCTGGTCATTCTGGATGTCATGCTGCCGGGCAAGAACGGTATGGATATCCTTCGGGAACTCAGAAAAATGGAGGAACTGGCAGGCTTGCCGGTTCTGATGCTGACCGCACGGGGTCAGTCGCGCGACCGGGAAATGGCCGAAAACGCAGGCGTCAGCCGCTTCATGACTAAACCGTTTTCCAATGCCGAAGTTCTGACAGCCGTGCGTGATCTTCACGCGCAGGCGACGCGCATTTGATGTCCGGCGAGGGCAACAAGACCAAACCACCGGGCGCACGCCCTTCGCTTTTTCTGGAACGTCAAAGCTATCGCCGTCACAGGTTGACGGATGCTGCCCGGATTTTGCCCTTTCTGGGCGCGGCGCTGCTGGCCCTTCCGTTGCTGTGGCCGGATCGGTCTGGCGGGGATGCGGCTGTGCCCTTGTCTTCGGCGATGTATTACATATTCCTCTGCTGGGGCGCGCTGATCCTGGCCGGGTTTGTCTTTGGGCTGGCCGCCCGCCGCATGGCCGCGCGTGAAGGATCGGACACGGGCGCTGAGTGATGGCCACCATAAATATTCTGATTCTGGTTTGCCTTGGCTATGTCGTGTTCCTGTTCGCGGTGGCCTTCGCCGCGGATCGCATGGCTGCGGCCGGGCGTGGCAAATGGTTGCGTTCGCCCGTGATCTACACGCTGTCCCTGTCGATCTATTGCACTGCCTGGACGTTTTATGGCGCGGTGGGCAACGCCGCGCGGTCGGGGCTGGAGTTTGTCACCATCTACCTCGGTCCGACGCTGGTGATGGTCGGCTGGTGGTGGGGGCTGCGCAAGCTGGTGCGCGTCGGGCGCAGCCAGCGGGTCACCTCGATCGCCGACCTGCTGTCGTCCCGGTATGGCAAGTCGAACACGCTGGCGGTCTGCGTGACCATTCTGGCGGTGCTGGGCGGCACGCCCTATATCGCACTGCAACTGCAATCGATTACCCTGTCCTTCTCGATCTTTGCCGAGGCTGACCCGTCAGGCCTCTACCGTGAAGGGTCCAGCGTGTTTTGGGTCGCGGCTGGTCTGGCCGTGTTTGCCATCCTGTTCGGCACCCGCAATCTGGACGTGAACGAACGTCATCATGGCGTGGTCACGGCCATCGCGGTCGAGGCCGTTGTCAAACTGTTTGCGCTGATCGCCGTGGGCGTTTTCGTGGTGTGGGGGATCGCGGGCGGCATTGGCCCGATGATGGACCGGATCGACGCCTCGGAAATCGGCCAGTGGAATGTCGATGCCGGGCGTTGGACGACGTTCATCTTTCTGTCCGCCGCCGCCTTTATCTGCCTGCCCCGGATGTTTCAGGTGATGGTGGTGGAAAACGATGACGAAGGCCATCTCAGAACCGCTGCCTGGGCCTTCCCGCTCTACCTGCTGTTCATGAGCCTGTTTGTCGTGCCCATCGCCGTAGTCGGTCTCGACCTGCTGCCCCAGGGCGCCAACCCGGACCTGTTCGTGCTGACCGTGCCGCTGTCCCAGGGCAATGACTGGCTGGCAATGCTGTCCTTCATCGGCGGGTTTTCCTCGGCAACCTCGATGGTCATCGTCAGTGCGATGGCCCTGTCGACAATGGTGTCAAACCATGTGGTCATGCCCATCTGGCTGAACACGCAGGAAGGCACCGGCTCGGTATCGGGCGATGTGCGCAACATTGTCCTGATGGCACGCCGTGTTTCCATTGCCGCCATCATTGCGCTGGGCTTTTTCTACTACCGGCTGTCCGGGGGCGGTGCGGCGCTGGCCTCGATCGGGTTGATCGCCTTTGCCGGTATCTCGCAGATTCTGCCGGCGTTGGTCGGGGGGCTGTTCTGGCGCAGGGCGACCCGGACCGGGGCGCTGGTCGGGCTGACCGTCGGCTTTGTGCTGTGGATTTACACCCTGCTGCTGCCGGGAATGGGCGGGGCGTGGATGCCCGAAACCGTGCTGCAAAACGGCTTGTTCGGTCTCGGCTGGCTGCGCCCTCATGCCCTGTTCGGGATCGAGGGGATCGATCCGATGGTGCATACGGTGATGTGGTCCTTGTCCCTGAACACGCTTGCCTTCTGCGTCGCGTCCCTGCTCAGCTTTCCCAGCCCGTTGGAACGGTTGCAAGGGGCGCAGTTCGTCAACGTCTTCGATCACTCGGTCGCGCCGCGCGGTTGGTCCGGGTCAGTGGCGCAAAGCGAAGACCTGATGATCATGACGCAGCGCATTCTGGGCACCGGCCCCACACAGGAATTCTTTCAGGCCGAGGCGCAAAAACAGGGTGGCCGTTCGCACCTGCCGGAACCGACGCCGGGCTTTCTCAACCGTCTGGAACGCGAGCTCAGCGGCTCGGTCGGCGCGGCCATGGCCCATGCGATGATCGGCCAGATCGTGGGCGGATCGTCGGTCTCGGTCGAGGATCTGCTGGCCGTGGCCGACGAATCCGCGCAGTTGCTGGAATATTCCGGCCAGCTCGAGGAAAAGTCCTCCGAACTCAGCCGAACCGCACGCCAGCTGCGCGAGGCTAACGCCAAGCTCACCCAGATTTCCCAACAGAAGGACAGCTTTCTGAGTCAGGTCAGTCATGAATTGCGCACGCCGATGACCTCGATCCGGGCGTTTTCGGAAATCATGCGCGACACCGATGGCCTCAGCCGCCAGGAGCAGACCCGCTATGCCGCGATCATTCATGACGAAGCCCTGCGCCTGACCCGGCTGCTCGATGATCTGCTGGATCTGAGCGTGCTTGAAAACGGGCAGGTCAGCCTCAATCTCAGTGATGACAGCCTGCGCTCGGTTCTGGACCGCGCCGTGCCCAGCGCTCTGGCCGGGGCGGACCGAAAGATCACCGTCCGCCGGACCCGCACGGCCGAACGTATCTTTCTGCATACGGATCTGGATCGGTTGGGGCAGGTGTTCATCAACCTGATCTCGAACGCGCAGAAATACTGTGACGCGGACGATCCGGTGCTGGTCATTTCCGCCCATGATGTCGGCGGGCGGGTCATCGTCGACTTCATCGACAATGGCAGCGGCATCCCACCGGGTGCGCGCTCGATGGTGTTTGAAAAATTTGCCCGCGTGGGCGGCGACAAGGCTGGCGGAGCGGGGCTTGGTCTGGCCATCTGCCGCGAAATCATGCAGCGGCTGGGGGGAGAGATCACCTATCTGCCGGGGCAGGGCGGCGCGGCCTTCCGGATCAGCCTGCCACAGGCCTATCAGCAGGCGGCGCAGTGACGCGGCCATAAAGGACTTGGTAACGCCCGCGGGTGTAAACCGGTTGCCAGGTGCTGGAACAATTGGTGATCGGGCGTCATGTCACAAGATGTCAATGCCGCGTTGGCGCGCAAACTGTCCGTCGGACAAAAGGATCTGGGGGATCGCCCGCGTTCGGTTCTGCGGGCGCTGCGCCTTGGGTTCGCGCGGGCTGCGGGCGACCGGCTGAACCTGCCGCTGGCGGTTATCGGGGCAAAACAATCCAGCCAGTCGCAGGACGTGCCGGGGGACGCGGCGGGGCAGGATTGGCTGCTGCTGGTGTTTGACGGCCCTGAAGGCCGCGCCGCGGCCTGTCTGAACCCGAATGTGGTCTCGGCCATTGTTCAGGCCCAGACCATTGGTCAGGTTCTGCCCGGTGACCCCGGCGCACGCACGTTCACGGATACGGACGCCGCCATCGTGGCTCCCTTGATCGAAGCCGCGTTGGCCGGTTCCGCCGCTTTGTTCGACGCCTCAAGCGATCAGATTTGCCTTGAAGGGCTGGAATTTACCTCGCGCGCCAAGGATTTGCGCACCCTGTCGCTGGCGATGACGGAAGAGGTGTACCGCATTTTCGAACTGACCGTCGATCTGGCGAACGGAGAGCAGCAGGGTCGCATCTCGGTCTTTCTGCCGGAACATCCTGCCGTCCCGGATGTGGCAGAAGATACCGGGGAAAAGGCTGACCTGCGTATGGATCAGTGTTCAGGCGTGATGCGGGCGGAACTGACCGCCGCGCTGTGCCGCATGTCGCTGCCGCTGTCCGAACTATCCGGAATGCGGATCGGGGACATTCTGCCGTTGCGCGGGGCGCGTCTGGACCGGACCGAGGTTCTGACGATCGACCGAACGCGCGCCGGTATCGGTCGCCTTGGGCAATGCGGTGGTCTCCGGGCCGTGCGGTTGAATGAAACCGCTGCATTCCCAGCCCTGACTGGTTCTGACGCGCAGGACTTCATCGCCAGCAAAAGTGGAACACCACCGCAAGATCACCCGGTTGAACCGGCTGTGCATGATGCGCACGCCCAGACCGTCCCGGCCGGGGTGTCAGATCTCACAGATAGCGATCTGATCGTGAACGATTCAGAACGGATGGTCGCGGAAATCACGCAGCTGGCGGGGCTGGCGCCCCCGGAGTCCGCCAGCTAGGTTAAGGGGCACCTAGCCGCCATTGTCGCGCATCTGTTCCAGCATGGGGCGCAGATTGTCCAGCTGATACCCGGCTTTGCCGGTCGCACTCAGGATGTCGTCCGTGCTCATGTGGTCGCACTGGCCCAGCGCCCAGACAACCGAACACCGCGTGCCCGAGGCACAATAGGCCAGAACAGGGCCACTGCCGTTTTCCGCCATGTCGCGCTGCCGCTTCACGTTCTCAGGTGTCATCGTCTGGTGGGTCAGCTCCAGCACCTCATATTCCATACCGGCGGCCCGCACCGCTTCGCCGATCGCATCGGATTGCATGGCCGGGGGAACTTCGGCATTGGGCCGGTTGCAGATCACCTTGGCAAAGCCAGCCTCGGCGATGGCCGGAACATCCTCGACCGTGATCTGCGGCGAGACAGCATAGCGGGGGGTAATCTGACGAATCTCCATGCCAATTCCTTAGGCCGCGTTTGCCGCCCTGTCCAGCTGCGCGCCCAGCGGTGGTGCCACGAACATCCCAGCCGCCATTGCAACCAGAAAGACCAGCCCGCCCAGCCCGCCATAGCTCAGCGAGGCCATTGCCGGTCCGGGGCACAGCCCGGCCAATCCCCAGCCCATCCCGAACAGAACCGAACCCACGATCAGCCTGCGATCAACCTCGGGCTTGGCAGGGGGTGGAAAGGCTCCGCCGGTCAGGGCGTTTTGGCGACCTGTAGTCATCCGCCATGCCACAAGCATCGGCAGAATGGCACCGGCCATCACAAAGGCCAGCGTCGGATCCCAGTTGCCAAACACATCCAGCCAGCCCTGAACTTTTGTGGTGTCCGTCATGCCCGAAATCAGCAACCCGGCACCGAACAGTGATCCGGCGATCAACGCAATGATAAGACGCATCAGATCACTCCCATCACATGACGCAGCAGCACAAGGGTCACGCCCCCGGCAAGGATATAGAAAACGGTGGCCACGATGCCGCGCAGCGAGAACCGAGAGATCCCGCACACCCCGTGCCCCGAGGTACAGCCATTGGCGATCCGTGTACCGATACCGACCAGCAGCCCGGCCAGAATGACAACACCCAGATTGCTGGTAAGATGCGTCTGAGCCTCGGGCAGGATCAACGGGCGCAGAAGAAGGGGCATTCCGACAAGCCCCGCAATAAAGGCCAGCTTTTCGGCCATGCTCCCCTTGGCGCTGCCATCGACAAGGCCGCCCAGAATGCCGCTTGCGCCCATGATCCTGCCATTGCCCAGCAGGTAAACCGCCCCGGCCAGACCGATCACCAGACCGCCGCACAGCCCCCAGATCCACTCTATATTCATGTGGGAATTCCCTTTGTGATTTGTTGTTCCCGCTTCACAGCTTGTTGACCGGCAATTTCAGGAAAACATCGCCCTGTTCATCCGCCGGGGGCATCTGACCGGCCCGCATGTTAACCTGCAAAGACGGCAGGATCAGCCGCGGCATGGCCAGCGTGGCGTCCCGCGCGTCGCGCATTTCCACGAATTCTTCGATGCTGCGCCCCTGTCCGATATGGACGTTTAGCGCCTTTTGTTCACCTACCGTTGTCTCCCACGCGTATTCGTCGCGGCCCGGAGCCTTGTAATCATGCCCGACATAGATGCGGGTGTTGTCCGGCAGCGACAGTATCTTCTGGATCGACTGGAACAGCGTAGCCGACGATCCTCCGGGGAAATCACAACGTGCGGTACCAAAATCGGGCATGAACAGTGTGTCACCGACAAATGCGGCGTCGCCAATCACATAGGTCATGCAAGCCGGTGTGTGACCCGGCGTATGCAGCACGTCGCCCCGCATCTGGCCGATGTGAAAACTGTCGCCTTCCTTGAACAGCGCATCAAACTGGCTGCCATCGCGCTGAAACTCGGTTCCTTCGTTGAAAACCTTGCCGAACGTGTCCTGCACGGTGACGATCTGATCGCCAATCCCGATCTTGCCGCCCAGCTCCTGTTGCAGATAGGGGGCCGCCGACAGGTGATCGGCATGGACATGGCTTTCCAGAATCCACTCGACCTTAAGGTCCTGCGCGCGCACAAAATCGATGATCTTGTCCGCCGAGGTTGTCGACGTCCGCCCCGAGGCATGGTCGAAATCCAGCACGCTGTCGATGATGGCGCAGGCCCGCCCCTGAGGTTCATGAACCACATAGGAAACCGTGAAGGTCTGCTCGTCAAAAAACGCTTTCACTTTCGGTGTCATGATCTTCTCCGTTTCGGTCACGCATATCATATATGTGAATTGGAATGTGATGCAATATCGAACCTGCATTTGATGCCGGTCAAAGCAACCGCTGAAATCCTGGCTTAATCTTTAGCCTATCCGCGTCAGATTGCCGAAACTTCGACCATGGCAGGCAATTTCCCGCACAAGGTTACGATATTATCTGCGGGTCGCAATCCCGTTACGTATATTGGGGATACTGGCGCCACTTGGGAGGATGGTTATGACACCGACTGGTCTTTATTCCGAAGCCGAGCAGCTTGAACGTAAGCTTGTAAACGCGGGTCTGGAAACGCGTTTGGCGCTTCAGCCGAGTGTAAGTAAGGTTGTTGACCGAATGCGGCAGCAGGGGATGGAGGTGCCTTCGCGCTTGCGTCGTCTGGATGCGGCCTTGTGCGAAGACGCGATTGAAGCGCAGTTTGATAACTTGCCGGTGTGAACCGGATGGTCATCCAAGGGATATCCCGAGGATGACCAGCATCAATCCAAGCACGGACAGAAACAGCGAGGCCAGGTTCCAGGGCAGGACCCCCTGAACCACCGCGCGCAGCTCGTCATCCGACAGACCGGCCTTGCGTGCCCGCATCACGCGAAGAATGCACCAGACCAGACCGGCAAGCCCGGCCACAGACAGGGCCGCACCGCCCCAGGTGATGAATTCAAACATGGTTCCCCGCAAATCCTCGTGAACTGATCACGCGCTTAACGGATCGGTTGGGGTCATACAAGTGCGCCGGCCCAATGGGTGCTTGCGACCCGGGCGGCAGCACTGTATCCGGCATTCCACACCAGGGTTTCAGCCTCGGGAACAGGCGCGTTTCGAAGGTGCCCCCGATGATCGGGCCACCGCCGTTCACTGCCAACAACAGGCTGTCCTCTTCTGGTTGCAGGTCCATAACCGGGAACAAAAAAGATGAGCATGTCTGAAGAAGCAGAAGCAAATTACAAGGTCACCGCGGGCGAGCTACGCCAGTTTGTGGAACGTATCGAGCGCCTTGAGATGGAAAAGAAAGACATCGCCGACCAGATCAAAGAGGTCTACGCCGAAAGCAAGTCGCGCGGTTATGACGTAAAGGCCCTGCGCAGCATCATTTCCCTCAGAAAAAGGGACAAGGATGACATCGCCGAGCAAGAGGCCGTTATCGAAATGTACAAAGAAGCGCTGGGCATGACCTAAGCCCGACCGCCACGAAACACGCTCCGCCGCAGTCCATCCCCTGGTCTGCGTAGCGGAGAAATATCGGGGTCAGACTCCCCTGTTCCGGGGCCTTCAACCGCAGCTATCATTTCATTTTGCGTGGTCGGTTTCGTCCGACGCCAAGTGATCAGAGCCGTCGCGCGATCCCGCAGGCACTGCACTTGACGCCTCCGGGCTGTATCGAACCGCCCATAAACTAAACTCGAACCACAATAGCCTCTGAAACGCCTATGGCCAAAGGCGCCGACCCGCGTGATGAACCTGATCGGAACACCCGCATTGATTGCCGCAATGAAGGCATAGGCGGTTTCTACGGCCGGAAAACCAGCCGCCGCACCGGTCCCATCAACCTGGACGGGCCAAAACAGCCACTAAGGTCGTTTTGCAACCGAAACTGAGAAATCTAGGGAAAACTCCGCGCCAAGACTCAAATCCTCAGAAACAGACAGAATACTGCGCGTTTCCACACAGCCTCCGGACAATGCAGACGTCTTTCGACTCGGATGAATTAAATAAAAGTGGTCAAGCTGGGAACTCTACTTGATTCAGAACCATACCACTTGGCAACTAACTTCATTGAGTTGCGTGGCGCTCTTTTTCCGGCCAGAATTCATCCACAACGACATATGCGATAATTACAAAGAAGGCGGCACTAGCAACTTGTAATACTCGAGTGATGCTCTTGACGTCAGCCTCGTCTGAAAATGGTGCAACAGACCCACCATACACAATCAGAGCCGTTGTAATAGCAGAGCCGGCGGCAGCTGCGAGCGGGACTTGAGATTTTCCAAGTGCTCCGAGGGTCAGACAGAAGAAAAAACATAGCAGAACGGGCGTCAGAATAACCGGAGCTATTACGTTTATTTCATAGCATATGATGGATACTGCCGCCCCAAGAAGGTTTGCCGTCAGCATAGCTTTTGCAACGGTTTTGCCTGCGGCAGGCATAGCCGCAAGTTGCTGGCTCAGCAGAGCGACAAAAAACAGAACCAGCAATGCGGACGCTCCGGAAATAAAGAACGCCATAGCAAACGGAACTGTTACAAGCGACATCCTGACAATTCGGCGATGGGGGTCGAAGTCCGGCGACGTTGCTGCCTTCTTTTGAGCCGCCGTTTGAGGTTCAGCGGGTATCAACACGAACATCAGCGTCGATACGAAGCCTGCAAAAAGCAGGTTCAACGGTATCCAATACACGAGCACCAAAGCCAGATTCTGAGATTGCAGAACCAGGTTTGGAATCATCAAGGCCCCCATGAGGGCGATGACACCCGGCAATACTCCGGCACCAGAAACTGACCAAATGAACGACAGGATTATTCCAATGGCCACGAGGATGAGGAACACAAGAGGATATGGCGAGAAGATTGACGAGACCAGGAAGGAAATGAACATCAATCCAATTGAAAAGACAAACAACTTAGCAAATGCTGCCAAAGGCAAAGCGGCAGGCGCTTGAAGAAAAAGGGCAGTGAAAACCGCCCCGACGACGGCGAGTGGCCACCCGAGAAACAGGCCCAATGTAAATACACCGGTAACACCTAGCGCAAGCCGGGTGACAGAGCGCCGGTCCTCAGTACGCATAGGACAGAATTGATACCACGCGGATGTAGGTACGGCCCACGAGGTTCAGCAACGAGTTGTCACTAAGATACATAATCACATCGGCCTGCCCGTTCAGTTGGAAACGAAGATCATCTTCAGCACTACCAGCTTCATAGCCGGGCAAGATAATCCTGACCGGGAACCTTTCCGGCTCACGCAAAAATCCCTTTGTGCTTGGTGGGCTAGCCAATTTTCCGGGTTCATCACCGCCACTCAAAGACACAGCAGCACTGAAGCTCTCAATGACGCCCGTAACAATTTGACCGGGATGCATATCCAACACTACATCAACCGGAGACCCCACCGAAGCTCTTCCCAAGTTGTTCTCGGTAAAGTACGCCTCGATCCAAATGTCGGTTGCATCCAGAAATGTCAGAAGATCTTGGCCGGATCTCGCATACGTTCCGGGGGCTATCAGCAGATTCGAGATTATACCTGTCGCCGGAGCACGCAGTTCAGTCCATTCAAGGTTTAGTTCTGCATCCGCCAAGGCCGCCAACGCGCGCTGGATTTTCGGGTTATCAATCCCGTCAACACCAAGCCGCTGCTTCGCCTTTTCAAGATCTGCTTTTGCGTTCTCAAAGTTCGCCTCGGACTGTGCCAGTTGCCCTCGGGCATCATCGGCCTTTGAGACGGCAATCAACCCTTTCTTTTCAAGCGCAAACACACGCTCCGTCTGCAGACGCATGGTGTCGAGATCACTCTGCGCCCTTGCCAGTTTGGCTTGCGCGCCGCTTACTTCCGCTGACGACGCTCCCACTTCCTGAGTGGCTGCCTCGAGATCGGCTTCGGCTTTGTCGCGATCAATTTCGTAAGGTCTGGCATCAATCCGAACTAGAACGTCTCCTGCCGAAACGACCTGACCGTTTTCAACAAGAACCTCGGTCACCGTCCCAGTGACCTGCGGAACGATCTGGGTCGCCACGGCCTTTACTCTGGCGTTCCCGGTGAAAGGTGTCTTGCGGTCAGCGACCAGATACCAGACGAGAAAGATGAGAATGACAGCCAATGTAGACCAGATCGTTTTCCTCATTTCGCCACTCCTTCAGCGGCGTTTTCGGTGCCCGGTGAGGCGTCGATCCAGACTTTGAACAACTCATAGAAGACAGCAAACAAAACGGGGCCCATGAAAATGCCGATTAAGCCATAGGCCATCATGCCTCCTAGCACCCCGATGAGGATCACAAGCATGGGCGTATCAAGGCCTTTTGAGATAAATACGGGCCGCAGGAAGCTGTCCATAATTGTTACGGGAATCGCCAGTATGGTGAAGATCAAAGCTGCACCTCCGGACATGGAACTCCATGCGTAGATGATAACAGGCAAAAGAACCAAGCCGGGTCCGATCTGGATGATCGAGAGGATCAGGCAGATGAACGCCAGCGTGGCGGCCGAGCCAATCCCGAACAGCACCAACAATACCCAAACGACCACCGCTTGAATCGCTGCAACGCCGATTACACCCTTTGTTACATTACGGATCGTTGCCCCCGCCAATGTTACGAATTCACCGCCACGCGGCGCAAATACACGGTTTGCAAAGTGCTGAAGGCCCTGAACCAGATTCGGCCCTGGGCTAAACAAAGCCCCCATTATCAATACCGACAATGCAAGGCCGAGAAGTCCAATTCCGATCCCCAGCACCTTTCCAAATAAGGATTTAGTGATCTCAAGAATCTGGGCGCCGTATTTTGCAAGCGCACCGTCCAGATTCCGTTCGAACATTCCCCAGAGATCGGCAATTTTTCCTCCGACTAGCGGTAGTTCCTTGATACCTTCGGGCGCTGGGGGGATTTTCAATTCACCCCTGTCTGCTTGTTCCGCGAATTCAGACCCAAGTTCTGCGGCACCAGACACCGCAGTTGCGACTGGCCCGAGGGTCAGAACAAGACCCATCAAAACCAAGATCGTCGCTGTAAGCTTCTTTCGGCCTCCTAACTTGGACTGCATCCAATTAAATACCGGGTAAAGCGCCACACAGAGGATCGTTGCCCAGATAACTACGCTTGCAAGCGGGGCCACCATGACCAGAGCGCTGTAAAGGAATAGTCCGAGAAAGAGCAATCGTATCGCCAGATCGACAATCTTCGCGTCCTGGGTCTTTTCCATTCCATCCCTCCACTAGCTGTTTTCTGAACATTACACTCAAAAAGCAAAATATGTATATATGTTTTAGTTTTATGCGTCCGCCTATCAGCTTGAAGACACAAGTTAATCTGGGGCGCGGCCTGAGGTGCCTAGTCAAACTAATACCTGCGCATGAACTCAGTTTGGCTGAATTGGGTATAATCTATTTATCCGTTTTTTCGTCGTCTTGAGACAAGATCGTATCTGCCACCGTGGTAGCTGCTGTCACGAAGACACCGAGGCCCACGATGATGTATACCATTGTGAAGATTTTTCCTGCCGCAGTTTCAGGGGAGAAGTCACCAAACCCCACGGTCGAAATTGTCACTACAGAAAAGTAGATTGAGTCGAGCCAACTCCAACCTTCGACAAAGTGGTAAAAGACCGAGGCCCAAAAAATCATTCCAATTGTGAAGGCAAGGATGCCCTTAACTCTACCGTCCTTGAAAGCGACGCCTATCCCTCGTGTTATTCTGGTTAGTGAATTCATCTTGTCCTCGTTGATTGAAGAATTCACATATAGCAGTAATTACATGAATGTGGGGAATAGAAGGAATCTGATTGCCTGTAGTTTGGAAGATGTGTCCAGCAGCCATAGTCAAAGCTCATGCAACGTGTCCGTTTCTGGCTTTTGAAATCCACTTCAAACCAGCTGTTTAGAAACTGGGTGTGCCGGGTTTTGTTGCACAATTGCGCTTAGGGGTTCACTCCATGAATCCAAGTTGATAGCTGGAGAGTATGAGCAGTTGGTCCCCTACGAAGTACAAGACCAAGAACTGACCGTCGTACAACACGGCGTTGAAGCAGCGCGGTTCACTATCGATCTGGTTTGATCCTGAGATGGCAAGGTATGCGCCTGCGACGGGCAAGTGCGGTCGTCAGCCAGAGTTCAGCGATGCAGCGATCCAGGTTTGTCTGATGCTGAAGGTGCTGTTCGGCATGCCTCTTCGCCAGACGACAGGGTTCGTTGAAAGCCTGTTGCGCCCAGCAGGGCTTGACCGGAAAGTTCCGGACTTCTTACCCTCTGTCGTCACCAGAAGACGTTGAACGTCTCTATCCCATACCGCGGTGGAACTGGGCCGTTGCACCTGTTGATCGACGCGACCGGGATCAAAGCTGAGGGCGAAGGTGAGTGGAACGCCCGCAAACATGGCGGCAGTAAAAAAGCGCCTGTGGCGTAAGCTTCATCTCGGAATAGATGAAGAAACACTGGAGATCCGCGCGGTTGATGTCACGACAAGCAACATCGGCGATGCCCAAAGCCGCGCAGAGACAAAGATGAACTGCGTCAAACTCCTTGGCCAAGGCATCATGGCCCGAGACTTCAATCGGCAGGTTGCCGAGTTCTAGGTCCGGATTGCGGTGCTCAACCGCTGCACAGCTCTTGGCATAACCAACACTGAGCCCGTAGCATAAATCCGTCCGGGGAAAGGGGAAGTGTGCTCACCCCCTGATTTGTGCAACAAGGCCGGTGTGCCGCACAAACAGAGCGTTGGTCATTTACCCGATTCTTAGACGTTCGACCAAATCGGCGAGAGTGCCAGCTATACGGTCAAGGTCATTTACAGTTCAGAATAGTAGCCGACCATATATTTCATTAACTTATTGATCAAATGGTCTAGGTTGCCCACGGGATGAAACGGAATATTAGGAGAAAGCCTTGCGATACGTTGCGAAAGGTATGTTGATTTGTTGCGCTGTCGCGTTTGTCGCTGTGTTGGCAGCTTGGCTTTTCCTGTCTTCCGCGTTGTTTTCCTCTGTCAGGAAAACTTTCGTTGAAAATCTGATCTCTAAGAAACTTGGTCAAGAGGTTAGAATTGAAGATGAAGTGCGTCTGGGTCTTGGTCGGCAATTGCAGGTATCAGCAGCGGGGCTGGTATTGCCTGGACCTCCGAATGCTGATGTGAACTTGGCAGCAATCGATGAAATTGAGTTTGAAGTTTCCGCGCGCGACCTCTGGAACAGTAAACTTTCGCTGAGTGACCTTTCTCTCTTGGGGGTTCACCTGAACCTGATCACAGACAAAGCAGGCGTCGGAAACTGGCAGTCCATTTCCCAAGCGGACGTTAATGCCGGGAAACCTGCAAAATCTCCGAAACTGCCAGTAGCTGGAATTCTATCGGACCACAAAATTGACCTGACTAATGTTGCCGTTCTTTACCGGAACGATCTAAACGGGCTTGAGTTGAATCTGCAGCTGCCTGAGTTGCTTTTGAAGCGTGATACGGAAACCGACGTTGCGACCGCAGTTGGGACTGGTTCGCTAAACGGAGAGAGTTTTGATCTGAACGGGACATTTCCCGCGGAAGACCCGTTTCAGGTTGCAGTGAACTTCGAACAGATCTCGATTGCCGCTCAGGAAGTCCCTCAAGAGAACGGGTTACAAGTGAAAACGACCTTAGATGTTGCCGAACTTGGCCAGTTTCTCGATATCCTGAAGCTAAACCGCGTTTTGGAAGGTACTGGGAATATTGGTGCAACGTTCAAATCAGTTGACGGCGTAGCACGAATTGACGACCTATCTGTATCGGCTGAATTAGAAGGCGGACAAAGCCTTTCGCTGACGGGGCAGGTCGGAGAATTGGGAAACCCGGAAGACGTATCGCTGACAACCCGCATTAGGTTGTACCCTGAAGATGCTGAACCAGCCCCTGCCGCATCGCGATATGATCTTAAACTTATTGCGGTCGACATGGTTATTGACAGCGTGCCCGGGCAGGTTCCGCAGCGACAAATGGTTATTGAGACCAACGGCTTCACGTTGGACACGTCTGGCGAAGGCCCGCCCCCGATAGAGTTCTCCGAGCTCTCTAGAACACCCGAAGGCGCCTTAAGGGTCGGGAGCATCAACCTGAGAATTGGGGAACCCGCCAATCCGTTTATCATTTTGAAAGGTTCGGTCGATGACGCGCTTCTGGTGCAAGGAATATCAGCCGAAGGCCTAATGGATATTCATGCAAGCAGTTTGATCTCACCAGAACTCCTAGGACCGGACGACCAACTCGGCAGGTTTTCCGGCGGCTTCCATTTGAACGGTGACATCAATCAGCTTTCGCTGACGAATTTGGATGCAAAGACAAGCGAAACGGAAGTCTGGAACCTCGAGGTGCATGGCACTGTTAAAAACGTACTTAAATTCGAGGACCTGGATTTGGCCATTGATGTCGCAGTCCCATCCGGAGCGGACCTATTGGAGGCTCTATCGCTTGAACGCGTGGAAACTGGGCAGGCTCGCCTTGAAATAGACATCGTTAGTGAAGGCACCGATTGGAACGCGAGTGCCAACGTCGAGGTTGCCGACTCGGTCTTGCAAATTGTGGCCGATCTTGATGATGCGACAAGTGACCCTGTACTGCAGGGTTCCATAGAGAGTGACCTGATAAAGGTAGATCAGATCCGAACCATCGTTCAGGCTGCTGCACAGTTGAGGAAAATAGGCGGTCCAGAGCCGGAAGAGAAAGAAACTAAGCAAGAAGACGAGCGCGACCAAGGTGCGCTAAGAGATGTAACGCTTAAACCTATCGGGCGTTCAATTCTCTTGTCCGGTATGGATATGGATGTCGACATCGACCTTCGGCACATAGAGGGTGCCAAGGGCATCAGCAGTTTGCAGAGCGAACTGACGCTCAACAAAAACGAGCTGAAGGCTGGGCCTTTGAAGTTTGAATACGGGGGCGCAAATTTTGACGTCAGCGGGCAAATGGATCTATCAAACGACGCGCACCTGCTCACGTTGACCGGCAAAGCAGGTGGCTGGCAGTTGGAGGATATTCTTCACAATCTGAACTTCAAGAAAGGCGCGAGCGGTAAGATCTATACAGACTTTTCGGTGACAGGGGGAACCGATTCACCTAAGCATTTTACTAACACTATGAGCGGCAACGCCACAGTGTCACTGCGTGATGGCTCGATCGAAACTCAGCTTTTAGATCTGGCAGGGTTAGGGCTGCTACCTTGGGTGTTTACCAAGGAAAAACAGAAGGTAGCTCCAATTGTATGTTTGCGAGCGCCGATTAGTATTTCCAATGGGAACCTCTCGACGAAACAAACCACGTTGGAAACAGATCACGTCCAGGTTGTCGTCTTTGGTGCTGTTGATTTGGCGGGCAAGGCCTTGGACCTAAATCTACAACCCCGCAAAATCGGAGAGCCTCTTTCGAGAAGTCCGTGGCCAGTGACTTTAAAGGGCCCGCTGGCTAAGCCGAAGGTTAAGGTCAAAGACGGACCAAAAAGACTGAAACGATCGGATGGTGCGGACAAAATGCCGACAAAAAGAAAGCTATGCGTTCCGGATATCTTGCAATTGCAGTAGCGGCGGGGGCCGACAGAGAAAGAACAAATCTAGGGTTTAAGAAGCAGACAATTCTTCCGAAAAACCGCACGTTCTTTATCACTTTAACCAATGCCGAAAGCAACGATTCCGCATTCTGCGTCTGGCTGAACTTTGACCCAAACAGCTCAATTGATGTCTCGGGGCAAAGTTATGCGTTCCAGGTTGCCATGTCCCTACGGTCAGGACTCACAACCAAAAGATGACGGTCGCGGCAAGGCATATGGCGGACAGGAACAAGTCACCGCACCTGTCATAGCGCGTCGCGATACGGCGCCAGTCTTTCAATCTGGCAAACAGATTCTCGATGCGATGGCGCTGACGATATAGCTTGGCGTCATGTTCAGCCGGATTTCTTCGACCACGTCGCGCCAGTATGCAGGCCTCGGTGCCGCGTTCGGCAAGCGCCTCACACAACCAGTCTGCATCATACCCTTTGTCTGCCAAGAGTGATTTGGCTCGTGGAAGGTTGCCCAGCAACACCATAGCACCCTTTGCATCGCTCATCTGGCCAGATGAGAGGAAGAACGTCAGTGGCCTTCCACGTCTGTCGCAGACCGTGTGCAGTTTGCTGTTCAAACCGCCCTTTGTGCGACCGATGGCACGCGTTCGAGCCCCCCCTTTTGAGAGGCTTGACGCTGTTCGGTGTGCCTTCAGGTGAGTGCTGTCGATCATGATGGTTTCACCATCCTGTCCTAGCTGAGCCAGTTCCCTAAAGATACGGGCAAAGATACCCATGCGGGACCATCTCACAAAACGATTGTAGAGCGTCTTGTGCGACCCATAATCCGCCGGAGCGTCTCGCCACCGAAGGCCGTTTCGAATGACATGGATGATACCGCTAAGCACCATTCGGTCGTCGGATCGTCCACCCCCGCGAGGTTTCGGGAAAAGGTGTTTGATGCGGTTCACGTGGTCTGACTTATGCCAAAACAGATGCGACATGTGCATTCCTCCCGTCGCCCTTGAATCACGGGCTTACGCCGGTTGGAACCGCCATATCGAACGTCAAGAATGCCGACTTTTCCGCCGTCTGACGGAAGGGGCAACCGTTAGCAAAACACAGCGCCAATTTCCAAAGCCCGCGTTCGGTTGGAGCTCATTTAACGGAGAGTAGAGCGCTAATCCCCTGCTCGATGCGTCCTGCGACAGGCTCCGCAAGCGGGATCGAACGCAGGAAATATTCTGGGTCGACCCCGGCCTCGAAGAATGCCGCCAGAGCCTTTTTCCCCATATCTATTCGCCCGGCCATTGCATGCATGGCGGCAATCAGCATCCAGTCGTACAGATTGTCACGGCCATCCACCTCGCTGATCATATCCGAGGCCACCTCGTATTCGCCCCGCATGAAGGGATCGAGCGCACAAGGGATGTTGATCCAGATTGGCAGTAGCGGGTTGTGTTCTCTTGCGCCTTCGATCATGGCTGTCGCTTCTCGCGTGTCCCCGATTGCGGCGAGCCAACCTCCCACCATCGCAGTCAACAACGTGGCATTCGGGTTCGCCTCGATAGCGCGCTCTATCAGGTTTGCGTACCGGGTGTTCTCACCGTGGAATCGCGCGAAACTCGCAGCGGCGTAGAGAGCTTCCTGACAGTTAGGTGCCAACGCGATGGCCGTTTCTGCATGGCTCCTTCCATCGGAGACAACATCTTCCGCAGACCGGGCGCCCAAAGCTGCTTCCTCGATTAGTGCAATGGCCTTGAGCGCGTGGGCCAACCCGCTCGAAGGATTGTCGCGTAGCGCGGTGTCGATGAGGTCACTGAACTCTTCGAGACTGGATCGGCGTGAAGTCCGCATGTGTGCGTGAAACGCCAGAAGGGCCTCAAAGACACCTGCATCTTCCGCACGCCTCCCGGAGTATTGCGCATTGAGATCTTCGGCGACTGCGCCGTAGGCGTCCGCCATACGGGTCGCGCATTGCCGCGCAATTTGTTCCTGCACATCGAAGGGATCTTCTGAATCGCCGGAAACGCGAAACCTGTCGGACCAGACTAAAGCTTTTCCAGGGTTTCGGTCGAGTTGAACTGACACACGCAGGCTCCCACCAGCCTCCCGGACATTGCCTCTCAAGATGTAGTCTGAGCTCTCTATAAGTTCTTGTTGCCCTATCTCCCGCGTTGAGTGGTCGGTGTGCCAACCTGACAACACTTTGATCTGGCCAAAGCGGGCGAGCTCGAGCGCGATCTCCTCAGGCAACCCTTCTCGGAAAATCAGGGCTTTTTCGGAGTCCGCACCTTCAAACTGCAAGATTGCGAGTGTTGGTAGTCCACGAGGGATTCTTTTTTGGATTTTGCTTTCTTCTACCGCGCGCCGCACGAACTGCGGGCGATACCTGCCCTTCGGAACGGTGATTATGATCTCGTCGGCGACACCAGCCGTCAGGTAGTAGTGTTCAATTGCCTTGCGCAGCTTGATCGCTTCGATCCGGACAATGGAGTCATTGTTTGAGTCAAAATCGGCGCCGCGTCCGAAGATATCCATCGCAAGAGCAGTGCCCTTCAGGTATTCGCCCCGACCCTCAAGTTCTTCGGTAACAATGTGGGCGAGGAATTTCTGTATCCTTGGGCCAGCCGTGAAGTCAGGCGACGCCAGGATTTGCTCAAGTTGTTGGGCTATCTCTTCGTTGCTCGGTTGGTCTCTCATGGTCAGCCTCTGTAGCTTCAACCCCTAAACTCTAAGCCGCAAGCCCGCGCTTGCAACCTGTTTGCAAAATTGCTCCCCATCGGGTGGATCGGTTGGCGTTCGGCTCTGATCGCCCAACTGTTGTTAACAGTTGTCGACGTCCCGCTTCATCACACCGTTGGCTAAGTCCCAATCATCGAAAACGCGGACAGATCCGCAAAAGCCGAAGGGAAACAGAAAGATGAAAGCCTCCAACACCAAGAACCGCTCCTGGACCTCCACCGCCATCACCGCCATCCTGGCTGCCACTGTGACCACCACTGCCGTCACAGCCAATGCTTGTTCGCGCTTCGTTGCCGACACGGACCATGGCACAATCGTGACCCGTTCGCTGGACTGGGGCGGCAGCCGTCTGGGCGCCTATGCCCGTGTCCACCCGGAGGGCGAAGCCCGCGTTTCCTCTGATGTTGCCGAATACGCCAACGTAAAGGAATGGACCGTCAAGTATCACACGGTTGCCATGGAAGAGCACGAGACATTCCACGGTGTCACCGCCGAGGCAATCAACGACCAGGGCCTGAGCGCCATGGGCCTTTACATGAACGACTCCAAACCGTTCGTTACCGAGCACAAGGATAGCGGTGCGCCAGCGGTCAACATGGCAGACCTGACGACATTCATCGCCGAGAACTACGCCACCGTGGCCGAGGTCGTCGCCGGACACGAGGCCGGAGATTTCCAGATCGCCTGGGGAGCAAAGATGCGCGGCAGCGACAGCTACCACGGCGTGCACTTCTCGGCGGTCGACAAAAGCGGCCATATCGCACTCTTCCAGCTCAACGAAGGTGGCTTGGAGGTCGTCTACACCGGCGATACCGACAGCGATCTGCGGGTCATGGTCAACAGCCCGCTCCAGCAGGACCAGCGCGAGTACGCCGCCCAATTTGATCTTGCAAACAATCCGTCGGGGCAAGGCATCCCTGCCGACATCGGGTCGGCCAACCGCAATGTCCGGATGCTCTGGACGTCAATGAACCAGGATTACAGCGATCTGAACTACGCCGAAACGCTGGGCCGCATCCAGCAGGCCTTCGATTACTCGGTGACCGTGCCCTTGAACATCCAGGACCCGCAGGACAACGGCGCAGGCGATGACTACCCCACCTGGGTAAGCTTCCAGTACAACTTGGACAATGGGGATATTCGCACCCGCGCCATGGATACGGCTCAGACGATCACTTTCAACATTGAGGACACGAAGGCCTTCGACGGTCCTGTCTGCGCCGACCTCATCCAGCAGGCCAATGATGGCAATGGCGACGTAAAATGGGGGACCTGCAACGCGAACTCCTGAAACTTAGACCGACCCCTCCAAGTATCACATGACAACCGCCGCTCCGGAAATCCGGGGCGGCGGAACATTGCGAGCCTAAATCCCCTGAACCAAGGCAGACCTCCGCCCGAATTGAATAGTTGCAGCTCCTCGCAGCCAGCCGATCACTTTATACGAGCAAGATTTGTAGGTCCTGAGCCTAAGACACGACCATTAATACCAACCCTGGCGCTGTCACCACTTACACTGAATTGATCTAGCCAGAGGGCCTTTCACCCAACTTGTTATATACACCGAAATCAATAACGATGACGGCATAAGTGGTTCTTTTGATCCGAAAGCCCTGTTTCAATCAAACCAATCCAACAACCGCAGTAATGCATTTGTGTAGTTTCGTAGATGAACCAGATGAATTGCTATGACCTCACGCTTATTCCAATCCACGTCAGACAACTTGGCGTAGCCGCCGATAAAGCTTGGATAGGTGTTCGCGGGCGAAGGTTTGCACCAGTGGCTTTTTCGGTAGCTTCTTCAAACTTCGCTCAAAATCCCGCAATCCGTTCAATTACCCAAAAGGCGGCTAGACTACCAATGCAGTAACTTGTCACGTGTTCAAGCTGGACCGCTCGCTCTTTTACTGCCGGATAGAGAAGCCGGGCCGCGAACCCAATGGTCAGTACCACAACGATAAACAGGATCTGACCAAGCTCTACCCCGACGTTGAAAGCAAACAGGGCCAGTGGAATGTCCCCTTCAGGCAAGCCGATCTCTCTCAGTGCCCCGGCGAACCCCAGACCATGTATCAAGCCGAATGCGAAAGCGACGATCCAGGGGAAACGCACGGCCAACGGGTCACGGTTCTCCGGTGAAAGCGATAGCTCATGGGCGAGGAACACGATTGAAAGCGCAATCACGGCCTCGACAGGTGGAGGAGGGAGGTTCAGCCAGCCGAGAGTGGCCGAAGCCAACGTGATGCTGTGCGCAACTGTGAACGCCGTGATCGCCCAGAACAACCGACTGCGATCGCGTATCAGCAGCACAAGCGCGAAGACAAAAAGCAGGTGATCAAGGCCTTCGAGGATGTGTGTCACTCCGAGCGCGACATAGCTCGAAAGGATGTCGAGAACCCCAGGATCCTCAGGTACAGTGAATGCGGTTTCGGTCCATGTCAGGCGACGCACCTGCGTCTGTCCGGGTTCCAATTCGTACCGCACTAAGGTTTCCGTTCTGGTCTGCTCCAGCCCGACGATCTCGATCACACCGCCCTCAAGGCCTCCTGGACAGGTGGTTACCCATGCGGTTGTCCAGGCACGTCCATCAAAGGACGGTGACGGAGGCGGCTCATGTGAACAGTTCCCTGGCAGGCGAGCCTCTATGGGCATCATTCGACCGTTCACGTCAGGTGCGCGCCAGGTCACGCGCCAGCGCTCTTGCCCCATGGACGCGAGATCGAGATACCCTGGATCAAGCGCGTGGGCCGGCGCGTATCCCGGCAGACAGATGGCGGAAATGGCGAGCAGAAGTAACAGCAGCCGTTTCATCTGTTCAACACCTCTTCGGCGTTGGGCAAGATAATGGTGTAGCGATCCAGCAGCGCTTGACCGAAGCTTTCGCGCATCTTCTTTGTCTCAGCGGCGAGCCATTCGGCCTTTACGCGGTCGCGGATTTCGGACAGCGGTGGCAGCACGGCGTCCATTCTCTCGATTACCCGCACGAGATGCAGGCCATAGCCGCTCTCGACCGGACCCTGCCATTTTCCGACCGGCAGGTCCGCCAGCGCCTCGTGGAACCCCTCTCCAAATGTGCGGTCGATCACCGGCGAAGGCGTTATCGGAAAGGACTGTGGCAGTAGAGTAGCCGGTCCCAGCGTCGCCGGGTCGGCACCGTTCTCCAGCAGCGCCAGAAGTTCTAAGGTATCCCGATCTCCGGGCACAACGATCTGTTCCAGAGCCATTCGAGCGGTTTGCGTGAACCGTTCCGGGTTTTGGTCCAGATACGTCTGAAGCATGGCCTCATCTGGTTCCACCATCGCGGCGCCGGATTCTGCGAGGAACTTCATCTTCTGGTTCAATCGCTGGCGTATGACCACGTCGCCTTGATCAAGTCCGAGGATCAGCGCCTCGCGGACATAGGCCTCTTCCAGCGCCCACGATTGCATCAAGTTCTCCAACTCCCGGATCGTGGGGGGGCGGTTCCAGGTGGCAATGAAGTTCTGCACCAGTCGGTTTGCCTCGCTCTCGGTCAAGCTGATCATATCGGGGCTGAGCGCAACTGGCTCATCCTCGATCGCCGCGTATGCGGCAAAGATCAGGGCACCAAGCGCGAAGAAATGGACAAGCGGGGAAAGAAGAAGCGTTCGCATGCGTATCATCAGGCCTTCGGGTATCAGTCGCCACAAGGGGGTAAGCTCTACGGTCGGCGATGTGATTGCAAGCTATTACACAAAACCCAAGTAATCTTGAGGCATATACAATCGCCAACCTCGCGACGCTTGCCGCCGGATTCCATGCATTCTACGATGAGCAAGGGTATCATGGCACGGAAGCTTTGACACCAAACAGGCGCCCTTAATCAGGCCAGATTGCCCGCGCCAAATCTCTATACCAAGCACGACGTCCGTTTGATCTCGGTCATGGCTACTGTTCGACCAAACCGCTAAAATATGGTTTTATGCTAAAATATGGTTTTATGCTAAAACAGAAGCGTTGGGAGGAGAAGACATGGAACAGCAGAGACACGCCGCCGTAAAAAACGCGATTGCCTTGCTCGCAACGACTGTCCTCACTACGGCAATGCCAGCCCATGCGCAGGAATGGACCCCAGCTTCGGAACAGCTCGCCGATACCTATCCAGCGCCGGCCTATTCACCCTATGCTGGTCGAACTTTCCCGGAACGGCCACTTTGGGGAGAGACGCATCTTCATACGGGACAATCTATGGACGCCGGAGGTTTCGGTGCGCGCCTTGACCATGAGGATGCTTATCGTTTTGCGCGCGGAGAAGAGATCATCGCGTCCTCTGGCCAGCCTGTTCGCCTGTCGCGCCCATTAGACTGGCTGGTTATTGCAGATCACTCGGATGGTATGGGCATGATCTTCGACGCTCTTGCAGGCAATCCGTCGGTTACGCGCTATGAACAGGGCAAACGTTGGTCCGACGGGTTCCGCGCGGGCGGACAGACAGCAGTGGATACAGCGCTTGACCTGATCGGAAGCGTTTCTCAGGGCGCCATCGAAGAGGAAATGTTCAACAATTACATGCCCGGCTCGCGAAGGTTCGCAACGATTTGGTCGGACAACCTCAAGACCGCCGAGCGCTTCTACGAGCCCGGCATCTTTACCCCAATGCTCGGGTTCGAATGGACTTCGCTCGTCGCGGGCAACAACATGCACCGCAACGTGATTTTCCGCGATGGGCCGGACCGCGTTGGGCAAGTTGTTCCCATGGTGATGACGCCGCCCTGGGGCAGTCCCGATCCCATGGATCTCTATGCCTATCTCGAGGCCTACGAGGAGAAGACCAACGGCGCGGTGCTGGCACTTGCACATAACGGCAACCTGTCCAACGGCGTAATGTTTCCGATCGACATCCGGTTCGACGGCTCGCCTGTGACTCAAGAGTACGTTGAAGCCCGGGCCAAATGGGAACCGCTCTATGAGATCACTCAGATCAAGGGCGACGGCGAGGCACACCCGTTTCTCAGCCCGAATGACGAGTTTGCCGACTATTACAATTGGGATGTCGGCAACCTCGATCTATCCGAAGCCAAGACCGAGGATATGCTGGCGCGAGAATATGCCCGCGAAGCGCTGAAGAGCGGGCTGGCGCTGGAAGCTGAGTTCGGGACAAATCCTTACAAGTTTGGGTTCAGCGGCGCGACAGACAGTCATACCGGTCTTGTGACCGCCGAAGAAGAGAATTTCTTTGGCAAGCACACCGGGTACGAGCCGTCCGCAGAGCGGATGCAGCATCCTTTCATGAAGAATGAAAACGGTGAGCTGTTCGCTTGGCAGATGGTCGCTGCCGGTCTCACGGCGGTCTGGGCCGAGGAGAATACCCGCGAAAGCATCTTCGACGCCATGGCGCGCAAGGAAGTCTACGCCACGACCGGCCCTAGAATATCGGTTCGTTTCTTCGGTGGCTGGGACTTTGACGAGGCCGATATCGCATCTCGTATTCCGTCAACCGTAGGGTATTCGAAAGGCGTGCCAATGGGCGCTGACCTGTCCGCTGCACCCGACGGTGCCGAGGCGCCAACATTCATGGTGGCCGCGCTAAGGGATCCGATTGGCGCCAACCTCGACCGCATCCAGGTCGTGAAGGGCTGGCTCAATGAGGACGGCACGACCAGCGAAGCCATCTATGACGTCGCCTGGTCCGACGGGCGCGTCCCCGGCTCGGATGGCATGCTGCCCGCGGTAGGCGATACGGTGAATGTGGCAACGGCGAGCTGGGCCAACTCGATCGGGGCATCCGAGCTTGCGACCGTCTGGACCGACCCGGATTTCGATCCGGCACGCCCGGCCTTCTACTACGCCCGGGTATTGGAGATCCCCACACCGCCTTGGTATGTCTACGATGCCTATCGCTACGGGATCGAGATTCCTGAAGGTGCACCAATGTCGCAGCAGGAGCGCGCCTATACCTCGCCGATCTGGTACACGCCGGCAGGCTGACGGAAGGCGGAAGTTTGGATGACAGTAATCCTCGACAGCCCCTTTGATGGCGCTGCTGTGCTACCGGAAGCGTCGCAAGGCTTCGAGAAAACCAATATCGTATACTACAGTTGGTACTCGCGCCGATTTTTCGGATAGCAAACAACCAAATTGAGAATGGTATTTCCATAAGGTGGGCCAAGGAGTAAGCCTAAAATATATTCAAAAGCGTAATATATTGATAACTAAGTGAATTTTTAAGGGATATGGTGCTGCTGGAGAGAATTGAACTCTCGACCTCTCCCTTACCAAGGGAGTGCTCTACCTCTGAGCTACAGCAGCGCTGTGGGCGGGTGATTAGACTCAAACGAAACGCGGCGCAAGGGTGTCTGGACGGTTTTTTTCGCCTCCTGTAGAGAAAGATCATGACGGAAAAAAATTCACCCAAAAAACAAGGTAAATCCGGCGATGCGCGCGAGGCGCGGCTGAAGGCGGCGCTCAAGGCCAACATGGCGCGTCGCAAGGCGCAGGCCAAGGCGCGCGCGACCGCGGGGGACAAGCCTGACAAGGACAAGGGATAAGAGCAGATGGATTCGATTTTAGTAACGGGCAATGGCCCGCTGAACGGTCAGATACCGATTGCGGGGGCCAAGAATGCGTGCCTGACGCTGATGCCCGCAACATTGCTAAGCGAAGAACCGCTGACGCTGACCAATGCGCCGCGGCTGAGCGACATCAAGACCATGACCGCGCTGCTGCAATCACTGGGGGCCGAGGTGTCTTCGCTGCAAGACGGTCAGGTGATTGCAATGTCCAGCCACAGCCTGACCAGTCAGACCGCCGATTATGACATCGTGCGCAAGATGCGCGCCTCGAACCTTGTGCTGGGCCCCTTGCTGGCGCGGTTCGGGCAGGCGGTCGTGTCACTGCCAGGCGGTTGTGCGATCGGCGCGCGGCCAATGGACCTGCATGTCGAAGGGCTCGAGGCGCTGGGCGCCGAGATCGAGCTGAAGGACGGCTATCTGCACGCCAAAGCTCCGGGTGGTCTGAAAGGGGCCGTGCACCAGATGCGCTTTGCCTCGGTCGGGGCCACCGAAAACATCGTCATGGCCGCCACGCTGGCCAAGGGCACCACGGTGCTCAAGAACGCCGCGCGCGAACCCGAGATCGTCGATCTGGTTGAATGCCTGCGCAAGATGGGTGCCCAGATCTCTGGTGAAGGCAGCTCGACCATCGAAATTCAGGGCGTCGATCGGCTGCATGGGGCCACACATCAGGTTGTCACCGACCGGATCGAGCTGGGCACCTATATGCTGGCCCCGGCGATCTGTGGCGGCGAGGTGGAATTGCTGGGCGGGCGCATGTCGCTGGTCGAATCCTTTGCGGCCAAGCTGGATGCGGCAGGCGTCAGCGTTTCAGAAACCAAAGGCGGTCTGAAAGTGGCCCGCAAAAACGGGCGCGTGCGCGCGGTGGATGTGGTGACCGAACCTTTCCCCGGCTTCCCGACCGACCTGCAGGCGCAGATGATGGCGCTGATGTGTACGGCTGAGGGCACCTCGGTTCTCGAAGAACGCATCTTCGAAAACCGCTTCATGCACGCCCCCGAACTGGTGCGCATGGGCGCGCATATCGAGGTGCATGGCGGCACCGCCACGGTCGCCGGTGTTGAACGCCTGAAAGGGGCGCCGGTGATGGCGACCGATCTGCGGGCTTCGGTCTCGCTGATCCTTGCCGGATTGGCGGCAGAAGGGGAAACAACGGTCAGCCGGGTCTATCATCTGGACCGCGGATATGAACATGTGGTGCGCAAGCTGGAAGGCGTGGGTGCAAAGATTGAACGGATCAAGGGCCAATGACAGACGCAAGTTTTGAAGACGGGCGCGAGGCGCCGCTAAATCTTGGGGCCGAGGATGCAGATGACCTTCAGGTAATCTCGACCCTCGCGCAGGATGCCGTGTTTCCTGTGACCGAGATGAAGTGGCAACCGGCGCAGCGCCGCTTTGGCCTGCTGCTGAACCGCTTCCGCTGGGAAGACAAGGATGCCGCCGCCCGCCGCGACCGCCCGTTTGAACGAGTGCAGTCGGTGCTGGTCTTCGGTTCGGTTCTCTCGGTGTCCAGTCAGGGCATTGATCGCGGTGACACCGACATGGTCATGTCGCTGATGTCAGTTGTTTTCGAACCCGGCGAGGATGGCGCGGGCCATGTCCTGCTGACGCTGGCCGGTGACGGCGCGATCCGCCTGACGGTCGAGGCGCTGGATGCCACCCTCAAGGACGTCACGCGCCCCTATCAGGCCCCATCCCGTCAGGCCCCGCATCACCCCGAATAGATGCAGAACAAGCGCGGGATTTCTCAGGCGTTTTCAAAGGTGTCCGAAGGGATCTCCCTGCGTCCGGCCACCGTGTTCGACGTGTTCGACCTCAGCCGGGTTCTGATCCGTTCGATCACGCAGCTTTGCGCGGCCGATCACAAGAATGACCCGGACCATCAAAGGCGGTGGACCGATAACAAGGACCCGACCACCATACGGGGCTGGTTCAGGCCCGGATCGCAGATCTGGCTGGCCGAACACCGGGGGCAGGTGGCCGCCGTCGGGGGGCTGTTGGAAACTGGGACGGTCACTTTGCTCTATGTCGATCCGGATCATACGGGGCAGGGGGTGGGGCGTGCGCTGCTCAACCGGCTGGAACGGCAACTGACTGTGTGCGGCTGTGCCGAGGCGCATCTGGATGCCACCCAAACGGCGCACGCGTTCTATCTGAAACAGGGATGGCAACCGGCAGGCCGGCCCGGTGACTGGCACGGCATTCCGCAATACCCGATGCGCAAATCGCTGCACTTTGGGGACTGAGGGTTGAGGCCGCGCGCTCCGGGCGATATGTCCCAATGCGCAACGCCCGGAGTGCCAGATCATGCCCGTTTTCCTTGATACCACATCGCCCGAATTCGAACCCGCCTTCCGGACCCTGCTCTTGGCCAAGCGCGAGGACAGCCCGGATGTGGATGCGGTCGTGGCGCAGATCATCGACGATGTGCGCAACCGGGGCGATGCGGCGGTGATCGAACTGACAGCCAAATTCGACCGGCTGACGCTGACACCCGAAACACTGGCCTTCAGCGCACAGGACATCGCGGATGCGGTGGCGCAGGTCTCGGACGAAGATCGCACGGCGCTGGAACTGGCGGCTTCCCGCATCCGGGCCTATCACGAAAGGCAGATGCCCGAGGATCAGGAATGGACCGATGCAACGGGCGCAACACTCGGCTGGCGCTGGTCTGCCGTCTCGGCCGCAGGGCTTTACGTGCCGGGTGGGCTGGCCTCGTACCCGTCATCGGTGCTGATGAACGCGATCCCAGCCAAGGTGGCCGGTGTGGAACGGCTGGCCATCGTGGTGCCCACCCCGGACGGACAGGTGAACCCGCTGGTGCTGCTGGCAGCAAAACTGTCTGGTGTGGATGAGGTTTATCGCATCGGCGGCGCGCAGGCCGTGGCGGCGCTGGCCTATGGTACCGACACCATCGCGCCGGTCGACAAGATCACCGGGCCGGGCAACGCCTTTGTCGCCGCCGCCAAGCGGCGCGTCTTTGGCAAGGTCGGCATCGACATGATCGCGGGCCCCTCGGAAATTCTGGTCATCGCCGACAAGGACAATGACCCCGACTGGATTGCGCTGGACCTGCTCAGCCAGGGCGAGCATGACGAAAGCGCGCAGTCGATCCTGATCACCGACGATGCCGCATTCGGCCAATCTGTCGCGCAGGCGGTCGAAAAACGGCTGGAAACCCTGCAACGCCGCGCCATCGCCGGGGCCAGCTGGCGTGACTACGGCGCGGTGATCACCGTGCGCAACCTGGACGAGGCCGCAGCCCTGTCCAACCGCATTGCTCCGGAACATCTGGAACTTTGCGTGGCCGACCCGCGCGCGCTGAGCGAAAAAACCATCCACGCCGGAGCCATCTTTCTGGGTCAGTACACACCCGAAGCCATCGGCGACTACGTCGGCGGTCCCAACCACGTGTTGCCCACCGCCCGCTCAGCACGGTTTTCGTCTGGCCTCAGCGTGATGGACTTCCTCAAGCGCACCACGCTCAGCCAGATGACCCCCGAAGCCCTGCGTGCCATCGGTCCTGCCGCCGAACAGCTGGCGCGCTCGGAAAGCCTCGAGGCGCATGGCCTCTCGGTCACCGCGCGCCTGAACCGCTTGAATGGCTGAAATGACGCAAAGACCGGGCGCATATGGTGTTTCTGTGCGTTGCCCGTTGAATATCATTGTTATAGGTCTGTGCTGACGCAAGGAATGTGACTGTAAAGATGACCCGCATCTCGCATATCGAACTGGATGATAGAAATCTGCCGCCGCCAACGCCCGAGATCGAGCAGGAGCGCAAGGTCGCCATCTATGATCTGCTGGAAGAAAACAGCTTCTCGCTGCCCAAACGCGACGACCGCGTTGTGCCCGAGGGCCCCTATCACCTCCAGCTTTCGATCCGCGACAAACGGCTTGTCTTCGACATTGAAACCGAGGCCAACGAAAAAGCGGCCGAGTTTCACCTGTCGCTCGGCCCCTTCCGGCAGGTGGTCAAGGATTACTTCCAGATCTGCGAAAGCTATTTTGACGCGGTGAAATCGCTGCCACCCAGCCAGATCGAAACCATCGACATGGCCCGCCGGGGTATCCACAACGAAGGCAGCCGTGTTTTGCAGGAACGGCTGGAAGGCAAGGCAGATGTCGACACCGACACCGCCCGCCGCCTGTTCACGCTGATCTGCGTTCTGCATTTTGGGGGCTGACGCGTGAAGCCTCTGCCGCAGTCGGTCCTGTTCTGTTGCGACCACAACGCGGTTCGGTCCCCGATGGCCGAGGGGCTGATGAAGAAATTCTATGGCACCGGCACCTATGTCCAGTCCGCCGGTGTGCATAACGATCTGGAAATCGACGGCTTCAGCATCGCGGTCTGCCACGAGGTCGGCGTGGAACTGTCCCGCCACCGGTCGCGCTCCTTTGACGAGATGCAGGAATGGGGCGATGACCTCAGCTCGTTCGATCTGGTTGTGGCGCTTTCACCCGCCAGCCAGCGTCAGGCGCTGGAACTGACCCGTGTTTTTCACCTCGATGTCGATTATTGGCCAATAATGGACCCTACCGGGATGGGCGAGACCCGCGAACAAAAGCTACACCACTACCGACAGACCCGCGACCAGATCATTCAGCATCTGAAAGACCGCTGGGGCGAACCAACGGAGGGGACATGAACCAGACCGTCAAAACCTATTTCGATGCCTTCAACGCCGGTGACGTCGATGGCATGCTGGCCTGCCTGTCCGATGACGTGGCCCATCACGTGAACGAAGGTCAGATTCGCGTCGGCAAGGACAAGTTCGCCGCCTTTTGCGCCCATATGAACCGCTGCTACCGAGAAAACCTGACCGACATCGTCGTGTTCGAGGCTCAGGGCGGCACCCGCGCCGCGGCCGAATTCATCGTCAACGGCACCTATCTGGAAACCGACGAGGGCCTGCCCGACGCGCACGGCCAGACCTATCGCCTGCCTGCCGGGTCGTTCTTTGACCTCAGGGACGGCAAGATCACCCGCGTCACCACCTTCTATAACCTTGCAGACTGGACCAAACAGGTCTCGAATGGCTGACGTCACCGACGTCCGCCCCCTGACCGGAGCGGCACTCGGGGCCGCTCTGGATGATGTCGCCCGCCTGCGGATCAGGGTATTTCACGCCTGGCCCTATCTCTATGACGGCGATCTGGAATACGAACGCAATTACCTGCAATCCTACCGCGACAGCGACAAGGCCATCGTGGTCGGCGCCTTCGATGGCGACCGCCTGATCGGCGCCTCGACCGGTGCGCCGCTGACCGACCACGCCGACGATTTCGCCGCGGCCTTCGCAGACACCGGGCTGGACCTGTCGCAGATCTTCTATTGCGCTGAATCCGTCCTGCTGCCCGACTATCGCGGGCAGGGCGTCGGCCACAAATTCTTCGACACTCGCGAGGGGCACGCCCGCGATCTGGGCTTTGCCAAATGCGCCTTTTGCAGCGTGCAACGCCCCACCGACCACCCCCTGCGCCCCGACCACTACCGCCCACTGGATACCTTCTGGCGCGCCCGCGGATACAAGCCCTTACCCGGCGCAATCGCCCAATTCTCGTGGAAGGATATCGGGGAAGAGGGAGAAACGCTGAAGCCGTTGCAGTTCTGGATCAGGGATTTGTAGGGTTCGGGTTGGGGGCGGCGCAGCAGGGTTTTTCTGTGTGTTGCCGGAAGTGAATGGAGGCCAGCAAAGCTGCCATTCGCTGCAGGTGCAGTGTTGATCATTTTAAATGGCAGCAGTGCGGGACGAAGGAGCCATTGCCTCCAGCCGCGCGCCTTATCTGTCAGGCATCGAGAAAACCCCGGAGCGCCTGGATAAACACATCGAATGTGGGGTGGCCGGGGACAGGCAGGTGGTTCGCGCTTTCCAACACCAACAGCTCCGAGCCGGGAATGCCTGCAGCAAGTTTCTTCGCCTGCACCAAAGGATGTATTGAATCGTTGCGACCTTGAATGATCAGAGTCGGGCATTCGACATTCTTCAATACATCGATGATTGATGCATTGTTGGACCGGTCGCGGTGATCGAGCATGAATTTCTGAGAGGCGCTTTCCTGCATTAGTCCCACCATTTGCCGCACGCCTTTGGCCGGACCCTCGGGAAAATAGGCCGTGAGAAAGGCAGTGGCGATCCCGCCTTCATGCTGGTCCCAACCTGCCTCCATCATAGCCTTCAAGACCTCGGGCTGGCCTTGCGCCTCACGAATCCCGCGGCCCTCTGCATACCCGCCAACGATGACAAGGTGTGTGAGCCTCTCAGGATGCGTTGCAGCGAATAGGACGGCTGGCAAACACGCACCAGATTCGCTCATGAGAGCAAATCGGTCTAACCCGGCGGCATCGGCAACGGCGACCATATCCTCGACATTCTCTTCGATGCTAAGCGCTTCATCCAACGCCTCCGACAGACCCGTTCCGGCCCAGTCCATTTGAATGAGCGTACGACCCTCTCGATAGGCATCATAGCCATCCCGCAAGATCGGTATGTGCCACGCCTTCTCCTTACTAAGCGGCGGGCCATCAAGCTGAAACAGCGGTGACCCGGAACCGGAAACAAGATAGGCCAAAGAGTGCCCGCGCTTTGAGATCGTGTATCGCACCTTGGGAGCCATTGGTTTTTCCAAATTTGGTCGGTCGGTGGCGTCGCCGCCTGCAACAACAGCAACCATTTCCAGACCTCGCCCGTGATGTGTCCGAATTACCTTCTGCTGCTTTCCGTCGTCTCCAATCGCACGGCGTGCTGCAGCGATCCGGGCGCTGACGGCACTTTCGGAAACGACGCGCCCGCCCCAGACGGCGTCAATGATCTCATCTTTGGTCACTAATTTCGAAGGGTTCTCCGCCAGAAGCCGCAGCAAATCGAAAACTTGCGGTTCGATGGCAACTTCCAGACCGGCGCATTTCAGTCGGCGGCTGGCAGTGTCGAGTTCGCAATCTCCAAAACGGTAAAACAATGAGACAAACCTTTGATCCAAGCTGATCTTTGAAATTCTAGACAAATCCAAATGAATTCACAGGGATTTCTAAGGGCTGTCTTCAAGCGAAGATCTTTTACCCCTGTCACAGTGGCAACAGGAACAAGGAGAAAGACGATGAATGCCCCTTTTGATACCGCCCTGCTAAAGCATTTGCCCGATCACCTATCCCCGCTGACCGAAGCTGATCGCGCTGCCGAAAAACTATCGCGACCCTATCGCCCAACGCTCCATGAGTTCGCGGCGCAGGTTTTCTCCGCGGTGCCACGGCATCGAAAATCTGAGTTGCCACGAACTGCGGCGACTACGCGGCTGTGAAAATCGAAAGACCAATTTGGGCTCTTCCCCCCCTTCACCCATCCCCCAGCACCAGATTGATCTGTACACGCGACGGCTCTCACGGTTTAGTGCCTCGACACATCGGCTCAGGGGACTCCATCAATGAAAGTCGCAACCGCAGCGTATAATCTCGACTGGCTCGACAGCTGGGCGCAGTACGAGGACAAGCTGGACCGTTGGGTTGCCGAAGCTGCCGGGCAGGGGGCCGGGCTGCTGGTGTTTCCCGAATACGGCGCGATGGAGGTGTCGACGCTCGATGGTGCCGAGGTGGCGGGTGATCTCGAACGCTCGATCCGCGCGGTTTCCGACCGGTTCGAGGATGTACAAAATTTGCACTCGCGCCTCGCAAGCACGTACAAAACGTACATTCTGGGTGCATCGGCCCCGGTTGTGGATGGGTCCGGCCGCCCGGTGAACCGCGCCGCGTTCTACGCCCCGGACGGTGGCCGCGACCATCAGGACAAGCAGATCATGACCCGCTTTGAACGCGAGGACTGGGACATTGCGCCGGGTGGACCGCTCAAGCTGTTCGACACCGCGCTGGGTAAAATCGGTGTTCTGATCTGTTATGACAGCGAGTTTCCCCTGCTGGGCCGCGCACTCAGCGACGCAGATATGATCCTTGTCCCGTCCTGCACCGAAGCGCTGTCAGGGTATTGGCGTGTTCGCATCGGGGCAATGTCAAGAGCCTTGGAAAATCAATGTGTTACAGTCATGTCATCGCTGGTCGGAGCCAACGGCTGGTCCGTAGCTGTGGACATGAACACCGGCATGGGCGGCGTTTTCGGCCCGCCGGACAAGGGGTTTCCAGCCACCGGAGTGCTGGCCGAGGGCACTCTGAACCAGCCCGGCTGGACCTATGCGGATGTCGACCTGTCCGCCATCGCCGAGGTCCGCGCCGATGGCCACGTGCTGAACCGGACCCATTGGCCAGAGCAGGACGCCCGAGTCGAAACGGTCACATTATCCGCCCTTTAGATGAATCCGCCCTTGAAATAAGGGAAAAATAGGCTCATTTAAGCGCACATCCCCGCAGATTCTGCGGGCGCAACCTAATGATGGAGACAACATGGCCAAGGAAGATACGCTCGAATTTCCCGGTGTCGTGAAGGAACTCCTGCCTAATGCGACGTTTCGGGTCGAGCTGGAAAACGGCCATGAAATCATCGCACATACGGCAGGAAAGATGCGCAAGAACCGCATCCGTGTTCTGGCCGGCGACAAGGTTCAGGTCGAGATGACCCCCTACGATCTGACCAAGGGTCGGATCAACTACCGCTTCAAATAACGCCTGCCGAGATGGCGTTTATCCTAGGATCAGGCAGCCCAAGGCGGCTGGACCTGCTGGCGCAGCTTGGCGTGCAGCCCGACGCCATCCGCCCCCCTGATATCGATGAAACACCACTGAAAGGTGAGCTTCCTGTTCCCTATTGCAGCCGCATTACGCGTGAAAAAGTAATGGCAGTTCAATCGGATAGCGGTGACATCACGCTTTGCGCGGACACGACAGTTGCACTGGGGCGGCGTATTCTGGGCAAGCCCGAGGATGAGGGTCAGGCCGCAGAGTTCCTGTACGCTTTGTCCGGTCGCCGCCACCGGGTGATCACCTCGGTCGCCGTTCGGCGCGGGGATCGTATCCTGCAACGTGATGTCGTCTCACAGGTCAAGGTCAAACGCCTGTCGGACGTTGAAATCAACGCTTATCTGGCGACCGGTGATTGGCAGGGTAAAGCCGGGGCCTACGCGATCCAAGGCCCTGCCGGCGCATTCATCCCATGGATTTCGGGCTCGTTCACTGGCATCGTGGGGCTGCCCCTGTCCGAGACCGCCGCCTTGCTGCAAGGGATCGGCTACCCACTATATAGCGAGGCATCATGAAGGGTCGAACCATCGTTCTGGACCATATCCAAGACCGCGAAGCCGCGGCATTGATGGTCGACGGAAAGCTTGATGATCTCCTGATCGCCACCGACGCACCCGCGCCCGGCACCATCTATCGCGCCCGTGCCGATCGACCGGTCAAAGGGCAGGGCGGCATGTTCCTGGTTACACCCGACGGCCCAGCTTTTCTGCGACAAGTCAAAGGGTTAGCGCCGGGTGCCACGCTTTTGGTGCAGGTTGGCGGATATGCCGAGCCCGGCAAGGCCATCCCTGTAACCAACCGTATCCTGTTCAAAAGTCGCTTTGCCATTGTCACGCCCGACGCGCCGGGCCTGAACATCTCGCGCAGCATCAAGGATGAAGACAGGCGGGATCAACTGCTTGAAATCGCGCATGAACAAATGGGCGACAGCCCCTACGGGTTGATCCTCCGCTCCTGCTGCATGGATGCGGATGCCGGTGACATTGCCGACGACATTTCGGCCATGCTTGTGCAAGCTGAACAAGTGATGAACGACGAGGGGTCCGACGTCGAACTGCTCAGCGAAGGTGACAGCCCGCATATCCTCGCATGGCGCGACTGGACCGATCCTGCCGAGGTTGTGACTAAAACCGGCAGTTTTGAAACCCATGGTGTGCTGGATGCGCTGGATGTTGCCCGTGGCATCTCCGAACCTCTACCCGGAGGCGGACACCTCTATATCGAACCGACCCGCGCATTAGTGGCCGTAGATGTGAACACAGGCGCGGATACGTCGCTGGCGGCAGGAACAAAAGCCAACTTCGCTTGTGCCAAAGCTTTGCCACGTGCGTTGCGTGTGCGTGGGCTGGCAGGGCAGATCACACTGGATCTGGCCCCAATGCCCAAGAAAGACCGCCGAGGGTTCGAATCCGCCCTGCGTGCCGCCTTCAAGTCGGATCCGGACGAGACGATATTGGCGGGGTGGACACCTCTGGGGCATTTCGAGTTGCAGCGCAAACGCAGCCGGTTACCTGTCGCTGAGATCCTGAAATGAGCTGCCCGATCTGCGGAGAAGAAACGCAAAAGAAGTTCCGCCCGTTCTGTTCGAAACGCTGCGCAGACATTGATCTGGCCAAGTGGCTGAATGGCTCTTACGCGGTCCCGTCTCAGCGTGAAGACGACCCTGAGACCGAGGGCGATACGGACGAACACAATACAATGCGACCGCACTGAAAAAATGTAAAAAAGCCTCTGGACACTGCCGGTAGCAAGTCATAGAACGCCTCCACCCAACGACAAACGTCGTTCCCGTGCCCGGGTAGCTCAGGGGTAGAGCAGTGGATTGAAAATCCTCGTGTCGGTGGTTCGATTCCGCCCCCGGGCACCATTTAATCTATTGAATTTTATAGAACAATTCTCAATGGGGCTTCGCTTCTATTTCGCTACAATTGCTCCTGTACCGTCTCTGTACCACTTGGCCTCATTTTAAATGATGTTTCCAAAAGCTTAAGCGCTCCTTTATGGGTTCATTTGTGCAAAATGTGTGTTGGTACAATGCGAATGGGTGCTGGATATGAGCTTACAGGTGGACTGTCTAGAGGCCTGCAAGCTGAATAGAAACGCCGCTGCATATGGGGTGTTCGCTTTATTACCAAAGGTTAGAGCACAAGCGTGTTGCAAAAGTGCAACCTCACTATCCTTGGCTCTCAGCATCTATTCTTGTCACTATTCTTGGCTATCCTTGGAAAAGGCGACTAACTTTTTAATTAATAAAATCAATGCAGTATGTGAGTTTTTGGCATTGAAATCCTCTCGATTGTTGGAAATCATGACGTCACTTCGAAACGTTATGAGCAGGACAGAAATGGCAACTGAAAAACTACAACGCTCACATGCGAGAGCCCACATCCGGGCCCAAAGAAACTCTCAGGCTTCAAGGCTGGCTGTAAATAGTGGCTTTGCTGGATTGGTGATTAAGCCTTTTGGGCTAAACGGGCTTTGGCTAAACAAGCCAGTTGGTTTGATTGAACTTCAAGTTGGAGCGGTCGTTTAATGACAAACTATTTGACAGAGAGCCTTGGCTATATCACTCGAATGTCAGACGCGGATAAGGCGGTGCTCCCTCCAAACCATCTGAGTCACGTCTTGAGCTTTGCGAGGGATGTCACGGAGAGTGCAGAATCCTACTTCTTCGAAGGTTCCGCTCTATCCATGGCCTCAGATCTTAGGATCAGAGACCCTGAGGGCCTCCGCAAAGTACTGCTTTCGGTTTTCGACGCACCAAAGACTTTTTTTCTAGAAGCTGGCGGGCGTGAAAGGAACCTTCTCCTAAATCCTTTGCGCGAACACATTCCTCAAGACGTGCTTCCCGGAGAAGCAATCGCGAACCGGGTTGGGGTTCGGGTCAAGGTTCTCGCACCTGGTCTGGCAAAGTACTCGGTATGCTGGAATTTGCCGGTCTCGCACGAGGAGTCTCGGTGGGCTCGTGCATTTGCCAAGGAAACCATGGAGGCCTCATACGCGGTGAGGAGAACTAAGTTGGAGGAAAGGGCATTGTTTGAGTTCTGGCGCTTGGGTCTCAATTGCTACGACGGTGTAATCGATGTCAGGAACAAACCTTCGTTCATTACACCCGAGGAACTCTGGCGGCGATATAACAGCGGTCATCAAGACCTTAGCGATAATTTTAAGGACTTGTTTGGGCCAACAGACCGAGATTTTCTAAGGGTTCCTCACAAAAAGAAACTAAGTTTTGCAACTTGGGTCTACAACACTGCCATGATGGAAGAAATCTCACTTAGCGAGACAGGAAGAAGTTACGTAAACGAACTAACGAAGAGCAATCCGTTCACAGCAGAGGAGCTATACCATAACGACCCTGAGGATCTAAGTGGAGAGATTTCCAACATCGCAGCCATGTTGGCCATTTTGTTGGCCAATGATGGAGACGCCGTCGTTCGGCAAGAGAAGCCTGTCTTTGCTGGCCTTGTAAAGCAAAGAACCAGACGAAGACCAACCATACAAAAAGACAGCGAACCCCGGGTAATCAACGTAGTTAAATTAAAGATCTCTGACAAAACCGTTGAAAAGCTATACTCTGGGGAGCCAACTGAAAAAGTTTCTACTGGACGTCGAAGGGGACCTGTCAGGCATTTGGTACGTGGTCATATGTTCTTGGCGAGAAACGGCAAAATGGTTTTTCGACGACCTCACTGGAAAGGCAAATCAGATCCCGACAAGCCTACAGTTGTCCACGTGCATAGTTCTTAGGTAACTAAGCGTACGGTCGGATATCTAGTGCTAGGAGTCGCAACGCAAATCCCCCTATTTCTTTTTGTACGCCACTTCTTGCCGCCCGATGATCTTGAAAGCGGGTGGGCAGGCGCGCTAAGGAGTTTGAAGTTGGCAGGCTGCACAAAATGGTGGAGTCCGCCCAATGGCGGGTCCACAAACATAAGTCAGAACTAGCTTACTATCTCGCACAGACAGTATTCAGCGCTCTTTGGCGCCGGGAAAAGGGCCTGTTCATTTGCTCATTTCTTATACGCCTTTCTCGGCGTTCAGCGTTTGTTGAATGAGGTCTCGTAGCTTCTCTCGTCGATAATGTTGATTTCCGCTGAGAAGTGACCCGGTAGGCCCCAAAATTTTCACTGAGAATTGACCCATGTGAACAACTTGCCCCGACGGTTTCGTTTGGGGAGATTTGGAGTGATCGACATGGGATTTTTGAGTGTCATACGACGTTGGGCATTGCGTGACAAAATGCCAATTCGCGAGATTTCACGGCGCACTGGGCTGTCTCGCAATACCATCAAAAAGTATCTGCGTGAGGGCGCAGTAGAGCCGAAATTCAAGACCCCCGCACGACCGAGCAAGCTGGATCCCTATTGTCGATGGCATGCCTATTTTGGCGCGGACGTGAAGGTTTTCCGGACGCTCAATCGCGGTGATGGCCAACATGTCGGGCTCGAGCGCGATCCAGGTATTGCGATCCTCGCGCCTGCGTGGATTCTGGATGCTTCAGTTTGTCAGGGTTTCGAGCTTGGCGCACCATTGGCGTCCGCGGATGCGCTTTTCGAACTTCATTCGGTTCTCGGGCACCTTGGTTTTCGGCGAGGCTTCAAGGGTGACGATTCACCCATGGAGGCCCCGAATGAAGCATCGCGAGATCCTGACACCAACCCAGTTGCCACTGCCTTTGACACAGCCGGTGTTGCTGACGGAACCGGAATACCGTTCGATCGTGACAGCGCTGGCCCAGGTGCTCCTGACCGCGGCAAGAACCGGTCCGGGAGGGCAAAGCGATGAATGACATGGCCCTCACGTTTCTACCGGAGCTGCTGAAGCGTCAGGCTGTGATCTACGTGCGCCAGTCGACACAGAGTCAGGTCATGACGAACCTCGAAAGCCAGCGCCGGCAATACGATCTTGTCGAGATGGCCCGTGGCTATGGCTTTGCCGGGATTGATGTCATCGACGACGATCTTGGTGTATCAGCCAGCGGCTGCCAGGCCCGGCCCGGCTTCGAACGGCTTGTCGCCATGCTGTGCTCTGGGTCGATCGGCGCGGTCTTCTGCTTGGAAGTGTCGCGTCTGGGCGCATCTGCAAGCGCACGCTTTGGCGGGTCCGAGACGATGAGTTCCTTCTTCTTTTGCATCAGTTCCTCGCGTTTCGTTGATTCAGGCATTCGCTACTTCAACTTCATTCGGGTATAGGCGAAGTGGACTGTTGGCATGGCATCCCTTCATTTTCGGCGTTCTGAACTTCAGAGCTGTCCTGCGAAAAAACTTGCGGGGTATCGTCTTAGGGACTTTGGTCAACGAGATCGATATTCTCCCGCGTTGTCCGCGAACCCGAGTAAAGATGCCGCAATTGGGCCTCGGATACCCCATCGGCCTGCATCACAAGCTGCACCATTGGGTCTGCCAGCATTTCTTCCAGAAAAACATCAGACAGCTCTCTTCCTGAAAGCTTGTCCTTCGCGCGGGCATTGTCGAGATCAATCAATGAAACGGTTAGGCTCCGGGCTAATCCCGGATGGGAAATGCGTGGATGCAGGTGGACAACAACCGAGGCCTTCCAAGCTTCAGGGTCTTGGTGATCCGGAGGCGAGGCGAGTTCGGTCTCGATTTCATACTCGCCGGCGGGGAGCGTTTCTGCAAAACCGGGCACTGTGAATGGCCAGTCGAAAACTGCGATGGTCTTGCTGAATTGGTCATCCATTGCGGTGGTCCTTTCGATTAAGGGCCAGGTAGGGCTCGCCAGCCCGCTCCGGCGCGACTCCCGGGGTTTTTCGAGATTGGCTGAACCGGCCTTTGCCGCCATGATTGTCGGTTTCCTTATTCGACGGTTCAGCAGGACGGCAGACCTAAAGCGTTTCGATATTAACCTGAGACATATTCGGCAGCGTTGTAGTAGTTCCAGCACTCTGCTGGGTCGTAGAGATCGCAGATTGCTCCAATGGCCTCGAAGACTTCTATGAAGCTCCTCGCCCTGACCCGTCGCAGGTGGGCTTTCAGTTTTGAGTAGGCCTGTTCGATGGGATTCAGGTCAGGCGAGTATGGTGGCAGGTAGAGGAACCAGCAGCCGTGGTCGCGCAAGGCCTGTGTCGCTTCCTTGTTCCGGTGGGTCGCGAGGTTATCGAGGATGACGACGGTGCCGGGAGCGATCTCGGGGACCAGCACTTCGCGGATATAGGTGGAAAACGCGGGGCCATCCATCGCGCCCTTGATGACCCATGGCGCGATCAGCGCGTCCGGGGTCAGACCCGCGATCAGCGTTTGCGTGCCCCAGCTGCCAAAGGGTGCGTCCATTGTCAGGCGTTCACCCCGCTGCGCCCTGCCGCGCAGACGAGTCAGATTGGTCTTCACGGCCGTTTCGTCAATGAAGACAACGCGTTCGGGCAAGGCCGCAATGGCAGGCAGCCGATGTCTGAACCAATCGGCGCGCTGCTGCCTTACCCTGGCGCGACGGCGCTCGGTGGCGACCAGCGACTTTTTTTGTACGTGAACCCGAGCCGGGACAGCAGGTTGGCGATGGAGGAATGATGCACCCGCACGCCCTCGGCATCGGCCAGTGCATCGCGCAACTCAAAGAGCGTGATGTCGGGGTCCTGCGCGACCAGTTCCTCGAGGAAGGCTTGGTGTGGTGCCAGCTTTCCCTTGCCGCGCGGCGGCCCCTGGGGCGCCGGTTCCGCATGGCCCTTGGTCCTCACCTGATGTGCCCATCGTGCGCCAGTGGCAGGTGACACCTTCAGACGCAACGCCGCCGCGCGCCCGCTTAACCCTTCCTCAATCAGTCTCTGAAACCGCGTTCGAAGCGCCGCTGGCAAAGGTGCTGACATGATCCATCCTCCCAAACAGGATGAATCACATCTGACGTCTCAAGGGAATCCCCCGCGACTCAAGTTCAGACCGAAACGCTCTAATAGCCAGGTCATTGAAAGACTTGATCCCAATCGATTTCGGATTTTCCACTGAGACCTCGGTGCGTCGGTCAGACCCGAAAATTCGCACGTAGCCTATCAGTATATGGGGTTTGAAGGGCCGATTTACTACGGCGCGTTGCCAAGCAAATCAGCACATGACGCTCGGTATCGGACCGCGGAGCGCTAGTTGAGAAGTTACAACAACTTCAAATTTAGGCAGGCTTCGCTATCCCCGTTAGTTTTGGCAAGTTTTCCTTGCATAGTCGAATTCTCGCGACATCCGGCGCGTTTATTGCCCCCATAAGAGCGTTGTAGTTCATGCCTATTTTCATTTCTCGTCTGACGGGCCCGGTGAGTTTGGCTGAGCCGGTGTGATCGCTTGTTGCGCCGCGGTAGATTGTACCTGAGGGAAATTTCAGACTGCTTCCATCGGTATCCCGCTTTCTAACATCAAGGGTCGAACAGGTTCCATGGTCGCTTTCCAGTTGAAATCTAAACATCCCACTGACCGTAGCAAACCAGTGTGAATTGACGAGGGCGGCCTTGACGCAATCATATTAAGATGCATCAAGGTTCAGCCCTTCTATGCACGCTTTGGCGAGATCGCGGTTCGGAGAATCGGAACCAGGCATGGTTGCCCAACCCGCATCCATCACGGCGTCGCGTCGCTTGTACGACGTGGCTGCCTGGATCGTCGCGAGCTTTGCTAAACGCTGATTATCCGTGCGGGACATGTCGTGGCAAATTGGCACGAGCGCCGCGATCACCTGGTCCCGCGCCATTTCGCTTGCCAACTTGTTCGCGCTTCCGCCAGTCATCCAGCCGCCCCAAGAAAATCCAACGACGCCGACAAACACCGCGCCGAGTAGCGCGCCATACATACCAGGTTTCAGCCATTCAGGATTGGTCATATCAAGTCCTCCAGCGGAGAAAGCGCCGCTTCGCTATGTTGAATTGTTTCACAACGGGCCTAGTCGCAGGCAATGGCGTGCTCCAGATCCTTTTGTGTTGTCATGTGCATCGTTGTTTGACCGGCATGACTCCCTCGACCCCTGACCATCAGGTAGGTCGCGGTGCGTCGGTAAGCCTCAAAGCTGACGCCTTGCAGCAACTCCTCCTCGAAGAGAATTTCATACGCGCCAGCCGGAAACACGATGTCGCTGTTTCCCAACCTGAAGGCATTGGTGAACGTCACCTTTGACCTGATCGAACGCGTGAGCATCCCATACCTCCGTTGAATTGATCGCTGGATTTCCGGTACCGACCATGGTCGGCCGCATCAGTCCAGATGACCCGTCAAGTCACAGAACTTAGGGCTATATTATTCCCAACTCACGGGCTTTATGCTGATCGAAGTTAGTACCCATCAGGTTCTTTACTGTCAGGATGTGTGCAACAGCCTCACTCCCGACAATCGGGGCTAGAAGGTGGCGCATCCAGGCGGATGCAAGTCTTTGCGCCTTGCAGCAATCAAGCAATATTGAATGCGGTATCCAACGGGTTGGTCGGTATCTTTGTCCCAACGATTTTTGTCGAGCGTCGCTCCCGTAGTCCGAAAGGAAAAATCATGTCTGTATCAGATGTTCTTCGCCCGGATGGCTCAGACTACGACCCTTTCCTGCTTGCAGAAGTGGGTGAAGACAAAACCGGTGCAACAGTCACGGTTTTGTCAGCCCTTGCGCGTCTCGAGCTCGAGCCTTGGACCGAGGCTCGTGAGCTTACACTTCTGGGCCGAGATGCATCGCATGCCCGGCTGAAAGCGCATCTTTCAACAGTCAGAGATGTACCCACGCTTGATCATGCGAGCGGCAGTGTGGCGACAAAGTTGGTGGCCTTGTTACCTAAGCGCGTGTCGCATCGCGTTTCGAAATTGCCTGAGACAATAAAGTATACCGGCCCCCGGATCCCGATCTATTGGATGCTGATTTCACTTATGGGCGCTCTGATACTTGCGCGGATCTTTTATCTGGCTCAAGCGGGCTAACCTGCGTCAGTACGAAGGCGCTCTCAAACCTGTTAGGTGACATGTGTCAGCTGTGTATTTGGTTGGCATTTTTTTGAGTACCTGAGGAGCGCGGGGAACATGGAGCTCCCCAAAAGAGCTGTATGAGTCTCGTGCTTCTTATTCTCGGACCGTCCAGGAAAGGACATTCCAATGAATGATGAAGACCAAAGTCAGGAAAACCACACCGTCAAGCACATGGCCTCCGTCAAGGCCGCTTGGGACAAAGCACCTGATGGGCCCAAAAAGGCGACGGCAATGAAACACTATCAGGCCGCTGAAAGTGCCCACGAAGCAGAAAATGACGAAGAGGCTCACAAGGAACTCAAGGAAGCCAGTCGGGCGCTGATGTAACGACACGCGTTGGAGATGTAAGCAGGATCGTCCAAAACCAGATTGTAAGACCCAATCAGGCCAGAAGCGGCCGCTTCTGATCCAGATACGCTGGATCGAAATCCGCCAGTTTAACCAGACCCTCATAGTTATTGAACGTCACAAACCCATCCCGAAATGTAACCAACTCGTCCTCCCTGAGTTTGCGCAGGACGCGGTTGACGTGAATGGCGCTCAATCCCAGCGCATCGGCAAGATGGTACTGTGTGAGCGGGCAGTCATAGCCTTTCTTGCTGCCCATCCCCACAAGCGACAGCCTGACTCCAAGTTCCAGTAGGAAATGTGCCATGCGCGCATCCGCATCACGCCGCCCAAGCCCGACAAGATGTTCGACAACCATCGCTTCGTCGCGTGACACGGCCCATAAAATTGCAGTGGCAAGCCGAGGTGTCTCTGCGAAGGCTTGCAAAAGATCGCTCGCCAGAACCTCGGCGGCTTCGATATTAACAATCGGCTCAATGCCATGGTCTGAAGTGTGCAACAAAACGCTGCGCAGCCCAAGGAAATCCCCTGGAATCTGGAAATCGACGATTTGGCGTGATCCGTCAGGCTGAATCTTATATGAAACAACCCAGCCTGCGGCGAGGATATAGGCAGCCTGTTCCGATTGTCCCTGATGAACAAGATCTCGGCCAGCCTCAAAGGTTCTCCTCCGCTGGTGCAATTGTTCCAGAACGGCCAGTTCCGCCTCGGCCAAGGCAACAAATGCCGAGAGTTTCTGTGTTAGCGGGCTGGTGTTGGTGTTCATCGTTGGATTTCCCCGAGCCTGCAAAGACTCTACGAAGAATTTGGTATTGAGGCTACTTTCGATCAGTCCAAAATACCAAAACTCATGTGACAATAGAAAAACCATCACCACCTCGCCTGGTCACGACCCCAATGACTTTTAAATGAATGACCCCAATGTCAGACCACCAAGATCCCGCAGGCATGGCTGCACTCTCGATCTGCGAGGCTCTTCTACTTGCCTTAAACGATCTCAATCTTCTTCACGAACGTGAGATCGTCGGGGTTTTGCGCGATGCTGCCGTGACTCACGAGTGTGCCAATGGTTCGGAATTAGAGCTAGAAACCCATTCGGCAGTCGCCAAATTGATCAACGAGATTATTATCAGCGGTAACTTCTCGCTCCAATCTTAGATCACGCGGCCGGGTACTTGTACGTCCTGTTGTTCGCGTTTCTACCGACGATGCTCCTCGCTGCAATTGCTGGCATGTGGTTCTTTTACCTGCAGCACCAGTTCGAGGATACCAGTTGGCAGCGGGAAAATGATTGGAGCATTCAGGATGCGGCGCTTGAAGGCAGTTCACACTATGCACTGCCCGGAATGCTGAGCTGGATCACCGGGAAAGTCTGAGTTCACCATGTTCATAATCTGGCCAGCCGTATCCCGTTCTATCGTCTTCCCGAGGTCCTACGAGGTCATGACGTCCTTGCCAACACCCGGCGCATCACTCTCCGCGATAGCTTGCGCTGCACAAGCCTCGCGCTCTGGGACGAATCCGAACGCATCGTTATAGTGAGGTATGGAACAATCCGGGAATGGATCAGAAACTTCGGAAACCAAATTGCGAAACATGCCAAAGCGGCGCTCCAATGGCCTTCGGATACCATGGGCCGGAGTTGCGGCCATTGCCCATGTCTCCATCCCTTCCTGAAGACGCGAATCCTGCACGCTCCGCCTTGGTTGCAATCTTCGTCTTGCGACTATCGAAATTACTTTTTCTTACTCCCTATCTTGACCGGCTTCTGACCCTTTGAGAAATCGGCCGTCGCCACGATTTTTTCCTTTGCTTTCTTTGGCTTTTTAACTTCGCGGTTGCCGCGCCTCTTGTCACCTTTCGACATCTGAATTCCTTTCAGGTTGGTTTCTCTCAATACGTTTGCATGTCACAGACCGACCGACTGCATTGTGATGGTCTCGTAGTTGGGTCAAAAGACCTGCGTCACGCCCTCAAGGGTCCTAAATCTGATGCAATTCCAGAACTGTATGCGTACCGATAAGACGCGGGGTGATTTCAACGGACAAACTGGACTTTTGCGTTTGCGGCGGATGCACGTGCCGAAAACCCAAAACTTTGAACCTATTAAACGCGGATGGTGTGGATGGCGTCTGCTCCCAAACACCGCGTTTGCGGCATCGGGTGTCGGTCGCAATCTGGCGTTCGGCGCTTCGCGTTTCGTCTAAATCCACCGGTTCTTCCGTCATCTCTTTGTTCTCCGATTCATCAGCGTTCGGCCGCAGCCGTCAGGCCGGGACAGGGAGAAGACGTGCTCTCGGCCGGCTCTCCGGCCTCCATTCCTCTCAGAAACCTGAAAAGTTCGCTATCGGTTGTCAGGACCAGCGTCGTTCCGCCTGAAATCATGTCCTTGTAGGCCTGCATTGTCCGGGTAAACGCATAGAATTCGGCTGCTTGGGCGTCGATGTTGTAGGCATTTGCGTAGATCGCAGCCGCCGAGGCGTCAGCCACGCCGCGGATTTCCTCGACGGCGCGATACGCTTCAGATTGTATCTTGTTCAGATCGCGAACCCGGTTGCCGCGAATTCGCGCGGCTTCGCCATTGCCTTCGGAAAGAAAACGTTCAGCGATCTGGCGACGCTCGGAGATCATGCGGTCATAGATCTTCGGACGCACACTCTCATTGTAATTGATCCGCTTGAAACGGATATCGAGAAGCTCGATCCCAAATACACGAACCTTCTCTGAGGCGGCTGCGAAAATCTCCTGTTCCACAAGAGCGCGGCCTTTCTGGATAGGAACCAGAGAACCTATGTCCTGCGCACGCTCCTCATCGGTTAGAAGCGTGTCCCGCAGCGGGATCCGGCCTTTCGTAGTCCGGATAATCTCTATCAACTCGTGTTTGGCGACGGCATTGCGGGTTTCGCTGCCGAGAATATCGTCTAGTCGGGATTGCGCGCTGCGCTCATCGCGCAGCCGCAGGAAATATTGCAATGGGTCGGTGATTTTCCAGCGGGCGAAAAGATCGACGGAGATGTAGAGCTTGTCCTTGGTGGGCATGTCGGACGGATTGCCATCCCACTCAAGAACCCGGCGGTCGATCCGGTTGACTTCCTGAACGATGGGCAGCTTCAGCTTTAAACCGGCCGTTATAACTGGTTCTCCCACGGGTTTGCCGAATTGGGTGATAATAGCCTGTTCGACTTCGCCAACTGTGTAGAGGGAACCGGAGGCAATCACGCCAACTGCAGCCGCAATCCCTGCAATGAGACCCAGTCTGATGTTCATGACGGATCCTCCTGAAGCCTGTCGAGGTTCAAAAGCGGCAGGATGCTCGCAGTCGATCCTTCGACAATGATTTTTGACAGGATTGTGGGCAGAACATCCTGCAGTGTCTCTATGTATATCCGCCGCCTCGTGACCTCTGGTGCCTTGACGTATTCGGCCAAAAGCGCGGTGAACCGCGCGGCGTCGCCTTCCGCCTCGTTGATCCGTTTCAGGCGATAGCCGTCGGCCTCGCGGATCCGCTGATCTTTCTCGCCCTCGGCCAGCGGAATGACTTTGTTATATTCGCGGCGCGCCTCATTGATCAGGCGTTCCTTTTCCTGCTGGGCCTGGTTGACCTCATTAAACGACGCCTGAACGGGTCCCGGCGGGTTGATGTTTTTCAGCTGCACCTGGTCAATGCTGATGCCCATGGCGTATTTCGTGGACAGAGCCTGCATCTTAAAAAGTGCCTCGCTCTCGATCTCTTGCCGGCCGATGGTGATGACCTCGTCAACCGTGCGGTCTCCAACGACCTCGCGCATCACGGACTCAGAGACGTAGCGCAAAGTCGCGCTTGGCTCGCGTACCTCGAACAGGAACTTCAGGGGGTCCGAGATCCGATACTGCACCACCCATTCCACAAGCGCGGCGTTCAGATCTCCCGTAACCATTTCGGTTTCACGTCGGCCGTCTGACGGGCTTTGGAAGGGATCACTCCTGCCCGGCGTGGTGAATCCGAATTCCTGCTTCAGCTGCCGTTTTACGGGCACCAGTGTGGCAACGTCGATGCCAAACGGGAATTTGAAATGCAGGCCAGGCGGAACCTCAGCAGTGTATTTGCCGAAACGCTGGACAACGGCGACCGAGTCGCTCGGGACTGTGTAATAAGAAGACCAGGCTGCAACCGCCGCCAAGACTATCGCTCCTGCAACCAGTACCCCTCTCACTGGCGGCCGCCCTTCAGGGAGTAATCCGCTCAGGCGGTCGCGGCCTTGACGAAGAAGATCGTCAATCTCGGGAGGATTGCTCTTCTGTTTGCTTTGCCATGGCCCACGGTCTTCCGGGCCGCCGTTCTGTTCGGGCATATCGTTTTCTCCCTTGCTCGTGCGAACCGGCACCCGGCGCAGACTCTGGCGGTCCGCGGGGTGGATCCACGTGTCTTATTCCCTCTGTGTCGGCATTCCTTCGTTCTCCGCAGCCTGTATTTGTGAGTTTTCTTGTGGCGATGTACCTGCTGTATCCGCATCCCGTGCCTCTTTGTCCGCCTGAGATGCGCGCCCGCCCGCGTAGAGATGCCGAAGCTGCATCTCGGAAACACCGTCGGCCTCCATCACCAGCCGAACCATCGGGTCTGCCAGCATTTCTTCGAGGAAAATTTCGGCCAGATCTTTTCCGGTCAGCTTGTCCTTTGCCAGGGCATCATCGAGGTCGGCCAGTGAAACCGCCAAGGTTCTCGTCAGGCCGGGGTGGGATGCCCGAGAATGCAGTCTCACCGCTACAGATGCTTTCCAGGCTTCCGGGTGCAGATGGTCGGGCGGTGAACACAGTTCCGTTTCAATATCGTACTCTCCTGCCGGAAGCGTCTCGTCGAAGCCAGGCACACTGAAAGGCCGGGCGAAAACCGCAATGGACTTTCTGACTAGCTCGTTCATAGGAGAAGTCCTCTCATCAAAGCGACAAGCGCGCCAAAGCTGCGGCTGCCAGAGCAATGCCCTTGTCGTGGTAGTCTCCGTGGAACACGCCATCCACCTTGACCTCCCAAATCCCATTCCTCTCTCTGACACAGACACGATCAGCTTGCGCAGTGGGATAATAGGGGTGTGCCGAAGTTTGTCTCTTTTCCGGTTGGTGCAATGGCTTAACGAGTACGCTGGAGCTCACTGTCTTTGGCAATTGCGTTTCTCCAAGGGCCATCACGGCGCGAATAAACTCCTCCGCGTAGTCATCCGCGTTCCGGTGGTCATGCTCGTGCCGCACCATGGCCATCGGCTCAACAAAACGCTTCTTCAGGTGCTCAAGAAAACGCGGTTCCGTGTGCGACATGTAAGCAATGAGCGACTGGAGAACCCGTTCATGGGCTAGAACGCGCCGTTCAAGATCGGTTGTTTCAGTCAGTTGTGGTGACATGGCGCTGCTCATCCTTCAGTGATCGTGTTTTCCGGACGCTCCGGTGACTTGTCTACGTCAAGGGCTGCAAGGCAGGCTTGCGCGATGTCCCGGTTCGGGGTCTCTGTGCCTGGTACCGTCGCCCAGCCAGCCGCCATGAGGGCCTCTCGCTGCCGGAAGGTAGAGGCTGCCCGGATCGCCGCCATCTTGGCAGCCCGTTCCGGATCGGATCGGGCCATGTCCAGACAGACTGGCACCAATGCGGTGGCAACATGTTCACGGGCCATAGCCACGGACCTGTCGTTCGAGGTTCGGCCGGTTACCCAGCCGCCCCAAGAAAATCCAGCTACACTGACAAGTACCGCGCCGATGACGGCGCCGTAGAGGCCGGGTTTAAGCCATTCGGGAGTGTTCATCGTAGTTCCTCCAGCGGCAAAGCGCCGCCTCGCTATCTTCAGATGTCATATTGAATGCCGCGGCCAAGAGCCTTTTCCAGGTCGGTCCAGGAAATTGGCCGCATTTCTGTTCGGCCCAGCGAACGCCCTTTGCCGTTTATGGTCAGGAAAATCGCTGTTCTGCGGTAAGCCGGGAAACTCAGCGTCTCGATAAGTTCTTCCTCAACCAATACTTCGTATTCACCGGCAGGCAGCTCGTCCGAATATCCGGATAGGGTAAACGGGCGCGGGAAGGTCACGGTGGATCTGATTGAACGCAGCGCCATCTCCGGTCTCCGCGATGTATACGTGCCTTCCGCACTGCCTTGGCTGCAGCATACCGATTGCACAGTGGCAACCGAACTTTACGGTCATCATACTTATATCCCAGAACCGGGCGGTACGCGCTGACCCATGTTAGCGCCGCCGGGACCCGGGCCGCGCTGGCGAACCCTGGAGCTGCCCTGATGTTTGACTTCAGAGGTTTGGACACCGGCTGATCTGCATCAGCGCGTACTCCAGGCGACGCGGGTATGATCGAAACAATCCGAAACATTTTGATCTTGCCAGAGGAGGCCCCGATCAGTCGGCACGTTCGCTCCCAAGGTCCGAAAGCACTGAAAAGGAGGAAGTGGTGATGCCCGCAGGTGGCATTCTTTACCCGCACAGCCCTGAGTTCGATCGGTTTTTGCAAGCCTTCGTTGGTGAGGACCGGAAAGGCAATGCTGTTACGGTACTTTCGGCCCTTGCAAGGCTAGAACTCGAACCTTGGGAAGAGGCAGCCGCGCTTGCCGCTTTGGAGGAAGAGGCCGCTGGTTCGCGACTGGAGATGCTGTTGTCGCAATTCCGTGACGTGCCCGAACTCAAACAGGATTACAGATCGGTCGCGCGAGAACTGACCCGTCTTCTTCCCAAACGCCGCAAGCGTTTAAGGGCTGTTTCTGGTGGTGTGGAAAACCGGCCGGCAAATTTGTCTGGATTGATTTGGGTGGTACTGACGATCTTCTTTCTGATTGTGCAATTAATACTCGCGGGCACTCCGGGAACGGGCCAATGACCTTGGGCAAAGCACAGGACGGCGATCGCAGGCAGGGCGGTCTACCCGGTCATGACAATGCAATCCTCTGGGATCTGGAGGCGCGGCACTGGACCAGCGGCGCGGACAGCGCTCGCACGGTGACTGCAAAAAATGCAGTGATGATACTTCCCTATCCGCCAGGCATCCTTCAGGGCGGACAGATTCTGGAGCATATGAAGAAAAACACGGGCTGGCGAACCGTGGAAATGAAAGACCGCAGCCAAATCCGGCAAGGAGCCATTGCCGTGCTCGCCTATCGCGTATTCGCTGAAAAGTCGGGTTCACCAATCTATGAGGCGCTCTGCGCGTCCACATATTTTCTGGACAACGGTCGGTGGCTGCGGCTGTCACATCAGCAAACCCCCACCACCTGACTCCAGCAGGATGAATCTTCACCTTGGGGCGAAACCTCTAACGAACTTATTGACATGTGAACCGGCCCCTGGGGTCTGGATTCAGAACCAGAACTTGACCACTACAGCCGATGCCCAAGCGGACAGTACAACTTTCGAGTGTCCCAGGCTAACCTGCGTCAGTGCAGCGGAGCGGAGAAGATGAGTACATATATTCGTGCCTGCCGAATCTCCGGCGGCACTCAGTTCCGAGCGAAATAGAAGCGCGTGAAGCGTGCGGTTCTTGAAACGAGCCGCATTGCCCAGCGTCTCCTACTCTCGGAATGTCCAGGAAAGGACATTCTAATGACACCTGAACAAACCAATGCCACCGAGAAGATGACCTCGGTCAAAGCAGCTTGTGACAAAGCGCCTGCCGGTCCCAGAAAGGATCGGGCGCTGGAACACTACCAGGCTGCCGAGAAAGCGCACGAGGCGAATAACTACGGCGAGACGAACAGGGAACTCGACGCGGCTGCAAAAGCGATTAGCTGACTTATCTCGTCTTAGAAGAAAATCAGGCCGCCCCAAGTTTAGCGAAGGGCGGCCTCCTTCATTTCAAAAGTGGGTCGGTCTGATCCAGATACGCCAGATCGAAACCCGAAAAGCCCACCAATCCGTCATAGTCGTCGAACGTCACGCGGCCGTCCTGAAAGGTCAGCAGACCGCTTTCGCGAAGCTTCCGCAAAACACGGTTCACATGGACAGCGCTTAGGCCGAGTGCATCAGCAAGATGATACTGTGTCAATGGGCAGGCGTACCCTTCCTTGCTCCCCATTCCGACCAACTTCAGCCTTGCCCCCAGTTCCAGAAGAAAATGCGCCATGCGCGCATCCGCGGCGCGTCGGCCAACTCCAACGAGATGCTCGACCACCATGGCTTCGTCCCGTGATGCTGCCCAAAGAAAGGCTGCCGCCAGGCGAGGGGTTTTCGTGAGTGCATCCAGAAGGTCGTCCGCCAGAACCTCCACCGCCTGAATGTCCGTGACCGGCTCGAAACTGTGGTCGGAGGTGCGCAACAGCACGCTGCGCAATCCAAGAAAGTCCCCTGGTATCTGGAAGTCCACAATCTGGCGGGTTCCGTCCGGCTGAAGCTTGTAGGAACAAACCCAGCCGGCAGCCAGAATGTAAGCGGCCTGATCAGACTGCCCCTGATGCACGAGATCACGCCCCGCCGTGAAGGACCGGCGGCGCAGATGCAAACGCTTCAAAACGTCCAATTCGTCGTCAGACAAGGCGACGAAGACTTGCAGCTTCCGTGTCAGCGGGCTTTCTAAGATATCCGTCATCAGGGCCTCTCAAGCCGGAAAAGCTCCAGACGCAATCGTGCAGAGACTGCTTTCGGTTAGCCCAGCTTAGCCTTTTTTCTGCGAAGATGCTTGTGATAAGCGAGGCCGCCCGGTCGCGCGCTACTTTAACCGTTACCTGGAAGGAAGCCATAAAATGCGTAGCGAGCAGGACTTCTCGGGAATGGCGGCCCTCGCAATCTGCGAGTCCATGCTGCTGGCGATGAACGATCACAAGCTCCTCGCTGAACGCGAGATCATGGGCATCCTTCGCGATGCTGCAAAGACGCATGAAAACGCAGCTGCAACTGATGGAGAGATAGAGGCGCATCGGGCCGTGGCGGTTCTCATCAACCGGATCATTGCTGGCGGGAACTCCGTTCGGAGGCCGCCGGGATGACACATAATTTCAGCGAGATAAATATCGTCCATGCCGTTTTCGTCCAACTTGAATAATGCACGGGGCCAACAGCCCGGCCAGCAGGACATGCCGGGCGGCATCCAACCTGACAAGCAGAATGCCGGATCTGCATCGACCGCGCGGCAAGCGCGGGTCCAGCCAGGACCCTTGCCCGTCACGGGTGGGGCACCCGGCGCGGGATACCCCTCCGGTGTAACCGGTCCGAGACAGGAAGAGGCGCAGCTGACCGCATCAGACTGGACACGAACCCTGATGAAGTACCGGCAGCCAATCCCCTCCCGCAGCATTTTCGAACTGACGGTCACGCTCGTGCCTTTCGTGGCAATATGGGCGGTTGCCTGGTGGGTGCTCTCGATCAGCACCGTGTTGGCACTGGCTCTCGCGTTGGCGAATGCAGCCTTCCTGCTCCGGCTGTTCATAATCCAGCACGACTGCGGACATGGTTCCCTGTTCCGCGACCGGCGTCTGTGCGATTGGATCGGTCGCGTGATCGGCGTTATCACGCTGACACCCTACGACGTCTGGCGCAAGACCCACGCGATCCACCACGCCACGAGCGGAAACCTGGACCGGCGGGGCATCGGAGACCTGCCGGTGCTGACAGTCAGAGAGTACCGCGGGAAGGGATGGCCCGGCCGTACGCTTTACCGCCTGTTACGCCATCCGGTTTTCCTGTTCGGGGTGGTGCCGTTTTACACGTTCTTTCTGCACAACCGGCTGCCCGTCCATCTGATGCGGTCCGGCTGGCGCTACTGGTTGAGTGCGATGGCGACAAACGCTGCCATAGGCCTCACTCTGACAGTGATTGTCTTGCTGGGCGGTTGGGAGGTAATGCTGTTCGTCTTCCTGCCGACGATGCTTCTGGCCGCAATAGCCGGCATGTGGTTTTTCTACGTGCAGCATCAGTTTGAGGAAACCAGCTGGCGGCACGAGGAAGACTGGAACATCCGGGACGCGTCCCTTCACGGCAGTTCGCACTACGCTCTGCCCGGCATCCTGCGCTGGATCACCGGGAACATCGGAGTCCACCATGTGCATCACCTGGCCAGCCGCATCCCGTTTTACCGTTTACACGACGTAGTCAAGGATCACGACGTCCTGGCACAGACCAGACGCATTACGCTTTGGGAAAGCTTCCGCTGCGCGCGACTGCACCTTTGGGATGAGAAAAGCCGCAGATTGCTGTCGTTTGCAGAGGCCCGGGCACTTCCCACCTGAGCCTTGCGTAATATTGCCACTGGTCAGTGAATTGGTGCGTTGGATAGGAAACTGGGAGCATCTCAATAGGCCATTTGTCGCTCCACGGACGGCCACGTCTGTGCCAGTTGGGTTTCTTTCTGAGCCAGTATTGTCGGGACAATTGGGCTGATTATTCAGTTGTCGCTCTAGTCAGGAAGGTGGATGCTGCGACCGGCATATCGTCAGCGGCAAAGGTATGAATGAAGGAGGGCGGACTGATTGATCTCATCGCCGACTATGAACCCTATCTTGCGCTCGCAATTGTCATCCTTCTGTTCGCAGCATTTCTTTCCGAGCGCTTCGAACCGGACGTAACCGCTGCGGGGGCCGCCGCGCTGTTTGTCGTCTTGGGGTTTGTCCCCACGAATGAAGTTCTGGCAGCGTTTTCGAACCCTGCACCCATAACGATCGCCGCGATGTTCGTAATCAGCGGCGCGCTGGTCCGAACCGGGCTTCTCGACGCACTTGCGAACAAGGTTGTCGCCGCAGGGAGCAAGCGCCCGGTCGCCGGTATAGCGGCGTTTCTCATCGCGACGCTAGTCGCCTCGGGTCTGATTAACAACACGCCGGTCGTCATCGTCCTCATACCGGTGGCCATTCGTTTGGCGCAGAGCCTGGGCTTTGCTGCGACACGCCTGTTGATTCCGCTATCCTACATGTCCGTCCTGGGCGGGACGTGTACTCTGATCGGCACGTCGACCAACCTTCTGGTGGACGGCGTTTCCCAGGCGTCTGGCTTGGAACCGTTTTCAATTTTCGAGATCACACCGGTCGGTCTGGTGGCCGCGGCCACAGGCGGTGTGGCGCTCCTCCTGCTTGGACCTGTCCTGCTGCCAGACCGAAAGGATATTTCGGAACAGGGCGGCGACGATGAAGCGACTTTTTTGACCGAGGTACGCCCGCAAGAGGACTACCCGAATATTGGTCGAACGATTCATGAAATCGCCGCCTTCAGCCGAAGAGGTGTTGAAATCGTCGGCATCCGTGCGCGTTCTGGAGTCAAGAGAGAGGGATTTAGTGAACACATACTCGAACCGGGCGACAGGATCATTGCCAAGGTTGCGACATCAGAACTGCTCACCCTCAGGAAACTTGAAGGGATCGAAGTCGGGTTGCGCCAGGGGCCAGCGGCCGAAAACACCTCGGAGCTAATCGTCGCCGAAGCTATCGTGACGCTTTCACGCCGAAGCCGTGGAGTGCGCATTGCCCAGCTTGCCATGGGGCACCGATACGGCATGCGTGTTCTTGGCGCCCACCGACATGGGGAAGTGCTTGGACCCGACCTGTCGACGGCGCTTTTGCGCCCCGCCGATACACTGCTTTTGGAAGGAACGCCTGAAGGCTTTGCCCGAATGACCGAGGCGGGCGATCTTGCCGCGATCACGGATGCCGGGGGGCGCGCCTTCCGCCGCGGGAAAGCGCCGCTAGCTCTGTTCACGCTTTTCGCGGTTGTGGCGCTCGCTGCAGCCGGGTTCGCCGAGATCAGCGTGCTTGCCCTTGTCGCGGTCGCTGCCATCCTCGTGCTCCGGTGCATCGACAGCGGCGAAGCCTGGGCGTCCATCGACGCCAGCGTCCTTGTGCTGATCTTTTCCATGCTAATCGTCGGCAGCGGTATGCAGAATGCAGGAGCAGTCAACCTGATCGTGGAGACATTGGTGCCGACTCTCGTAGAGTTGCCCCTAATTGTTACGCTCGCTGCGATCTACATACTGTCTTCGGCGCTCACCGAGGCGGTTACCAACAACGCCGTTGCCGTCGTCGTTACACCTCTCGCGATCGGTGTTGCGGAACAGCTCGGTGTCGACGCCAAGCCGTTCGTCGTCGCTGTGATGTTTGGCGCAAGTGCAAGTTTCGCCACTCCGGTCGGCTATCAGACCAACACATTGGTATATGGCGCTGGGAACTACAAGTTTTCCGACTTCCTCAGGATCGGCGTTCCGATGAATCTTATCGTCGGCGCAGCCGTGGTTGGGGTGATCCCGGTATTCTTCCCATTCTAGGGTACCCGGTCTTGTTCTGCGGTGCTTGTGGCGCTTTTTGTGCGCGCTGCGTGAATTGTCAGCAGGAGCAGCATGAGGATCCCGGCCGTTGCGGCAATAGCTGATCCTGAGAGAATTCCAAGCTTTGCGGCGTTCAGCGTCGCCGGATCGAAGGCCAAGCCCGCTATGAACAGCGACATCGTGAAACCGATTCCAGTTAGAAACGAGCCGGCCAGAATTAACGGCCCCGACAAGCCCGGCGCTAACACTGCCAGGCCTGATCGGACAGCTAGCCAGCTGAACCCGAAGACGCCGATCGGTTTTCCTAACACCAGGCCGACAATTATCGCCAAGGAGACCGGTTGTTCGAAATCGGCACCCTGAACCGTGATGCCGGCATTTGCCAGCGCGAAAATCGGCATGATTGCAAAGCCGACCCAAGGGTGCAGCATTGTCTCGAGCCGTTCGACTGGCGAGAGTGCCTCCGTGACCGCTCTGCTTGCTTGACGCAGGTTATGGCGGGTTGCGGTATCTCCCTGCTGCCGATCGCCGGCCGGAACGGCGCGTAGGCGTCCAAGGATTGCATGCAGCCGGGCATCGCTTACCCAGATGCGCGTCGGCGTCATAAGGCCCAGAATGACCCCTGCGATGGTCGCATGAACGCCGGAGGCATCGATGCATAGCCAGACTGCCGCACCGAGAAGAAAATAAACCGGGACACTTCTGATCCCGACGCGCGAGGCGCCTGCGACGACACCAATTCCCAGCAGACCCAAACCGAGCGCCGACCAGTTCAACGCTTCCCCGTAACCGAAGGCGACGACGAGAATTGCGCCGACATCGTCAAAAATGGCCAGAGAAAGAAGGAACAGACGCAAGGTGGACGGGATCCGCCTTCCAAAAAGCGCCAGGCATCCAATCACGAACGCCGTATCGGTTGCCATCACGGTTCCCCAGCCGTGCGCCCCGGGCTAGGGCTTATACCATAGGCCGGCGTTGACCCTCTCTAATTAAGACCCAGCGTTCGAGACCTCGAAGTGGGTTTTCACCACGCGTAACAAGTGCTCAAAATCACCCGAGACGGCTTCCACCAGGAATGTCTGAATTCTGGATTGCTCGGCTCCGGCTGTTGCGGCTGCGTTCTGGCAGCGTGCCAGCACTTCAAAGGCATTGGCGTTTGTTCTGGGCAGGTCGATGGTGGCAAGTTTTTTCATGTCAAATCCTCATGTAGAATACCGAGCAACAATCGCAGGCCAAAATTAATCTCAGGTATAAGATGTGGGGATTTTGGCCTCGTCCAACGAACTCTCCAGATTTAATTCGAGTCGCGATTACAGGCTCAACAGCAAATGATCCCGATCCAAAACGGCCGTACGTTCAATAAGCAGCAAATAACGGTGTTGAGCCCGCAGGAGACCAAGAGATTTTTCGCGCGCTCGCTCGCTGCTATAAGATAGCCGGGGCCGCAGCATCAGCGTCAGGGTGACAATATCCGCCAGCAAGAACGGCCCTGAACGGCCGTTGGACGACGAGTATAGGCGCAGCGGTGCGGCCCGTCAGAAGAGACATTCGCTGCGACGTCGAAATCTGATGCTGGGTGAATTCACACACTGCGGACCTTCCAGACCTTGAGGTTTTCGCATACTGCTGTCGCAGAAAGACCCGTGCAGTTGCAGCATCACGCTCGTGGCGCCGCAGCAGATTTCCCGTTTCCGGCCATTCACCCGTGCAGCTTTGGCCAATATCCATACCGACCATTCGCTGCAGGCTGATCGTGCGATTGAGGCGCGCAACAAACCGATCTTTGTGAGGGAAAAATCAACGGCGAGCGCGATTTTGTCCCATTCATGGCTCCGGTGAAATTCAGCTCAACCATTTTGCCTGCGAGTTAGGCTGTGCATGGTTTGGCTTGAGGAGCACACATGGTCGACGTGCAGGGCCAGGATCTCCCTAAAACAGTCTGCGGCCTCGTTGGGCTTTTGCACCTTAGGGAGTAACAAACCAAACGTCATCCATCTCTCGGGCTCGATTGGAACCACAGAAACCCTGCATCGAAACGGGTGGGCAACCATCTCATCCGCAATCGTGATCCCAGCACCTTCCGCGACCAGAGCGCAGGCCAGCTGCGATGCAGAAACTTCGTGCGTTTTGCGCGGCGTCACGCCTGCCGAATTGAATGTGTCATCCAACTGATCGCGCAGCAGCAGCCCATGCATCAAACGAATGACGGTATCGTTGGCGAGCTGATCGGCGGTCACTTGGTCTGCATCCGACAACGGATGGTCCTTCGGCAGAATGGCCAATGCCCGGACCCGGACCAGCGGTGCCGTCCGAATATCAGGATGGCTGACCGGAAGGGCCGCGATGCCGATGTCGTATTCCTGCCCGGCCAGCCATTTTCCAGCCTCGCGGCGGGCGCGCACATCGAGGGTCACGTTTACGTCAGGGTACGCTTGAATGAACTGCCCGACAGCGGGCGCAGACAGGAATTGGGCAATCCGTGGCATCGTCACGATCCTGAGGCTTTCGGTCCGGCCCGCCCGGATTTCCCCTGCAATCCGGGGAATCTCGTCAAGATTGTCGAGGATGCGCCCGGCCTCGCGGTAGAACGCAATCCCTTCTGTGGTGGGGGACAGGCTGCGCCCGCTGCGGTCAAACAGCCTTAGTTTCAGTTCAGCTTCCAGACCGCTGATCAATCGGCTGATGGCAGGCTGGCTCAGATGCATGACCTCAGAGGCGGCGGCGACGGAGCCTTCGGAAAAGGCATAGCGGAAGGCGCGAAGCGCTTTGATGTTCATAGCCTCGACTCTTTACTATTTTGCAGTATTAGATGCTATCTTTGCAGAAATCGCAATCCAAGCGCCTGCTAGAAAGGCTGCGTCACTATTTTTGGAGGAGCCCAAATGAAACGCAGAGCATTCCTTGGTGCTGTTACAGCTGCGGCGGCGCTGGTCGCGACCGCCACTGCCAGCCACGCGGCTGACTGGCCAAAACGCCCCATCAACCTGGTCGTGCCTTACAAGGCCGGGGGCGGGACAGACGCCTATGCGCGTGCCATCTCTGCCGCCGCAGAAGGTGTGCTGGATGTGCCGGTTGTCGTCGTGAACAAGCCCGGCTCGGGCGGGCTCAATGGCGCCAATGCCGTGGTCGGGGCCCGGCCTGACGGATACACGATGATGATGACCTCGGGCGGGTCGTTCCTGCTGTCGACCATGACGCGCGACACCAAAATCGACGCGCTGGACAGCTTTGATTTCGTGGCGCAGGTTGGTCAGTTGCGCACGTCTCTCATGGTGCCGACGGGCAGCCCCTATCAGACCGTGCAGGATGTCATTGACGCGGCAAAGGCAGATCCTGGTTCGCTGCGTTGGGCCCATTCCGGTCGCGGTGGATTCCACCATGTGGGCGGTCTCGGCTTCCTGGCCAATAACGGGATCGAAGCGCAGGATGTCCCATTCAAAGGCGGCGGCCCAACCCGTGCGGCCCTGATCGGTGAGCAGGCCGATTTCGGCTTCCTTGGGGTGCAGCAGCTTCGTGGATTTGAAGAGCAACTGCGCGCCCTGGCCGTCAACAGCGCTGACCGCGACACGATCATGTCCGATGTTCCCTCCTTCGGAGAGCTGGGCGTTCCCTTCGCCGCCGTGTCGTCTCCCGTGATCGTATTCGCGCCCAAAGGCACACCGACCGAAGTCATTTCCGCCATGGAAACGGCACTGGCCGAGATTGCCGCCAAGCCGGAATTCGCCGAGCTTCTGGCCGAACGCGGCACCGGCCCGGTCTACGCAAGTGGGGCAGACGCCAAGGCCACATTGACCGCAATGAAAGCGGATGCCGCTCCTTTGGTCGAGACCTTGAACAACTGAGCCGGGCGGTGGTCTGGCCGGCATCAGCTCCGGCCCGGCCATCCCATCTCAACTATTTCCGAAGGAGGACGCCATGCGGGATATGGTCGAAGGAATTGTACTCGCGCTATTGTCTCTGATCGCGATCTGGGGCGCCTGGCAGGTCCCTGCCGCAAGCCCCGGCGACACCTGGGCCGGGGTCGTGCCATTCGCTGCCTCGGTTGCCCTTCTGGCGCTTTCAGGCCTGTTGTTGTTCAGCGGGATGCGCGCCACGCAGACAGGTCACGACGTTGCCCAAGAACGTGACACCGGCACGCTCGACATCCTGATCCTGTTTGCGGTTGCGCTGATCTATCAGCAATCCTTCCGCTGGTTTGGCTATGTCCTGCCCACGGCAATTGTTGCTCCGGTGGTTCTCTACATCTTCGGTGTCCGCAACTGGATCGGGCTGGCTGTATCCATGATCGCCTGCCCGCTCATCTTCCACATCATCTTCTTCGAGCTGCTCGGTGTCTTCCCGCCCTATGGCGAGGTGTTCGACCTGCTCGACTGGTTCCGGGGGTAAACCTAATGGAGATCTTTCCCGCCCTTCTGTCGGTCATCACCGATCCGACGCTTCTGTTCGCCATCGTTCTGGCTGCTGCCGTCGGCATGATCGTCGGCGCCACGCCCGGCCTCACCGCCTCCGCGGCCATCGCAATGCTCCTGCCCATCACCTTCTACATGTCGCCACTGTTTGCGCTGGCGTTCCTCTATGTGATCGGCAAATCCGGGCGTTATGGCGGCTCGGTTGCCGCGATCCTGTTCAACACGCCCGGAACGGCGGCAAGTGCCGCAACGCAGATCGACGGCTATCCGCTGGCCCGCGCCGGCAAGGCCGGAAAGGCGATGAAGGTCGCCACAATCTCGTCGGTCATCGGTGATTTCATGGGTGATTTCATGCTCGTGATCGGCGTAGGGTTCATCGCCGCCATCGCGCTCAAGCTCGGCCCGCCCGAAACCTTCGCCATCTATTTCGCAGCCTTCGTGGTGATCGGGTCGGTGATCGGAAAATCGGTCACCAAGGGCCTGATCTCGGCCCTGCTCGGCATCCTCGTGGCCATGGTCGGCCTCGATCCGATCTCCAGCGAGGAACGGTACACGTTCGGTTCGTTCGAGCTGTCGAACGGCATCGGCCTAGTCCCGCTCATGATCGGTGTCTTCGTGCTGGGCGAGGTCTTTGCCCAACTCGAAGAGCGCAAGAAGGCAAAAGGCGAGGTCCGGGAAAACGAAAGCGATCCCACCGGGCACAGCCTCACTTACGAAGAATACAAACCCTGCATCCCGCACGCCGTCCGGGGCGGGTTCATCGGGGCGGGGATCGGCGTTCTGCCGGGGCTCGGCTCGGCCATCGCGGCCTTCATCTCCTACGGCGAGGGTAAGCGCCGCGCCAAGAACCCCGAGCAATGGGGCAAGGGCGCATTGGAGGGCGTCGCCGCGCCCGAGGCCGCCAACAACGCTGTGTCCGGCCCGTCGATGGCACCGCTTCTGACCCTCGGCATCCCGGGTTCGACCATCGGGGCCATCCTGCTGGGCGTCTTCCTGATCCACGGCATTCAGGTCGGCCCCACCCTGTTCCTAACGGACAAGGAACTGGTCTATCAGCTCTTTGCCTGCGGGATGTTGGGGATCCTTGCCTACGGGGTGATCGGCTATTTCGGCGCCACGCAGGTCGCGCGCCTGATCCTGAAAGTTCCGGTCAACGTGCTCTACCCGCTGATCTTCATGACCGCCTTTGTCGCCGCCTATTCCGCCCGCGGTTCGATGTTCGACGTGACCGTCATGACCGTGGCCGGTTTCGTGGGCTGGCTGATGCGCAAGTTCGACTTCAACGTTGCGGCGTTCGTGATCTCGTTCGTGCTGGCCAAGGGGGCCGAGGAAACGTTCCGTCAAGCATTGCTGATGTCCGATGGCGGCGCGCTCATCTTCATCGAACGCCCCATCGCCGCCGGTTTCCTGCTGCTCGGGCTCGTCGCCATGGGCTTGCGCATCCGGTCGATCATGAAGGAACGCCGGATCGCAGAGGGTGGGCTGGACGATGCTTGATTACCGAATCTACCGCAACTGCTTCTCCTCCGCCGAAATGCGGAGGATCTGGTCCGAGCCTGCCACCATCGCCGCCTGGCTGAAAGTCGAACAGATCCTTGCCCGCTGTCAGGCCGATCTGAAACTGATCCCCGATAACGCGGCTGCGGTGATCGAAACTGTCGGCGTCTCCGATCTGGACACCGAAGCGCTGGCCGCCGAGATGGACCTGGTCGGCCGCCCCATCGTGGGGCTGGTGAAACAGCTGCGCGCGTTGGCGGGCGAGCACGGGTGCCACGTTCACCACAGGGCCACCACGCAGGACATCATGGATACGGCCACGGTCATGCAGATGAAGCTTGGCCTTGCGGAAATTGAGACCGGCACAACCCGGCTGATCGGTCTGCTGGACGGCCATATCCGCGCCCACCCCTCGACCGTGCTAATGGGGCGCACCAATGGTCAACACGCCGTTCCCGTGAAATTGGCAACCAAGCTGACCGTCTGGCGCTCGGAGCTTGTGCGGCGCAACGAGGCTTTGCAGCAAGCCGCTACCCGAGGTCTCAACGTGCAGATCGGCGGCCCGGTCGGAGACCTGCGAGGTTATGAGAACGGATCCGGAGAACGGATCAAATCCGCTGTTGCGGAACGTCTCGGCCTTGGCGTTGTCGAGCCGCATTGGCAGAACGCCCGCGATAGCATAGCGGATATCGTCGCTGCGCTCGGCGTCCTTTGCGCCTCGCTCTGCAAGATTGCCCACAATATCAACCTGCTGTCATCATCCGACATTGCCGAGGTCTCCGAAGATCATGTCAACGGCAAGGGTGCGTCCTCGTCCATGCACCACAAGCGCAATCAGCGGGCTTCCGAATTCATGGAAGCAGTCTCCCGCCTTGGCCGGCAGCAAGCCGAACAGATCGGAGAATTCACGCTGCATGAACATGAAAGGTCGGGCGGTGCCTGGATCGGAGAATGGGTGATCGTGCCCGAGGTGTTCCTGCTCACCTCCGGGGCTTTGCACTGGGCTCAGGCACTGTTTGAGGGGCTGACCTTCCATCCCGACATGATGGCGGAGCGGTGCCGGGCTTCGGTCGCTGAGCCAGCCGTCTGATGCGCTGGCGCTGCCGCCGCTTTCTAAACATTTGCTGTCATCATTGACAATCAACTCGCATCTCCCTAAATGCTGTCAAAGATGACAATTTAAGGTGACCCGATGCGATCTTTCAAACTCCCCTCAGCCGCTGGCCTTGCCGCAGCCCTCGGATGCGGGGCGCTCGCCCAATCGCCCGAAACCGCTCCCCTCTCTGTGACCGTCGACGGGCTTCGGAACGGGAACGGCGCGGTGATCGTGGCAGCCTTCGATCAGGCCGAAGCCTTTCAGGCGATGGACATGACCAAGGCCGCCGCGATGGCCCTTGTTCCGGCCGCAGGCACTAAGGTCGCGGTCACCTTTCACGATCTGCCGCAGGGGGCTTATGCCTTTGCCGCGTTGCATGACGAAGATCTGGACGGCGACCTGGACATGAAAGGCGAAGTGCCGACCGAGGGCTACGCCTTTGCCGCCATGGGGCGCCGCGGCTTGCCGTCGAAATTCGAGGATGCGGCGGTTACCGCTGGCGAGGCCGCTGTATCGACATTGCGGCTGAAATACTGGAACTGACATGGTTGGGCGTCCTTCAAACCGCGACGAACGCTATGCGCAGGTGATGCAGGCACTGGTGCGATGTGTGGCACGCTTTGGATTAGAGGGCGCCTCTCTGACCCAGATTGCAGCCGAGGCCGGGCTGACCCGCCCGCTGATCCGGCACCATCTGGGCAATCGCGAAGAAATGATTGCGGCGCTGCAGGACTATGTTCTGCACAGCTTTGCCGAACAGACCGAGGCCCTGATCGAAGCCCTGCCGCCGGACGCGGCCGGTGCGGCGCTGGTCGATCTTCTGTTTGCCGACACCGCCGGGTCGTCCCCGGATATGGTGCTGGCCTTCGCTGCGCTGACAGCACGCGCTGCCGAGGACGCCGACCTGCGCGCCGCCTGCCGCGAGTCCATGCTGGGCTTCGAGGCCGCGATCACCCAAGTGCTGCGCAAAGACTACCCGCAAGCCGACCATCACGCCGTCGACGCCGCGGCCCATGGCATTATCGCGCTGTATCTGAACGTGGCGTCCCTGGCGCCGCTGAGCATGCCGCAAGACTGGACGCAAACCGCCTACACCCTCGCGCGTAACCTGCTGGAAGGATTGAACGACCCATCATGAATCAGACCCGCGCACTCAACTACGTCGCCTTCGCCGCGCTGATGATCACGACGGCACTTGGCTATCAGTCGCTCTGGGGGCTGCTGTTCCTCTACTGGACGGTCCAGAGTTACCACACGGGCTATGCGTTCCTGCTGTCGGACGTGACGCGCGAAGAAGACCCGGTTCTGTACTGGCTGATCCTGATCGCCTGGATCGTCTTCTGCATCCTGCTGGTGATGGCCGATTTTCTGCCCGGTTGGGGCTGATACCATTCTTAGGAGTACTTGAATGACCCGAATGCTGCACCTGCTGCCCGTCGAGGCCTATACCTCGCAGGCGTGGTTCGACCGCGAAATGCGCGACATCTTCTCAAAAACCTGGCGCTACGCGGGGTTCATGGAGGATGTCAGCGAACCCGGTCAGTACATCACCGTTCAGGCCGGACTGAACAACATCTTCATCGTGATGGGCCGCGACCGCCGCCTGCGTGCGTTTCACAACATCTGCCGCCACCGCGGCACGCAACTGATCCGCGCCGTCGGCAAGACGCAAAAGGCGCTGACCTGCCCCTATCACGACTGGACCTATGATCTGGAGGGCAACCTGATCTCGGTGCCCGAAGAACAGGAAGAATTCGGTCAGGTCGACAAATCCTGCCTGGGCCTGAAACCCGCCAGGGTCGACATCTGGAAGTCGATGATCTTTGTGCACCCCGACCCCGACGCGCCCTCGATCGCCGAATGGTTCGGGCCGGTCGAGCCGCATATCGGCCCGCACGTTCCCGAAGAACTGGTCGAATACGAAGAACTGAACAACAGCTACGAGATCAAGGCCAACTGGAAGGTGGTGGTCGAGAATTACATCGACGTCTACCACCTGAGCCATCTGCATTCGAACACGCTGCAGATGTATGACCACAAGGCGGCGAAATACCACTGGGAAGGCCCCCACTACATGTTCTGGGAACCGCCGGTCGAGGCATTCCTAAAGGATCAGGAGGCCAAGCTGATCGCCCCACGGGTGATCCCAAAGGACATGAACGGCGCCTGGGTACCGATGCTGTTCCCGGGGATCGGGCTGGCCGGGTCCGAGGATGGCTGGAACATCTTCATTGTCGAACCGCTGGGCCCTGAACTGACCCGCGTCAGCAACCGGGGGCGGGTCTCGAACAGCTCTGGCTGGGATTTTGCCAAGCAGGAAATGCGGTCCTCGAATTTCTGGACCAAGTTCGGCCTCAGCGGCAAGTACGAAGACCATGACGCCATGAGCGAGGATGACCCGATGGTCGCGGGCGACTTCACCGGCGAGGATATCTATGCCTGCGAACAGCAGCAGAAATCGTTGAAATCCCCTTATTTCGAAACTGGTCCCGCCGCCGTCGGCGAAAGCCCGGTGGTCGATCACCAGAAGGTCGTTCTCGAATGGTTGGGAGAGGGCAAATGAACGCACGCAGCTTCCACCCGCTGACCGTTCTCGACACCCGCGACGAAATCGGCGGCATGGCCAGGACGGTCATGTTCGACGTGCCTGACGGCCTGCGCGAAACCTTCGCCTGGCGGCCCGGCCAGCACCTGTCGTTCCGCATTGCGGTGAACGGAGAGGAACAGCGCCGCAGCTACTCGATCTCGTCCTCGCCTTTCACCGGTGATCCGCTGCGGATCACAGTGAAGCGGGTTCGGGACGGTGTGGTCAGCAACCACATCAACGACAACGTGCGGAAAGGAGACGTGATCGAGGTGATGCCGCCCTTTGGCGGGTTCTGCCTCGATCCCGGCGCAACGTCGCGACGCACGCATTACTTCTTTGGCGCCGGCTCTGGCATCACACCGCTTTATGCGATGCTCAGCTCGGTCATGGCGGCAGAGCCCAACTCCTTCGCGCATCTGGCCTATGGCAACAACAACGAAAAATCCATTCTGCTGCACGATGAACTGAACGCCGTCTGGGAAACCAATCCCGAGCGGATGACGGTCCATCACATCTTTTCCAAACCCGGTTTCTGGTCCTCTGCCGATTACTGGCGCAAGGGCATTATCGACAAACCCGCGATCGAGGCGCTGATCGCCGAGAACCCACCCTATGCGCAGGACGCGCACTACTATATCTGCGGGCCGGGCGGGATGAACAAGGCGGTCAAGGCCGCATTGATGTCGCTCGACGTGCCCGCCAACCGCATCCACATGGAAAGCTATGGCGGCGTGGCAGAGCTCGACACCAGCGTTGAAGGCGTGGCCGCAACGGCAGACATCACACTCGGCGGCACCCGGCATTCCATCGACGTGGCCAAGGGGCAAACGGTTCTCGAAGCGGCCAAATCCGCAGGGCTGAAACCACCCTTTTCCTGCCAGTCGGGCGTCTGCGGCGCCTGCCGCGCCAAGCTGACCAAAGGCGATGTCCACATGCGCGCCCGCATGGCGCTCGAGGACGCGGATATTGCGAAAGGGGCGATCCTGACCTGCCAGTCGCTGCCGGTGACGGAAGCCCTGACGCTCAGCTATGACTGATCGCTTCAAGGGCGACGAGGCCGGTACATTCTTCATCGCATGTATCGGCCTCACCCTGGTGACCTGGCGCATAAGCTTCACACTCGGCGCCTATGGCGAGGTGTTCTACACTGATTTCATCACCATCTGGCTCGTTTCGCTTGCCGCATTGGCTGCAGGTATGGTGATCGAGCGGACAGAGGACAACGTGCGCTATCTGACGTGGTGGGGCAGTGTTCTTCTTCTGTTGCCAAGCACGATGATGACCGCAACATTCTGGGCTCCTGGATGCATTCTGTCGTACAACAGATCGTTGCGCAGGCCTGATCATGGACCAACTCGCCAACGGCACTGCGGAAAATCGCGACGAAGCGTTTCAGGAGGCTGCCGCGCAGCTTGGATTATCCAAGGCCATTGTTGAAAAGGACTTCTGGGTCTGCTGGTCCCTGAAACAGCTCTTCGCCCTGCCCTCCTTTGGCAATCACATGATTTTCAAGGGAGGAACATCCCTTTCCAAGGCTTATGACGTCATCCATCGCTTCTCGGAGGATGTGGATCTCTCCCTCGACCGGGCGCAACTTGGTTTTGATGGCGAGCGTGATCCCGAAAACCCGAGACTTTCCGGAAAAAGGCAAAAGCAGTTGCTTCAGGAATTGCAGGCCTCGGCAGAGAAGATGGTTTCAGGACCGCTTCTTGATGAGGTTCAGCGTGCGTTTGATGCAGGCTTGGAGCAGAAGTTCTCACTCTCGGTCGATCCAGGCGATGCGCAAACCCTGCTCTTTTCCTACCCTTTGCGATATGGATGCTATTGGGTTTTGTGCGGGATGTCCCGGTTGAATACGAAGAGGCAGCGCTTGTAGATGGCGCATCACTAATGCGCCGTTTGCGGTCAATCGTACTGCCGGTCATGACGCCGGGACTGATAGCGACTTCGGTATTCTTGGTCATCCTGAGCTGGAATGAGTTCGCGTATTCGTTGCTGTTCATCCAATCACCAGAGAACTTCACGCTACCCACATTCATCGCAACTCTGATTACAGAAGATGAAACCTTTTGGGGCAAGTTGTCGGCCGTTGGTCTTCTCGCGTCTCTCCCGATCCTGGTCATGGTTGGCTTTGTACAAAAGGGCCTGACACGCGGATTTGGTGGGGGAATTAAGTAATGCCAGTGGGTCACGACAGCCGGTTTGAGTTGGCAAAAGATGTCGCCGTTGAGGCAGGGAAACTTGCCGTTCAAATGCGCAACGAACGGTCTGCCGGTTTTGCAGAGCGCAAGTCGCATCAGGACTTTGTAACTGCTGCGGATATTGCGGTAGAGGAACTTATACGGCGAAGAATTCACGAGTTCTTTCCTGAAGATACGATCCTTGGAGAGGAAAAGGGCCTCGTTGGTAGTGGTTCTTCCGTTTGGGCCATAGATCCAATCGACGGCACAACCAACTATATGCACGGGTTACCTGACTGGGCAGTCTCGATCGGGTATTGCCGGGACGGAGAAATCAAATTTGGGGCTGTCTTCGCTCCGGATGTCGCGATGTTTGGTTCAGCGTGTGCCGGTAAGGGTGCAAGCCTGAACTCTTGCGAAACAGGCGTTTCAAGTTGCGAGCTTGCGAGTGATGCGCTGGTTCTATTGGGACGATCCGCGCGCCACGGCGCCGACGACTATCTCGATCAAGTCCAGAGACTGATCGACCATGGCATGGAATATCGTCGAAACGGATCTGCCGCTTATAGCTTGCTTACCGTTGCCGCTGGACGGGCCGATGCGTTTTTTGAAGCACATCTCAATCCTTGGGACGCCATTGCCGGAATGCTCATTGTGGAGGAGGCAGGTGGCAAGGTCGATTTCCCCCCATATTCCGAATTCATTGAAAGAGGGGGGGCTGTCTTGGCCAGCAATTCTAAACTTCACGACCTGACAAAAGCAGCCATCCACGGGTAAGATGATTTCGGAGCCGCTTGCTATCTATACCTATCATAAGTTTCAAACGGCTTTGTCGCAAACTTTTGGCTATGCGGCCGAAATGACCACGTGACAAGCCCAAGCCTCACCCCTCTCATTCACACACAAATAACTTGGCAATGCCGTTGAAACAATTACCTGTAAGGTCGTCTTCCGCTTCAGAAGCTATCGAAGAAACTCTCCTGCAAAGGGGGTGAGGCAATGTAATCCTTTGAGTTGGGGTTGCATCCCCAAGGATGGCTTTGTTGCACAGATCAGGGTTTGAGCGCGCATCCCCTTTCCCTGGACGGACTTTTACAATTCCATCTCAGGATCAAACCAGATCGATAGCGAACCACGCTGCCTAAGCGCCGTGTTGTACGAAGGCCAGTTCATGGTCTTGTACGTCGTAGCGGACCAACTGCTCATACCTCATAGCTACCCCACTGGATTCAAACAGGGAATCCCTCGCGCCAATTGTGCAACAAAGCCTTTCGGAAGTAGAGAAGACCGGGAATGTCAGCTTCACGGCTTTAACCAACCGTTCGTACGCGATTCGGCGAAATAGCGTTTCGAACCCAACCTGTACCCTGGATTTTATTGGTGCATGCGCTTGCAGCTGGAACAACGCTGCAACTGCCGAATATCTTGTGCGGCCAAGCAGCGGAAAACCTGTCATTCATGCAAATCGCCGCGATGCTCGCGGCTGCAACACACAGTTCGCTCAACAAAGCCATCCTTCGCTTCATCTGCAACAGCTATCGCCTAGCTGAATTGGTGGACACGGGACCGTGGCATATGAACAGTAAACACAACAGTCGCCTTCCAATGGCTTCAAAACTGTTTTGCACGATTTGCATTCATAGAACCACTGGCAAGCATCCGTTGGCATTTCCTCGGTTTCGCTGTGGCCGCAGTTCGGGCAAGTCAGGGTGCTTTCCAGGACTACAGTTTGTTTTGTCATAGTCTCACATCTTCATGATCAGGTAATCGTTAATCCGTGCCTCGTTAAACACAACGACCCAAGCCACGCCGGTGATCAGAGTCGTTCCTGCAAGCCGCCATTTCAACGTCGGCAAGGAACCGCGCTGATAAGATACCAGCCACGATATCGCGACGAGCGCCGTTGAAATCGTCAGCACATAGTAACTCGCTGCGGCAAGCTTTCCAAAGATTGCCAACCAACTGCCGCCCAGCCCCATTAACATCACTATCATGGGCAAAACGCAGCAAGTCGCGACGCCAAGTGCTGATAGAGATCCCAAGTAGCTGAGGCTAAGGTATTTCTGCATTCCGTTTCCCTCATGAACCATGACGTGCGGAGTTGTGGAGACAGCAACTTCTCGTATAACTTCTGTAGCCACTACAGGATCAAGGCAGGAAATCTCACATGTTTGCGATTGGGGAAGCATCCCGGCAAAGCGGAGTCGGAATTGAAACTATCCGCTATTACGAACGCGAAGGGATCGTGCCTAAACCAGAAAGAGCATCGAATAATCGACGCATGTACGCCGCGCACGATGTTGGACGGCTTCGTTTTCTACGGAAGTGCCGAGACTTGGGTTTTTCGCTTGCCGATGCAAAGGTGCTTCTCAACCTGTCCGAAGGTGATAGCGAGGATTGCCAATCCGTTAAGGAACTGGCCGAGCTTCATATCTCCAATGTGCGTATGAAGATAAACGAACTTAAGCGATTGGAGGCCGCCCTGAATGAACTTACGGCCAACTGTAAAATCGGGAACGTTTCTTGCCCGATGCTTGCGCAGATACGGACCTACTAATTGCACTTTGAGGCTCGCAGTCGCCCTATGCCAACGCAGCATGACCCAAGATTCGGGCCGCGCAAAATCTGCCGTTCGTTAGAGAGGTCAACTCGTTGGTTTAGCAATGTTTCCACCAATCAATGACATTTGTGCCTCGCCGCAGTGTTCTTGTAGCGCGCGGTGAATTCGGACAGTCAGCCCTACCTGCCGTATCTGAGCAATCAATTTGCTGCATACGCACTGGGCAGGTTTTATCACAGAAGCCGACTTCTGATTTCCGAACCACAGAGCAATGGTCCTGCTTATCTTTGTCCAAACTTGGGCTAGGCAGACGCAGATCTTCTGTCGCTTTCCATTGTATCAAGACTTGTATCGTGTGTACGCTAAGCCCATATACGCAAGGCTCACGTTTTTCTTTTTCGACCTGCTGTCTCCCAAATTCGGCGTTCAGTCTTTCGATTCAGACCGACCACGCCGAGTCGCCGCAATAATGCGGGCGGCAAGTATTAGGAGACTTCGACCATGGCAAATGGCACAGTAAAATGGTTCAACTCGACCAAAGGTTTTGGCTTTATCGAACCTGAAGGTGGCAAGCGCGACGTGTTCGTGCATATTTCAGCACTTGAACGTTCCGGCATCAGCGAATTGAAGGACGGCCAGAAGGTTACCTTCGACGTCGAAGCTGGCCGTGATGGTCGCGACAGCGCTGCCAACCTGGCACTCGCATAGCCTGCTACGGGCACCCTTCTGGGGTGCCCGAATGCTCAGGGGGTTCCTCAGAGGCGTTGGAGAACAAGTCAGTTGCAACAGCAGGAATTGACCCGGGCGCTCGCGCAATACCGTGTGCCTGATACGAAGCGTAGCGTTTTTGAGCTGGCAATCACCGTCATTCCCTTTTTCACGCTATGGGGCGCAGCGTGGTTTGCGTTATCTTTTAGTGTCTGGGTCGCGGTTCTACTGGCCATCCTGAACGCCGCATTTCTGGTGCGTCTCTTCATCATCATGCATGATTGTGGTCACGGATCTTTCTTTAGAAACCGCACCGTTTGCAATTGGACCGGTCGGGTCCTGGGTGTTCTCGCCCTCACACCCTATGACGTCTGGCGGCAAAGCCATGCGATCCACCACGCCTCAACCGGCAACCTTGATCGGCGCGGGATGGGCGATATCCCTACGTTGACTGTAGAGGAATACCTGAAGCGAAAGTGGGCCGGTCGTGCCGCTTACAGGTTAATACGGAACCCCTTCTTCCTGTTCTGTATCGTACCGGTCTACACGTTCTTTCTTCAAAATCGCTTGCCCTTTGGTTTCATGCGGTCAGGCTGGCTGTATTGGGCAAGTGCAATGGGAACAAACGCCGCGATTGCGGTGGTCCTGGCTCTGATTTTTTGGACCGGAGGCATGGATGTACTGGTTTATGTATTCCTGCCAACCATGATCGTCGCCGCGTCGATTGGTATTTGGCTTTTCTACATTCAACACCAGTTTGAACACACGACCTGGGAGCGGGAAGAAGGGTGGAATCTTCAGAACGCAGCATTCTATGGAAGTTCTCACTATGCCCTGCCAGGTATCCTGCGGTGGTTCTCTGCCAATATTGGTGTGCACCATGTTCACCACCTTGCCAGCCGCATACCTTTTTACCGGCTTGACGAAGTTTTGCGCGACCATTCCGAGTTGGAAAATTGCCAGCGTATTACTTTGTTCGAGAGCTTTCACTGTGCACGATTGCATCTTTGGGATGAAGAAGGTCAGCGCCTGCTGGCATTTTCCGAGGCTTTGTCGAACGCCAATCTCAAAAAGAGTTTAGTGTAGTCTGGCACGGACCAAATAGGCTTCAACCGTTTCACCGCCTAGGGCGCGAATGGCCTCTAGTCGGTGAAGGCCTTCAATCAGCACGAACCGCTTGTTGTCCGCACGTATCTGGATCGGCGTCTTCTGGCCATTCTTCAGGATATCTTCTGCCAGCGTCAGAACCTTTTGTTGATCAAGTGTTTTGGCCCGTTTCACAGGTACATAGATCAGGTCGAGCGGATATGGTTTTTTCTCCAACATAAGCTACGTGTGCGCCTTTCTTGCGTTTATTCCGGTTCGAAGTTCGCTTCAAAGGCAGGCGCTGGAACGTGCGTCATAGAACCGAACGAACAGCATCGCGCAGCTCCTGATGCATGATCCAAGTCGCTGGTTCATCGTCACTTTTGACGTGAGAAAATGCCAATACCTGAGCGGCGCCATCATTCTGTGCCGATCCGGCTTCGGGAAGCTCGAGTTCCAGATATTCTGCAATCAATAGCCCGATTTTCTTGAAGACCTTGACGGACGCCTCGCGCGATTTGTAACCAGCTGCCTTAGTTAACTGACCAATGCTCAGTCCTTCCTTGCCTGCGATTGTAAGTGCTTTGAGCATGGTGACCTGCGCAGTGGAGAGCCTGATCTGGCGCAATGCTTCGACATATTCTCCTTCACTGGGAATGAAGTTGCCGGAGTTCGCCTCCAAACGACGTCGAGCGCTGCGTTTCCTGTCTCGCTCTTCGAGAATTTCTTTTAAGGCTTCAATGGCCAATGACGGTGTTTCGCCAACTGCATCAGCAATCAAACCTTGCGTTTTCGCTGGTGGCTTGGGGAATGCGCGCGCAACGCTGTTACCGCTCAGAATGCCAGCCTTAATCAAGTACTTTCCAAATTCTACTTCGATCACTTCTGATACGTCAGCGTTCCGCGTCTTGCGAACACTGCGGTCCTGAAATGCTCTTTGTTCCAGACCACGCACTGACATCTTTGAGTCAGAAAGGGTCACTTGAGGGGCATTTTTACGCATCAGAGAAACACCACTACAATTACCGCTGCAACAAACACTGCTAACGCTATAGATATCTTAATCCCGTGGGACCGGCGACGCGCCTTTTCGGCTTTGATCCTTTTGCCAAGATTTTCGTCAATCGAGTTATGGTTCACGGCTTGGTCCTTCCGGATTTGTCAGGCGATATTGATTTCCACGAACCTATTTTCGCGGAATTTTTTCGGCGCACTTATCGTTCTGTCGTGTGAACGGCCGATTGCATTCCCAACCATCACCTCTTCGATTCAAATGAGCGTTTGAAGGAACAAGGATCGCATCGCACCTGTCCCGGTTTGCGCGAAAACCACGTTCGCATTTCCATCCAGAGTAGGAATCTGGTTCAAGATACGCATGCTGTGGAACAGCCACAGGCTCACAGCCGCTCTCCGCTGCGTTGTAACCTCTGAGGCATACCCAACCATCCGAGCTTTTTTTATCGCTCAGACGACCGTTTTTTGGGACTTCTATTGCAACACAATCCTGGTTCTCCTTACGAAATCCCCAGTTGCAGTGTATTTCCTGTGCGCCAAACCTGGTTTCGACGTATCCATTTTGAGGTGCGATCAGTTCTTCGCATTTTTCTTCGACACGCTGGAACAGCCGATTGCACTCCCACTGATCTCCGGTTGATGCAAGATAGGCATTTTCAGGAACTCTTATTTCCTCACAGAGATCTCCGACATTCTGAAAACCGTGATTGCATTCCCAGCCACTGCCATAGGAGCTACCTGTCAAATATGCGTTTTCTGGTAAGTCTGTTCTTTGGCACGATCCATTCTTGTTTTCGAAACCTTCGTCACAAACTGATCCATCGGCATTGCCTGCGACTTGGGCAGGAAGCTTTGTTCCTGAGAGCGACACCAAAAGTGCTGGGATCAAACAAAGAATGCAGCGCGTAAACACGATGAATGACTGATTGAAGCGGAGCCTGAGACCTGATCTATCGGCCATCAAGCACGCAATTAATGAGCCATGTGCTGTTCATACGGCGCCTTCTTTCATGGGTCACGCGGTGACTGGTGCATGTCAGGTGACAGTTGCGAATGCTTGCGAGGAACGAGCTCATAGCGAAGACCCCAGCGAAACCCGTTCCTGTGCTGGGCACATGCTACAATTAGTCTGAAGGCCATTGGATCATCGAAGCCGGCAGCATCGCGACGACGAGTAATTTTCACCAATGCACTTTAGTGGTCCTTAGCCAGCATAGAGTCAAGGAAGTTTCCCTCGTCGCAACGCTAACTCCACTAGGGCAGATAGTTTTTGAAACGGCATTGCCAAGTTATTCGGCGAGATTGTTGAGGCTAGATATTGCGCCGGGCGCCGGGCTTGCGTTGGATCACAGCGAAGTGATGTCACCAGTCATAGATCACGCTGCCGGATTTGTGGTGTGACAGATCGATGATGCGATCGTGGGCACAAACGGTCTGGCCTTCCGCCAAAACGACCAACCGTTCCGTGTAAACATGCCGGCAGATACAGCAGTTTATGAGGCTGGCCGGGCCGCTGTAGCGATTGCGCTCGAGGGTGACTATGATACGATTTAGACGTAGGTGACATCGATGATTTCGTCATCGGTCAGCTACAGGCGCCACCGATTTCCACCTCAGATCATCGCGCAAGCGGTGTGGCTGTACGTTCGCTTCAATCTGAGCCTGTGGGAAACTGAAGAGTTGATGCTGCAGCGGGGGATCGATGCTTCTTACGAAACCGTCCTGCGTTGGTTCTTCAAGTTCGGGCCGGCGGTAACTCGAAACCTGCGGCAGAGACTGAACCGTCCTGGCGATGTCTGGCATCTCGATGAAGTTGTTGTGAGACTCTATTGTCGCGAATATTGGCTTTGGCGCGCGGTTGATCAGCATGGCGTCGTGCTGGACGAAATACTCCAACCGAAACGGGACAAATGGGCTGAAAAACGGCTGTTACGCCGCCTGATGAAGCGTCTTGGTTTCACTCCCAAGCGGATCATCACGGACGTGCTGCGCTCGTATGGTGCCGCCAAGCGAGAGGTAGCGCCGGGTCTGGAGCATTGGTCGCACAAGGGCCTCAATAACCGCGCCGAAAACAGCCATCTCCCATTCCGAAAGCGAGAAAGGACAATGCAAGGCCGTCGCTCTCCAGCAGGGTTGCAAAGGTACATGGCGACACACTCCGCAATCCGCAACCGCTCCAGCGTCCCCGCTCGCCGCCGCTCCGCCTGAACAATTCGATATCACCGCCTCGAAGCAATTGACGCCTGGAATGCCGCCACTCAAGCAGCCTGAATTTTATTAAACAGTATTCTTTGCTTGATCGCGAGCTAACGTAACAACACCGGGCAGGTCAGTTTTATTCAGATGGGAAGGTTCAGTTCGGTAACTGTAACTTACAGTTTCGAACCTCCAGAATGTTCTCAATCTTCCACAGTTAACCAGAGGACGGTTAACAAATCTCATACCGTCGGATCTCAAACGAACAACTCACCGAGGTAAGACAATGTCTGGAAGAATGGTAATAAAACCCGCGGCGATCGCAATGACCACAGTGATGGCGTTCACCTCTGTTCCTGCTTTCGCAGCAGACTGGAATGGCAGCTACGTCGGAGCCCGTTTTGGCTATGGGAACCTTGCAGAGGACTTGGACGGCCATGGCGACTTGGTTGGACTTCATGTGGGTCGCGATTGGGGAATTGACGGTAGTTGGGTAGCTGGTCTTTCAGTTGACTCTAGCTACTCCAATGTTTCCGCAGGTATTGGCGACTTGGACAGCTTGAGCCGCATCAAAATTCGGGGTGGCTATTCTTTTGGAGACACCTTGGCCTACGTAACGACCGGCTCAGCTTACGCTGCGAGTAGTGCAACCAATGACGAATGGGGATATACAATCGGCATTGGATTGGAGCACCGCATTTCTAATAACGTTTCACTATTCGGCGAAATTCTTGAAGACAGGTTTGACACATCCGGCGGAGACAATAATTTTAGTGTCACCACTGCGACATTCGGTTTGAACTACCGTTTTTAGGAGTGGCAAGCTAACCAAATATATCCCGACTTCACATAATTTATGCGTAGTCGGGGTAATTGATTCTAGGGTCAGGATTCACAACCAGTTTCTGACGTCAGTGCTAATGGGACAGTTTAGGTTGATTTGATAAGAGAGGATTTCTGGCTCATCGTAACCACCAAGGAGTGGAGATGAGAAAGAAACCCGGAACCAAGCAGAGCCACAGTGAGAAGGTCGTAAAGGACATTCGTGGTCCTCCGTTTCCTAAACATAGCGGTGGACCAGTTCAGTGGGGGAGGCTCGGCCGAAAGCAGAAGTTGGGCCAGCGCGGTCAGAGCAGTTGCCTTCTCCTCCTGCGTAATCTGCATAATCGGATTGGGATGAAAGGGTAGCGGCAGCTGCGCTGGATCGGTCCTTCGTTCCGGAATCATACTCGGCCTCCTTTGTCGTTTCCTCTTCGAAACGCTTCGCCGGAACCCCAGGGACGCGAGAACACCATGAAGATCATTAAGCGCAGCAATGGAAACCAGCGGGACGCCCAAACTCAGGGTCGAACACACTGCCGCGTCAAGAACCCACTCCGGTGCCATGATCGCGCTCCAAAGCTACGTATTGTCCATCACCGCGCTGGCGGGATTGAAACACCCGGATATCTGAACCGAAATAGGCATTCCATCCGTAACGCACACGGGAAAGCTGCCCGACATGGGCAGAATGAACGGGTACTGCCCCTGAACAGGAAAAACGCGCTCTTCGCCGGACACGACGCGGACGCCGAAAACCGGGGCGTCATCGCCTCGCTGATCGAAACCTGCAAGCTTAACAACGTCGATCCACATGTATACCTGACCGCAACGCTCTCAGCCATCGTCAACGGCCACAAACAAAGCCAGATCGACGATCTCTTGCCCTGGAACCTCGCTGCCCACGTGTGATCGAGTTACCGTTTACGTTTGAAATCCAAAAACCAGGATCTTTATGCGGATCGCGGGTTAACGTGACAACACCTGCCATCAGCCAAACAGGCGCTAACTCAACGAAGGCCATAGGTCAAAAGTTTGCAACAGATTTAGAAACTTACAAGATTCATAGATTTGGATTCCCAACGGGGAAACCCACGTCCGAACATTGTCTTAAGTTCAAAGTTGAGCGCGACGCTAAAACCTTAGGCCCAAGCCTATGGAATAACCGTCAAAATCCTCGGCGATTACACCACTCAGCATTATCCGCCCGGCCTGAACCAATGGAACACCAATTCGGCTTGCGTCGAACTCGATGCCGACACCAGCAGTTGCCAACCAATCGGTGTCCAGAACCTTTGCGGCATCCCCTCGATAGTACACCAGTCCAGCATCCAGAACTAGGTGCGTGGGCAAGTTGAAGAACCTGACATCTTTCAAAGGATAGCGATGGCGAGAAAAAAGCGTCGTCTGGTTGGAGTTGGCCTTGGCCCCACCGGCTTGTGGTTCGTCAATTGGGTGAAACTCCAGAAACGTTTGGCGAAATCGGTATTCTGCCTGCCAAAGGCCAACCTGGGTCTCCTTGAATACGGCGACAGATGCCCCTAATCCCAGTGCATTCAGGTTTCCGTCAACTGAATCCGCCGACTGCGAATTGACCGGAAGCAACGGGAAGTCAATAATTGAAGCATCAGCCGTAACATGGCCGAATGATACATGCCCGACCGGACGAATGCGCCAGTCGTTTTTCAACGGAAACTCCCAGCCTAAACCAAAGGTTGCCGCTACACTTGCCCAGGTCACGTCCACACCGACACCAGGTGCAATTTCTGGAAAGAAAAGCACCGGGTTGTATTTCTGATAAGCCACAAGCCCTTCAAGATATAAGCCATTTTCGAGCGGGTGATACCCGCCTCGGAGTTGGCTTGATCTAAGGCTTTTTGTGTCGCCTGTTGCCCTTAGAAAAGAAAAAGAAGACATTGTTTCGTTTGGGGTGGCAGCAATACTCAAAACTGACAATGCTGCGCGTGCCGCCGCTTCTGAAGCATCCGGATCAGTACTTTGCGCTGTCGCAGCACAGCCTACACTCATAGCCAAAATCGCCACGCAGGCACGATCTTCTCTCATTTTGCCTTTGAAGGTAAACGATTCACCGAATGACCTCATGCACTCCGGTTAAAATGCGTAGGCAAGCGACAGCAGGGTCGCGAAGCCTTCCGTCGTGTTTCGGTTGTCAAATTCCTTCCCCATGCGCAAGGCGATCTGAGCGCCTGGAAGATCTTTGGGTTTCCAGACACCTTCAGCTCCGATTAGGTTGATCTCATATTTTGAGGGATTGCCTCCGGGTGTACCGCTTTGCTTTGAAACTTGGAATGATCGTGCCGCCAAAAGCCCCAGACTGAAGCCCCGGGCGACTTCTTTTCCAAAAGCAAACTCCAATGACAGGACGTCACCTGGGCGAATATCGGTGGTTTTCTGGCGTCCGAACGTTTCGTAACGTGCCTGAAACGTTGCCGCCCAAGGCAGGCCTGCGTCCTGCTGCCATGTTGATCCTACGAACAGCATGTGGCTCCAAAGGCCCTTGCCGGTGTTGGTGCTTCCACCCGCTTCAAATTCTCCGGTTGGGGCCCAAAAGGTGTAGGATGTTTGAAAGTGCCAGGTATTGTGATGCCACCCCAACGCGATTGGTGTGACAACTGTGTCTCCCAGATGGTAGTCTGTCCCCGACCCGGGTTCAGGCCGCAATATCTGATCTCGGTAAGTCAGGACAACGCCTGCCGCATAATCGGCCCCGAGTATCCTGACGTCACGAAAAACATATCTGAAGGTCAACCGGGCCGCGTTGACTGTGGGCGTTGGTGCACCGATGTCATCTCCGTTGTCATCGACATAACGTTGGATATCGTAGTTGATCCACCCATTTTCGATTACCCTAGTTCCCTGAGGAGGCAGTACAGCAGAGGTTTGTCCCAACCCGCCACCCAACCCGTAGCTTCCCGCAATTGGAAACTGAGCCGCCGCTGTGCCGCCGATTATCGAAGCTGCAATGAATGTCAGAGCGCCGAGAACCGCTGAAACCTGTGTCGAAACAGGGAAAAATGCACGTGCTGAATTTGAAGATAGGAGAACTTGCCAAAACCGCTTCATAATGGAACACCTCGCCGCCTTTGTAAGGCGATCATAATCAAATTTGTTTATTTGTTGATAGGCCGTGACTTGCTCCCCACGGTCGTTAATTGTTTTCGTTAGAAACAGTTGAGTGGCACCGACGGCAGCCCCGACCATTTGACGACCGCAAATGCAATCAATGTTCCTGGATGTTTTGCATGGTTTTAATTCCCTTGCTTGCCGTTGACGCCGCGCACGCGTTTTGTTGTATAATTAAACAAGCAGATTGATGCGGTTGACCTGTTTACGCGAAAAAACCGAGCCACGGAGCGGCCCCGTTCGCACCCATCAAAATCCCTCTCGATTTGGACCGATTGAATGACAGTCGCGAAATCACAGTATAAAGCGCCACGACGAGCAGCAACATTGGTAATGGCCGTGATCGGTGCAAGCTTATTCCTGCTCTTCCTTTCTCGGGACCTTCCCGGCGGGTTGAGTGACGAGTGGGCGAAGCAGAACTTCGGGCTGGTGATACGCTACGTGATTGCGATGACGTTGGGTGGGGCGTTCATGGGGTTTCTGCTTGCTCCGATGTTTGGTCGTTCAGGCGTTGGGGGATGGGTGACAGCATTGGTTGGCGGACTTTTGTCAACATTGATTGCAGGCGCATTCGGCAGCTTTCTTGGATTATTGCCCGACCTGCTTGCCGATGGCTGGCAGGCAAGTGATTTCGTTTCAATATTATTTGGGTTTGCGGTTTTGCCACTTGCTGCGGCCGAAAATTTCAGTTCGTCTTTGATTTGGCTGGTAATGGTGATTGCGGCACATATTCTTTCCCTCTTCGAGCGCAGAAAGAACACGGTGGACCGTTGATGCTTGTTGGCCTTAAAAGCTCAACACTAAAGCGTTTCGGGATTAGCCTGAGGTATGCTCGGCAGCCTTGAAGTGACCCGCTCCGGGGTTTCCGGAGGCTCCAAATCAAGGAAAGATCGCAGCCAAAAAAAACAACAGAGCGAACCGCTATTCACCTGAGACACGTACACGGGTCGTGCGGATAGTGCTCGACGATCACGTCAGCTACGAAAGCGAGGCAGCGGCGATCTGGACGAATTCTGTTTTTGTCCCGCCCCAAGTGCTCGCCTACAGGCGTCTGATGGTTCGGAATGTGGAGTATTCGATTTGGCCCTGAATTCAGATTGTGCAGGCGGTACCGAATCCTTTTGACCTCGCAGATCATGTCGACCTACATCCGTCGCGAATATGATGTGTCCCAATTCCAGGGCTGCGAAAGGGTCGCATTATCAAACCTTGGGATCAAACATCTGGGTCAAAACGAAAAAAGAGGCACCTCCATAATTTGGGGTGCCTCTGAAGTTCGGTCGTATTGACCGCGACTATAGTCCATCCCGATGGCGGAATTGTCCATCCATAATCGTTGCTTGAACCTTGGTCGTCAGCAGCTCTTCGGGATTATCCAATTCCAGAATGTTTCGGTCCAGAATCACGATATCGGCCAATTTCCCCACCTCTAGGGAGCCCAGTTTGTCTTCCATTCTCAATTGCCAAGCTGGATTGATTGTTACGGCCTCAATCGCCTGCATCAGGTCCAGCGGGGCAGCTCCATTTGGGAACTTCTTAGAGTTCGCGGGGTCCAGGGGGTTCTTGAACGTAACCGCAGTATAGATCTGATAGAGCATACTGTTGGTCGACATCGGCGCGGATGGGTAATCTCCTGCAAGGCTGACGCTGACCCCGGCATCGGCCAGTGGCCTGTATTGAGAAACACGCTCGTTCGTGCGCGTGTCACCCAACATGCTGAGAAAGTCCTGATCCTGCCCAGCCCAATCTACCGAAAAAATCGGGGTGATGTTTACCGGAATGCTGTTGTCGATCATGCGTTGCTGGTCATCAGGATGAACGATCTGATAGTGATGCAGCGCATTGCGCTCGTCCGCGTTGCCGGAGTCGCGCGACGCAAGGATCGCGTCAATCATCCCACGCACAGTGCCCGACCCTTCAACATGGGCAAAAACATCTAGACCTTGGTCGTTTGCGGCCTTGACGACCTCTTTCATCTGATCCGGTTTCACCGCCGAGATGCCTATATTGTCTGTTCCCTCGAACGGCTCAAGCATCAGAACCGCGCCGGCACTCCATGTCCCTTCGGGGTGTAACTTGATGCCATGTACGCGAAACAAGTCACCGTTGTACTTGTCGGCCATTGCACGTGCCCGCGCCGCAAATTCAACCGGATCGGCTGTCGCGTCCTTGTAGGCCGGTTGAACAAATGTTCGCACTGGCAAATCACCCTCGGCGAGCGCTTTTTCAAGCACCTTCATGGAAATCTCCAAATCATCGAACATGCCAGGTGCGTTTGTGAAATTCGGAGTGACAACACCAGGAATCAGTGCTGTTGTTGTGCCACCTGCGACCACTTGCGGCTGAAGTTTTTCGCGGCTTTCCTCGATCATTCGCTCGGGTTCCCAAGCGACTTTCGTATAGACAGGGAACCACGAACCTTCCTTCCCGACGCCCAATGGGTTTCCGTCGTCATCCCTGATCCAGTAAGTAACCCCTGGCACCGGGTCCGGCGTATCTTTGGTGATGTTTCCTGCTTCGAGCGCCTTGGTGTTCAGCCAGGCATCGTGAATGGTGAAGTCGATGATAATCGCGATCTTGTCGGGGATGATTTCATCCAACTCAGCGGCAGTCGGCGCCCCCCCCATAAGGGTTGCATTGTATCCTTGGCCGACAACGATCGGCAGATCCGGGTTTTCCGCCACGTAGTCCCGCAGCATCTGCAGTGTTTCTTCTTTGTCTTTTGCCGCATTCAGATCGACGCCTAGTGTCGACCAAGCGGAGCCAAGAACATGGTCGTGGGCGCTGACATAGCCGGGGAGCACCATCTTGCCGGTCAGATCAAGGACTTCGGTGTTCTCGCCAGTCAAGCTTTCCACGCCATTCACGTCGCCAACATACACGATCTGATTGCCTCGTACGGCAACGGCTTGCGCCTCGGGATTTTCTTTGTCCATTGTCAGGACGAAAGCATTTTTCAAAACCAGGTCTGCGGCATCCTGAGCATGAGCAAGGCTGGCACATAGTGCCAGTACACTGGCAGAAATAAACTTCATCTGTTGTCTCCCCTGTCAGTCGTTCCATCATATATGAATAATATCAATTTGCCATCGAGAATGCGGAACTGCGCCACCCTTACTGAACTGGTCCACCGTTATGTTTAGGAGGCTCTGCTGCGAAGCTTCCGGGCGGCCCTCTCGACCATGCTCTTCGACGCTGCTACCATCGGCCTGTATGAACCCGATACAAGTTGGTGCTAGGGAGTGTGAAAGCATTGACCGAAATTCAACCAGATGAGGAAGCGGTCACTGCACAACTCAATCGCATTCTTTCCTCTTCGGATTTCACCGCCGGGCCACGGGTTCAAAGGTTCCTGACCCACCTTGTGAAGGAAGAACTCGCCGGACGTGGAGATCTCCTTAAGGGCACTGCACTGGCAATGGATGTTTTCGGTCGCGACGCCAGTTTCGACCCTAACAGCGATCCCGTCGTCCGGCTCGAAGCGATCAAGTTGCGAAAGGCACTCGAACACTATTACCTGACCTCGGGCGCCGGAGACCAGTTGGTGGTATCGGTGCCAAAGGGGCACTATCGACCTTGCTTCGATATGCGACCTCCAGTTCGGGCCAAGGTAATAAGGACCCCGCAGACGGAGTTGCCCAAGCTGGCTATCCTGGGTTTTACCGGAGAAGATGGAGAAAAGGCGCGATTGTACCGAGACGGACTTCCCGAGGAGATCGCACTTGAGCTGGCGCGCTTTGGCCATCTACGCGTGATTTCCGGTTGGCATGAGAGCGTGATCGCATCTGACAACAACAATTCGGCCCTTGCAGGAGGGGTCGACTACATATTGCGTGGCAACGTTCGCGAGGCCGGTGGGAACCTTCGCATTTTAGTCCAGTTGAGCCGGCTTCCTGATGAGACCTTGATCTGGTCAGACCGGTTTCGGATCGAGTCCAACTATGCCGATGTATTCGGACTTCAGGAGGACATCGCGTGCCAATGTGCGAGACGGTTGGCTGATGCCTACGGTATCGTCGCCGAAGATCTGAACGCGCAATATACCGGCCGCAGTGCTACGGATGCAGGCGTCTATGAAGCGCTTCTGGCGTTTCATGCACACGTAGGTACATCACGACTTGATAGCCTGAAGGAGTTTCAGGAGCTCGCAGAAGGCGCCCTCCGGCACAACCCATCGAGCGGTCTCGCCCATGCTTTGGTTGCGATAGCATTGATCGAAGCAGCGACACTCGGCGCTACCCCGATCGAAGATGTGATCGAGCCGGGAAGAATCCACGCTGAGAAGGCCATCGCTCTGGCTCCCAATTGCCAGGAGGCGCTTTTTGCCTCAGCAGCCTTTACCCAAGCACAGGGGGACGCTGCACGGTACCGAAATCTAATCTCGCGTGCCGTCGATGCTAACCCAAACGCGACGCTGATGATGGCATTGGTCGGTGGCTGGCTCGCCAAGTCGGGTGACATCGAAGACGGCCTAGCGCTTGTGCGAGAAGCGCGCGAACGCAACCCGTTGCTGCCAATCTGGGTGTCCATATCGCTCGCGATGGAACCATTGATCGCGGGAGATTATTGCTCAGCCTCCGACCTTGTCCGTGACATCGACGCGCACGATGCGATCTACGACTGGTTACTGATCGCGGTCACGCATGCGCTGGCCGGGGAATTCGAAAGTGCCCGCGCCGCGATCGCGACATTCACAGAACGCGGCGTCGATCCCACAGACTATGCAGCGAAAATTATGATGGACGATCGGCTACGTGCGCGAATTGACGAGGGACTGAAGAGGCTTGAGGCGAGCCGATTCGTCGAGGTGCGAGGCGAGTAGATAGGTTTCATTGCAAAGTTTTAGGTCGGTCAAATAGATTTGCGATCGCTATGGGTTCAGATTGCCAACTCGTCGGATTGACGAAACGGGCAGAGTCAAGGGGATCTGTTGCTAAGTTTTGACTGCTGACGCTCATAAGTGTTTCGAGTGAATGGATATCAAAATATTGAAGTCGAAAGTCTGTTTATGATCTCCTTCCAAGGCGCACAGTATCCGAAAGATGTGATCCTCTTCGCAGTGTTCTTGAGTTACCCCCTAAATTTACCCGGTAGTCGATGACGGCAGACAGTTTTCTGAACCGAGTAAAACTGGGCAATGGATCGGAATTACAGAGATGGGCTCGGGCTCTCGAAACCCCTACCAGTCACAAAAAGGCGTTGTCGCTCTTGCCAGAAGACTTGCGATCCTGATGCTCGGCATCTGGACACACGAAAAAACTTTTAAAATGAAGGAGGCATAATCAGAGTAACGGGGATTAAGGCCATCAATAAAATGCTCAAAGACTTTGTCTGCACGATCCCGATTGAGATGGTGAGGCGGAAATACTTGAACAATATCGTGGAACAGGAACATCGTTTCATCAAGAGACGCACGCGACCAATGCTGGGGTTCAAGGCCTTCGCTTCAGCGGCGGCAACGCTCGACGGAATTGAAGTGTCGTACATGATCCGCAAGGGCCAAATCAAAACCTTGACTCTGTCCATTTCAGCAGTTCGCTGAGCTCGCCGTCTGACTCACAGGCGATTGCTGATACAACTCGACGGGCTCACATCTTTGCAACAAATCCCCTACAAGTGGTCTGTGCGAAATGGTTTCGACCACGTCAGAAGCGCACTAAAAAGGCGCGACGGAGACCAACACGCACTTCGAACTGATCGGCGGACCCATTACGAACGATGGGTGAGCCGGCAGCCGCGTCTTGAAACCTTTCGTATTTGGCACCAACTTCCAGCCACCAAGTATCGGCGAACCTGTGGGTGACGACGAGTTCCAACCCTGCACTGACCAACCCTCCAGCTGGGTCGTAGGCGGGGTATTGACTGCGTATGGCTTCGTCCGGCGTAATTCCGAAATAAGTCTGATTATATTTGTCTGTACCGAACAGCAGTCGCGGCCCGAAGCGCACTGTCATTCGATCCATCGGGCGCGCTATGTAATTGGCTTCGATTGCGGCGACGAAACTGTCGTGCCCGCCCAGCCCATACCGAAGATCTGCAAAAACTTCGGCGTTCCGCGAAACATATCCGACCCCTGCGCCGATTTCGATGGATAGACCGACATCTTCCAGGCCAGTCAGCTCTGGGTAGTCGGAAGAGTCCCGTGGCGGAACATATCGCGCTGATAGCCTGGGAATGAACCCGGGAGGAAATACCAATGGATCTTCCGTCAGGACCGGATCGCCATACCGAAGAAACTGAGAAAACAGAAACGGAACTTCGACACTTCCCATTGGATAAAGCTGCTGACTATTCGCTCCGAAATACTCCGGAACAACCTGTGCGCCCAGAACACCTGTGACGATCATCGACGTCTGTCGCCCGCCATCCTCCACTGTGACGCGTTCGCCGGGACCTATCACGGTAACTTCTGCGAATGACTGAATGGGAGTAGATATCAGAGCTACTGCCAGTACTAGACCAACACCTGCTCTGATCGGCGACCGTTTTGTGTCAGCAACTGGAAAAAAACGATTTGCAGCTTCGACTAGAATACATAGTACTTTCAATTCTGGATTAACCGAGCGCGAACGATAGGGAATGTTTGGCTGTGAAGGGTCTGCAGGTATTGTCCGATTCATGCACGCGCCTCCGTTTTGTTGCCCCAATTGGGCCCACTGTCCGAGTAAGAAGCCCTGGACGTTATTCTTTGCCTCAAACGAATTCTAATGGAACAATATAAGAGGTACTTCGGATGAAGGCCTTTCAAAGCAACGTCGTACGAGACCAACCGAGCGCCCAAAGCCTATCAGACCATGTTGGTTTGACAAGACCGGCGATCGTGTTCGCCGGATCGGCGTAGGGCTTGTACGAACATACCTTTAACAGGCGGTTACGCACTGAAGAGGTGCGACAGCCCACACTGGCTGCGAAAACCGTCCTGGACGTTGCCGGTCTGTGACTGGTGTCAGTGCAATGGCTAGCGCTGCTGTGGGGTTTGTCGCTCTTCCGGCGGCGCTCTGTCTTGATATGATTAGTGTCGCGCTGTATCGCGCCATCTGGGCCGCTTTTCTGATCGCGGGAAACTATTTCTGCAACTGGTTCGGCCACGAAGGAAGCCAGAACACACATTTTCAGATGCTGAACTGGGGTATAGCCAATTCAGTTGGTCTGATCCGTCAGGCGATCTACTTTGCCTGACGTAAATCAAGTTGTACTACTCCACGCTGTTTCTTTGGGCAAAGTCAAAGCCATCAGGCAACCGATCCGCATACGGAACCAACTTGCTCAAACGCGGCGGCGTCTTGAACCTCGGTTCTACAGCACCTTCGCGCAGACACTTCTGACGGTGTTGCGAGACAGCCCCGTGCGCCGTTAATTATCGCGGATTGGCATTTTGTCACGCAATGCCCAGCGTCGTATGACACTCAAAAAATTCCATGCCGATCACTTCAAGTCTCCCCAAACAAAATACTCGGAGCAATGTGTTCACAAGGGTCAATTCTCAGTGAAAGTTATCAGGCCTACCGGGTCACTTTTCAGTGGAAATCAACAATCGTGTGAGGCCGGAGAAATGAGTGCTGGCTAAATGATCTCAGCCGCCAAGAAAACTCTTTATGAAGGGACCTGTCCACAAATGGCGATGCCATGGGGATAAACCACTGACCTGTTGACGGATTCTTCTAATATTCACCACAAGTGTTGGCGAAACATCAACGGAAGGATATTGGAAGAGCAGATTGATGTCACATCAGGACAGCAAAATATGACGACGCTGAATTCAGATAGCAGAAAACGGCTGGAAAGACGCTCTCTCAGCGTGGCCATGTGGGGAAACCTTTTCATGGCCGCCGCGGGGGTGCTGGCTGGTATGTTGTCGAATTCAAACGCGATCATGATGGACGGACTGTTCTCCCTGGTCGGGTTCGGCTCGGCGCTGCTTGGGCGTCGAATCAGTCGTCGCATCGATGCGGGTCCGGACAAGGTACGCCCTTTCGGCTACGCCGCTGACGAGGCTATTTTTGCGACATTTCGCTCACTGTCTCTTCTCGGCTTGGTCTTGTTCGCAATAACGAATGCGATCAAGAATATCTACAACTACCTCAACGGCATAATGCCTGAGCCGTTGAACTTTGCGCCGATGATCATCTACTTCGCCGGGATTGGCCTCACATGCACCTTCATGTGGGGCTTCCATCATTTCACCTGGCGCCGAATGGGAAAGAACAGCTCGATCCTGCGGCTCGAGTCCAAGGCTGCGATGTTCGACGGGCTGATTACGGCGGCGGCAGGTGTAGGGCTGGGTGCCGTCTACTTGTTCCGCGACGGTCCGCTGGCACCAGTTGCGCCGGTGGGCGACTCGGTAATCGTCCTAGTACTGTGCTTGTTGGCGGTCGGAACCTACGTCACAGATTTTCGCAGAGGATTGGGTGAATTGGCGGGCGTCAGCGCAAGCCCCGGAGACATCGCTGCAGCCCGACGGGCTCTGCGTGCTGCTATTGTTCAGGATGGAGGATCACTACAGGATCTGTCCGTCACCAAACTTGGGCGAACATTCCTGATTACAGTCTATTACAATCCCGGCCGGCCGATTTCTGCGTCTGTTATCGACGACCTGAACCTGCGCATGATCCGTGATACGCGCGAAGCACTGTCCGGCGCAGATGTGCTGCTCGTGATCACGGAACACTCAAGGCGCTGGCCGGATTCACTGAACCCTCTCTAACTAGGGTCAGGATGCATTGATTTTCGCTTCGTTGCTTGATTCACGGCTCGAAAACGGAGCGATGATATGAGCGACCTTTATTGGCTGACAGACGAGCAGATGGCCAAGCTTTCCCCTTTCTTCCCGAAGTCGAACGGCAGGCCACGGGTCGATGGTAGAAGGGTGCTGAGCGGGATTATCTTCATCAATCGCAATGGGTTGCGTTGGCGAGATGCCCCCAGGGAATACGGACCTCACAAAACGCTCTACAGCCGGTCGAAGCATTGGAGCGAGAAAGGCATCTTCGCACGAATGTTGGCTGGTCTGGCCGCCGAGCACGGTGAAAAGAAGACTGTCATGATCGACGCCTCATATCTAAAAGCCCATCGCACGGCGTCCAGCTTAGGCGCCAAAAAGGGGGGCATGGCCGCCTGATTCACTGCCCAGCAGGCGCATCCGAAGGATGCTGCCGAGAGGGGGCCGAACCAAGGGCGGCATGAATACCAAGCTGCATGCCATTTGCGATAGCAAAGGTCGCCCGCTCAACCTGTTCGTTACCGCCGGGCAGGTCAGCGATTACATCGGTGCTCGGGCTCTGCTCAGCAGCATACCAAATGTGGACTGGCTGCTCGGGTGCTCGTGGCTATGACGCCGACTGGTTCCGAGACGCCTTGAAAGACAAAGGGATACGCGCCTGCATCCCTGGTCGAAAGCAGCGCAGGCGCCGGTCAAATACGACAAGCGCAGATACAAGCGGCGAAACCGCATCGAGATCAAGTTTGGCAGGCTCAAGGATTGGAGGCGCGTGGCAACACGCTATGATCGTTGTCCCAAGGTCTTCCTATCCGCCATCGCGCTCGCGGCTCTAGTCATCTACTGGTTATGAATCCTGACCCTAGCCCTGTCGCCTGTCTGCAAGGTGCTCGATCGAAAGAGTCCCGATTTGCGCGAAGGTGCCAAATGACCTGAAGCATTGGATAACGGGTCGCCGCGCGGGGTTGGGCGCTCAGTCATCTGTTCCCGTTTCGGAAGCGTGGATTTGATAAGTAGGCGCTTTTTTGGGCAGGCTCTGAACAGAAGGTTCGGTGCGAAGAGTGGAGCGGAGTGCCCGCGATAGATCGATTTGCGCCGGGCGAACCGCCAAGGTGTGCAAGGTCAGGTCACACGTGCGCGTTGATCCTCGATCCCCATTGAGATCAGCGAAGGTTCTTCGCGTTGGCTGGTCTGAAAGCTTGCTTTGTCCTGCATCTTGTCCCAATTGCTCAGGATCAAACATTGCGCGACGGCTCCGCCCAGTGTGGTTCCCGGTCCGGTGACGATGAACATGTCGGGTGCGAACTCTTTCGCGGCCTGTGATACGGCCTTTGTGAAATCATAGGTTTCGGTCACCTGATGACCCAAGGTGTAGTCCCAAAGCGCGTCCAGATCACAGGCTCCGGGCCACCAGATCTGACCACGGCCATCTATCATGGGCAAATTGGGTTGCCGGAACAGATCTGCGGCAAGGCGGGCGCGACCGGCTTCGGCAACTGGGCGTTGCAGATGTGAATGAAACCCTGCGTGATTGGCCAGCCGCATCGGAAATCGTTCCTGCACCACAGGCACCTTGTTTTCAAAGGCGGACAACCCAGCTTCATCCCCGGCCAGAACCAGCATCCCGCCCAGATCAATTGACAGGGTGAGGGTCGCGCCGGTGCCGTCGATCTCAGCGACCAGAGCCAGCAGTTCGGCCTTGCGTGCCGGGTTCGGCTGCCAGTCGGCATCCATGAAAGGATAGATCAACTGGCCGCCAATCAGGCTCTGCTGCATGAGTGTTCCCATGGTGTTGACCACCTCGAACCCTGCCTCGGCGGTCAGAGCGTCCCCGCAGGCCAGGGCTGAATACCAGCCCATCGAGTTTCCGGTCACAGCCACCACGTCGATCTTCTCCGGATCGATGGCACGAAAATCGCCCAGCGTGGCGGCATAGATCAAGGCCGAGGCATTGTCTCCGCGCGTGTGCTTTGCCACGGAATACCGTGTTGCGGCGTCCAGTTCGCTTAGGGTTTCCTGACCCTGTGCGCGCCGCATGCCATCGAAATGTGCCAGCAGGGCCTTGTCGGTAAAATGCCGACCCAGAACACCCAATTCGGGTTTGTTATAGGTTCCGCGCCCCGGACAGATGACAACAGCGGTTTGTTTCGCAGACCTCATTTGCCCGTCTCCATAAGGGATCTTGCTGCGGCCTCGATGCTGTCTTTCGATGGCATGGTCGCGGCATAGGCCGGGCCGGTGGCAATAAAGCTGTCTTCGGCGGTAATACGAGCCATCGGCACATCAGTGGTTTCGTGGAAATGGGCCATCAGGGCTTCGGCCACGCCGCCGTGATGCCGGGTTTCATCGACGATCAATATCCGCTTGGCGCCGCTTACGGCCCGGGTCAGCGCGTCTTTGGGAAGCGGCGACAACCAGCGCATGTCAATTATCCGGGTTTTTGTCCCGTCGGCCTCCAGCGATTTGCGCGCCTGATGGCTGAGGTAGACGCCATTGCCAAAGGTAACGATGGCCAGATCGTCGCCATCTCCATCCACGCCGACCTCGCCGAAACCGATCCTTTCGGATGGGTCGGGGTAAGTGTGCATCCAGCCTGCGTCCCCGGCTTCGTGCAGGTCCCGCATCGGGTAGAGCGCGATGGGTTCCAGAAACACGACCAACCGCTGTTCTTCCCGGGCCAGCCGCACGCATTCACGCAGCATTCGTGCAGCGTCGGCGCCGTTCGATGGGCAGGCCAGGATCAGCCCCGGAATATCGCGCAAAACCGCGACCGAGTTGTCATTGTGGAAATGCCCGCCAAAGCCCTTTTGATACCCCAGCCCGGCGATGCGAACGACCATCGGGTTGGTGTACTGACCGTTCGAGAAGAAGGGCAGGGTGGCCGCTTCACCGCGCAACTGGTCTTCGGCGTTGTGAAGATAGGCCAGGAACTGGATTTCCGGCATGGGCGTAAACCCGTTTTGGGCCATCCCGATGGCGAGGCCCAGAATCGACTGTTCGTCTAGCAGCGTGTCGATCATCCGGTCGGGTCCGAAACGGGCCTGAAGCTTTTGCGTCACGCCATAGACACCGCCTTTGCGCCCGACATCTTCGCCCATCATCACGATCTCGCCGTGTTCAAGCATCAGGTCGCTCAGGGCCCAGTTGATCAGGCGCGACATGATCTGGGGTTCAGCATGTGCTTTGAGGTCGCCGCCGAATACCTCAGCCCGATGTTCAGCTGACGGGCCATTGGTCGGGGCGCAGGGGCGTGCGGGCGGGATCAGGCTGGCCATCACGTCACCTGCGGTTTTCAGGCGAGGGCGGGTGATCGCCTTGTCGGCGACGCGGGTGACGCGGTCGCAGGTGTCGGTGTACACCTTCAACGCGTCATCCGGTTGCATCGCACCGGATTGTTCCAGCAGACGGACGGAGTGCAGCAGGGGGTCGTTCGCCTCTTCGGCTTCGACCTCGGATTTTGGCATATAGGTGGTGGGCATATCTGCCCCGGCGTGGCCATACAGGCGCACCGTGCGGATGTGCAGAAATGCGGGCTTCTTGCGGCTGCGGACATAGGCGGCGGCTTCTTGAGCGACACGGTAGGTTTCGAAAACATCGAGCCCGTCGCACGAGAAATACCTCAGTCCCGGTCGATGAGAGAATGTCGCGGCAATCCAGCCTTGCGGTGTCTTGGTCGAAATTCCGATCCCGTTGTCCTCGCAGCAGAACAGGAGTGGCAGGGGAACCGACTGGTAAGACGTCCACTGCGCGGTGTTGAACGCGCCTTGCGCAGTGGAATGGTTGGCCGAGGCATCACCAAAGGAACAGTAGACGATGGCGTCGTCCGGCATTTCTGCATGTTCGGGTTTGTGACGGCGGGCTGCCCCGATTGCATAAGCAGCGCCGACAGCTTTGGGCAGGTGGCTGGCAATGGTCGAGGTCTGCGGCGGGATGCAAAGCGCCTTTGACCCCAACACCTTGTGCCGCCCACCGCTGATCGGATCATCAGAGGATGAAGCGAAGGACAACAGAATATCCCATGTCGGGCTCTGCCCCGGCACCTGATCGGACCGGGCGATCTGAAACGCGGCGTCGCGGTAGTGCAGAAAAGCAGGGTCTGTCGGGCGCAGGGCTGCCGCCACCGCAGCCATCCCCTCGTGACCAGAGGAGCCGATGGTATAGAATCCCTGGCCCGCTTTCTGCATTGCCCGGCTTTGGCGGTCCAATGCACGGCTCAGACATTGCGCGCGATATAGCCCGACTGCTTCGGGCGCTGTCAGTGGGCCAGACGGCGTCGCGCCAGCGGGAAAATCCCGTGCCGCAACCCGGCGCAGGAAGTTGTCATGCACAATGGTTGCGCGATCCATCTTTGTCGTCCTCAGGCGAAGGCTTGCAGGCCCGTTTGCGCGCGACCCAAGATCAAGGCATGAACATCATGCGTGCCTTCATAGGTGTTCACGGTTTCCAGATTCACCATGTGGCGGATCACGTGGAAATCCTGGCTGATGCCATTGCCGCCGTGCATGTCACGTGCGTGGCGGGCGACCTCAAGTGCCTTGCCGCAATTGTTGCGCTTGATCAGGCTGATCATCTCGGGTGCTGCGCGGGCTTCGTCCATCAGACGACCCACGCGCAGAGCGGCCTGAAGGCCCAAGGCGATTTCGGTCTGCATGTTCGCAAGCTTCAGCTGGAACAGCTGCGTTTGCGCCAAAGGGCGACCGAACTGTTTTCGGTCCAGACCGTATTGCCGCGCGGCGTGCCAGCAGGCCTCGGCTGCGCCCATCGATCCCCAGGCGATACCGTATCGTGCGCGGTTCAGGCAGCCAAACGGCCCCTTCAGACCTTCGACACCCGGCAACAGAGCATCTTCCCCGACCTCGACATTGTTCATCACGATCTCACCCGTGATCGAGGCGCGCAGCGACAGTTTGCCTTCGATCTTCGGAGCTGAAAGACCGGGTGTACCTTTTTCAAGAACGAAACCCTTGATCTTGCCGTCATGCGCGTCTGATTTGGCCCAGACGACAAACACGTCAGCAATGGGCGCGTTCGAGATCCACATCTTTGACCCGTTGAGGACATAGCCTCCATGAGTCTTTTTCGCGACGGTTTTCATGCCGCCGGGGTCCGAGCCCGCATCGGGCTCGGTCAGGCCAAAGCAGCCAATAGACTCCCCGCTGGCCAGTTTCGGAAGGTATTTCCGGCGCTGTTCATCCGTTCCGTAGGCATAGATCGGATACATGACGAGGCTGGACTGTACCGACATCATCGAGCGGTAACCGCTGTCGACCCGTTCCACTTCGCGTGCGACCAGACCGTAAGTGACATAGCTGGCACCGATGCCGCCGAATTCTTCGGGGATAGTCGTGCCCAGAAGGCCCATTTGACCCATCTCGCGAAAGATTTCGGGGTCTGTTTCTTCATTGGCGAAAGCCTGGGTCACACGTGGCAGCAGTTTGTCCTGCGCGTAGGCGTTGGCCGCATCGCGCACCATGCGTTCGTCTTCGGCCAGCTGGTCTTCCAGCAGAAAAGGGTCATCCCAAGTGAAAGGGCCAAGCTGGGGGCGGGATTGTGGTTTCATGAGAGTTTCCTTTCTACAGCGGCTTTGAGACGTGCAAGCCCCGCTGCAATTGTATCTTGGGCATAAGCAAAGCTCAGGCGAAAATGTCCGGGCAACCCGAATGCGCGACCGGGAACCAGAGCGACACCAGCATCTTCCAACAACCAGGTGCAGAAGTCAGCGTCATTTTTGAAAGGCCCACCCTGATCCTCAAGCAGTCCGGCGCAGGAAGGGAAGGCGTAAAACGCCCCGTCGGGTGCCGCGCAGCGCAAACCCGGAACCGCGTTCAACCCTGCAACCACCAGATCACGGCGCTGGGCAAATACGGCGCGGCGTTCTTCCAACAGGCCCGCGCTGCCGGTCAGCGCCGCAAGCGAGGCCCATTGTGCAATCGAACAGGCACCCGAGGTAACCTGCCCCTGAACGGCCACCATCGCCTTGATCAGCTCGACCGGCCCGATCCCCCAGCCTATGCGCCATCCGGTCATGGACCATGCTTTGGCGACACCGTCGACGATCAACAGACGGTCGGCAAGGTCTGGGGCCGCCTCGGCCACTGATACAAACGGAGTAAAGCTGAGATGGCGATAAATCTCGTCCGCAAGAACCCAAACCTGTGGATGCCGGGACAGAACAGATGCGAGGGCGGCAATTTCATCCTGCGTGTAGATTGCCCCCGACGGGTTCGACGGCGTGTTGAGCATCAGCCAGCGTGCGCGCGGTGTAATGGCGGCCTCTAACTGTTCCGGCAGAAGCTTGAATCCCTGATCCATCTGGCAAGGCAGAATGACGGGCGTTCCACCCGCCATCCGCACTATGTCAGAATAGCTGGTCCAGTAGGGCGCGGGCATGATGACCTCGTCGCCGGGGTTCAGGCTGGCCAGCATGGCATTGGCAATCACCTGTTTGGCACCGGTCGACACAATGACCTGAGCAACTTCGGCTTTGGCCTGCCGGGCAACTTCGATGCGCAAATCGGGCACCCCGGCCGTCGGCGGGTACTTCGTCTTGCCGTCCAGCGCTGCCGCGTGGGCTGCTTCGACCACATGGGGCGGGGTGGGCAGGTCAGGCTCACCGGTCGACAATGCCAGAACATCGCGCCCTTCCGAACGCAAGCGTGCGGCGGCCTCGGAAATCTGCACGATTTCGGACAATTCGATACCGTTTAGTCGGTTTGCGCGATGGAACACTGTTAATCTTCCTCTGGAGATGACTGAGGTTCTATCTGCAAAGTAACTTGATAAAAATACGCTGTTTTGTATCGTTTCAGTGACTAAAACTCATGAGTGATATGCCCAGAATCAATTCCCTGCCGTCTTTTGCCCTCATGCGCAGTTTCGAGGCTGCTGCACGCCACGAAAGCTATACCATGGCGGCAGAAGAGCTTGGTGTGACGCAGGGCGCGGTTAGCCGTCAGGTTCGTGAACTTGAGGTTGCGCTGGGGGTGACGCTGTTTCGCCGGGTCGGACGTGCGGTTCGCTTGTCGAAAGCGGGTCGCGCTTTGTTTGAAGAACTTGCAGGCGACCTTGAGCGGCTGAACGGTACGATCAATCGTGCGATCGCGGCCGGTGACGGTGCGTCGTTGCTGACCTTGGCGGTCCTGCCCACCTTTGCGACACGGTGGCTGGTGCCCAGACTGCCGGATTTCAAGCACCTGCATCCGGGGATCGAACTGGATCTGCATTCCTACACGACGCCGTTCAGCCTGGAAGAGCGGCGCATGGACCTTGCCATTCACTTTGGGCACGAAGACTGGCCCGGTGCGCGGCTACGCAAGCTGTTCCCGGAAAAACTTGTTGTAGCGGCTGCGCCTGTGTTGTTGGGCGACCAACGGACGTTCGAGGAACAGCATGTGTTCGATCTGCCGCTGTTGCATCTGACCTCGCGGCCCGGGCTGTGGTCCGAATATCATGCCAGCCATAGACTTGAGGCCAGAACGGTTTTTCCAGGAATGCGCTTTGATCAGTTCTCGATGCTGATCGAAGGCGCAGTTGCCGGGCTTGGGGCTGCGATTTTGCCGTCCTACCTGATCGAGGCCGAGTTGGCGTCGGGCGCGCTGGTCCAGACCGGGCAACTGGCGAATACCTCGGGCAGCGCATATTTCATTGCCACACCAACCGGGCAGAGGAACGAAGCCGTACAAGCATTTGCGGACTGGATCATCCGGCAAACGAAAAGGCATCAGTAAGGGTGCAGCCGCGAAAGAAAGGTTACAGTACCCGGATACCTGGCATGGTCTGGATGACTGCCAGATCCTGCTCGTAAAGCTCTGTAAATGCGTCAACGATGTCGGCGTTCCAGCCGGGCAGATCAAGTTCCTCTTCGACCTCATCGGGCCGGGCGTGGTCTTCCAATATCCGCGCAAGGTCTTCGCGTTGAGTATCTTTGTCGAGGCCGTTGCTGCCCCGCACGATGTCCAGAACATGCCGTTGACCGGTTTCAGTCAGAAGCGACGACAGCAACGCATACTCATCCACCAGAGGAGCGTCACCGGGCAGGCCCGCCATTGCGCGCATGATATCCCCCAGAATCAGTGGCAAGTGTTCATTCTTCCACAAAGTGAGCTGCACCTGAGGCGCAAGATCGCGCAGATCTTCGATCATGCTCAACCAGCTCAGGCAGCTCAGATCGGTGCTGGTCAGAATCTCCTGCCGGTGATCTTCATGGATCGACATCAGGACCTTGGGTATGAAAATCCCAGGGTTCACCAGACCGACGAATAATTCAACTTGAGCATCCTCCAGCAAGGTTTGCACATAGGCTGTCCGCTGCCCGGCAAAAGGGTAAATCTGTCCATGTTGCAGGGCAGAGCGTGTTGGGCCAAAGAACTTGTCGTTCGAGAGGATGACACGATCAACATTTGGATCATCTGGAAGAAGGGCGTGCAGCCCGTCCTGCGTTTCTGAATCAGTCAAATCCTGAGCAAGAGCATCAGACAGAACCTTGACAAACTGACGCCCGCCGCGTGGCCCCAAGATCGCAGCACGGCAATCCACCAAGGCCTGCTTGTTTGCCGAAAGCGAGGACAGCACTTGCCCTTCATCGGCAAAGGCGGCCCCGGCATGGATTACTACCTGCATCTTTAGTCCTTTTACCCTCAGGGGCTGTGTCCATCCCATTCTATGTCTTTGCGTCGCATGAAAATCTGCAACGAACCAACCCCGCGGTTTCTGCACTTTCTCAGGAAAACGGGCAATCCCCAAGTTCGAGTCAAAAATGAGGGTTGCAGTCCTCTGTCGGACGAAGTAATCGACTGCCAATGCCCCTATAGCTCAGCTGGTAGAGCAACTGATTTGTAATCAGTAGGTCCGCGGTTCGAGTCCGTGTGGGGGCACCACTTTACATGATAAGATTCTGTAATATAATGTTTTTCAGAGCGGTACCTTGTGTATCCCCTGATTTATCCCCTGTTTTTCTGTTGATGGATATGAGCCCAGATTTTCTCGCCATCGATTCCCTTGATACGCATTCTTCTAATAAGATTGATGATAGTAAATGTTGGTGTTTTTTAGAGTTAGGGCTGTGAAAATGTCCCAACTTAAACGGGCAAACCGACCCAGGTTTTATGCCTTTTGACGATGCTAGGCTCCGAAGGCAGCTCTCATGAGTACTCTACGCGATCACCAGCTCGCAGTCCGGTCCGGGTCTGTGCAGCCAGAAACTGGCGACACTATGGTCGTTGCCATCCCATTCTCCTAATTGGACGAATACATCGTCGTGCAAATGTAGTCTCCTTTTAGCGAATTTAGAGAGCTTCAAAAGATCAGTCTGGGGAAACTTGCTGCATCGCTGTAAGTGCAATGCTGCGCCCGCGAATACCTCTCACACTCACGTTCGCTGCGCCTGCACAAGTCCGGTTTGTCCGGAGGGTGTGTGGAAACTTGGTTGATCTCGGAGCCTCCAATCGGTTTTGACTTTTGTGTCCTTTTTGGCTTGGGATCA
>NZ_JBXWQT010000017.1:0-8801 GCF_059612525.1 Ruegeria sp. SAZD013 | reverse complement strand
TCATCAACAACCTCCGTACCGAATACGGAAATTATACCATCAGTCCGGTCAAAATAGGGGAGTTTTCACACACCCTCCGGACTAAGCTACCGTTGCCCTTTCGGGTATTTGCTGACGCAGCATTTGCTCGCAGGTGCGGCACACGGTTTGTCGCATCGCAGAGGGTTTTTCGTTTTCGGTCACTCATCGGTGTGAAATTCAGCTAAATCTATACTACCCTTTCGCTGCGCTCGGTTTCGGCAATCAAGGAGCGGACTTTGCGGCCATCCGCATTTTTAGTCCGGAGGACAGCAGTCAGCCCGAAAGCAGACACGATCAGCATGGCGCTTCGCCCGACCAGTATTCGAAGGTCGGGCGGAAACCGGCCATTCGCTGCGTGCGTGAGCCTGTCAGGTCGAATATTCGAACGCAGACATTCAAGTAGCCTTGAGACCGGATTTCAATCTGCGCGACTGAATGACGCCGGAGCGTTAATATATAGATAGTGTCAAGAGTTTTCTGGAATGTGGTTAAGGTCTCGTGCCCAGCTCTTCATTGTCTGGTCGAGTAGATGTTTATTTTGATGATTTTATCGTTTCCTGGCCAATATGTTCGAAAATATGCCACTAACGTTCGCCGCGTCGGTAGGGTGCCATCAACGCCGCTGGGACTTCGGCTCTGCGGGCGACAAGGACCAGCGCAACGATCGAAAGTACATACGGTGCCATGAGGAACAACTGATATGGCACACCCTCAACCGTTGTCTGCAATCGCAGTTGGTAGGCATCGAAGAAAGCGAACAACATCGCGCCAATCAAAGCCTTACCGGGCCGCCAGCCAGCGAAGACTACCAATGCGATGCAGATCCAACCGCGCCCCTGCACCATGCCCGGGAAAAAGCTGTTGAACGCCGTTGTAGTCAGGAAGGCCCCGCCAACCGCCATCAAAGCTGACCCGACAACAACTGCGCCGATACGGATACGGATCGGGTTCAGCCCCTGCGCCTCAACCGCATGAGGGTTCTCTCCGGTCATACGAATGGCCAACCCCAAAGGCGTACGGGCAAGAACATAGGCCATCACAGCCACCGCAGTGAGCGCCAGATAGGTCGGCAAAGCTTGGTTAAAAAGGATCGGTCCCAGAACGGGAATATCTGACAGGACCGGAAAATCGAGCGGCTTAAATGCCTCGATCGTAGGAGGCAGATCTCCCACCTCAACAAGTAACCTGTACAGGTAATAGGCTAAAGCGGATGCAAACAGCGTTATGCCCAGCCCTGAGACGTGTTGCGAAAGCCCAAGTGGAACTGTCAGCATAGCATGAAGCAATCCCATCACCGCGCCGCAAAACGCTGCAAAAATGAGGCCTGCAAGCAATGGCGCGCCCATGTAGACGACAAGCCAACCGCTCATCGCCCCCATGGTCATGATCCCCTCGATTCCCAGATTGAGCACGCCCGAACGTTCGCAAAGCAACGCACCAAGAACACCAAATATGAGCGGTGTCGCAATACGCAGCACGGAAGCCCAAAGACTGGTATTCAGCAGCAGATCAATTGCATCGCTCATCGGCGCACCCGGTAGGTTGTGAAAAGAAGGGCCACGATCATGGTGAGCAGGCACAGCGCCACGATCACATCGGCAATGAAACTGGGTACACTCGTCGCACGGCTCATGGCGTCGGCCCCGACAAAGACTGTGGCGACGAATACAGCGGCAGCGACCACTCCGGCCGGATGCAAAGCGGCGAGCATGGCGACGACAATGCCTGCATAACCAAATCCTGGGCTCATAGTGGTGGTGACCCCCGCAGTGACCCCCAAGACTTCGACAGACCCGGCAAGCCCTGCCAGCGCGCCCGAAAGCAAGGCAACACCCATGATCGTTCGGGGCAGAGAAATTCCGGCAAAGGCAGCGGCACTGGCATTTAAGCCTGCGGCGCGTGTTTCAGCGCCAACAACAGTACGCGCAAAAATCAGCCAAACAGCACTTGCCGCTGCGATAGCAACAAGCAGCCCGATATGGAGACGTGTACGGGGGATCAGATCCGGAAGGCGGTAATCCCCGTCTACGGGCACCGAAGAGGGCCACCCAAAGGCCAGCGGATCGCGCATAGGGCCCTCAATCATGAGGCCAACAAAAAGGATCACGATGAAGTTGAGCAGCAGGGTTGTCACCACCTCATCCACGCCGAAACGTAAGCGTAAAAAGGCAGGTCCTGCCAAAAGGGCCGCGCCTGCCGCCATGCCCGCCAACATCAAGATCGGAATACCTATCCACCCTGGAACCCCGAGTGAATGACCGATCCAAGCCGTGATTAGCGCCCCAACAAAGAACTGTCCCTCGCCCCCGATGTTCCAAAGCCGCGCTCGGAAGGCGACAGCTGCGGCAAGTCCCGTAAAGATAAGCGGAGTGGCGCGGGTCAACATCTCGGCGATGGAAAGGCGCGAGCCGAACGCGCCATTCACCATTTCGCCATAAGCCGTTAGAGGATTTACGTCAGCAGCAGCGATGAGACCGGCGGCCAAAAGCAATGCAGCAAAGATCGCGGCCAGTGGTGCAATGATCGCAAGATGCAGCGGCACATGTGAGCGTCGTTCAAGCCGCATCATCATTTTCCTTCCAGACACCTGCCATCATCAGGCCAAGGCGTTGTGGGTCGGCTTCATCAGTCGATATCGATTCTGACAAGCGACCTTTTACGATGGCCTGTATTCGGTCTGACAGGGCTACAGCTTCTTCCAATTCTTCTGAGATGAGCAGGATTGCGGCACCTTCGGCCCGTGCTGCCAAAAGCTCGGCATGAACTGAAGCAATTGCACCTTCATCAAGACCACGCGTTGGCTGGTTTGCGAGCACAAAACGCGGCCCATTGGTCAGAACCCGGCCAAGGATCAGCTTTTGCATATTGCCGCCGGACAGCAGCCTTGTTCGCGTGTCGGGGCTGGCGCCGCGGATATCAAAACGTTCTATCAGCCCCGCAGTGTATTCCCGGGCGGCGCGTTGTCGAACAAAGCCGCGGTGCGAAAATCCCGGTGTGCGCAAGCGCTCAAGCACCGCGTTTTCCCACACACTCAATTCGCCCACAACGCCTTCTGCGTGCCGGTCTTCAGGCACCCTGCCTGCGCCCGCGCGGATCATGCCGCGCGGACCCAGATGGCTGATATCTTCGTTCAAGAGTGTTAACTGACCCGCACTTGGGTGTGCCAATCCTGACAGCAGCGCACCGAGGGAGGACTGACCATTGCCTGAAACGCCGACGATACCGAGGATTTCACCGGCATGGACAGCGAAAGACACATCATCCAGCCGCAAATCACCGTCTTCTTCCACGCTCACGTCCTTTGCGATCAGGACTGGCGCTCCAATCTCATGGTCTTGACGTACGGGACGCTCAACCTTGCGGCCAACCATCAGTTCCGCCAACTCTTCTGGTGTGGTTTCGGGTGTTTTGCGTTCCGCGACCATCCTGCCGCCACGAAGCACCGCCACACGGTCAGAGGCTGCCATGACCTCATGCAGCTTGTGGCTGATGAAAATAAGCGAGAGGCCCTCTTTTGTCATATCACGCAGCGTTTCGAACAGGCGCATCGCCTCGGGCCGGGCCAGAACGGCAGTCGGTTCATCCAAAATCAAAATACGTGTGTCGCGATAGAGTGCTTTCAGAATCTCGACCCGTTGACGTTCACCAACGGAAAGCGTCCGAACCTTGGCCTCGGGGTTCACAGGCAAGCCGAACCGCTCAGAGATCTGCAACAGCTTTTTGCGCGCCTCGCCACGAGCGGAACGCGCGCGCGTCAAGGGTTCGGAACCAAGCATGACGTTTTCCAGAACCGTGAGGTTGCCCGCAAGCGTGAAGTGCTGGTGTACCATCCCCACACCCACCTCGATCGCTGCACGCGGCAGGCCTGGGGGCAGCTCTTTTCCAAACACCCTGACCGAGCCTTTATCGGCTGCGTAATGGCCGAACAGGATATTCATCAGCGTCGTCTTACCCGCACCATTTTCGCCCAACAGAGCAAGAATTTCCCCGCCTTCTAATGTGAGGGTCACATCGTCATTTGCGGTAAGCGTTCCGAAACGCTTGGTAATGCCGTTTAGTTCCAGAACCTTGGTCATGCGGGCAGGCCTGCGATTGGGTGCGGAAAAGTGATTGCGGGCGCGCGGTCTTCGACAAGTGCGCCAAGTTTCAGCAGCGCAAAATCCGAGCCGGGGGGACCAATCAGTTGAACGCCGAGTGGAAGACCATTTGCCATGCCAAAAGGCAGCGCCAAAGCTGGCAAGCCCGCTACATTTGCAAGTGCGGCGTTCGGGGCAAAAGCCTCGAGCCGCGCCATGTGATCGTCTGGGGAGGTGCCGGACAGATCCAAAGTGCCTACAACGGGCGGTGCAGACGAGAGGATCGGCATCAGGACGGTATCGGCAGACTTAAAAAGCTTGCGAGATCGATTTGTCAGACGTGCGAGCTGTCGTGAGGCCGCAAAAAGCGCTGTGGCCGGTGTCGCACGGCCCTCGGCAGCCATGGTCGCGGCAAGCGGTGAAATCTTATCATCAGAGATCCTGAGCGCAGTCAGCCACTCGGCCAAGGAAACAGCAAGTATGGTTCGGGCGATTGCGTGTGCCTCATCCCCCAATCGGTCGGGGGCACGAATATCGCACACCTCACAGCCTGCATCGCGCAGCGCGTCGGCAGCACTTTTCGCGGCCTTGCACTGGTCGGCACCGCAACGCTCCGGCAATGCCAATGCGACGCGGGGGCGTTCTGGCAGATTTACCGGGGCCATGGGCTGGGCTACCGCGTCAAAGGCGGTCTTCACATCGCGGACCGACCGCGAAAGGATCAGTTCAGACGCTATGCCCATCAGGTGATTGGCAAAATCAGGGCCTCCGGGCACCGCGCCACGAGAAGGCTTGAGCCCGGTCAAGCCACAACACGCAGCGGGAACCCTGATGGACCCGGCTGCATCCGTGGCATGAGCAATTGCAACAATACCAGCTGCAACCGCGGCTGCGGCGCCACCGGATGAACCACCGGGTGTCAACGCAGGGTTCCATGGATTGCGGGTCGCCGCCATGCCATCGGGTTCGCATGTCAGGGAAAGGCCAAAGGGAGGTGTTGCGGTCAAGCCGAAAGGGATCAGGCCGGTTCGGCGAAGACGTTGCAGCAGGTGGCTGTCACTATCGGGTTTACGACATTGCGCACGGATCTCCGCGGATCCTGCCGCCGCAGGCAGCCCTTTTGCGAAACTGCCGAGGTCTTTCACCAAAAACGGAACCCCATGAAATGGCCCGCGCTGGTCTGGTGGCAAAGCGTCTGCAACCTTTGCCCCATCGCGGGCCATATCTTCGTCCAGATATACCACGGCCCCCAAATCTGCCCGTGCGTGGCAGGCGGCAAGGCTGGACTCCATCAGTTGGCAGGCAGAGATCTGCCCTGCCGTGATGGCAGCTGCAAGAGCTGTGGCATCGGTCACGTCAAAGCCCTCGGGATCAGGAGGGCTCGCTTTCGTCAATCGGAACGTCCCATTCACCGGATTGAATAGCGGCCTGTTTGGCCTCCATCCCCGGGATGGCGTCGGCAGGCACTTCATCGGCGACATAAATCAGCTCATTGCCGCCATGGGCCATAAAGGAATATTCCGTGTAGTTACGACCTGTTGGATTACCGGCCTGAACATCCGCCACGATGGCCTCGATTGTGGGACCGTAATTCCAGATTGCATTGGCAAAAACCGTGCCCGGGTATCGCGGGGTATAATCGATAAGCGAACCGATCGCCTTCACACCTCGCGCTTGGGCCGCATCCGCAGTGCCAATGCGCTCACCAAACAGAATGTCTGCACCCGCATCAATCTGGGCAATCGCAGCCTCTTGTGCGCGGGCCGGATCGAACCATGCACCGATAAAGCCGTTGACGAAGGTGGCGTCTGGGTTCACTTCGCTTACGCCCATGCGGAAAGCATTGATCAAAAGGTTCACCTCGGGGATCGGATAACCCCCGACCGAACCATAGACATTGCTTTCGGACATATGACCCGCGAGCATACCAGCCAGATAGGCTGCCTCGTGGTTGCGTGTGCCAAAGACACCGAAGTTGTCACCTTCTGGCCCACCGGAAGACCCCATCAGAAACGCGGTGTCGGGGTAGTCACCCGCCACTTCGCGTGCTTCACGCTCCACAGCATAAGATTCACCCCAGATGATTTGCGCACCTCCCTCGGCATACTCGCGCATCGCGCGGGGATAGTCGGTCGGCGCTACTCCTTCTGAAAACTCATACTCTATCAGGCCAGCGTCGGCGGCTTCCTGCATCGCCAGGTGAATGCGGCTGTTCCATGCATTTTCAACCGGAGACATGTGCACTCCGGCGACGCGGATCGCAGATTGCGCGTTCACGCGATGGATATAAGCCGGCAGGGCCAGCGTGGCCGCAGCGCCGACCATCAGTTGACGGCGGGTTGTGGTGAGTTTCATTGTTAGATCCTCTTCTGTTGGTGGCAATTCTTCTTGTTAATGAACTTCCTAAGTATTGGGCCTGGGCGCGTAATCTGCGGGATCCAGGGTCGTGGGACGGCCAGGCAAAGAAAGCGCGGCCATTCGTGGTTCTGTGCGGGCCAGCACCTTTCCGTTTTTGATAACGGCAAGCCGGGTGGCTTTCATGCGAACTGCTTCAATCGGGTCCTGCGCCTGCAGCACTACCATATTGGCAGGGCCGCCTTCGCGGATCGTCGGGTCGGGCAAGCCCATTGCTTTGGCACCATTCTGAGTAACGGACGTAAACGCCCACTCCATCGCCTCGCGGGATGTCATCGGCACGGCATGCACGCCCATATGAGCCACTTCCAACATGTCGGCGGAGCCAAGCGAATACCACGGGTCCATCGTGCAATCCTGTCCGAAGGCGACATTTACACCCGCCGCGCGCAGCTCTGGCACTCGGGTCAGCCCCCTACGACGCGGATAGGTATCCGAGCGACCTTGCAGCGTTATATTGATGAGCGGGTTGGGCACCACGTTCATGCCGCTTTCTGCGATCAGAGGTATGAGCTTCGATGCATAGTAGTTGTCATACGAGTGCATCGCGGTGACATGACTTGCCGTCACCAGCCCGCCAAGCCCAAGGCGCGTGGTCTCATAGGCTAAGGTTTCCACGTGGCGCGACATTGGATCGTCGCTTTCATCGCAATGCAAATCCAGCATCAGGCCTCGGTCCACCGCTATCTCGGCCAGTCTCCTGACCGACCGGGCACCTTCCGACATCGTACGCTCAAAATGAGGGATACCGCCCACTACATCGACACCCATATCAAGGGCTTGGATCAAGTTTTTTTCTGCATTCTCTGCGCGGTAAAGGCCATCTTGCGGGAATGCTACCAGTTGCAGATCAATATAGGGAGCGACCTGCTTGCGGACCTCCAACAGCGCTTCAACGCCAACCAAAGGTGTGGATGAAACATCCACATGCGAACGGATGGCCAGCAATCCCTGCGATACGGCAAGGTCGCAATATCGCATGGCGCGCTCAATTACTGCTTCGGGTGTCAGCAGAGGCTTTAGCTCACCCCAAAGCGCGATGCCTTCCAACAGTGTGCCCGAGGCATTCATGCGAGGCGTTCCAAGGCTCAGGGTCGCATCCATATGGAAGTGCGGGTCGGTAAACGGGGGCGAAACCAATCGCCCAGCCGCATCAATGTCCTCGCCTGCCTCGGCCTTGATCTTGGGGGCAATTTCTGCGACGCGGTCACCCTTGATCGCAATATCCAACGGCCCTCGGCCATCCGGCAGTTGGGCTTGTCTAATGATGATGTCGAGCATTCATCTTCCCCCAAATTTGACCACAAGGTAAAAGTATTCTGATAAAATGCTACATTTTTTTGCTGTGTTTCAGGAACCAGCGCTTCGGATAGTCTGACGCAATTCGAATGCCTGCAAGGCGGAATGCGAACGCAGCAATTCGCCGTATCGATGGATGGCGGCTGAAGGAACCGTGCTGCACAAACCGCGGCTGCTCAGCGACAACGGGTCCAGCTACATCTCTGGTGAGCTTGCCGAATGGCTGGAAGATCAGAAAATGGATCATATTCGAGGCGCGCCATATCACCCACAGACCCAAGGCAAGATCGAGCGCTGGCACCAGACTCTCAAGAACCGCATCTTATTGGAGAACCACTATCTGCCCGGCGACCTTCAGCAGCAGATCGACGCCTTTGTCGATCACTACAACCACCGGCGCTATCACGAGAGCCTCCAAAACCTCACGCCCGCTGATGTCTACTTCGGACGCGGACAGACCATTCTGAAACAACGAGAAAGGATCAAACAGAAAACCATCGAAACGCGGCGCTTGCTTCACCGCAAATCCGCCGCATAATCAAACCAAACAGATGCGCCAGATCCTCTCTTACCTCAGGCACCAATCTGTCCCAAAATCCCTGACGACGGACGCACCGCAAGGCCAAATTGGCGGCAGACCTAGCCGACATGGAACCAGAGAACCCAGTTCTTTTGCATCCCGGTCTGTCTGATCAATATAGGGCCAAAGTTTCCAATCTGACAGAAGCCCTGAATGTCCCAACGACCCGGCCAGAGGCGGGAATGATCATTCGCAGCCTCCTCTCGGAGATACGTCTGATCCCGGAGAGTGGTGAACTTGCAATTGAACTTGTTGGGGAACTGGCCGGCTTGTTGGCGTTGGGACAACAAAAAACGGCCTCGGAAGCAGTTGCTTCGGGCCGTTCTGTATCGCTGGTTGCGGGAGTAGGATTTGAACCTACGACCTTCAGGTTATGAGCCTGACGAGCTACCGGGCTGCTCCATCCCGCG
>NZ_JBXWQT010000016.1:0-5063 GCF_059612525.1 Ruegeria sp. SAZD013 | reverse complement strand
TTTGAAAGGCATCACAGCATCCCGCAGTCAAATCAAAGGACCAGCTACGCATCGGAAACGATTTGTGCAACACGCTCTAAAAGACCCCGGCTCAGTCGGGGTATTTTCAGCGACCCTAAAGACTTCGGATACAAGGGCAGGTGCGGATTCCTTGACTGAACTCGCGTAGGTAACGGCAATCCCGGGCAAACGGCCTCGGTGGCGAAGTCGAGTTACCCGAGATGCGTCCACGCATCCCGGCGTCGCAGTTTGCACCTATAGGAGTGGCAGGGCGTTACCGCGCCAAGTTAGGTCAGGTCGTCGACACGTGCGTCCGGTGCGTTCCGCTTGACCGACTCGATCCCGTTATCCCGCCCAGAAGCGCTGGTATAGCTCTCGCTGGTGCCGATGACCTGCCCGTTGCTGGCCTTCAAATTGAACATGTGACCGCCGGACTTGGTTTCCTTGCGTTCATACCGCTCGTCATCCGGTGCGTTCTTCTTGACTGACTCGATCCCGTTCGTGGCACTTGCCTTTTGAACATATCCTTCACTGGCCAGAATGATTTCACCATTCCCGGCTTTCAGACGAAACCGAAATTCCCCGGCCTTGTCTTTGTATATTTCGAACTTCCCGGCCATTTGACGCCTACTCCTCTGTTCTGCTTTCGATTTTTTCGAATACATTCCTATAATTATACAAACGCCTCAAGAAAAAAGATGAGGCGTGTTATCTGCTCAGATCAAGCCCCCCCTCCCCTTCTCCTTAGCCTTGCTTCCTAAGATTTTTCAGCTGTTACCGTGGTAAAGCTGGCACCCGAAGGTGCCAGTGGTCATTTGGTCAGAACTGATGTCGTGGGACGCATTTAGTTGCCTCAGAACCACGAACAAAGTCCGTTCCGCAGCACTTTGGATAAGCAACTTCTGTTCAGTCCGCTAAGCCAAGGATCTTAGCATATTTTGTAAAAGAACTGTACCTGATACCTATATATAGTGTAATTTACGCCTGAAATATGAACAGCTGCAAACCCTGTTTTGATGCTTGTACTGTGTTTCAAGGGTTGCGTTCTGCTGGTCAGCGGTGAAAGCGCGACGCCTCCGCGCCACCTCTAGTTTCCGACTGGACGGCCGTAAATGCTATAAAACTCCTTTTGCAAAATTTCGATATCTTGGGAAATCTCGAACTCGACTTAAGAACAAGTCTTAACATGTCGGTTGCTTTGTTCGCTTCAGTGCCCGTGACGTCCGGTTCAGCTTGGACAGGCGATGTATCCGACGATGCCAACAAGCCCCCTGCCCCAGCGCGCCAAAAAAAAGGCGCCGGAACCTTTCCGACGCCTTTTCCCGCTTTGCTGGCCCATGATCTTACCCGTGGGTAAGGTCGTCTTCTTCGGGAAGCGCATCGATCAGCGCGGCAATCGCCGCTTCCAGCTTGCTTCGATCAACGCGTGTGAAATCCAGATCATACCGGATCTCGATCCGTCCACTTGAGGCAGCGCATTTTGCGATCCCAGCCCTACCCGAGACCTGAAATGTTGTTTTCGCACGGCGCGGTTTACCTGCGCTGACTGCATCCGACTTACTTGAAGACGTGGCTTCTGGCTCAGCCAGAAATGACCTGAGAATTGCAACCTCGCGCGTACCATCCCGATTAGGCTCGCTCTTCAGTGCCTCGCTCACTTGGCGAACCAGACCCGGCGTCGCGTCGAACTTGCGCTTTAGCTCAACGCCCACGTTTCGCGGAATGTCGTTCGGGTGGATCAGAACTTTGTCCAGCATCAGCAACAAACTGGCGAAAGACCGGATATAGCTACGCTTAGTATAGCTGGCAGACTTAAACAGCGTGGAAACCGCTTTGTCGACATCCGGACAGTCATTCGCTGGGTCTTCGGAATATGCACGGGCGAGGGCGCCCATTTCCGCAAATGAGATATCCTTTCGGATCAGGTTTTCGTCAACCATGCGCCGGTAACTGTTGTCCAGATCACCCGCGTCAGAAATCCCCGCTGGAATTCTGGCGTAGGTTTCGTCCCCGGTCTCATCGTACAAAGCACGATAGGCGGACAAACGGCGCATGCCCTGGATCAATTCATACAGCCCGTCCGACCTGCGTTCCAGACGGATCGGGTTGGACAAGCCGATGTCCCGGATCGAATCTTTGAGTTCATCCAGTTCCGGATCAGGACCTGGTTTGCGATCTCGCGTCAGTTTTTCTGTGACAACGTCATTCAGCAACACCCGTTCTGTCACCAAACCTTCGGCTCTCAGCCGAACCAGTTCATGTGCAAGACGGTCGTTTTCGGCGCGGATGGATTGTTCCGTCGATTGCTGATCACGTAAAGCGTCGGCATTTTCCGAAATTGCCGCGGCCATTGGACCGCGTCGTTTTTCAAAAACTTTGTCCGGTACTTTACCAACAGGAATGTCATCCATAGCCGGTAGGTCAATATCGAACATTCTCCGCTTGCGGCTCATGCGTCATCCTCCACCTTGTCCCAGGCCGATAACATTACGCCCCGGAATTCCTCATACACATTGTCAAAAGTCGAGCGGGCACGCCGCCAGGTTTCGCGGGTCATCTCGCGGTAGTCCATTTCGTAAACCGAACTCAGAAAACGTCCCGACTGCTCCACCGCACGGGTCATTTCCACCGGGTGCTGAGCGACATGTTCGCCAAAGACCTTCTTAAAGGCATCAAACATCGCCAGATGGAGCGCATTGCCCGGTTCATACCGCGTCAACAGGAACCGCAACTCACAGAAGGTTTTGGGCAATCCAATCTTACCCGTGGGTAAGGTCTTGTCGAACCCATAAGCCAGATCTTCCAACGCTTCTGCCAACTGGCCGATGAACGATGTGGTCGAGTCATACTCCCAATATCCGGGCCCAGAAGGGATATAAAGCATGTCAGCGGCAAAGACCGCATTCATAGACTGGTATCCGATTGCGGGCGGACAATCGAACAGAATGAGGTCATAAGCATCATCAGGAATCTGATCCAGATACCGGGAAACCGACGCAAAGAAGGACCATTCGGGATTCAGGTGCCGGTACTGGGCCGACGCAAATTCAACAAAGGCTGCGTTCGCACAGGAAGGTATCGCATCGATCGTCGACCAAGAGGTCTTCTTGATGAAATCACCAATTCGCAGATCACCAAGGCCCATGTCCGTTATCGCGGACGGCAACTCCCGGCGGGGCAGGGTGGTTCCCGATTCCGCAGCGGCGGGGCGGTTATTCATGCGCTCTGTCTCACGAATGAGGTCGCGCGCCATGATCCCCCAAACCGTGTAGTCTTCGGCCACATCCGTCAGGCCCATCGAATGGCTCAATGTTGCCTGAGGGTCGAAATCCACCACGAGGACCCTATACCCGTCCAGGGCGGCCGCATGGGCGAGGTGCAGCGCCACGGTCGACTTTCCCGCGCCTCCCTTGAAGTTTGCGACAGCCGCACGAATGGCGCGCTTGCCTTCAGGGCGAGGGGGCATCAGGGACTTGCGATTAATCTTGAGCCGTCGCCGCAGCTCATTCACCTCTTCCAGGCTGAACCAGCGCTGACGCCCGTCGGGCTCAACTTCTCCGCCAGGCAGGGAAGGATCGGCTGCAAGCTTTCCGCGAAAGGTCGACTGGTTAACCCGGAAGATCAGTTCGGACACCTCCCAACTGGAAAACCGGCGGAGCGTTTTCTCCATCTCAGGGCTAAAGGTCTGCTGGCGAATCCAGCCCTGCAATTTGAGGGACTGATTGCGCAATGCGTTCAGGTCTTCGTGCGTGTACATGCCTCAGGTCTCGTAGTTTGGAACGTAAATTTCTGCTCGTTTCCTATTTACGCCTGATTTGCACTTTACGCAAAAGAAATTATGATGAGGGTGCGCTCTTACCCATGGGTAAGAAAACAAGGCCTTAAACCCTACGAAGCGATTCGGCGGACCCTGTGAATACCATAAGGCCCGGAAGGCCCCCGGCGACCAGTATATAGGGGGGCATTCTGGCAAGAAATGCTACATATAGGGGGACATAAAGGGCCGATAGGGGGACACCCAGAATGACCCCCATCACCAATACTTCACCAAATTTCTTTTAGTTTTTTGAGATTGATCCGCACAAGATCAGGCGAAGTTCCAGTCTCTTCTTGACAGAATCGAAGCTTTGGACGCTAATTATCCCAAGATGGTGAAAAGCGTTGGCAAACGGCGCGAGATTGGCGGGACACACCCGCCTGAGGCAGACAGAGCGGTGAGAACGGGTATGCAGCTTGCGAAACCGGTCGGGCGAAATGCGCCGGCTTTAAAATATGATATACTGTCCGCACTGACCGTTCATGCGCTGTCAGGCGACAAGCACCGGCAACGAAGTATTCTGCGTATCATTGCGTTGATTACGACCCGATATAACTGGCGTAACAACGAATTATCCATTGGGCGGGAAGAAATTGCGCGCCTGTGGACAGTGAACGAAAGAACAGTAAAGCGCGAAATGTCCAGATTTCGCGCATTAGGTTGGATAACGGTAAAACGGCCTGCTGCGCGGGGTCGTGTTGCTGTGTACGAGATTGACCTGAAACAAATCCTGATAGACACCGAAGAGGTTTGGCCTGTTATCGGAACAGACTTTCAAGCCCGGATGACCGACGTGCCAGAACCTGAAACGAATGTTATTCCTTTCGCGACCAAACCAAATGCCCCGGAAAGCACCGAAGGGGATGTGTGGTCTCAGGTTCAGGCGATTCTTCACGGGCGCGATCCAGAACTATGGGCCAGCTGGTTTCAACATCTGTCCGAAGCAGAAAGGGCAGGGGGGCGCGTTGTTCTTGTCGCGCCGTCACGCTTCATGGCCGACTATATTTCGCAAAAGTGGACAGCGCGACTGTTGGCTGCCTACAGCCGCGTCGATCCGGGCATCAGGACGGTTCGCGTGGACGCTGCCGAATAACTGACTTTTGCTGTGTATCCTGCGGGATCTCCTCGTTCAGTTGACCAGGGAAACAGATACGAATACCCAATCGAAGCGAGCGTGTTGCACAAATCGTTTCCGATGCGTAGCTGGTCCTTTGATTTGACTGCGGGATGCTGTGATGCCTTTCAA
>NZ_JBXWQT010000015.1:0-14603 GCF_059612525.1 Ruegeria sp. SAZD013 | reverse complement strand
CCGCCTCGGCATGTATGGCTTGCCATCCGGGATAGCTGTTAGGCCCGGCGTTTGCTCCGTTGCGAGTTAGGTTGATGTTGCCATTGATCTGGTACCCGTTCTGTGTCGAATAAATGAGCGTTGTGGATCCGTCGGTTTCGATCGTCGTTGTTACATGGCCAATCGTACCATCATTGTTGAGATCAACGTTGTAGAATGTCTCGACACTCGCAACATTTGGGAGATCTTTGCTGCTAATATACTGGCCCGAGCCATCAGTGATCCATTCACCAAAAGACCCGTTCACGTTTTGCCATAGGATTCGATAACTATTGCCCGATGCTTCAGCTTGAACGGCCTGCCAGCCTGATATCGAACTGTCGCCGATAACCTGACCGTTCCTGATCAAAGCGAGGTTTGCGCCGCCAGCGTCCAGAACGTATATACCCTGATCTGCGTGTTTGAGTGTCGTGCCCTGATTGTCGATATCCGTCAGCTGCATCGCAGCCTGAATATTGTTCTGGGTGTATTGCTGCGATCCGCCCTGGAACTGAATGAGCTCTACATCGCTGGCAATCGCAAATGAAACCCGCGCGACGACATCAAGAAACTCGTATGATACCCCATTGTCGAAGAACAGGTAGGTACTAATAGCTCTGTTGAACCTAACGGTATCTATTCCGCCCCCTCCGAAAAATGAGCCACCATTCACCTCTACAACCGCCACATCATTACCCTGCTCGCCGAAAGCCTGGTCAGCCCCCGAGCCTACTGCTAAAAAAATTGTGTCGTCGCCAGAACCCGCATAGATCCAATTATCGTTGGTTCCATTGGATACCGATGTTATGGCGTCGTTCCCGCCGTTTCCCCACAAAGTATTCTGAGCGGAGTTGCCTCTTATGGCGTCATTTCCCGACCCGCCGGATGCGTTCTCGATGATTACGCCATGCGCAATTGTGAAACCGCCGTGGATACCTGCTACGAAAGAGACGACACCGCCACCCGTGTCGCTGTAGTCAAGCGTCGCGGGCGTTAAATCTATCCGGGCATTCGAACTGCCAATATGTTGAAGGGTATCAACCCCGCCTGCGTCCCAAATCGCCTGGTATCCGGTTCCCGCAACATTAACTGAAGGCAGAACATAGGTATTATTACCAGCGTTGTAAGTAGTGTTCGCGCCGTACATAGCCTGCAAAGCAGCAATATCGAGCGCACCGAATCCGGTGGAACCGCCATAGGTTGCCCTGTCAAACAGAGACCCGTTCATGGACGTCCAGCCGTCGTTATACGACATGACAGTGTAGACACCCTGGTTGAGGGTTCCTGCGCCAAAAGAATTGAACGCCGATGTCACGCCACTCATTATCGTTGTGCTCAGTCCGGTGTCGTGGGGGTGCCCCAACCCCAGTGCGTGACCCAATTCATGAATCAGTGTGGTAAAGAAATATCCACCCGGATCACCGTTGCCGCCAAGGCCGAAATTGGCCTTCCAATATGCGGTATTGTATGCGCCAAGCGATGGGCCATTGAACGGTGAATAGTGAAACCCAAGGGTTCGGGGGTCACCAAAAAAAGTACTCGAACCGATAACTTCCACTAAGTCAGCGTTGGCGGTGTCGGTTGTTTCGACGAATGAAATGTTTGCCACTTCTTCTATTTTAGCGAGAGCAGCACGAAACTCGTCTTTGTGTGCTTCTGTCCATGCTTGGGAGCCAGTATCGGTTCCAAAGGCATAGGTTATCACGGTCACTGTAGACGGGTTTCCATCTCCATAGGCGACACCACTTTGTATCGAACTGACTGGCGAGCTTGACGGAGGGGTTGGTACAAAGGTTGTTCTAGCCATAAGAGAGCCTTGAATTTCGATGACCATTCTCGCACCAAAGCTGCTCGATTAAGTTGTCCTTAATGTGGCAAGCCTCGAAAAACGCAGAATTTAAACCAGGAACGTTTGCCAATGTTGGACAAGCGCATTCCTGAAACAGATCTCTATTTTAACAGGGCATCCGGTGCCAATGAATAGCGTAAGGTAACCTGCGACTTTTTTGCTTCGTGGAGGCCGGCCGCTGCGGGGCGGTAATCCAGGCCTAGAAAATCTGTGGCCACCAGATTGAACCGTGAACACTTCTACCATTCAGGAGTGCGCTCATCTTTTTTCATTGTGCAAGAGCGGCGCTGATGTCTATTGAAATCTGACCTGCCCTCTGAGGCTCCCTCATTCATAACGAGAGTTTGCGGGTCTGTGCTGTGCTACCGGAAGTGTCCCCGCTTGGGGTTAGATTTTCCGCCCTTTGATCACACAGACGGGCTGGATGCGTCTGGCAATTTCATGAGCGCTGCTGGAACGTTATTCCCAATGGCGCTGTGCGGTCTTTCTTCGTTGTAGTCTCTACGCCAAGCCTCCAACTTTTCGGCCGTATCCGCAAGGCCCATGAACCAATGTGCGTTCAGACATTCGGATCGGAGTTTGCTGTTGAACGCCTCGATGTAAGCATTGTCAGTGGGTTTTCCTGGCCTTGAGAAGTCCATGGTGACACCCCGCTGGTAAGCCCAAAGGTCCATGTCCCGAGAGACAAATTCGCTGCCATTATCGACCCTGATCGTCTTGGGATAACCTGTCTTGCGGCAAATGCGGTCCAAAGTCGCTACGACATCTTCGCCTTTGTAGCTGAACCGGGCGTCCAGCACAGGAACGTAGCGGGAGAATGTGTCGACGACTGTCAGGATGCGCATCTTGCGACCTGTGGCCAGCTGATCATGCACGAAGTCCATTGCCCAAACATCATTCGGATTCACGGCCTGTTTGCGGTCTTCGCGAAGCTTTGCCTTCACACGGCGTTTTGGGGTTTTATTGCGCAACTGCATACCCAACTCCTTGTAAACACGATACGTCTTCTTCGCATTAATCTCCCAACCATCCCGGAGCAGAAGCACATGGACGCGCCGATAGCCAAACCGCACACGAGTCTCACAAATCTCCTTGATCCGCTGTTCTAACGCGGCCTGGTCGCGTCGACGAAACTTGTGCCGATATGTCCGCGGATCGAACCGGATAAGCCCACAGGCCCTCCGGATCGATACCCGCCAATCAGCTCTGATCTCGTCGACCAGCGTTCTCTTGCGAGCAGGCCTCAGAGCTTTCGCTTGATGACATCCTGAAGCATCTCTTTGTCCAGCGACAAGTCTGCGACGATCTTCTTCAGCCGCCTGTTCTCGTCTTCCAACTCACGCAGCTTCTTCATGTCCGTCGGCAACATCCCGGCATACTTCTTCTTCCAATTGAAGTATGTTGCCTGGCTGATCCCGGCCTTCCGACAGATCTCAGCAACAGGTGTTCCTTCTTCGCCTTGCTTGATAATGAACGCCTTTTGCGCGTCCGTGAATTTGGATGCTTTCATCGCCATCCGCTCCTCTCCCAGCCAAGGCAAATCTAGCGGAAAACTCCAGCCTAAGACGATCCAATATTCAGGAGGCAGAGCAAATCCTGTGACCCCAAGCCGCTATATCGACCATTGTCCTATTCTCGTTATATATCCGGCGGCTGTGAAGAAAGACCCCGTCAGCTTAAAACCTGAGAAATACTATGCCAAAAATCTGGACTCTATTCTTGGACCTGCCCGCTCAACGCTTCGATTGTCAATTGCTGCCGAAAAAAGCGACTCCGAGCCCTTGGTCGATTGTTAGGTTGCACGAGCAGGTAATCACCTAAGTTGAGGAAGCCAGACTGACACGTGTTGAAGTGGTATCAAATCCGCGATAGTTCGGGCGAAATTTCCGACCGCCGCTAAGGAGCAGTTGATGAATGATCACGCACTAGACGTGCCCGAACAGTCAAGTTCGTCGGTAACAACGCGGTATGGTACTATTCACTTTCCCAATGTGAGGGATACGATATCAGACTCACTACGCACCTACGGTGAGTGGGCTCAGTCCGAGCTGGATATCTTGTGTGATTTTATCGACGCCGATGACACAGTTGTCGATGGCGGTGCATGTTACGGCACACACTCCCGTGCCTTTTCCGACCGGGTTGGTCCAAATGGCCAAGTCATCAGCTTTGAACCCTTCGATGCAAACAGAAGAGTTTTGAAGCTGAACGCTGAGGCTGCTGAATTTTCCAACATTAATGTGCGATCCGTCGCACTTGGCGAACAGTCAGGCAAGGGGCAAATCTCTGAGCGCTTTGAGGAAAACGCGGGCGGAACCCGGGTTACGGCCTCTGACGAAAGCGGGTCGCTGACAATGGTTAGCCTGGATGATGATGTGAAGGGAGAAGTTGCCTTCATCAAGTTGGATCTGGAAGGTGGCGAACTGAGTGCGCTGCGGGGCGCGTCAAAACTACTTTCGCATAGCCGACCTGTTGTTTTCTGTGAAGTGCTGGACCTGTCCAGCGGCGCGCCAGTGCTCAAGCACATGGCAGAACAAGGTTACAAGAGTTTTGGTCTCAATACGCCTGCTTTTCGGTCGGATAATTTCTTCGGGTCAAACGAAGATATCTTTGCAGGCGGGAGTGAATGCGGGCTGTTGTTCCTGCCTAAGGAAAAGCTGGACGTGTTTCAAGAGCGCGTTCAGAAGCACCGTTTACCGGAGATCGTTACACTCGACGATCTTGTCTTATTGCTTTTGCAGCAACCGCAGTATCTCCGATCAACACTGCCTGCATTGCACTCTGCCCCTCTGATGGAGGTGCCAGCTACGCCATGTGATGTGGCACAGAAGCTGCGTAAGCTTAAGGCCACAACCTGTAAACTAAAGGATGACATAAAAACTTTGAGTGCGCAGTTGGCCACCCTTCAATCTCCTTTGAAATCCGAACTCACCGAGTTGCTGCCTTTGCTCGAGACATGGAAAGAAGACAATCAATATGTTGTTCGCCTGGCTAAACGGGTTCGGAAACTGCCATGGGCGCTGTATTTTCGAACAAACAAAAAGCATCGTCGAGGCACACGAAATATCATCAATTCCTCAGATCTACCGCAACAAGCTTTGGACAGGTTGGCGGATCTGCAAGGGGTGTTAAGTGACGTTCCAGTGGCTGTATCTGGCGCGTTTGGTTTGACTGGGGGGCATCGTGTAAAAGATTTTGATGCCGTCGGCGCGAATGGTTCAGAAGCTGTTTTGGCGCCGTTGCCAAAGAACATCGAACCCGTGCTTGATGCGTCCAAGATTGCTGACGCATTGGCTGCGGGCCGAGATCAGATAGTTTTGGGGATTGGCCACGACAACTATCGCGAAGTAACAGGTGGCACACAGATTTGCATTCAAATTGAAGCAGAACGAGCAGATGCAGCAGGAATGGAATATCTGAACATTCATCCTGTCAGGACATGCAATGCCTTGTTGCCAGATGTCGAAACAGAAAACGCTGTTTTTCGTTTAGTTTTAAATGGCGAGTGTATTGGAGTGGCAAGATACGCCGACCTGATTGTAGCGACCACTGTGCGAGCCGCTGCAGGACAATCTTTCAATTGCGTTATTCATCATCTTCTTGGGCACTCTCCCGAAGCAGTCGCGCAATTGATCGAGGCAAGTTGTGACGGCAAAGCGCACTTTTGGTTTCATGATTACTTTGCGGCTTGCCAAAGCTATATGCTGCTTCGAAACAACCTTAGCTACTGCGACGCTCCTGATCTGGGATCGCAGGGATGTACCATCTGCGTTTTTGGACAGACGCGCGCCGAGCACATGCAGCGGTTTCGGGGCTTTTTCGATCGCATCCAGGTGACTGGTATAGCACCTTCTCAGGTCGCGGCTGATATGTGGGTTAAGTCCAGCGGGTACAAACTGCAGGACCTGATTGTACAACCACACATGGTCATCAAAAGTGACCCACGCCCGACGCCCTTACCTATAGTTGGTTCTGGAAAACGTGGTCCGATCAGAATAGCATTTGTGGGTGTGCCTCTGGCGCACAAAGGTTGGGAAGACTTCAAAGCGTTAGTGGAATCCGAAGCTTTGAACCCAAAGTTTGAGTTCCACTATTTCGGCAGGATGGACGTGGCTCTCAGCGTTGTTAAACACGAGGTGGACGTAACGGCCAGCCAGACATCTGGTGCAATGACACGGGCTTTGGCGGCTGCCGGTATTGATCTTGTACTGCATTTTGCGCCGTGGCCGGAAACGTTCTCGCTGACAACAGCTGAGGCGCTGGCAAGTTCAGCATTTGTCGTGACTCATGAAAAGTCTGGCAATGTTGCAAAGCTGGTCAAATCGAATGGTCGTGGGGTTGTGTTGAACAGCAGCGCCGATCTGTTGTCATGGGCAAAAAGTGATGCCTGTGAAAAGCTTGTCGACGACGCTCGGCAGCGCCGCACCGCAGAGGTACTGACTTCGGAAATCAGTGATATGGCCATTCCTCATCTTCAAGAAACGAGAGCTAAATGACTGTACACACTTATACGAGTTTTTCATTTAGTTATCTTAACCGTGCCGGTGTTCTGGCGAGTTCCCTCAGGCGTCAGCGCCCGGATTGGGTTATTTGGGCTGTGTTTACAGACCGTGCGCCGGTAGGGTTTGAATTTTCGATTCAGGACGAAGACTTCGACCGATTGGTGACGGTCGAGGACTTGTATGGTGAAATCACTGAGCCGTGGTTGTTTAAGCACAATATCGTTGAAGCCTACACTGCCGTTAAGGGACAGGCGCTGAAGCACATCATGGATCAGTCTGGTGTGGAAAAAATTTTCTATTTCGATCCTGATATTGCTGTGTTTTCTTCGATGCAGCCCGTTGTCGATTTGTTGGATGATTGGTCGATTGTTCTTACGCCTCACCAAATTATTCCTGACACCGAAGAAATTGCCATACGTGACAATGAAATTACGTCTCTACACTACGGCACCTACAATCTCGGTTTCTTGGCAGTCCGAAATGATGAAGAAGCACGCGCCTTCACTGATTGGTGGACGGAACGATTAAATACATGGTGCTATGATCGACTGGACATCGGTGTTTTTGTCGACCAGAAATGGTGCAACCTGATACCTTGCTATTTCGACAGCGTAAATGTTTTGCGCGATCCGAGATACAATGTCGCCAGTTGGAATCTCAGCAAAAGAACAATGTCCATCGCGGGTGACGGAAACCTGTTGATAAATGGTGTGCCGTTGCGATTCTACCATTTCACCAAACTTGGTCCACTCGGAAACGCGATGACGGAAAGATACGCCCAAGAAAACTATGAAGTTTACGAACCCTGGGCGTGGTATGAGCGTGAAGTTGCCCGTTTCTCTGACCCATTAATCCCGTCGGGGTGGTGGTGCTATAGTGTATTCGAAGATGGAACAATAGTGCCCAAGGGGGCTCGGGAAATATACCGGGACAGTGCTGATCTTCGGGAACGTTTTTCCGATCCATTCAAAGATGGCTATCAAGAGCGGCTGAGAAAGAATACTGACTTGTTTCAACTGTGACCCGTTTCGTCACCTTTCGAAACCGCTGAAGCAAACGCTGGATAACCCCTGATCACTTTTCTCTAACCCCGGTGATAAATCTATGAGCCTCCCTCCGCGCAAAATTGTTTACTCCAAAACGCATGATGCAAATCTGGTGGACTACCCAATCAGAGACATCGACGAAGATGAACAGTTCACCGATCTTTTTTTGAAATCGCGTGATTTTACAATGACAGGAAAAGACGCGATGTTCGCGCTTCATAACGCTTGCAAATATGTGCATACGTCAGGTGTCGTTGGCGACTTTGTTGAATGCGGCACTTGGATGGGGGGCAGCGCAATTCTTGCTGGCCTGACCTTCGAAGCGCTGGGAGCATCACGTGATCTTTGGCTCTACGACACTTTTGAGGGGATGACCGCACCTACTGACGCAGACGTTGACGTTAATGGAGACAGCGCGTCTGCATTAATGGAAGAATTTGGTGATGAGAAAGGGTGGTGTTACGCGTCACTGGAACAAGTTTCCAAAAACTTCGGAGCTGCAGGCCTTTCAACGCAACATGCCCGCTTTGTGAAAGGCGACGTGATGGAGACGCTGAGAGATAACTTACCGGAGCAAATCTCGATATTGCGTCTTGATACAGATTGGTACGAATCCACACGTTTTGAACTGGAGGTTCTGTACCCGCGACTGGCGACTGGCGGCGTTCTGATTATCGACGATTACGGCCATTGGTCGGGATCCCGAAAGGCAACCGACGAGTACTTTTCGACCATTCATGCGCCAATGCTGAATCGGGTAAACGATCAGGTCAGGCTTTGCATAAAAATATGAGAACACAGAGAGAGGCGGTCTCATGGTAGAACTAACTCTGGAAGAAAAATCAAAGATTGCGGAAGCTGCAGAAACGCATTTATCCGAACAGGAACGAGCGAAGTTCTCGCTTGTTCCGACAATTATCGGGCAATGGATGAGCGAAGCCGGAGGGCTGGCCGGAAAGAAGGTTCTTGACTTTGGTTGCGGCGAAGGAACGTCAGCTGCGGGTGTTTCGTTGTTGTTCGATGCAGATGTTCATGGTGTCGACATCAACAGCGAAGCCAATGCCTGTGCATCATTCTTGAAGCAGAATCTTGGGGTAGAGGTTCCCAGCCAGCTGACCTTTCAGGAAATAGCGCCAGGTGAAACTCCAAATGGCGGTCCTTTTGATCTAATTTACAGCTGGTCGGTCTTTGAGCATGTAAACAACAGAATCTATACTTCCGTGCTCGAAGATCTGTACAAACTGCTCAAGCCAGGTGGTCATTTCTTCGTTCAGATTTCACCGCTCTATTTTGCTCCTGAGGGAAGCCATTTGTGGGCAATCGGCTATGGGAAATGGGAGCACCTGATCTCGCAAACAAGCGATGTACATGACGACATAAACAATTCGGAAATTGACGAACCACAAAAGAAATCGTTGGTGGCCATGTTTGATACCTTAAACAGGATCACTGCAGATGATTTGTTGAGCCGGTTTAAAGAGGTCGGATTTAGACTACTTCGCGAACAGCGAGATCTGGTAGATTTTGAACCCCCTGCGGAATTGCTGCGTGCCTATCAGCGTGACGCCTTGAAAACGTTCCAAATTGTCGCTCTGTTTCAGAAACCGCTGAGCTGATTGATCGAGTAACCCGAGGGGATTTCACCCACAGGCCTTCACAAAACCGTACGTGAATCTCTCGATACATACGGCTCTTCTTGTTCAACCACCCTGTCGCAGGTTCCAGTGAACAAACAGTCCGAGTTGCCGCTGTCGCAGTTTCTCCATGGGTTCTGTTGCAGAGTTTAGAGGACGACGAGCTACATCAGTGATCGCTTCGGAGTTTGGTGGCCAACTCAGCGAGTTGTTTGAAAGGACAGAGTCCGGGCGTGAGTTGACCTTTGCGGATCATATGAGCCACTTCGATTCCGCCGAGCGTCGCTGCCGCTGAAGCGAAGGACTTGAACCCCAGCATTGGCCGAGTGCGTCTCTTGACGAACCGTAAGCGTAGCCCCGATCATACGGTTCTTGGATAATTCCATGGCAAAAGATCGTTGATCCGAGACTGCTTGTGCCCATTGACGATGGCTTGAAGCGTTGCGGTCAGCCAAGCATGGGGATCGACAGCATTGAGCTTGCAAGTTTCAATGAGCGACGCGAGTATCGCCCAGTTTTGTGCTCCGGCATCGTGACCGGCAAAGAGGGCGTTCTTTCTGTTGAGCGCGATTGGGCGGATGGTGCGCTCGACGGAATTGTTGTCCAATTCGACGCGACCGTCTTCTAAGAACTGGCAGAGGCCGTCCCAGTATTTGGCAATGTATTTGAGGGCCTCTCCGAGTGGCGATTTGGCCGAGACGCGGGCACGGTTGGCGATTAGCCAAGCTTCGAAGGTGGCGATAATCGGCTTTGATCGTTCCTGTCGGACTTCCCACCGTGCCTTGGGGCTTTGGCCGCGGATATCCTTCTCGATCCGGTAAAGGGCCGTGATCTGCGTCAGTCCTTCATCGGCAATCGGTGTGGTGCCGGATAGGGAGACCTCATGCAACTTGCGTCGTGCATGGGCCCAGCAGCAGGTAAGCTGCACATCCTGCGCAGGCCGCTTCAGCAGCCGGTTGTAAACTGGGCGTGATTGAGCGCCATCAACCCGTCCTTTATGGCAGGTCAAGTGAAGGTCGTCTCTTCGTAAGCGTTGTCCCAACGGCACCTTGACAGCGATGCTTTGATCGAGCGGGCAATACCTTGACGGATCAAGGAACCTCGGCAAGAACTTGAGAAGGTAATTTTGCTTCGTGAGGTGCGTGTTGATAAGCGTGCGACCCGCTCGACCGGAAGAAATCCATGAGCTTGCCGCCATTGGCTTGGCCTCCTGGAAAAAGGGTATCATGCCTCTTGTTTCGGCTGAGGTTGTATCCCGAATAGAGAAGGAAAACCCTTTCGTCCCGTTCTTGAAAGACCAAGGCGGGAACATCCTTGTGGCTGAAGCCGATGGAGCCTTGGCGGGAATCGGCGCTTCAGAGCACGCTGATAATTACATCAGCGATATCTGGGTCGCGCCAGAGTACGAAGGAAAGGGTATAGGTTCTGCGCTTATTTTGGCGTTAGAGGTGCAGTTCCGTGACCGAGGCTTCAGAGAGGCGTCCATTCGAGTAGCCGCCGACAATTTGCGGGCGCTCGGCCTATATTTACATCTCGGATACCACGAAACCTGGCGAGGTTTCGACTATGATCCGATACTGTGTGTCACGCTTGAAAAGATCGCGCTTTTGAAGTTTCTCGACGCCTGATCAAAGATATTGGGCCAACTTTTTCGGCCTATGCAGAAAGACCTAACAGAGCCTCACAGAGTATCAGGTTACAGGCGTGAAGTTCCACGGCAGAAGTTTGTCAATCCGGCTTTTCGGATGACCGCCAGCAATGGCTTCGAGGGTGTGCGGGCACGATGTCCAGCCGCTCCGTGCGATCCTCGCCAATATTGTGCATCACGCCGCAGCCGCAGGGACACTCAAGACTGGGGGGCTCGATCACACGCTCGATGCGCGGAAGGTCCTCCGGCAGGTTGCCCCGATTGCGACGCGCCGGACGGCGGGTTTTGCCTTCAGAGGACAGCTGCGTGTCCTGGCTCTCTTCGACCTCGGCGATGGCTGTCTCGAGATCTTCGAAGGCCAGTTGCCGTTCGTCTTCGCTGAGCTTCTCCGACCTTTTGCCGTGAACCGCGTGGTTCAACTCGGCGACCAGGTGCTCCAGGCGTCTGTTGATCTCCTTGAGCGCGTCCCTTTCGCGCAGGAGCGCGGCGACAGCATCACGCTGGTCGGCGGGGATCGCGGAAAGATCGATGGCGACAGTGGAAGGCATGGGCCGAGAATAGCCCGGGACCGCTCCGGATGCCCGCCATTTCCGGCACCTGATTCATTCTGCCGCAGCCGGTGAACGAGCCTCCAATGCCTTCACCTTGCGCCAGTCCAGTCCCGAGAACAGCGCTTCGAACTGGGCATGGTTCAGCGACATCGCGCCATCCCTGATAGCAGGCCAAGTGAAGGTCGTATCTTCCAGCCGTTTGTAGGCCATCACAAGACCGGACCCATCCCAATAAAGCAATTTGAGCCGGTCGGCTCGTCTGGACCGGAACACAAAAACCGTGCCGGTGAACGGGTCCTTGCGCAACACGGACTGGACCAGGGCGCTCAGCCCATCATGTCCTTTTCTGAAGTCGACCAGCTTTGTCGCCACCAGGATACGCACCCGGTTCGAGGGGAAAATCATGATCCACGCCCAAGGGCGCGCACGATCCCGGCAATCCTGTCCGGGCTCACGGAAGCTTCCAGCCGGATTGTGGTTCCGCCGTGAATGATTTCCACCGCGGCTAGCGGCTTCGCATCCTCTTCAACGGACGCCGGGGCCGGCTCCACAACGGCCGGTACAAACTCGGCTCCCGCAAGATCCGGCACCACAAGTTTGCCCTCCCGTGCCAAACACCGCCACGACGAAAGGTGGTTGGGCTTCATGCCGACACGCCTGGCGACCTCGTTCACAGTCACACCAGGTACATAGGTCTCCGCGACAAGCTGGTCCTTCACTTCATCCGGCCAGTGCCGCTTTCCAGCGGGCCCGACCAAAATCTCATATCCGCAAATGGACTCCATATGGAGCGCTCTATGGACTCCCAAACCTTCCTCCATTCCCAAATCGACAATGGGTATGGATTCCAGCATCACGACGGAAGCGAATAGGTGGGGTCCAGCCGCCGCTTACGTCTCTTCCAACCGCTTGTAAGTCATCACCATACCCGTGCCGTCCCAGTAAAGCAGCTTCAGTCTGTCAGCGCGTCTTGAGCGAAACACAAACACCGTTCCGGTAAACGGTTCCTTGCGCAACTCGTTCTTCACCAAGGCCGCCAGCCCGTTGTGACCTTTCCGGAAGTCTACAGGGTTGGTCGCCACTACAATCCGCACCCGGTTCGACGGGAAGATCATGATCGAGTAATCAGTGCATGGGCAATCTCGGCAATCCGTTTTGCCGGGACGGCTTCATCCAAGCGGATCACCACATCGCCGACGACAATCTCAATCGGACTGTCTGTTGCTTCAACTGCGGACTCCGCACTGTCCATTAACGGTTCGATAACCATTGGCGCAAACGCAGGCTCCGGTTCCGGCAGCGCAGGCAACACCAGCTTACCCTCCCGGGCCAGCCGCCGCCATTCTGACAAATGGTTTGGTTGCATACGGATGTTGACGGGTTCATCAGTTTTTCCCTGAGTGTTCAGAACCGTCGGAAATCACGGATGGGCCATTCTTTAGAGAACCATCTGACGGCTGTCATCACGGCGCATGACATCCGGCATGTTCACGGCGCTGTCAAAGAACACAATCACGAGCCGGATATCCTGTTCCCGGACCATGCCACGGTGATGTCACGTTAACTTGCCGTTTGGTTGTTCATGTCCTTAATTGGACGTAGGTGACATCGATGAAATCATCGCTAATCTCACCTACAAGCGCCATCGGTTTCCTCCTCAGATCATCGCACACGCGGTGTTGCTGTACGTTCGCTTCAATCTGAGCCTGCGGGAAGTTGAAGAGTTGATGTTGCAGCGCGGGATCGATGCGTCTTACGAAACTGTCCGGCGTTGGGTCATCAAATTCGCGCCGACGATAGCTCAAAACTTGCGTCAAAGACAGGGTCGTTCAGGTGATGTCTGGCATCTGGATGAAGGTGTCGTGAGACTCTCTGGTCGCAAATATTGGCTTTGGCGCGCGGTCGATCAGCATGGCGTTATTCTGGATGAAATACTCCAGCCGAAACGGGACAAACGGGCAGCAAAACGGCTGTTACGCCGCCTGAAAAAGCGTCTTGGTTTCAATCCTGAGCGGATCATTACGGACAAATTGCGCTCCTATGGCGCTGCCAAGCGAGAAGTCGCGCCGGGTCTGGATCATTGGTCGCACAAGGGCTTGAATAATCGATCTGAAAACAGTCATCTCCCATTCCGAAAGCGGGAACGGACGATGCAGAGATTTCGGTTCCCAGGAGGTTCGCAGAGGTTCGTGGGCACCCATTCAGCCATTCGGAGTAGCTTCTGTGCCCCCGCTCGTCGTCGTTCAGCCTTAACAATTCGATATCACCGCCTCGAGGCATTTGACGCCTGGAATGCCACTACTCGAGCCGCTTGAAGTTCGAGCATCAGTATTCCTTGGTGCGCAGGAGTTAATGTGACAACACCTTAAACAATCTTCAGGATTCCGGCTGTGACTGGGCAAAGCAAGACTGAACCGCTCCACGAAAATTGAACAGGATCTGTTAGTGTTTAGCGGCTCTTCTCTTATGCCGATCAGTTTGGTTTTGATCCGGTTTGTCCGACAGATCATGATTGACGATCCACCGGCAAGCGCAGGAGAGCGCGCGAGACACCTTACCGCCAGTGAAAGCCATAATGTTCAGTTGCGGGATCAGGAACAAAATCCGCTTAATTCAATTTATGAAGTTTCTGGGATCGCCTTACCGAAGCAGATGCCGCTGGCTTAGTCTAATGGTTGAGCAGGTTTTTGAGGTATTCGCCGTATTCGTTTTTGCCGAATCTTTGGGCGCGGGCTTCGAGGTCCTGGTCGTTGATCCAGCCCAGCGTATGGGCGATTTCGTCGGGTGATCCGGCTTGCAGGCCTTGCCTGTCCTGAAGCGTGCGCACGAAGTTTCCGGCGTCCAGCAGGCTTGCATGGGTTCCGGTATCCAGCCAGGCATAACCGCGTCCCATGCGGTTGACGCTGAGCAACCCGGCTTCAAGGTACATTTCAAGCAAGGTGACAATCTCAAGCTCGCCGCGTGCAGACGGTTTTACGGCGCGAGCCCGTTCAGGGGCAGAGCCGTCCAGAAAATACAGCCCGGTCACGGCGTAGTTCGATGGCGGCACTTGAGGTTTCTCGACAATCTGGGTGACGGCGCCAGCCTCGTCATAGGCCACGACCCCGTAGCGTTCGGGATCAGCGACCCGATAGCCGAAGACGGTGCCTCCCGTCTCTTTGGCGTCTGCCGATTGCAGGATCTCGGGCAGGCCGTGCCCGAAGAAAATGTTGTCGCCCAGCACCATGGCCGAGGGGGCACCATCCAGAAAGTCTTCTGCCAGAATATAGGCTTGCGCCAACCCGTCAGGAGAAGGTTGAACAATCCAGGTCAGGGACAGGCCCCATTGGCTTCCGTCGCCCAACAGGCGCTGAAA
>NZ_JBXWQT010000014.1:0-78751 GCF_059612525.1 Ruegeria sp. SAZD013 | reverse complement strand
AATAAGCGCTGATACATAGACTAGGGTGGGTCAAATCTCGGTGAAAATACCGGGTCACTTCTCAGCGGAAATCAACACCATGATGACGGCAAGCGTTATCCCCGCGATCGTCAGCAGATATCCCATCGCCGGAACAGGATCAGCGGCCGCTGCACCCAGCAATTGCGACAATGACGTGGATTGCGCGGCAATGGATCCGGCGGTTTGCAGCGACAAAACAAACAGCCGCAACCCTGTTCCAAGCGCCAGTCCAATCAGGATTTCTGTCCCAACCAACCGTCCCAGCGTCCTGAGGCTGGGAGACAGGTCGAAAGGTTGGGTTGCCGGAAAAATGATCAGGGTAAAGGCGACGGAAATCCCCAGTTTCATCCGTGTTGGAATGCTGCGTTCGCCGAAAGCGGGCAGCAGTGAAACCAAAGCAGAGACGCGCAGAAACACCGCAAAGACCTGCCAGAGCGGTTCGGCCAGCTGCGTCAACAATTCTGGCGGCAAAGCGATCACGCGGGAACAGTTCCTACCAGCGCAGGTTTGGCTTCCAATCCGATCTCCTCAAAAGAAAGAACCGGGTTTGAAATGCCGCGCGCATACATGATCGTACGCAGCAATCGGCGTCGCCGGGTCGAGGTCACGACTGCAGGAAACAGACCGTTATCAGCAGATCTGGCGATACTGCTGACCATGCCGTCGGCCAGCTTGTTAAACAGGTTCGGCGGCAGTGCGACATCCAACCCAGCGCTGGGCGCGTCGACCTGATAGGTGGTGAACGTTTCTTCCCATTCGGGAGCCAGTTGGATAAGCGGGATTGAACCGTCTTCGCGCTTCATGTCTGCGACCAGCTGAAATCCGAGACGCTGGCGCACCAATTCGCAAATGGTTTCGGGTTGGGTGGTTGTCAGCCGTGCCTGGGCCACACTTTCAAGGATCAGGGCCATGTTCCGGATCGAAACCCGTTCCTCCAAAAGTAGTCGTAGAACGGCGTGCAATGTGTCGATCGGAACTTTGTCGGGGATCAATTCATCCAGAAGCTTGCGGTTTGCCTCAGCCCGTACCGGGTCGCTCAGACGGGTCATTTCGGTCAGGAGGCGGCGCAGGGATTTCAAGGTCAGCAGGCGTGAGAAGTTCTGTTTGATAATTTCAAGCAGATGCGTTGCCAGGATCTCGGGCGGTGAGACTATGGTGGCCCCGTTCAACGCCGCGTCCTCCTGATGTTTGGGCAGGATCCAACGGGCAGGCGCGCCGTAAACCGGCTCCGTCACGTCGTTGCCTTCGGGCAACAGATCGAACCCGTCCTGAACCAGAGCCAGAACCAGATCGGGGTTCAGAACGCCGCGCGCCTGTTCGACCCCCTGAACCTTGATCACATAGGTTCCGGTTGGCAGGTCGGCTCGATCAGTCAGACGAATTTCGGGCAGGATCAATCCGAAGGTGGACGCCACGTAGGTGCGCATATTGGCGATGCGGGCATCCAACCCGGTCCCGGGATTCAACACCAGACTTACCAGATCAGGTGCGAATTCAAGGTGCACGTCATCCAGATCCAGAATATCACCAATAGCCTGCGAGAAAGGCACCTCGGTGTCGGTCGCCTGCGAATGCAATGACGGGTCCGTTTCTTTCTGCTTTTTCCGAATTCTGTAGGCCGCATATCCAAGCACAGCTGCACCGAGGATGAACGGCAGGAAAGGCAGGCCGGGCACCAGCGCAAACAGGACCATTAGAACAGCCACGGTAGACAGCGCCGCCGGATGCCGCCCGAGTTGGGAGAAAATGGCATTGTCAGTGGCACCCTGTGTTCCGCCGCGCGCCAGCAGCAATGCAGAGGCAATCGAGATGATAACAGCGGGGATCTGCGAGACCAGACCATCACCGACGGTCAGGATTGCATATGTCTCGAACGCCGAAGACACCGGCATTCCGTGCACGATCACCCCCATGACCAAACCCATAACAAGGTTCAAAAGAGTGATCAGAAGACCGGCAACGGCATCACCTTTGACAAATTTCGACGCACCGTCGAGCGAGCCGAAGAACGTTGTCTCCTGCTGTTCACGTTCCCGCCGATCCTTGGCTTGCTGATGGTCGATGGCCCCGGCTGACATGTCGCTGTCGATGGCAAGTTGCTTGCCCGGCATCCCGTCCAGTGCAAAGCGAGCGCCCACTTCGGCCATACGGGCGGCCCCTTTGGTGATGACCATGAAGTTCACGATCAGCAGCACCCCGAATACAACAAGACCCAGAAAGATGCTGCCGCCCATGACGAAATTGGCGAACCCTTCGATCACGTCACCCGCTGTGTTGGGTCCGGTATGCCCCTGACCGATGATCAGTTTGGTTGACGAGACGTTCAGCGACAGGCGCAACATCAGCGATGCCAGAAGAATCGTTGGGAAGGATGAGAAATCCAACGGACGCTCGATGAACAGCGTCAGTGTGAAAATCAGGATGGCAAGCGCGAAAGAGGCGGCTAGCCCGACGTCCAGCACCCAGGCGGGCATGGGCAGGATCATCATGACGATGACGGTCATCAGCGCCACTGCCAACAGGACAGTAGGTGAAAACAGGGACCGGATGTCAAACTGGGGCACGCAGGTATCCTAATTGAAAGGGATGAAAGCAGTTGCTGTGCTATTGGTCGGGACCAGAGAGCCCAGGGAAGTGGTGGCGGGTGTGGCCACTAGCATCGGAATCAAGGGCGCTGCGGCCCTTGTGAACGGATCGAGTGACATACGAGAAAACCCGTGTGAGGACGGGTTGTCCAACTGGGCCATCACTGTCTGGAACCGACCACGATAAGCCTTGGCCAGAGCATTCGTGCGGGAATGGTAGGCCCCGGCCGCAGCCGACCACGAACCAAGCTCGAAATAAAGGTCTTTCAGGAAGCGGGCAGCATAGGTCGCATTTTCATCCGGATCGAACATCGAATCGATCGAGCGGAAGGCATTGCCATGCCATCGATAATTGACCTGAAAACACCCGACGTCAAAGCTACGAGAGCCCGCTTTGAAAATATCGAAAACATAGGCCTTGGCCTCGGCCTCGGACTTGAACCAATACCCCTGGCCTTCGACATTTATAGTCCAGGGCCAGGGCTGCAACATTCCGCCAACTGTTCGCCCGGTTTCAACGCGTGTTATGGCGCGCAGTACATCCAGCGGAACATCTTCGGACAGTGATGCACGGCGCGCGGCCTGATCACAAAGCCCGCCTGTTGGCACATTGTGCATGGCGGTACCCGCCTGCGCCAACAGCACATGCAGTATCATGAAAGCAATCGGTATTCTGTGAATTGGCATTCTGCCGGTCCGGGATTCTGGTGTTCCCGGCCAAGCTAGACACCGATCGGTTTACAGAGGGTTATCGCGGCCTCAATTTCGGTCGATCCTGCGTCCGAAAACAACGCTTGTATTGGTGCGCAGGACGCCAGGGATCTTCGCCAGATCGTCCACCAGAATGTCCAGATCCTCCAGCCTCGGGGCATCTGCGGTCAGCATCAGATCGAATTCGCCATTGATCGACAGGCACAGTTTGACCTCGGGATAGGCCTCGAGCCGTTTAAGGATTCGGTTGGTTTCCTTCTGCTGCACTTCCAGCATAACGATGACCTGCACTTTAGGCGTGTCTTCCGTGGACCCAAGGCGCACGGTGTATCCCGTGATTACGCCGCGATGTTCCAGCCGACTGATCCGTTCATGCACAGTCGTGCGAGCCACACCCAGCGAGGCCGCGATCTGCGTGGTCGAGGCACGTGCATTGGCTTGCAGGGCGGCGATAATACGACGGTCAAGCTGGTCCATTGGGGCTCCGGTTTGCGGCAAGTCCGGGTTTAGATCAGATTGACGCCCTTTCTCAAGGCTCACGCGGCATGCGTGGGTGCAGATCATCGATAATGATCGGGTGCGCGTGCGGGCCTACCCCGGCCAGATGCGGATGATCGGTCGGCAGATCGGGGTGATTGTGAACAACCGGTTCCTGATCGTCACGCGGCCAAAGGCTGACTGCTACAATCACACCCGTCATGGACAGAATAGACATACTGCCGAGCGCGACAGTCGGTCCATAGACGGTCATTATCCACCCAGCCAGCGGATAAAGCACCAACCAGCAGCCATGCGACAGAGTGAACTGTGCAGCAAAGACAGCGGGGCGGTCTTCAGGATGGGCCGAACGGGTCAACAAACGACCCGAAGGCGTAAGGGTTGTAGAATACCCAAAGCCGGTAAAGGCCCAAAAAACGGCAAGGACACCCAGCGTAAGCGGGATCGTCGCGGTCAGAACCGAGGCGACGGCCATAGCGCCCGACGCAAGAATGGCTCCGGACAGCATAACCTTGCGATCCTCGATCCGATCCAGCAGGCGGGGCAGAGTGAACGCCGCAAGCATCGACCCGCCCCCAAATCCGGCCAGTGCAATGGCCACGGCGCTTTCGGACAGGCCAAGCGTGGCCCGCACGATGACCACTGTGTTGACGATCACCATCGAACTCAGCGCTGCCGCGCTCCAATTGAGTGCAAGCAGCCCACGCAGCCGGGGCGTTTTCAGGTAGATGCGAATTCCGCGTGTCGTGCGGTCATAGATTCCGCGTGGTTTGCTGGGCTTGGGCGAGGGCAGGGCGACCGAGACAACCAGAAATGCCGAGGCAACAAACCCCAGCGCTGTGCCCCAGAACAGGCTGTTGAAGCTGACCAGCAACAGAAGTGCCGCGGCAAACATCGGGCTCAGCAGGCTTTCCATGTCGTAGGCCAGACGTGACAGAGACAAAGCGCGGGTATACTCGTTTTCATCTGGTAAGACGTCCGGGATCGTCGCCTGAAAGGCGGGCGTGAACCCGGCCGAGGCGGATTGGAGCACGAAGATCAGCACATAGATTTGCCAGATCTCGGTCACGAAAGGCAGGCATACGGCGACTGCGGCGCGGATCAGGTCCAGAAAAACCAGCATTTTCCGACGGTCCAGCCGTTCGGCAAAAGCGGCGGCCAGGGGGGCCACGGTGACATAGGCCACCATCTTGATTGTCAGCGCGGTGCCCAGCACAAGGCCAGCAGCGTCTCCGGCCAGATCAAAGGCCAGCAGCCCAAGCGCGACTGTGGCCAGCCCGGTTCCGGTCAGGGCGACGATTTGGGCGGCAAACAGGTGGCGGTAGGTCCGGTTTTTTAGAATGCTCAGCATGGTTCAGAGGTATTTCGTGATGGCTTTAAAATCCTCGATCCCGCCGCTATCGCCATCAGAAGACAGGCAATGGTCGATGTGATCATGGATCAAGGCGCGCTTGGCGTTGGTGACCGCTTTTTCAACGGCAAACAGCTGTTGGGCGATGTCAGAACAGGGCGCCTGACCTTCAAGCATGGCAATGACCTTTGCCAGATGCCCGTGGGCCCGTTTCAGCCTTGCCGTGATATGCGGATGCGACTCGCGGGGTAAATTTGTCATGATGTATCCCTATCCCCCCCATGAGGATATTGTCAATCCTGTTGCGGGGATCTGCCCGTGACTTTTGGACGGCGTTGAGTTTATGGACCAAACCGCCTATCTCGGAGGCGATATCGCACAAAGGAATAATCGGGTGGCGAACCATTTGTACAAAAACGACCTGCCGGACGGGTTGGATCTGGGCCCCGTTGTGGCCATTGACTGTGAAACCATGGGTCTGAACCCACATCGTGACCGCTTGTGTGTGATTCAGATGTCGGGTGGAGACGGCAACAGCCATATCGTGCAGGTGGAAAAAGGCCAGACAGAGGCGCCGAACCTATGTGCCATGCTGGAAAACCCTGACGTACTGAAGCTGTTCCATTTCGGGCGCTTCGACATCGCCGCCCTGTACCATACCTTTGGTGCTCTGGCCGCGCCGGTCTATTGCACCAAGATCGCCAGCCGCCTGGTGCGGACCTATACCGACCGGCACGGGCTCAAGAACCTGTGTCAGGAACTCATCGGTGTCGATATTTCCAAACAGCAACAGATGAGCGACTGGGGCGCAGTCTCACTTACAGACGCTCAATTGGATTATGCTGCGTCAGACGTACTCTATCTGCATCAGCTGCGCGATGCGCTAAACATTCGTCTGGTTCGCGAGGACCGGACTGAAATGGCGCAGGCCTGTTTTGACTTCCTGCCGATGCGTGCGAAACTGGACCTTGCCGGTTGGCCCGAAACGGATATCTTTGCGCACTCATGACCGATACCGAAGCATTCCTGAGAACCGCCCGTCAGGTGGTCATAGACGAAGCCCGCGCGCTGGACGTCCTTGCCGACAGTTTGGACAAGCATTTTGCCGAAGCGGTGCAACTGATCCTTCAGGCCACCGGGCGCATCATCATCAGCGGTATCGGCAAGTCAGGCCACATAGGTCACAAGATTGCGGCCACGCTGGCCAGCACCGGAACGCCTGCCTATTTCGTGCATCCGGCAGAGGCCAGCCATGGGGATTTGGGCATGGTCTCCAAAGGTGATGTGGTTCTCGCGATCTCGAATTCGGGAGAGGCACCGGAACTTGCTAATCTGCTGGCCTTTACGCGCCGCTTTGGCATTCCGCTGATCGGATTGTCCAGCAAACCTGACAGCACATTGATGAAACAGGCCGACGTACATCTTCTGATCCCGTCGATGGGCGAGGCTTGTGGCTATGGTATGGTGCCGTCGATTTCCACGACGCTGACCCTTGCCATGGGCGATGCATTGGCGATTGCCCTTATGAAATACCGCGATTTCCGACCCGAGGATTTCCGCGCCTTCCATCCCGGCGGCAAACTGGGTGCGCAATTGAGTACGGTACAGGATTTGATGCATGTCGGAGAGGCCCTGCCTCTGGTTGCGGCGCATACTCCGATGAGCGATGCGCTGATCGAAATCAGCCAGAAGGGGTTTGGTGTTGCTGGTGTAACGGACCCGCAGGGTCAGTTGGCCGGGATCATTACAGACGGTGACTTGCGGCGCCACATGGATGGGTTGCTGAACAAAACGACCGAGCAGGTAATGACCCCCAACCCCACAACCATATCCCCGGGTGCGTTGGCGGAAGAAGCGGTCGCGATCATGAATGACCGTAAGATCACCTCGCTCTTCGTGGTTGACGAGGCTACATCAGGTCAGGCTTTGGGGCTGCTTCATATCCACGACTGCCTGCGTGTCGGTCTGGGCTGAGGGAGGCTGAAGTGGACAGATATTCCCGCATGGTGCAGTTCCTTAAGGTGCTGTTGCCGCTCGCGGCTATTGTGATGTTGTCCACGGTATTCTTGCTGTCCCGCAGCATCGAAACAAACGTATCCGTGCCCTTCGCGCAGAAAGACATTGATGAGAGACTGGAACAACAGGTGGTAACGCGGCCGGATTACCGCGGAACGACCCGCAAGGGAGAGACCGTGCATATCGAGGCTGTGCAAGCCAGGCAGGGCACCGAGGCGTCGGTTCCGACCGCGTCCGAGTTTCGCGGCCGCTTTGGGCTGCTCAATGGCGGCACAATTTCCCTGGATTCGAATTCCGGCCAGATCCGTCCGGATAGTGGAACAGCAACCTTTGTTGGTGACGTGGTCATCACCACGGCGGATGGTCTCAAGGTTACGACGGATCTGCTCAATACCTCGTTGGATGAAGTCCGGGGCGACACGCCGGGGCAGGTGAACGGAACCGGTCCGATCGGTAACTTTTCTGCGGGGCGTATGACCTTTGGCACTGAAAAAACGGACGGGCCAGTCCATATTGTTTTTACAGATGGTGTGAAGCTGGTATACGAGCCTGAAAAAGCAGAAAGATAACTTGTGTTCGATTTTCGATTTGTTCCTTTGTGCCTCGCGTTGATCGCGGGCGCCGCGCCCGTGATCGCGCAGGAGGCGCAGGTGGCTTTTGGGTCCGCGAATGCCGATCCGAGCCTGCCAGTCGAGGTGACATCGGAAACCCTGAACGTCAATCAAGAGGACGGATCGGCCGAGTTCATCGGGAACGTTATCGTCGTGCAGGGTGAAATGCGCCTGACAGCCGAACGCGTGCTGGTTATCTACAATCAGGAACGCTCGGCGATCGAGCGAATGGAAGCGACCGAGAATGTGGTTCTGGTCAGCCCGCCGGATGCAGCGGAAGGCGACTGGGCTGAATACAAGATCGGTTCGGGTGAGATTGTCATGAAGGGCAATGTCCTGCTGACACAGGGCCCCAGCATCATCAGTGGCGATCAGATGAACGCCAACCTGACTACGGGTACTGCGACCATGACCGGGCGGGTCAAAACGATCTTGCAGCAGGGAAACAACTGATGGCGCGTCCCGACCTGAAACTGACCGAGGGCAGTTCCGGGCTGCGCATCGAGAAATTGCGGAAGTCCTACAAAAAAAAGACGGTGATCCGCGATGTCTCGATGACGTTGGGCCGGTCCGAAGTGGTAGCGCTGCTGGGGCCGAACGGGTCAGGTAAGACCACAACGTTTTATTCAGTTGCGGGACTTGTATTCCCCGAGGCGGGAAAAGTCACGATAGACGGCCAGAATGTGACTACTTTGCCGATGTACCGGCGGGCGCGGATGGGGATCGGCTATCTACCGCAGGAGATGTCGATCTTTCGCGGCATGAGCGTCGAGGACAACATTGCTGCCGTTCTGGATATCACGGTCTCTCATGCGCATAAGCGCAAAGAGCGTTTGGAAGAGCTGCTGTCGGACTTCTCGATCGAACACTTGCGCCGGGCCCCGGCATTGGCGTTGTCAGGCGGCGAGCGCCGCCGGGTCGAGATCGCGCGCTGTTTGGCCGCAGACCCCAAATACCTGCTGCTGGATGAACCGTTTGCAGGCGTTGACCCGATCAGTGTCGGGGATATTCGCCATCTGGTCGCGGATCTGAAAAAACGCGGTATTGGTGTGCTGATCACCGATCACAACGTCAGGGAAACGCTGGAAATTGTCGACCGGGCCTATATCCTGCATGACGGTCAGGTTTTGATGTCCGGCACACCTGATGAGGTTGTCGAAAACGAGAATGTGCGCCGCGTCTATCTGGGCGAGAATTTCCGCATTTCATAATCTTGCGCGGAGTTGTGCCAATTGCATGGCGGAAATCGCGTATATACACATCTGTTTTGATTGACTCTTCCCTCGTCTCTTGCCTCAATTGGCTTATGGCATTTACCCGGCTCCAGTCTGGATCTCGATGTCCCTTCTTCGAAGGGCTGGAAACAAGGCAACCGCGGAAAATGTCTCGACCCCCCACCCGATAAAAACAAGCTCGTCGCGTTTCGCGGCGTCAGAATGGGTGTGAATTGTGAAGGAGATCACATGCGTTACCAAATCAGCGGAAAACAGATCGACATCGGTGCGGCGTTGCAGACACACGTGCAGACCGAACTGAATGAGGTCGTGGGCAAATATGCGCAGCGGCCTACGGATGCAAACGTCGTCTTTTCCCGTTCGGCGCATGAATATGTATGCGAGACAACAGTGCACCTGTCCACTGGCCTGACGGCTCAGGCCAAAGCCCATGCAACCGAGATCTACGCGGCATTTGAGGCATGCTGTGATAAAATGGAAAAACAGTTGCGTCGTTACAAGCGTCGCCTGAAGGACCACCACAAGGATCGGGTCGAACCGGTTGAACTCTTTGGGGCGTCCTCTTATATCCTCGCTTCTAACGAATCGGAGTCGGCCGATGAACCCGAATCGCTTCAGCCAATGATTGTGGCCGAGATGGAAACAAAAATCCCATCTTTGAGCGTCGGAGAGGCCGTTATGCAAATGGAACTTGCCGGTGCGCCAGTACTGGTGTTCAGAAATGAAAACAAGGACGGATTGAATGTCGTTTATCGTCGCGATGACGGTAATATCGGCTGGATTGATCCGTAACAGGCAAGGATACGGGGCCGCGCCCGCTGATGCGGGTGCGTGCCATGGAGCGTGATCATGGAGCTTTCGAGCATACTGAAGCCCGAAGCGGTGCGTGTTTTGTCCGCGGCTTCCAGCAAGAAGCGGCTGTTTCAGGAAATCGGTGACGTCGCCGCGGCGACGCTGGGTATCGATCCTCAGGAAGCGGTTGATTTCCTGCTGGAGCGGGAAAGCCTTGGACCGACCGGTGTCGGCCATGGTGTGGCGTTGCCACATGCGCGCCTGCCCGATCTTGATTCGGTGTCAGGTGTTTTTGTCATGCTTGAGAAGCCGATCGATTTCGGTTCGGTTGATCGCCAGCCTGTGGACATTGCCTTCGCGCTGTTTGCACCGGAAGAGGCGGGCGTTGATCACCTCAAAGCTCTGGCTCTAGTGTCTCGCACATTACGGGATACTTCGGTTTGCACCAAGCTCCGGGCGAACCCTGATCCGGTAAAGCTCTATGCAATCCTGACCGAGGCGCAGTCTATGCAAGCCGCCTGATTAACAAAAAAGCCCCCGAAAACCGGGGGCTTTTTTCTTTCCGTTTGGCCGGATCAGCCGCCGGTTCCCATTTCCAGCGTCCACCAGATTTTACCACCGCCTTCCTGATGCCAGGCGAATCCCATTTGGGTGGCCTTGGCGTCCATTATGACAGCCCTCGGTCCGGGTTCCTGCATCCAGGCGGCAAGCGTTTCAGTCTCGGTCTCGTAAGTTTCGGAAATGGCTTCCCCCAGAAACGTGCCGAAATAGCCAACACGCGCTGCCCGGTCGATCGGTGATGAACCGTCTGAACCAAAGTGCCAGGGCCGGTTCTGCCGCGACATATCCTTCGAATGAGTCGCCGCCGCTGCGTTCAGCTGCGCGTTCAGCTGTACGGGCTGCAATCCCTGGGCCTGACGCAAGGCATTGACCGAATCAAGCATGCGGAACTGCAGCTTTTCCGGATTGCCGCGGATCTTATATACGGTCGGCAATGGGCGACCATCAGATCCCAGGGTGGTTGAGCCAGTGTTGGTACATGCCGCAAGCGCGACAAAGCAAATCAACAGTAAAGAAACGATGCGCGTCATGTTCGACCTGATTATTGTATCACAACAGGGCATAGCGTGCCTGCTTGTTCTGAGCAAACGCGCAATGGCCACAACTTGCGTGATTCTGCCGGTTTGGTTTGCGACTGAAGCATTCTGGCCATAGAATGCCTCTGATTTCAGACTTCACCAAAACACAGGACCCGTTGTCATGGTAAAAAAGCGCATTCTTTCGCCTACCCGCAGGGGATTTCTAGCAGGGGCTACCGCCACTCTGGCGACACCGGCACTGGCGCAGTATATCCCAGGCGACCCGCTACGTCCCGCGCCCGAGAGTGAACCAGCGGTTCGCCGCAACGTATCCGGGTTCCGGGCATTGGATTGGCAACCGTATTTCTCGAACACCAGAAATGGCGCCATATTGGTCGATACCGTCTCAAGAGCGCTGCATTATTGGTCGGATGATCAATCGGTGTACAAATTGTACCCGTCGTCGGTTCCGCTGACCGAAGACCTTACCCGGCGCGGGCGCACCAGTGTGATCCGCAAGGTCGAAGGCCCGAGCTGGTCTCCGACGCCGTCGATGAAAAAGCGAAATCCGGAATGGCCGGACTATATTCCTCCGGGTCCTGATAACCCATTGGGAACACACGCTTTATACCTGAGCTGGAAGTACTATCGCATTCACGGCACCCATGATACGCGTAAAATTGGTCGCAGATCGTCGAATGGATGCATCGGCCTTTTCAACGAAGACATCGCCGAGCTGTTTTCGATGGCAAAGGTTGGCACGCAAGTGTTGCTAATATGACGACATTTTTGTGTGCGAAGCCGCTTACAGGTCAAGTTGCAATTGCATTCCCGCTCTAATGCTGATTAGAAAAAACTACGAGGTAAGTCTTAGATGTGCGGCTCCGGATATTGGAACCGTGCAAATTCTGGAGGTTAATATGAAGAAACTCGTTCTCGCCGCAGCTCTGACTGCAGCAGCTTCGACTGCATATGCTGGCAACCTGAATGAGCCGGTTGTTGAAGCACCAGTTGTTGTTGAAGAAACTCAGGGTTCGTCGCAGGGCATTCTGCTGCCGCTGATCCTGCTGGTCGTTGTTGCTGCTGCTGTTGCTGCAAGCTAATCCGACACGGAATTCATGAAAAAGGCGGTGGAGCAATCCACCGCCTTTTTTAATTCCAACAGGTCTTCAAGCCTGTTGCGCGCCGAAGGGATACTGACGCGCCAGTATCAAGCCGAGCCTGACGTTCTCATAAGAGATTTGGCTTGTGTTCTGGAAACGCTTTACGCCAGCCACCCGCGCAGATTGTCTTCGATCACCTTTCCAAGTGCTGTGATATGGGCATCGTCATCGTTAAGGCATGGAATATAGGTAAACGTCTCGCCGCCTGCTTCTTCGAAGCTCTCTTTGATTTCTTCGTTAATCTCTTCCAGCGTTTCGATGCAGTCCGCAGAAAACGCCGGGGCAATAACAGCAATGTTCTTTTTGCCTTGCTTCGCCAGGTCGGCCACGTGATCCACAGTGTAAGGTTTCAACCATTCTTCGGGGCCAAAGCGCGACTGGAAGGTCGATACCAATTGATCATCCGCCCAGCCCAATCGCTCCTTTAACAGCCTCGTCGTTTTAGCACACTGACAGTGATAGGGATCGCCCTGCTGCAAATACCGCTCGGGCATCCCATGATATGAGCAGACCAGAATGTCGGGTTTTGTTTCCATAGCCTCGTATGCACGTTCAACTGACTGTGCCAGCGCATCGATATAAATAGGTTCATCGAAATAGGCCGGAACGGTTCGCGTGGCGGGCTGCCAGGCTTCGTCCATCAGCGCGCGAAAGAACTGGTCGTTGGCGGTGGCCGTCGTTGCGCCAGCGTATTGAGGGTAAAGCGGAAAGAACAAGATGCGATCGCACCCTGCCGCTACCATCTCGCGCACTTTGGATTTGGTCGACGGGTTGCCGTAACGCATACAGAAATCGACCATGACCTGATCACCGTATCGTGCGTGCATGGCCTGGCTCAGCTTGGCAGTCTGGTCCTTGGTGATGGTCATCAGCGGGCTTTCGCCCTTTTCCTGATTCCAGATTGATTTGTATGCCTCGCCGGAACTGAATGGCCGTTTAGTCAGGATGATCGCCTGCAGAATCGGCTGCCATTTCCACTTCGGATAATCGATGACGCGCTGATCCGACAAAAACTCATTCAGATACCGACGCATCGGCCAATAGGTGTAATCGTCCGGCGTGCCCAGATTGGCCAGCAATATGCCGACGCGCCCCATCCTGATCTTGGGGTGATCCGTAGGAGCATGAGCGGGTCGCGTGGCATCAAACATATGAGGCTTCCTGAATTTCTTGCGTTAGGGCCTGAAATAAGGGGATTTGGTCGCGCGTCAATCGGGCAGTTTGCCCTCGTCGGTGCGCAAGGCGTCAGCCAAACGTGTTTGCGCCGACCCGGGACGCAGTGGCTTTGGTTGACTGTCGTGGGGGGCCCATCCCGTCAGGCAGATCAGTTCGAACGTGGCTGCCAGGCGCCCGGACCCCGTGGTGAAATGAGTCGCGTAGACGTTTTGCGCGGTTTCAAATACTGCGCGTTTGGTCGGGTGTTTCAGGCGCGCGGATAACGCATTGGCCTCACCCATATTCCGCAGATCGTGCATCAGGTGCCAGATGTCACGGTACTCAGCCGTGAGTGTCACCGAGTCTGCGACGGGCAAGGCCAGACCGGCCCGCTGCAACAAACCGCCCATGTCCCGCAGCTCGGCCATTGGAGCGATGCGGGGGCTGAGGCCACCGGTAACGTCAATCTCGGCCTGACCCAACGCCGCGCGCAATTCGTGCAGCGTTTCGCCGCCCAGACAAACAATCAGCAACAACCCATCGGGCTTAAGCGCGCGGTGGCATTGGATCAACTGACCTACCGGATCGTTTGCACAATGCAGTGTCATGGCGTGGATCACCAGATCATGTGCGCCGGGTTGCAGTGCCAGCACGTCGTTATCCGCAACGATCGAGGCTTCGGGAAAAGCGTCCGTCCAAAGCTGTGGGTAGGCCGTCACGATCGCTGCCGCCGTAAAGGTTTTGTTAACCATGGAGAGCCGATCCTGAACCTCGTCCATCGCGACGCGGTGCAGAAAAAGGGCGTCATCCTGCACGCGGTTGCGATGACGCAGAATGGCGGCACGGTCAAAAAGTGAGGATGCAGTGGGTTCGGGCAGTTTCATAACTGGCAAGTATCGTATCGCGCAACGGATTCAAACCGCACTTGCGCTGATTTATCCACCACGTTGCATGGGGTGCGGCGACCTGACCGAGTCCGATTTTGGCCTGTGTGGCCCGTGCTGGCGGGAAACGCCATTCATTGGCGGCACGGTCTGTGAAAGTTGCGGTCTGCCCCTGATCGGAGGGCAGGACGAGTTTCGGACCGAGTGCGATGATTGCCTGAAGACCGCGCGCCCCTGGAGGGCAGGCCGCGCCGCGCTTTTGTATGACGGCAAGGCGCGGTCACTGATCCTGGCGTTGAAACATGGTGATCAGCCCGAACTGGCCCGCCCTGCCGCGCAGTGGATGGCGCAGGCAGGGCGCCCATTGCTGCGAGCGGGTATGGTGATTGCTCCGGTTCCTCTGCATTGGTCACGCTTGCTCAAAAGGCGATACAACCAGTCAGCTCTCTTGGCGCAGAACCTGGGGCGTGAGACAGGATTGAAATGCGTGCCCGATTTGTTGATTCGCAAAAAAAAGACGCCGGTGCTGGACGGCAAAACAGCAGCCGAGCGGGCACAGATCTTGGAAGACGCGATATGCCTTCAACCCCGAAATGCCCGCCATCTAACTGGCCGGAACGTCTTGCTGGTAGACGACGTGATGACGTCCGGGGCAACACTGGCCACATGCACTCGGGTCTGTCAGGCGGCGGGGGCAAATCATATTTTTGTGTTGGCTCTGGCGCGCGTTGCTAAGAATGCCTAATTCGCCCAAGATTGCGCGAAATCCGAAGGGAACGGAAAATGAAGTCGGTAGAGATCTATACATCGCCACTGTGCGGGTATTGTCATGCAGCCAAACGCCTTCTGAAGCAGAAAGGTGTTGAGTTCAAGGAAATCGACGTGCTGATGCACCCCAAACGCAAACCTGAAATGATTCAACGTGCCGGAGGCAAACGCACGGTCCCGCAGATTTTCATCGGCACCACGCATGTCGGCGGTTGCGATGATTTGTACGAGTTGGAGCGTCAGGGCAAGCTTGACCGTCTGCTTGCGGCCTGATGAAAACCGCGCTGCTGCAAGTCACCTCGTCGGACGATCCGGCTGAAAACCTCGGGATGGTACGAGGCCTGATGGCTGAAGCGGCAGAACAGGGCGCCCGCTTTGTTCTGACGCCAGAGGTTACGAATTGCGTTTCGACCAGCACCACACGGCAGCGCGCGGTTTTACAACATGAAGAAGATGACATCACCTTGGCGGGCCTGCGCGAACAGGCTGCTGATCTGGGTGTATGGCTTCTGATCGGCTCGTTGGGGCTCAAGACTCATGACAATGACGGTCGTTTTGCCAACCGCTGCTTTATGATCGGACCGCAAGGTCAGATCGTGGCGCGGTATGACAAGATCCATATGTTCGATGTGCAGGTCACCGAGACCGAGACGTTCCGCGAATCAAAGAATTACCGCCCAGGCGAAAAAGCGGTTATCGCCGAAACGGATTTCGGCAAGGTTGGTCTGACGATCTGTTACGATATCCGCTTTCCATACTTGCACGCGGCACTGGCGCAGGCGGGCGCGCGCATTCTGACCGTCCCGGCTGCGTTCTCACCGGTCACGGGCGCCGCGCATTGGGAAGCCTTGCTGCGCGCACGCGCAATCGAAACCGGGTGCTGGGTGCTGGCCCCGGCCCAGACAGGGGAACACCCGAAAACCGGTGGCAAAACACGTTATACTCACGGTCACAGCATGGTCGTCGACCCGTGGGGAAAGGTGCTGATCGACGCAGGGACCGATCCAGGCATTCACATTTTCGATTTGGATGATAGTTCTGTAACTGAGGCACGCCGACGTGTCCCTTCACTGCACCACCGCCGATCCTTCGACGGACCCTGACAGAACGGAACAATGACAGACGACACCAATGCCTTAGCGGTCACGCTGTTCAGCGAGATCCTGACCGCCGACCAGCTATTGCGGAACCGGCTTAGCCGCGTGCTGCCCAAGGGCATGGAAATCTCGCATTTCTCGGTTCTGAACCACCTGGCTTTTGTCGCGGATGAGCGCAGCCCGGCGCAGCTGGCCAACACGTTCCACGTCACCCGCGGCGCGATGACAAACACCTTGGCCAAGCTGGAATGGGCCGGGTACATCCACATCCGACCCGATTGGGACGATGCCCGCCGCAAGATGGTGGCGATCAGCCCCGCCGGTAAACGCGCGCGGGATCAGGCGATTTCCGCGATTGCCCCGTTGATCAACCGCGTGGTCGGAGAGTTGGGGGACGACCGTGTTCGTTCGACACTGCCGGTGCTGCGCGATCTGAGAAAGCAGCTGGAAGGGGAATAACCCTCAGCCCGGTTTCACACTCGCCGTCACATAGTTCACGCTTAAATCCCGGTCCGAAATCGACCAGCTCCACAGGATCGGGTTGAACACGAAACCTTTGCGGTCCACCGGCTCGACCCCCGCTTGGCGCAGCAGGTCGAACAACTCGTCAGGGGTGATGAACTTGTTCCACTCATGCGTGCCGCGCGGCAGCCAGCGCATTACCACCTCGGCCCCGAAAATAGCCATCGCATAAGATTTCGGGTTGCGGTTGATGGTTGAGCAGATCAGCAGCCCGCCGGGCCTGAGCAACTGCTGCGAGGCGGTCAGGAAACCCGCCGGGTCGGCCACATGCTCGACCACTTCCATGTTCAGGACCACGTCGAACTGCTCACCCGCGGCGGCCATGTCTTCGGCTGTGGTGTGGCGATAGTCGATCTGCAAACCGGACTGCTCGGCATGGATACGCGCAACAGGCAGGTTGCCTCCGGCGGCATCGGCCCCGACGACCTCGGCCCCCAGACGCGCCATCGGTTCGCTCAGCAGACCACCGCCACAACCGATATCCAACAGGCGCAGACCTTCGAACGGTTTCCGCACTTTCAGATCGCGGTCGAATTCACCGGCGATCTGCTGTGTGATATAATCCAAACGGCAAGGATTCAGCATGTGCAAGGGTTTGAATTTCCCATGAGGATCCCACCATTCCGCCGCCATCGCTTCGAATTTTGCGATCTCGGATGGATCCACCGTGTTCGGATGCGCTTGCATTCCTGTCTCCGTATGCTCTTTTACGCTTAAGGACTATATAGGGCCATAATGGACAAGTACCCGGACCAAAAGCGCGCAGTTCAATATCTGTACCCGCCGATCGACCCGTTCGACCAGCGTATGGTCGATATGGGCGACGGGCACCGTATCTATGTGGAACAATGCGGTAATCCCGAAGGCATACCGGTGCTGATCCTGCATGGCGGTCCGGGTGGCGGTTGCAGCCCTGCAATGCGCCGCTACTTTGATCCGCGTGTCTACCGGGTGATTCTATTTGATCAGCGTGGGTGTGGCCGGTCTCGCCCCACGGCTTCGGTTGAAAACAACACGACATGGCATTTGGTGGCCGACATTGAACGGTTGCGGGACCTGCTCGAGATTGATGAATGGATAGCTTTTGGCGGCAGCTGGGGCGCGACCCTTGCCTTGATCTACGCGCAGTCGCATCCCGACAGGGTCAGCCGTTTGGTGCTGCGGGGCGTGTTTCTGGCAACTCAGGCTGAACTTGACTGGTTTTATGGCGGCGGAGTGGGGCGTTTCTGGCCGGAGCAGTGGCAGAAATTCACCGCGCTTTTGCCCGAGGCCGAGCTGAAGGACACCATCACCGCCTATAACAAACGCCTGTTCTCGGGGGACCGCGCGACCGAGACCCTGTATGCGCGGGCATGGTCGCACTGGGAAAATGCGCTGGCATCGATCCATACGAACGGATCAGTGGGCGAAAGTCCCGGCGAATACGCCCGTACATTTGCGCGGCTCGAGAATCACTATTTCTACAATAAGGTGTTTCTGGAAAAGGATGGGCAGATCCTAGATCAAATGGACCGGATCGCTCATATCCCGGGTCACATCGTGCAGGGGCGATACGACATGATTTGCCCGCCGCAGGCCGCCTGGTCGCTAAGCGAACGCTGGCCGAATGCCGAGATCAAGATGGTACGTCAGGCCGGTCATGCGCTTTCTGAACCCGGGATCAGCGCAGAACTGATCCGGATCATGGATCGCGTGGCGGAGGGTTTGGCATGACACGCATCGACCGCCGTGCCTTGTTTGCTTCGGGTGCCGCCGCCGCGCTGCTTGCCGCGACAGGCGCGTCTCTGGCGGACAGACCCGAGAAAGGCGGAACGCTGCGATTGGCCGTGCCGCGCGACGACAGTCTTGAGCAGGTGGCGCGCGGTGCTGTTTTCGACACGCTGACCGAGATCGCCCCGGATGGCACTTTGCGGGGCGAGCTTGCGACGGGCTGGCAAACCGACGCCGATGCGAGGGTCTGGAGCTTTGATCTGCGCAATGATGCGGTGTTCCACGACGGCGCGCCTTTGGACATCTCAGACGTTGCGACCGTATTGGCCGAAGTCGGGTATACCGAGGCATTGACCGCCAACCGTTTGCGGCTGGAACTGGCCGAGGCAAATCCGGGCCTTCCATTCCTTTTGGCGGAAAGTCGTTTTGTCATTGCCCGCAATGGCGAAGGCGTCACGCCGCTACACAGGGCCAACGGTACGGGTTGCTACCGTGTCGAGCGCGCCGAAGACGGGCGACATTTCCTGGGTCGCCGTGTTTCGGGACATTACAAGGACGGTCAGGCCGGTTGGGTCGATGCATTCGAAGTGATCGTTATTCCCGATGCCCGTGTCCGCGCCGAGGCATTGCGCGATGGCTACGTCGATATTGCGGCTTTCCCAGATCCGTCCGAGATCCGCAGTACGCGCGGTCTTCGCTTCCATCCTTCCGAGACCGATATGGCACTGGCCGTTTCTGGGACGGTGGGATTGCCGCGGCAGATTGCCGGACGCACGGTTCTGGACGACGGTCGTATCGCTGAACGGTGGTGGATCGTGTAATTCCGGGTGATACTTCTGTCGGGGGTTGCAGACTCGGATCATCCTGCGTATATGCAGTTTCAACAGCGGCGCGTTGGACTTCCGGTCCAAGGCTCCACCGGAAAATTCGACGGGCCGCGCGCCCGTTTTTTTGTGCCCGATTGACAGGGTAGAGAACCTGATGACAAACGAACTAATAGCCAAAGCTGCCATCGACCGGCGACTTGCCGAGATCATCACCCCGGTGATCGAAGACCTGGGGTATGAGCTGGTCCGTGTCCGGCTGATGAGTGGCAAGCAGACCACGCTGCAAATCATGGCTGACAAACCTGAAGGCGGCATCGAAGTGGATGACTGCGCCGAGATTTCGAATGCGGTCAGCGCCACCCTGGATGTGGAGGACCCGATCCTCGACGCCTATACGCTTGAGGTGTCCAGCCCCGGTATCGACCGCCCCCTGACGCGCCTCAAGGATTTTGAGACTTTTGAGGGGTATGAGGCCAAGATCGAAACCTCTGAACTGATCGATGGCCGCCGCCGGTTCAAAGGGGAACTGGCCGGGATCGAAGGGGAAGAGGTTCTGATCAATATTCCCGAAGGGTCCGAGACGATCACAATCGGCCTGCAATTCGACTGGCTGAGTGATGCCAAGCTGGTCCTGACCGATGATCTGATCAAAGAAATGCTGCGCCAGCGCAAAGATGCAGGCGCCCTGAACGAAAAAGCTTTCGACGAGATTGAGACCGAAGGGTCCGAAGAGGAGACGAACTGATGGCAATTACCTCAGCCAACCAGCTGGAGCTGCTGCAGACTGCCGAGGCCGTGGCCCGCGAAAAGATGATCGACCCCGGTCTGGTTGTCGAAGCGATGGAGGAATCGCTCGCCCGCGCTGCCAAGAGCCGCTACGGCGCCGAGATGGACATTCGCGTGTCGATCGACCGCAAGACCGGCAAGGCGACATTCACCCGTGTGCGCACCGTGGTCGAGGATGACGAGCTTGAGAACTATCAGGCCGAATTCACCGTCGAACAGGCCAAACAGTACATGGAAGACCCGCAGGTCGGTGACGTTTTTGTTGAAGAAGTACCGCCGGTCGAAATGGGCCGGATCGCGGCGCAGTCCGCCAAGCAAGTGATCCTGCAAAAAGTCCGCGAAGCCGAGCGTGATCGTCAGTATGAGGAATTCAAGGATCGTGCGGGCACCATCATCAACGGTGCCGTCAAGCGCGAAGAATTCGGCAATGTTATCGTCGATCTGGGCGGTGCCGAGGCCGTTCTGCGCCGCAACGACAAGATTGGGCGCGAAAGCTATCGCCCGAATGATCGTGTGCGCGCGTATATCAAGGAAGTCCGCCGCGAAGTGCGTGGCCACCAGATCTTCCTGTCGCGTACCGCTCCGGAATTCATGGCCGAGCTGTTCAAGATGGAAGTACCGGAAATCTATGACGGTATCATCGAGGTCAAGGCCGTGGCCCGTGACCCAGGTTCACGCGCCAAGATCGCCGTAATTTCCTATGACGGCTCGATTGATCCCGTTGGCGCTTGCGTTGGTATGCGCGGCAGCCGCGTACAGGCCGTTGTGAACGAACTGCAGGGTGAGAAGATTGACATCATCCCGTGGAACGAAGACCAACCGACCTTCCTGGTTAACGCGTTGCAACCTGCCGAGGTTTCGAAGGTTGTTCTGGACGAAGAAGCAGGCAAGATCGAGGTTGTGGTTCCTGAAGAGCAACTGTCTCTTGCAATCGGTCGTCGCGGTCAGAACGTCCGTCTGGCAAGCCAACTGACCGGCCTGGACATCGACATCATGACCGAAGCTGAAGAATCAGCACGCCGTCAGAAGGAATTCGAATCTCGTACCAAGCTGTTCATGGACAGTCTGGATCTGGACGAATTCTTTGCGCAGCTGCTGGTGTCCGAAGGCTTCACCAATCTCGAAGAAGTTGCCTATGTCGAGATTGATGAACTTCTGGTCATTGATGGCGTCGACGAAGGTACCGCGCAGGAACTTCAGACTCGGGCGCGTGAATTCCTTGAAGCCCAGGCCAAAGCCGCTCTGGATGCCGCGCGCGCACTGGGTGCCGAGGACAGCCTCATTGAATTCGAAGGCCTGACACCCCAGATGGTAGAGGCTCTGGCCAAGGACGATGTGAAGACGCTGGAAGACTTCGCAACCTGTGCAGACTGGGAACTGGCCGGTGGCTGGACCACAGTTGACGGTGAACGCGTCAAGGATGATGGCGTGCTGGAGCCCTTTGGCGTCACGCTCGAAGAAGCACAAGACATGGTCATGACTGCGCGTATCCTGTTGGGTTGGGTTGATCCGGCCGAGCTGGAGCAGGCAGAAGAAGACATCGACGGCGACGCAGCAGACGAGGAGGTCGAGGCCTGATCTCAGGTCTCGGGTGGCGCGTATGGGTCGCGGTGGCGTCCATAAGGATCGGTCTGACGGACCCGAACGCAAGTGCATCGCCACAGGCGAGGTTCAGCCAAAATATGGCTTGATCCGCTTTGTGACGGGGCCGGACGGTCAGGTCTTTCCGGATGTCGCGGCAAAGTTGCCGGGGCGGGGCGTTTATGTGGCGGCGGATCGTGCCGCGCTGGACAAGGCCATTGGCAAGAAACTGTTTGCGCGGGGGTTCAAGGCACAGGTGACCGTGCCTCAGGACCTGACGGCAGAGGTTGAAAAACAGATCGCGCGCCGTGTGATTGAGTTGCTCAGTCTGGCGCGCAAGTCCGGCGACGCGGTTGCCGGGTATGAAAAGGTCAAGTCATGGCTGGACCGGGAAGAGGCTCAGGTGCTGATTCAGGCCACTGATGGTTCGGGGCGCGGCAAGTCGAAGCTCAGTACGCCGCACTTAGGAAAATACATCGGTTGGCTGACGGCAGACGAATTAGGGCAAGCATTTGGGCGCCAAACGGTGATTCATGCGGCCTTGGCCTCTGGCGGACTCGCCAAACGTGTTGTAGAGGAAGCGCAGCGCCTGCGTGGCTTGCGCGAAACGGATGACGGCGGCAAGGGCCGCGCGGAAGGGTAAGAAGCTTTATGAGCGATAGTGACGGCAAAAAGACATTGGGTCTTCGTGGCGGGGCACGCCCCGGAAATGTGAAACAGAGTTTCAGCCACGGACGCACCAAGAATGTCGTGGTGGAAACCAAACGCAAGCGCGTGGTGGTCCCCAAGCCGGGCGCGGCAAAGCCGGGTGGCGGTGCCGCCCCTTCGGGTGATCCGTCGCGTCGTCCCGCAGGTATTTCCGACGCGGAAATGGCGCGCCGTATGAAAGCTTTGCAGGCTGCCAAGGCCCGCGAGGTCGAAGAGGCCGCTGAACGCGAAGCCGCTGAAAAGGCACGCGAAGAAGAACGTGTGCGCCGCCGTGCGGAACAGGAAGCGAAAGAGCGCGAGCAGCGTGAAGCCGAAGAGCGCGCCCGTCAGAAAGCCGAAGATGAAGAGCGCAAGCGCGTGGAGGCTGAAGAAGAAGCTAAGCGTGCTGCTGTTGCTGCTGTCGCTTCGCCGGCCCCTGAAGAAGCCAAAGCTGCACGCAGCCCGGCCAGCAAACCTGCGCCTGCAGCTGCGCCTCGCAAGCAGGATCGCGAACGCGAACAGCGCGGTCGTGGCAAGGGCCGCGAAGACAACCGTCGTTCAGGCAAGCTGACACTGGGTCAGGCCACTGGTGACGAAGGCAGCCGCCAGCGGTCGATGGCAGCGATGAAGCGCAAGCAGGAACGCGCCCGTCAGAAAGCCATGGGCGGTTCGGTCGAGCGTGAAAAGGTGATCCGCGACGTACAACTGCCTGAGGCGATCATGGTCTCGGAACTGGCCAACCGTATGGCCGAGCGTGTGGCTGACGTGGTCAAATCGTTGATGCAGATGGGTATGATGGTCACGCAAAACCAGACCATCGACGCTGATACTGCCGAACTGATCATCGAAGAGTTTGGCCATAAGGTCACACGCGTCTCTGATTCGGATGTTGAGGACGTCATCAAAGAGGTCGAAGACAGCGAAGACGATCTGAAGCCTCGTCCGCCCGTCATCACCATCATGGGTCACGTCGACCACGGGAAAACATCGCTGCTGGATGCAATCCGCGATGCGCGCGTTGTGGCTGGTGAGGCCGGTGGCATCACCCAGCATATCGGTGCCTATCAGGTGAAAACCGATGGTGGATCGACGCTGACATTCCTGGATACACCCGGCCACGCGGCGTTTACCTCGATGCGCTCGCGCGGTGCTCAGGTGACCGATATCGTGGTTCTGGTTGTCGCTGCCGATGACGCGGTCATGCCGCAGACAATCGAGGCGATCAATCACGCGAAGGCGGCCAAAGTGCCGATGATCGTGGCGATCAACAAGATCGACAAGCATGATGCAAATCCGGACAAGGTGCGCACCGATCTGTTGCAACACGAGGTGATCGTCGAGAAAATGTCGGGTGAGGTTCAGGACGTAGAAGTGTCCGCCATCACCGGTCAGGGTCTGGACGAGCTGCTGGAAGCCATCGCATTGCAGGCCGAGATTCTGGAACTGAAAGCCAACCCCGATCGCGCAGCCCAGGGTGCCGTGATCGAGGCGCAGCTGGATGTAGGCCGTGGTCCGGTCGCGACCGTTCTGGTTCAGAACGGCACGCTGCGTCAGGGCGATATCTTTGTTGTGGGTGAGCAGTACGGTAAGGTCCGTGCGCTGATCAATGACAAGGGTGAACGCGTTCAGGAAGCGGGTCCTTCGGTTCCGGTCGAGGTTCTGGGTCTCAATGGCACACCGGAAGCCGGTGACGTTCTGAACGTGACCGAGACTGAAGCACAGGCGCGCGAGATCGCCGCCTACCGCGAGCAGGCCGCCAAGGACAAACGCGCTGCCGCCGGTGCCGCTACCACCCTTGAGCAGCTGATGCAGAAGGCCAAGGAAGACGAAAGCGTCACCGAACTGCCGATTCTGATGAAAGCGGACGTGCAGGGTTCGGCTGAGGCCATCGTTCAGGCGATGGAGAAGATCGGCAACGACGAGGTACGCGTGCGCGTATTGCATTCGGGCGTGGGTGCAATCACCGAAACCGATGTCGGTCTTGCCGAGGCCTCGGGTGCTCCGATCCTGGGTTTCAACGTGCGGGCCAATGCGTCTGCCCGGAACACGGCAAACCAGAAAGGTGTCGAGATTCGCTATTACTCGGTTATCTACGATCTGGTGGACGACGTGAAAGCTGCCGCATCGGGTCTGTTGAGCGCCGAGATTCGCGAGAAGTTCATCGGTTACGCCGAAATCCGCGAAGTCTTTAAGGTCACCGGCGTTGGCAAGGTTGCCGGCTGTCTGGTTACCGAAGGTGTGGCGCGCCGTTCCGCCGGTGTCCGCCTGCTGCGCGACAACGTGGTGATTCACGAAGGCACGCTGAAAACACTGAAGCGTTTCAAGGACGAAGTGGCCGAGGTTCAGTCGGGTCAGGAATGCGGTATGGCATTCGAGAACTACGATGACATTCGCGCAGGCGACGTGATCGAAATCTTCGAGCGCGAAGAAGTCACCCGCACGCTGGACTAACCCGGCATAAGTTGAAAACGAAAAACAGCGACCCCCTTAGGCCGCTGTTTTCATTTGTCGAGGCGCTTATTTTGTTTGGGGCAGAAACGTAGCTGAATGCATGATGATATCGAAATGATGCATTCCTTGCGCGAGCATAAAGCTGACAGAGTGTCCGGACTTTCGCAGCCTTTCGGCATAGTCACGGCTTTGGCGAATGAACTCATCCGTATCCCGTTCGGCCACCGAAACATGGTATCGAGGACCGGGCCGGGGCAGATTGCGGATGGGTGACAGATCGTTGACCTCGACCGGTGTCAATTGCAGCGGATCGTTCACCGACATCAGGCTGATCGGTTCCAGGTCGTATATGCCGCTGATCAGAAGCACATCCCGCACCCGGAGCCCCGCTTTGGCAAGGGCGTCTGATGAGGTTGCCATCACCATCGCCGCCAGATGCGCGCCTGCACTGTGACCTGACAGGGTGATCCGCGACGGGTCGAACCCCAACTCCTCAGCCTGGGCCGCCAGCCACAACAACGCGTCACGGCACTCGTCGATCATGTCGCCAATCCGGGCATCGGGTGCCAGCGTGTAGTTCACAGTCGCAAAAGCTTGCCCGTGTTCCAACAGCCCCGGCGCCATCAGAGACGACTCATTCTGGCTGAGCGCCTGCCAGTACCCGCCGTGAATGAAGACGTGCAGGGGTGCCTTGTCATCGCGAGCGGGAAAGAAATCCAAAACTTGAAGGGGGCTGTCACCATAAGCCAGACTTTCCCGTACCGGAAAGTCGGCCCGCGCCTGAGCACTCAGCGCCTGATAACTGGCAAGATAGGGGCTCAGGTCGCCGCCGATCATTGTGCTGGGAGAGTACTCCCGCTCCAGATCGGATTGCGAAAATCCTCGATACAACATGTCTTAGTTCTGCCCGCTATACATCAATTCCGTACGCACGTCGTAAAGGTCGTGGAAAAACCGCAGCTCTAGCGCCTTTCGCAAAAAGGCCACGCCGCTTGAGCCACCAGTGCCAGGTTGCATCCCGATCACGCGCTCAACCGCGGTGGCATGGTCAAAGCGCCAGCGTTGAAACAAACTTTCCACATCCATCAGCTTTTCGGCCAAAGCATAAAGATCCCAGTATTTTTCAGTGTTTCGAAACACCTCCACCCAAATTTGCACCACGCGCGAATCGCCGGAATAGGGTTGGGCGTAATCGCGTTCGATCAGATCTTTGGGCACATCGAACCCTTGGCGGGCCAACATGTGCAACACCTCGTCATAAAGCGACGGTTTGGTCAGTGCGGCATTCAGCATCTCCATCACCTCTGGGTCATGCGTATGGACCTTCAGTGTTGAGGCATCCTTGTTGCCGAGAATGAATTCGATCTGCCGATACCCGTAGCTCTGAAACCCTGACGAGCTGCCAAGAGCCTGCCGAAACGTCATATAGTCGGCAGGCGTCATGGTCAGCAGGGTTTCCCAAGCCGCAATCAACTGCCGTTGAATGGCCTTGATTCGGTCGAGGTTTTTCATGGCTGGGCCAAATTCATCCTGTTGCAGAAAACGGCGCACCTCGACCAGTTGGTGGTGCATCAGTTTCAGCCACAGTTCGCTGACCTGATGGATAATAATGAACAGCATCTCGTCCGGCTGCGCAGGGTCCTGAAAGGTCTTTTGCAGATTCAGCAGCGTTTTGAGTTGCAGAAAATCTCCATAGCTTTTGCGATGTGTCTCGGCGAAATCAGTGATCAGAGTGTCTTCGACACCTCTTTGCAACAGACGATCGTCTTTGTTCTCGCCCATCTCATGCCTCCGTTGTGCGATCCTTGCACCTGTCTAGGCGTTGAGTTCGTAACTTTCCAGCGGGTTAGGTCCAGTCAAGGACAACCTTGCCTGAGAGGCCGGATTTCATCGCGGCAAAACCATCCGCGAAATCATCAACCGCAAAGCGATGCGTGATCACGCGGGACACATCCAAGCCATTTTGCAGCATGGCGATCATCTTGTACCAGGTCTCGAACATTTCGCGACCATAGACACCCTTGATTGTGATCGCCTTGAAAACGATACGCGACCAGTCGACTGGAGATTTCCCCGGCGGTATCCCCAGCAAGGCGATTTTCCCACCCATCACAAGCGCTTCGACCATCTGGTCAAGCGCGGCTTGTGAGCCGGACATTTCAAGCCCCACATCAAAGCCTTCTTTCATTCCTAGCTGTGCGATGACATCGTGCAAATCTTGTTTGGAAACATCAACGGTCCGCACCGACGGCACGACATGTTCCGAGAGTTTCAATCGTTCAGCGTTTATGTCGGTAATCACCACGTTACGGGCACCTGCATGGCGGGCAACGGCGGCGGCCATGATGCCAATGGGTCCTGCGCCGGTGATCAGGACATCTTCGCCCAGAAGATCGAAGCTTAACGCGGTGTGTACCGCATTGCCCAGCGGATCAAGGATTGCCCCGATCTCATCCGGGATATCATCCGGTAGGGGAACAACATTGAAGGCAGGCAGTTTCAGGTATTGCGCAAACGCGCCCTGTTCATTCACCCCGATCCCGCGCGTGCCGGGGTCGAGGTGAAACTTGCCTGCGCGGCTTTGACGGCTTTCAGTGCCGATCAGATGCCCTTCGCCGGAACAGCGCTGCCCAACGTTCAGGCCGGTTACGTTGCGCCCAATCTCAACGATTTCCCCAGCGAACTCATGACCAGTGATCATCGGAACCGGAACGGTGTGAGAGGCCCACTCATCCCAGTTCCAGATGTGAATGTCGGTACCGCAAATTCCGGTCTTGTTGATCTTGATCAGCACCTCATCCGGCCCGATTTCCGGGACCGGGGCCTGTACCATCCACAACCCCTCTTCGGGTTTCGACTTTTCCAGCGCTTTCATCGTGTTGGGTCGCATCAGATCACCCCCAGTTCCTTGCCGACTTTGCCAAAGGCCGCCAGAGCGCGGTCCAGTTCGTCCCGCGTCAGGGCGGCGTTCATCTGTGTTCTGATCCGCGCCTGCCCGCGGGGAACAACAGGAAAGAAGAAGCCCGAGACATACACGCCCTCGTCAAACAGCTTGGTGGCCATCTCTTGTGCCAGCGTCGCGTCGCCCAGCATGACAGGGATGATCGGATGTTCGCCGGGCAAAACGTCAAAGCCAAGCTTTTCCAAACCGGCACGCCAGTACTTTGCGTTTCCGAACAACTGCGCGCGTAGAATGTCGCCTTCTTCGACCAGGCGGATCGCCTCAATCCCTGCGGCGACGATGGATGGCGGCAGCGAGTTCGAGAAAAGATAGGGCCGCGCCCGCTGCCGCAGCAGGTCGATCACTGGCTGCGGCCCGGCGATGTAGCCGCCGATTGCCCCCCCAAGTGCCTTGCCCAAAGTTCCAGTCAGAATGTCGACATCAACACCAAAGTGATCCGGTGTTCCTGCACCGCGCGGCCCCATGAAGCCCGTTGCATGGCAATCATCGACCATCACGATGGCGTCGTATTTGTCAGCCAGTTCGCGAATTTTCGGCAGGTTGGCCAGATAGCCATCCATCGAGAACACGCCATCGGTTGCGATCATGATGTGACGCGCGCCATCCTCGCGCGCTTGCTTCAGCCACGCTTCCAGGTCGTTCATGTCATTGTTCAGATAGCGATAGCGCTTGGCCTTGCACAGCCGCACCCCGTCAATGATCGAGGCGTGGTTCAGACTGTCCGAAATGATGGCATCTTCAGGCCCCAGCAACGGTTCGAACAGCCCGCCATTGGCATCAAAGCAGGCCGCAAACAGGATCGCATCGTCCTTGTTCAGGAACTTCGCCAACCGCTGTTCCAGTTCACGGTGAATATCCTGCGTCCCGCAGATGAACCGGACCGAGGCCATACCGAATCCTTTCGGACCCATCGCATTTGTTGCGGCCTCGATCAGCGCGGGGTGATCCGCAAGACCCAGATAGTTGTTGGCGCACAGGTTGATCACCCGTTTGCCGCCAACCGTAATCTCACCGCCCTGAGGCGAGGTGATCATTCGTTCGCGCTTATACAGCCCCTCGGATTCGATCTGCGCGAGTGTGTCCGTGATGTGGGACAGGAATGCATCTGCCATGGCGACCTCCGTTCAACTGAGTCGCACGTCTAACATAGCGGATGGATTTCCCAAATAGGGGAATTTCAATATACAGGAAAATTTTCCGTGAAGGCGGAAATCTGCTGATGTTAGGCGTTCTTTACGATCAGAAACACCCGCGCTGGTTCTTTGGCCGAGATGGAATGCACGATATCCGCGGCATAGCGGGCGGTATCCCCTTGGCTCAGTTCCGACACGGCACTGCCCGATGTAACCTTGACGGCGCCTTCCAGCACGGTCAGCTGCTCACGCGCGCCGCGCGCATGGGGCTGGCTGTTCAAGGCCCCGCCTTTGTCGAACTCGATATCGTAAACCTCATGACCTCCGGCCTCTTCCGGCGGGGACAGGATGCGAATGCGGCAGTTCTGCCCCATATTGTCGATGCTGGGCACTTCGGACGCGCGCAGCACCTCGATCTGATCACTGGCTTTTGAACCTTCCAGAAGACCGGCAAAATCCACCTGTAGCGCACGGGTCAGGTTCCAGAGGGTCGAGATCGTCGGGCTACTTTCCCCGCGTTCGATCTGGCTAACCATGGATCTGGACACGCCACTCAGGTTTGCGACTGCTTCCAGCGACAGTCCTTTGGCCCGGCGTGCGTTTTTCAGGCGGGCGGGCAAAAGGTTCAGGATATCGTCTGTGTTCTCCGTCATGACGGAATCCATGCGTGTTGGGACCCCGCTTGTCAATTCCATCCGTGACGGCACGTCCTATAGGACAGGATCATGCTGCATGTGCATACTGACGACGATTCCAAGAGGAGAAAGACATGACAGACATCGTATTGTTGGATGGTGCGCGCACCGCGATTGGAACTTTTGGTGGCGCACTAGCGTCAACCGCGCCCATTGATCTGGCGACGGTGGTCACCGAAGCGGCCTTGGAGCGGTCAGGGGTAGAAGGTGCTCAAATCGGGCATGTTGTGTTTGGTCATGTCATCAACACCGAGCCTCGGGACATGTACCTGTCGCGCGTTGCCGCGATGCAGGCCGGGATTCCGAACGGCACCCCTGCGATGAATGTAAACCGACTGTGTGGTTCAGGCGCACAGGCGATCGTGTCGGCAATGCAGTCCTTGATGCTTGGCGATGCCGATTTTGCCGTGGCAGGTGGGGCAGAAAGCATGTCGCGAAGCCCTTACATTGTTCCACAGGCACGCTGGGGCGCGAAAATGGGTGATGTCACATCACTGGACATGATGCTGGGTGCGTTGAACTGCCCCTTTGGCACAGGGCACATGGGTGTGACGGCCGAGAACGTTGCCGATGAACACCAGATCAGCCGTGAACAGATGGACGAATTCGCCCTTGCCAGCCAGACCCGCGCTGCCGCCGCAATTGAAGCCGGATATCTCGAAAGCCAGATCGTGCCCGTTCAGGTGAAGGTCAAGCGGGACATGGTGGATTTCAAAGTTGATGAGCATCCCAAAGCGACGACCGCCGAAGCGCTGGCCGGGTTGCGACCTGTGTTCAAGAAAGATGGGCGTGTAACGGCAGGCAATGCCTCGGGCATCAACGATGGCGCGGCGGCGATGGTTCTGGCAACGGCGGATGCGGCGGAAAAGGCCGGGTTGAAGCCAAAAGCGCGTGTAATCGGCTATGCACATGCTGGCGTGCGCCCCGAAGTCATGGGTATTGGCCCGGTACCGGCCGTGCAAAACCTGCTCAGGAAGACGGGTCTTTCGGTGGAAGATTTCGATGTGATCGAAAGCAACGAAGCATTTGCCGCGCAGGCGCTGGCCGTCAATCAGGAGCTTGGGTTGGATGCAGCGAAAGTGAACCCGAATGGAGGTGCGATTGCACTGGGACATCCTGTCGGTGCGACGGGTGCCATCATTACCATGAAGGCACTTTACGAGTTGGAGCGTACAGGTGGATCAAAAGGGTTGATCACCATGTGTATTGGTGGCGGTCAGGGGATAGCCATTGCCATCGAGCGGCTCTGATCCAGGTTTGGGCAAGGGGGGCTGTCTGCCCCCCCCCATCGCGCAAGGCGCGATTCCCCCCGAGGATGTTTTCAGCCAGATGAAGCTGCGGATCACAACCAGCCGAGTGTCGTGATCAACAAAACTATGGCTGCGCCGGCAACTGCACCGAGAGCGGCTGGCAGGATTTTTGGCAAAAGACCCGAGTTTTCCGGTTCTTCTTTGTGTGTCTGTGCAATCAACGCGTTTTCGACCAATGTCGGCAGGCGCGGACCAAAGCGTGCCAGAACCAAAGCGGTTTTGGCAAAGTCACGAAGCGCGGCGCGCGGGCCGATGGATTGTTTAATGTAATCTTCGACCACGGGGCGGGCGACTTCCCAGATATTGATGTGGTCATCCAGTGACCGGGCAACGCCTTCAACCACGACCATCGTCCGCTGTAGGAGGATCAGCTCGGTACGGGTCTCCATGCCAAAACGCTCTGTCACTTCGAACAGATAGCTTAGCAAACGGCCCATCGAAATATGCGAGGCATCCATACCGAAGATCGGTTCGCCAACCGCACGCAGGGCGCGGGCGAATTCATCGACGTCCTGATGTGCAGGAACGTAACCGGCTTCGAAATGCACTTCGGCCACGCGCTTGTAGTCGCGGCGGATGAAACCGAACAGGATCTCGGCATAGACCCGGCGCGTGTATTCGTCGATATGGCCCATGATACCGTAATCATAAGCGATGATGTCACCGTTGGCGGCGACTTTTAGGTTGCCCTGATGCATATCGGCGTGGAAATAGCCGTCGCGCAAGGCGTGAAGAAGGAACAGACGCAGCACACGTTCAGCCAGGTCGCGGCGATCGTGGCCTGCGGCGTCCAGTGCGTCATTTTCACCCAATGCAACACCGTCGGCCCAGCTGAGTGTCATCACGCGCCGTGCCGACAGTGACCACAAGACGGGCGGCAGCCAGAACCCTGTGTCGTCTTTTGTGTTGGCCGCGTACTCCGAGGCGGCAGCGCTTTCCAGACGCAGATCCAGTTCGCCCCGAACAACGCCGTCGAAATGTTCAATGACCTCCATGGGCCTCAGACGACGGGCACCGGGGGCGAAAAGCTGCACGATGCGAGCGGCGAAATAAAATGCATCCACATCCTTACGAAATGCGCGCTCGATCCCCGGGCGCAGAACTTTGACGGCGACATCTTCGCCTGTGCTAACCAGTTTGGCTTTGTGGACCTGAGCGATGGATGCGGCTGCAATAGGTTCACTGAACTCAGAGAACACGTCCGCCACTGGCTGTCCAAGTTCCTTTTCAACCTCGGCCATGGCTTTTGTCCGGGAAAAAGGCGGGAGTTTGTCCTGTAGGACACGTAACTGTTCTGCCAGTTCGTTGCCGACGACATCAGGGCGGGTGGAAAGCACCTGCCCAAATTTGATATATGCCGGACCCAAAGCGGTCAGGGCACGGGTTGCGGGTGGCATCTGCGGGTCGCCTTTGTAGCCCAGCCACTGAAACGGTTTGCCCAAAGCATGAGCGATGACGCGAAGCGGGCGCGGGGCTTCGAATGCATCCAGCACGACATTCATGGCACCGGTGCGCTCAAGCGTGGCACCCGTTCGGATCAGGCGGATGATATTATGTGGGCCACGCATGTGTCAGATTTTCCAGCCGGAATGCAGCGCGGCGATACCCATGCTGAGATTGCGGTATTTGGCGTTTTCGAAGCCAGCAGTTCGGACCATGTTCAGGAAGGTTTCCTGATCAGGAAACTTACGGATCGACTCCACCAGATACTGATAGCTGTCGTAATCATTCGCGATCAGCTTCCCCATGCGTGGAATGACATTGAAACTGTAGAGGTCATAGAGCTTTTGCAACCCGTCATTGGGAAGCTGACTGAACTCCAGCACCATCAGGCGGCCACCGGGTTTCAGCACGCGAAAGGCTTCGTTCAGGGCCTCTTGCGGGCGGGTCACGTTCCGGATGCCGAACGAGATCGTGTAGACGTCAAAGGTGTTGTCCTCGAACGGCAGGGCCATGGCATCGCCCACCACCCAGTTCAGGCTGTCGGCCATCTGGTCGGCTTCGGCGCGTTGCCGGCCTTCGACCAGCATGGGTTCCGTCAGATCAAGAACCGTGGCATGGCCATAGCCTGCACGTTTCAGAAAGCGAAAGGAAATGTCACCGGTTCCGCCCGCAACATCCAGCAAACGCTGACCGGGACGCGGAGCTAGCCAGTCCATCATCGCGTCTTTCCAGACCCGGTGGATACCCATCGACATGACATCGTTCATCACGTCATATTTCGAGGCGACCGAGTTGAACACGCCCTGCACGCGCCCGGCCTTGTCAGCCTCGCGTACGGTTTCGAACCCGAAATGAGTGGTGTTGTCGCTGTTGTCGGACATAAGCCTTGCCGTTTGTCGAATTTCGCTTCTGTTATAGGGCTCTGGAAGCGGGGCACAATGCGGCCCTTTGGAATAGGAGCCCTGTAATGCCAGAATTGCCCGAGGTCGAGACCGTAAGACGCGGCCTGAGCCTTGCGATGGAGGGGGTCGAGATCGAACGCGCCGATGTGAATCGCCCGGATCTGCGCTGGCCATTTCCCGAACGCATGGCAGAACGGCTGACCGGGCAGCGCGTGGATCGGTTACGGCGGCGATCAAAATATATCCTGGCCGATCTCAGCAGCGGCGAGACATTGTTGATCCATCTGGGGATGTCCGGGCGAATGACGGTGTCAGGGGATCCACTAGGTCATTTCCTGCGCGAACATCCTGCCGCTGAGAAACATGACCATGTTGTTTTTCACATGGCCAACGGGACGCGTATCACCTTTAACGATCCACGCCGGTTCGGAGCGATGGACCTGCTGCCCACAGCCACAGCCGAGGATCACAAGCTTCTGGCGGTTCTGGGACCAGAGCCCTTGGGCAATGATTTCCACGAGCAACACCTGATTGAGGCGCTCAAAGGCAGGAATACCCCAGTCAAATCAGCCCTGCTGGATCAGGGAATCGTTGCCGGATTGGGGAATATCTATGTTTGCGAAGCGCTTTATCGCGGCAAGGTGTCGCCACGTCGCAAAGCAGGGCAAATTTCTGCGACGCGTGTCGCATCGCTGGTTCCCATCATTCGGAAGGTGTTGCAGGACGCGATCCAAGCAGGCGGATCATCCCTGCGGGATTTCCGGCAAGCTGATGGAGAACTTGGATATTTTCAGCACAGTTTTGATGTCTACGGTCGTGAAGGAAAGCCCTGCCGAACCGAGGGTTGCAATGGTCTGATCCAGAGAATCACCCAGTCCGGTCGCTCATCCTTCTACTGTGCGCAATGCCAAAGATAGCTTGATCCAGAGAATTCGCGTGGTAAGGACTCGTAACTGAACGGAACAACCGGAAGCTTTTTTCTCATGGCTTTTGAGACGATCATCGTCGAAATCGAAGACCACGTCGCCCTAATCAAACTCGACAGACCAGATGCGTTGAATGCGCTGAACTCCCAGTTGCTGGGTGAGTTGTGTACCGCGCTGGAAGAGGCGGACAGCAACGACAAGGTGCGTTGCATCGTCATCACCGGATCGGACAAGGCCTTTGCCGCAGGCGCGGACATCAGGGAAATGTCCGAGATGAGCTTTGTCGATGTCTACACAACCAACCTTTTTGCTGATGCAAACGATCGGGTTTCCGCTATTCGCAAACCGATCATCGCCGCGGTCGCGGGCTATGCTCTGGGTGGGGGATGCGAGTTGGCAATGCTTTGCGATTTCATCATTGCTGCGGACACTGCAAAATTCGGCCAGCCTGAAATCAACCTTGGCGTCATAGCCGGGTTGGGCGGCACCCAGCGTTTGACGCGCTTTGTCGGCAAGTCCAAGGCGATGGACATGAACCTGACTGGGCGGTTCATGGACGCGGACGAAGCTGAGCGCTCTGGTTTGGTCAGCCGGGTCGTACCGGCTAAGAAGCTGATCGAAGAAGCCGTCGGCGCGGCGCAAAAAATAGCCGAGAAATCGGCACTTACGGCAGCGGCGGCAAAAGAAGCGGTCAATCGCAGTTACGAGCTTCCGCTGAGTGAAGGTATGCTGTTTGAGCGTCGGGTCTTCCATTCCATGTTTGCCACCGAAGACCAGAAAGAGGGCATGGCGGCGTTTCTTGAAAAGCGGGCTGCGCAGTTTCGCGACAAGTAAATCGCAAGAGATTAATGAAAGGCGGGTGTTGCCCGCCTTTTCTTTGCCGGGTCTGTGAGATCCAAGAATCGGCTTGGCAATCCTTAAAATGTTCGGTAATGAGCGCCGCAATACATGCGCGTGCGGCCCGCTTGGCCCGACTCACACTCGTGATTTCTGATCCGGTGCGGATATATCCGTGGCGCGCAACCCTTGATAACCGTACCGAACGAAGGTCAGAGACACATGGCAAATTCGCCCCAGGCAAAGAAACGCGCCCGTCAGAACGAAAAGCGTTTCGCTGTTAACAAAGCGCGTCGTTCGCGCATCCGCACCTACCTGCGTAAAGTCGAAGAAGCGATTGCATCCGGTGACAAAGATGCGGCAACCGCAGCACTGCGCGCCGCCCAGCCCGAGCTGATGCGCGGCGTCACCAAAGGCGTGTTCCACAAGAACACTGCTGCGCGTAAAATGTCGCGCCTGTCGGCCCGGGTCAAAGCTCTGGGTTGAAGCCTGCGGGTTACCCTAGGTCAAGTCAGCAAGGCTGAACTAATGTCAAAGGCGCTGCGCATTGCGGCGCCTTTTTTCGTGTTGCCGGAATACCGCGCCTTCACGAAACCGAGAGATTCTTTCGACCAAAGACCCGAGTCAATATCAGAGTTTCGTTGCCGCGCCCCATTTCAAGTTGCTACCACTGATGTCAGCGATTCACTCGCTTGGGGGGACAGGCTGTTTACTCGATCGGACTGACGGGCATCAGATCGATCAGGAAACATTCGTCGACGACTGGCGCAAGCTGGGCTGCCGATCTGCCGCGAAGTCCGGATTATCCGGGATTCTCGGCCCTGTCTGAAAATTGAGATTGTGACGTGCAGCCCGAGTTTCGGGACGCTCATTTATTGTTGAGCGTCGAAAATCCGGGTGCACCGAACTTTCAGGGGCAATCCCGCCAAGCCGTTAGGTTTGGCGACAGGTTCCCTTTGGGCGTGTGAATGCAAGACCGGGCAACCGGCTTCGTATGATAAGGCCGACAGGCCAATAAGAATGGGATGCGTGAGGCGCTGAATGACACAAGAGAAATGGGGACTACTGCGTAACAAATTGCTGAAGGCTGTCGGTCGGAATAATTACACCACATGGATCGAGCCTCTGGAATTTAAAGAGCTGCAGGATGGTGTGGCGGTTTTTTCCGTGCCAACGAACTTTATGGGGAACTACGTCAGCCAGAATTTTGCGGACCTCATCTTGTACGAGCTGAATACGGCTGGGGAAACCGTTCAGCGTCTGGACTTCCGTGTTGCTGCCAACTCGCCCGCGCGTCCCAAGCCCGCAGCCAAGGTGGTCACCGAAACTCAGCCAGAGCCGGTACCCTTAGCGGCGACGGATAGTGCGCAGAACGCTTTGGAGTCGTTGCAGGCCGCGCCGCTCGATTCACGTTTCACCTTTGACAGTTTTGTGGTGGGCAAACCCAACGAGCTGGCCCATGCTGCCGCGCGCCGTGTGTCCGAAGGTGGCCCGGTAACATTCAACCCGCTTGTTCTGTATGGTGGAGTGGGTCTGGGTAAGACCCACCTGATGCACGCAATTGCCTGGGAGCTGAAAACCAAGCATCCGGAACTGAATGTCCTGTACCTGTCAGCCGAACAGTTCATGTATCGCTTCGTGCAGGCCCTGCGGGAACGCCGGATGATGGATTTCAAACATTTGTTCCGTTCGGTCGATGTGTTGATGGTCGATGACGTGCAGTTCATTGCCGGAAAGGATTCTACTCAGGAAGAGTTTTTCCATACGTTCAATGCGCTGGTGGATCAGAACAAGCAGATCATCATCTCGGCCGACCGCGCCCCGGGCGAAATCAAGGATCTGGAAGATCGTGTAAAGTCCCGCCTTCAATGTGGTTTGGTCGTTGACCTGCATCCGACCGACTATGAATTGCGTCTGGGCATTCTTCAGAACAAGGTCCAGCAATATAGCAGTTCCTATCCCGACCTGACGATTGCAGATGGCGTCCTTGAATTTTTGGCTCATCGTATCTCGACCAATGTCCGCGTGCTGGAAGGTGCTCTGACACGTCTGTTTGCCTTTGCCTCGTTGGTTGGACGCGAGATCGACATGGAGCTGACGCAGGATTGTCTGGCAGATGTCCTGCGCGCATCCGAGCGTAAGATCACGGTTGAAGAGATTCAGCGGAAAGTATCCGAATACTACAACATCCGCATGTCTGATATCATCGGTCCCAAGCGCCTGCGATCCTACGCGCGCCCTCGTCAGGTGGCGATGTATCTGTGCAAGCAGCTGACCAGCCGGTCGCTGCCAGAGATCGGCCGCCGGTTCGGCGGGCGCGACCACACCACGGTCATGCATGGCGTCAAGCGCATTGAAGAGCTGAAACTGACCGATGGTCAGATCGCTGAAGACGTGGAAATGCTGCGCCGTTCTCTCGAAGCCTGAACCGGGCCAGTAGTGCTAAGAAACGCTCCGGACTTCTGTGCCGGGGCGTTTTTTGTGCGTAAGAATCCACGGTTGCACCAGAACTGAGGCGTGTGGGGCACGCCGCACTTGACGGTTGGTGCATTCCAACCCAGAAATCCGTAAAAAATCCTTGTGCCTCGGGGTGGAACCGCTAACGTGCCAGTCCCGCCCATGTCGGTACGCAAGTCAGAGGAATTGAGGGTATGAAGATCAGCATTGAACGCGGCACCCTTCTTAAAGCCGTTTCGCAGGCTCAGTCCGTTGTAGAACGTCGCAATACCATTCCTATACTTGCCAATGTCCTGATCGAGGCCGAAGGCGATCAGGTCCAGTTCCGTGCCACCGATCTGGATATCGAAGTGGTCGATAAGGCACCCGCACAGGTCGAAAAGGCGGGCGCGACGACCGTCGCGGCAACAACCCTGCATGAGATTGTGCGCAAACTGCCGGACGGTGCGCTGGTGACATTGACTGCTGACAGCGCCGCAGGACGGCTGACAGTTGAAGCGGGTCGGTCGAATTTTTCGCTGGCGACACTGCCAAAAGAAGATTTTCCGGTGATGGCGTCCTCGGAATATCAATCGAATTTCAGCGCGTCGGCAGCATTGCTGCGCCGGTTGTTCGACAAGTCCAAATTCGCCATCTCGACCGAAGAGACCCGGTACTATCTGAACGGTGTGTACATGCATGTGGCGGATGGGTCCGAGGGTGGAAAAGTGTTGCGTTGTGTGGCCACCGATGGCCACCGGCTAGCGAGAATTGACGCAGATTTGCCGGATGGCGCGGCGGATATGCCGGGCGTGATCGTGCCTCGCAAAACAGTGGGCGAGTTGCGCAAGCTGTTGGATGACGACGAGATGGATATCGCCGTTTCGGTCAGTGAAACCAAGGTACGCTTTGCCACGCCGGATATCACGCTGACGTCGAAGGTTATTGACGGCACCTTCCCCGACTACACACGTGTTATCCCACAAGGAAATACCCGCAAGCTTGAAGTGGATGCTGCTGAATTCGCGCAGGCCGTAGATCGCGTGGCGACTGTTTCGTCGGAACGGTCGCGGGCAGTGAAGTTGCAATTGGAAGGCGACAAGCTGATCTTGTCGGTGAATGCTCCTGACAGCGGCGCGGCCGAGGAGGAATTGGCTGTCGCTTACGGGGATGAGCGGTTGGAGATCGGGTTCAACGCCAAATACCTGTTGGAGATTGCGTCTCAGGTGGATCGTGAGAATGCAGTTTTCCTGTTCAACTCGGCTGGTGACCCGACATTGATGCGTGAAGGCAACGATCTGAGCGCTGTATACGTCGTCATGCCGATGCGCGTCTGATCGCGCGGATGCGATGCCTCCGGCGGGAGTATTTTTGAAAAGATGAAGGGAGGGGTCATGGGATTGGCCCTGACCGAGCTAACGGTCTCGCATTTTCGATCTCATAAGCTGGCGCGGTTGTCTCTGGACGGCCGACCGGTTGCCATTCACGGGCCGAACGGGGCCGGGAAGACCAATATTCTTGAAGCGGTGTCGTTGTTTTCGCCCGGTCGCGGGATGCGGCGGGCGAGCGCGGCCGAGATGACCCGTCGGCCCGAGGCGTTGGGTTGGAAACTGTCCGGGTTGCTGGACGCTCAAGGGCAGCGGTTTGAAATCGAAACCTGGTCCGAGGGCAGCGCAGCGCGACAGGTGCGAATTGATGGCAAGTCGGCGACCCAGATCAATCTGGGGAAACTTGCACGGGTAGTCTGGCTGACCCCGTCCATGGACCGTCTGTGGATTGAAGGGGCTGAGGGACGCCGTCGGTTTCTGGACCGTATCGCGCTGAGTTTTGACCCGGCCCACGCCGAAACATCGCTGATTTATGAAAAAGCGATGCGCGAACGTAACCGTCTGCTGAAAGAGCAGATCAGGGACGCGCATTGGTACGCCGCGCTTGAAGGGCAGTTGGCCGAGACGGGGCACCGCATCCATACCGCGCGGTTGAGGTCGCTGGATCTTCTACGGGCGGCGCAGGACCGGGCGGAAACGGTCTTTCCTTCGGCCGAACTGGAGTTGGTGCAAACCGAAGGCGCAATGCCCGAGACAGCGGAAGATTTGCGAGACGCGTTGAGCGAGAGCCGGTTCAGGGATCTGGCAGCGGGCCGAACCCTGGTGGGGCCGCATCGGTCCGACCTGTACGGTGTGTTCGCGGCCAAGGGCGTGCCGGCACGGGAGTGTTCCACTGGTGAGCAGAAAGCGCTCTTGGTGTCGCTGATCCTGTCCAATGCGCGGGCGCTGGCGGCGATGCTGGGCGCACCTCCGATCGTTCTGCTGGATGAGGTGGCCGCGCATCTGGATGCTGGGCGGCGTGCAGCGCTTTATGACGAGATTTGCGCGCTGGGCGCTCAGGCCTGGATGACGGGCACCGGGCCTGAGCTGTTTGCGGAAATGGGCGACCGGGCCCAGACGCTGATCGTTACCGACAGCGATCAGGGCTCGGTCGTGACCGCTTAGGCCGGTTCGCTGACTTTGCGTTCCCACAGAAAGCCGCGCATAACCTCGTCCACCGGGGTTTTGGCCATGTGGTTGACGTAGTTCGACATGGTTTTCTGGGCCAGACCCAGCACGACATCCAGAACCGCGCGGTGTGAATAGCCCGCGTCAAAGAACGCCTGAAGCTGGTCTTCGGTCGGGTTGCCGCGGGTTTCCATCACTTGCAGGGTGAAGGTGCGCAGTGCTTCGAGTTTGGCTGAAGGCAACGGAGTTTCGTTACGCAGGGCGTCCGATATCTCGTCCGAGATCTTCATCATCTTGGCGATCCCGGTGTGGGCGGGCACGCAGTAGTGGCATTCGTTTTCCACATTGATGGTCTGCCAGACGACGGTTTTCTCATCATTGTCGAAATCAGTTTGCAGGAACAGGCCGTGCAGAACCTGATAGCCTTCCAGATGCTGAGGGCTTTCGGCCATGACCTTATGCAGGCCGGGCAAGCGACCAAAAGCGGCCTGAGACTTTTGCAGCAGCGGTTTGGACGCTTCAGGCGCGGTTTCGAGGTCGTGAGACGGGAAATTGGCCATGTCGGAACTCCTGTTTCTGGCGCGATGGGTCGTATTTAGGGTTTCTTGAGTGAACGCTCAAGTATATACTTGAGTGAATGTTCAAAAATTGGTGATGCTGATGCCCCGCAAACCCGCATACGATCGTGACGTGTTGATCGCGAAGGCGAAGGATATCTTCTGGCGTCAGGGCTGGGCTGGTACATCGCTGAAGGATCTGGAGCGGGAACTGAAGCTGAAGCCTGGCAGTTTTTATGCGGCGTTCGGGTCGAAAGATGCGCTCTATGCGCTGACGCTGGAGAGTTATACGCAAGAAGGTGTGGCGCGCTTAAAGGCCCTGGCAGAGAGACTGGGTCCGAAGGAGGCGCTGAAAGCGCAGCCCCGATTGGTGATCGAAGCGGTCGAGACCCCGGCAAAGGCCTGCATGTTGGCAAAGACATATGCCGAGTTGAAGGCGAAGGATCATGACCTTGCGGATCAGGCGGCGCATCATATGGCGGAAATGAAAGGCTGTTTCGCTGATCTGTTTCGCAGGGCTCAGGATGCCGGTGAAATCGGGGCGGGACATGATCCGGATCGACTGGCGGCACGGTATCAGTCGGACATTCTCGGGCTGCGATTGTCGGCCGAGCGCAAGGATGTCGACGCGTTGGAAATTGCCGCGGATATCGCTTCTGATATCGATCGTTTGTGATCCCTTTTTCGGGCGGCAAAAAACGATCCGGAACAACACAAAATATTGGGGGATGGCGTGACAATCCCTACCAGAAAACGTATAAGTTACCAAAATAATATAGGTACTGACTGAATGTCCGAAGACGCACAGGCCCCCCAAGAATACGGCGCAGATTCTATCAAGGTTCTCAAGGGCTTGGAGGCAGTTCGCAAACGCCCCGGCATGTATATCGGGGACACGGATGATGGCTCGGGTCTGCACCATATGGTGTATGAAGTTGTCGACAACGGGATTGACGAGGCTTTGGCGGGTCATGCCGACCATGTGACGGTGAAAATTCACGCCGATTCCAGTGTTTCGGTCAGCGACAATGGACGCGGTATTCCGGTGGACATCCACCCGGAAGAAGGCGTGTCGGCGGCCGAGGTCATCATGACCCAGCTGCACGCCGGTGGGAAATTCGACAGCAACTCGTACAAGGTGTCGGGCGGCCTGCACGGTGTGGGTGTTTCCGTGGTGAACGCGCTTTCGGATTGGCTGGAACTGCGCGTCTGGCGCAATGGCAAAGAGCACATCGCGCGATTTGAAGGTGGCGAAACCGTTGAGCACCTGAAGGTTGTTGGCGAATGCGGGGACCGGACAGGAACAGAGGTGCGGTTTCTGGCTTCGACCGACACATTCTCGAACCTTGAATACTCATTCGAGACATTGGAAAAACGCCTGCGCGAACTGGCTTTCCTGAATTCGGGCGTTCGGATCATCCTGATTGACGAGCGTCCGGCGGAACGGCTGGAAACCGAGCTGTTCTATGAAGGTGGGGTCAAGGAGTTCGTCAAGTACCTCGACCGGTCCAAAACCCCTGCCATGTCCGAGCCGATCTATATCAAGGGCGAGCGCGACGATATCGGTGTGGAAATCGCAATGTGGTGGAATGACAGCTATCACGAGTCTGTACTGCCCTTTACCAACAATATTCCTCAGCGCGATGGCGGTTCCCATGTGGCGGGTTTCCGTGGTGCCCTAACCCGGACGATCAACAACTACGCGCAGTCCAGCGGGATCGCGAAAAAGGAAAAGGTCAGCTTTACCGGTGATGACGCGCGCGAAGGTCTGACCTGTGTGCTGTCGGTCAAAGTGCCTGATCCGAAATTCTCGTCGCAAACCAAAGACAAGCTGGTCAGTTCCGAGGTTCGCCCAGCGGTCGAGGGTCTGATGAACGAAAAACTTGCCGAGTGGTTCGAAGAAAACCCGACCGAGGCCAAGGCGATCGTCGGCAAGATCATCGAAGCTGCACTGGCGCGCGAGGCCGCGCGCAAGGCGCGTGAACTGACCCGCCGCAAAACGGCAATGGATGTGAACTATCTGGCGGGGAAGCTGAAGGATTGTTCCGAAAAAGACCCGTCCAAAACCGAAGTCTTCCTTGTCGAGGGTGATTCAGCCGGAGGGTCGGCGCAAACGGGCCGTGACCGGCTGACACAAGCGGTTCTGCCTCTGCGCGGTAAGATCCTGAACGTGGAACGCGCGCGGTTTGACAGGATGTTGTCCTCGCAAGAGATCGGTAATCTTGTCATGGCTCTGGGCACGGGTATCGGCCGTGATGAGTTCAATATTGAAAAGTTGCGTTACCACAAGATTGTCATCATGACCGATGCGGATGTGGACGGTGCGCACATCCGGACTCTGCTGCTGACGTTCTTCTACCGGCAAATGCCTGAGCTGATCGAAGGTGGGTATCTTTATATTGCGCAGCCGCCGCTTTATAAGGTTTCGCGTGGAAAATCAGAGGTTTATCTGAAAGATCAGGCGGCTCTGGACGATTATCTGGTCAACCAGGGGATCGAGGGCGCCGTGCTGAAACTGGGTTCGGGTGAAGAGATCACCGGGCAGGACCTGGCCCGCGTGGTGGACGAAGCGCGCCAGTTGAAACGCGTTCTGGACGCCTTCCCGACGCACTACCCGCGCCACATCCTGGAACAGGCCGCCGTTGCAGGTGCCTTTGTGCCGGGTGCGGTGGACGCAGACCTGCAAGGGGTGGCTGACAAGGTTGCCGCCCGTCTGGACCTGATCGCGCTGGAGTATGAGCGTGGCTGGCAGGGCCGGATCACACAGGATCACGGAATTCGGCTGGCCCGCATTCTGCGTGGTGTCGAAGAGGTTCGCACCTTGGACGGCCCGATGTTGCGGTCGGGAGAAGCGCGCAAAACAGGCAACTTCACGCAAAGCCTGCAAGAGGTCTACAACACTTCGGCCACGTTGATCCGCCGTGATCGTAGCCAATTGATCCACGGTCCGCTGGACCTGTTGCGCGCCATTCTGGAAGAAGGGGAAAAGGGCCTGTCCTTGCAGCGCTACAAAGGTCTGGGAGAGATGAACCCCGGCCAGCTTTGGGAAACGACTTTGGACCCGGATGCACGCACGCTGCTGCAAGTGCGCGTTGACGATATGGTGGAAGCTGACGATCTGTTCACCAAGCTAATGGGTGATGTTGTCGAACCTCGTCGAGAATTTATCCAGAAAAACGCACTGAGCGTCGAGAATCTGGATTTCTGACGGTTTGTAGGAACCGTCTTTTTGCAGGGTGTTGCGCGACTGCTGGATGACTGATCGAAACTGAATGGTCTCGTCAAAACCGATAATACGCGCTATCGCTTCGCGCTTTCGTCCCTTGGTTTCGTCCAGAAAACCGACGATATCGGCATGCCGCAAGATGATCCGGTCACGGATGAACCATTCCAGCGCGTCGGTGATCGTGCTTTTGCCAGCGGCGTTTTCTCCATAGATCGCAAGGCTTCGATGTTTCTTGGTGAATTTCTGCGGCAACTCAAACCGGGCGCCACGGAAACCGGTGGCTTTGAGGGAACGCAGCTTAGTCATCTGCACCGCCTTCATCTGCCTGAGTATTGATCGCTGCCTTGCGCAGAACTTCGAGCTGCCGAAGCAGATTGACCTTGGTCAGCTTGCCTTCATGAAGCAGTGCGCCGACCGATTTTACAGTGTCAGGATCAAGGTCTTCGTCCTTCGCTTGCTCGTCGATGAACCCGGTGACAACTTCGGTAGCCGTCTTGATTTTTTCATTGGCCACAGATGCTTATCCCTACTAGGGTCAGGATTCATAACCAGTAGATGACGACGGCTGCGAGCGCGATGGCCGAGAGGAAGACCTTGGGACACCTGTCGTAGCGGGTTGCCACGCGTCTCCAGTCTTTGAGCCTGCCGAACATGATCTCAATGCGGTTGCGCCGTTTGTATCGGCGCTTGTCGTATTTCACGGTCTTCTTGCGCTGTTTTCGTCCAGGGATGCAGGCGCGTATCCCTTTGTCTTTCAACGCATCTCTGAACCAGTCGGCGTCGTAGCCTCGGTCTCCGAGCAGCTATTCGACCTTTGGCAAACCGCCCAGCAATGCCCGTGCGCCGATATAGTCACTGACCTGTCCGGCGGTGGTGAAGAGGTCGAGCGGTCGTCCCTGGCTGTCGCAAATGGCGTGAAGCTTGGTGTTCATACCACCTTTGGTCCGGCCAATTAGGCGACCGCGCCCCCCTTTTTAGCGGCCCTGCTGGTCGCTGTTCGATGTGCCTTCAGGTAGGTCGCGTCGATCATGACTGTCTTCTGTTCGCCGTGCTCGACAGCTAGCCCCACCATCATCCGCGCGAATATGCCCTTTTCGCTCCAGCGCTTCCAACGGCTATAAAGCGTCTTGTGTGGACCATAGGCTTCAGGAGCGTCGCGCCACCTTAACCCATTGCGGTTGATGAAAATTATCCCGCTCAGAATCCGCCTGTCGTCGACCCTTGGCTTACCGTGCGACTTTGGAAAGTAGGGTTTCAGACGCGCCATCTGTGCGTCGGTCAGCCAGAAAGGATTGCTCATGTCACCGCTCTGTTTTCAGAGCCGTGAAACACGCAGCGCTCGGGAAATCAATGCATCCTGACCCTAGCTTGAAAAGGTGCGTATCGGCGGAGCGGTGAGCATCTGCATTGATCTTAGCTATCGACTCCGAAATCCAATGATCCATGCCTATACTCAATGGCGCTGTTCAGCGCCCATCAAGCTCGGGAAAATCGTTTCAAGGCTTGACCTTTTGCGATTGCTTCTATGCAAAGGTGGATATGGTCGGAATGTAAAACCCGGCTTGTCTTGCCTCGCAGTAAATGCACGAGCAGGTCTGCATTGCGCAGACCTTCCCGTGTTGTGAGCTTGCTCATATGCCACAACAAAAAATCCATAAAGATAAACTCTGTTTTTCAAGTCCTAAGTTGAGGTAGCGTCGCTTGTACCGCGAGAGGAAAAAGTTGGTGACAAACAATAGGCCGTTCCCACTAAGTCGAATTGCTCAGCGCATCACTCTGGCGAATATCGCATTCTTAATCTTGGCTTATTTGATGTCGCCAACCAAAGTACAAGCCCAAAGCTCACAGGCCTGCGTGGAATTAGGTTCTCCCCGGATAGAGTACGCTTCTGGATCTGAAAGCACTCGCGTTAATCAAACAATCTCAATGACGGAACGTACGTGTCTCCCGATCCCAAACGGACCCATTACAGGACTTACAATTGGAAACTCCTCAATTACTTCCTCAGGTGAAATTGAGTTGTATGTTCCGGGCCAAAATACCGTTCCAAGCAATGCTTCAGTTTTAACACTTTTGAATGTCGATGTCGCGGCGGGTAGCGGAGACTTTGTCTCCCGGGAAGCGTTGGCAACAAACATCAACGGGAAGCTCAGAGTGAACCTCATTGGAACTTCGATTGGTTCCGGCAGATCAATGACGTTCGCTCCCTTCAACGGCGCGAATATCGACCCCACTGAAGTCTACTTCCAGTCCGACCGCCCGCTAACCTATGACAACCTGACCGTTATGGGAGCCACCGAAGTAGTTTTCGGAGCCTACTATTTTCAGACTCGGGTTGCTGAGGCTTCTGATTTCACACTGACGAATAGTTCGATTTTCTCAACCAGCGATATGGCGATAGCCGCAGGCACGACTGTTCGCCTCGATACCACAAGCAGTTTGAACACCGTAAACTTTGAGAATTTTGGCACGTTGGCCGGAACGGGAAGCGTGAACGCATTCAACTTCACAGTTAAGAACGGAGGGGTGCTTTCGCCGGGCTTTTCAATTGGTACGCTCAATAATAGTGGCGGAATCGCTTTTGAAACTGGGTCAAGACTTTTGAGCGAAGTCGATCCGACGGCCGGTCAGAAAGTCGACTTGGTGTCATCCAGCGGGCCCGTGACAGGGATTAACCGCGCCACCATACAAGTCGAAGCCGCTCGTCCCGGCCTGACTGCGCAGGACTATGCAGCTGGCAACGACTACACGGTTTTTCAAGCCTCGAGTTTCGATGGAAACTCCCCAACTCTTGTTGCCGGAGGATCTTTGCCCGCCCTATCCAGTCTGAGTATCTCAAACACGCCAACCGCAGACGGTAGAATCGACATAACGTTTTCGACTCTCCCCGTCTCGAGTTTACCGCAACATCCATCAGTTGTTGGATCTCCCAATGCAAGCAACCTTGCTGGTGCGGTGGCTAACACCACAAACACGTCACCTGGAACTAATCTGACCAATGGCTCAACCTTGGGTAATACCGTTAACACGCTTACCAATTCAGGTTTGGCTGGGTTTAATCGTGTGCACGCAGAACCCTATTCCTCTAATTTGACCGTGGGGCTGGAGCAACTTGACCTGATAACTAACACAGTGCTGAGCCACGCTGACTGCCGCAAGTATCAAGCATTTGGCTTCAGCAATGAGGATCAACCCGTTGCAGCAGGCGACATCGACTTGGCCCAGAGCCCGAGCGGCGCAATAGACTGCTCTGATCGGCGCTGGTGGATCGACACGGCCTATGTGAGCGGAGACGTTGATGGAAGTAACGGCCTCGGGACATTCGACTATTCGCTGGGCACCATTTTGGTCGGAGCGGATGTCGCAAGCACCGATAGAGGTGTGGTCGGCGTCTACGCAGGTTTTGGGACATCCTCCATGGATGAACACGATCAAGTCGATCAGGATTTTTCGACCGACAGCTATCATGTGGGCGTCTATGGGCGTACAACAACCGGAACTTGGGAGTTCTCCGGACTGATCGGTTACATGTTCGGTGAAACCGACGCCAAGCGGAATAACCCTTCTGTTGATGGCTTTACGGGAGGCGAGGCAAAGTCTGATTTGGACCAAGAGGGCATCCATGCCGGTATCCAGGCACGGAAGCTGTTTAACCTGGACAGCGGTGCAAGGGTTTCTACGGTTTTTGGAGTGAACTACGGGCGTATTCAACAAGGTTCAGGCACAGAGACCGGCGGTGGTGATTTCAACTACTCGATTGAAAAAGCGAACGCAGAGTCTCTGGTCGCCTCCATTGGAGTTGACTACCAACGGGACTTCTTGACAGAGAGTGGTTTGCTGACCCCAATCGCCTTCGCCCGGTATGAATATGACTTCTTTGCCAACAAGGATAGTGAGCACGGAATCACAGTTACAAATCCATTGTTCGGAACATTTACACAAGTCGGACAAAATCGAGGAGCAAATGGCTTCGTTCTCGGGCTTGGACTGGGCTATCAGATTTCTGATCTGGCGAGACTAACGGCAGGGTATGGTTATTCAGTTCGTTCCAACGGCCAAGAGCATGGTCTCGGTGCAAACTTAAGCGTTCGGTTCTGATTAGGGTGGACCAACGAAGAGGAGTGGTAAGCTAGCTGCAACAACTTGCGGAAGCTATCGTGGCGGTGTGAGCTTCATTCTCTAGCGATCAAAATTAGGGAATATTAAAAACATAAAGCCGCGATTTCTTGGCGTCGTCTGTCAGGATGTAGAGAAGCCCTTTGGTCTCATCGAGAGCGATTCCTTCGGGATGTTTAACTTCCTTTTGTTTGCCATCTTCTGTGAACGTCAAACTGATAGACTTTATGGACTTGGACTCTGGATTGTAGACGAAGATTTGACGGCCTTTGTCACTTACAATCCAAAGAGAACGTGAAGATGGGGACCATGCCAGGCCGCTCAAATCCAGTTCATCATCATCTACACGCTCGGAGATGAAACCTGCATCGCGGTCTAAAGGAATGATCTCAACAATTTCATCTAGCTCCGGTGATACGACCATTAACAACCTTGGTTGTCCCTCAATGCCAATGAATACCCGCCCGGATTCCGGGTCGACGGCGATGCCCTCAGGTCCCTTGTTCAAAGGGTTACCGACGAGCAATTCAGCGGCGTCCGAGTAGCCTTTGAGAGATGTGAGAGGGATTGTAGTTAGTTGAATGGGGTCAGTCGGGTGAACGACTAGAATTGATCGATCAGTTTCCTGAAGTACTAAAACAGTCCCATCTTTTCGTGATGCGACGCCCTCCAAATCTGATCCTACCAATGCTGGCAACTTGAAAGAGTTTCCTAATACCCCGTCGACTCCGAGTAGGTGCAGTTTAGGTTCGGCATCACTTACAGACCACAAGAAACCTTCAGCGTTAGACATTGTTAAACCGGAAGGTTCCGAAAATCCCTCTGATTTGTCTGCCACCTTGAATTTATCGACCAGAACCAAACCAGCACTTTCGGCGCAGGCAAAATCGGTCCAAGGCAAGAAGGCTGCCGCAACCAAGCTGGCTGCAAAAGCAAGTCGTCTAAGTTTGCAGAAACACCGTGAAATTTCAGCATTTGACAAAAACAATCTGTTTTCTGTCATTGGATTCTCTCGCGCTTGGACCACATCCCTGTATCAGCGTTCGTATCACAGTCCGGATACGATGTCCGAAGAATGCACTGTAATCTCTTTACCTGATCCCGCCTGTTGCGATTGAATTGAATAGTGCACGATGTGCCTTTGGTTAAGCGTAAGCCTTTGGCGTGAGCAGGAAGGAAGACAAGTTGAATACGACCCTCACATTTGTGACCGTGTTGTTGATGCTGCTGTTGCCAGGTGCTGCGGTGTCACAAGTCGACCCTGCGACGATGCTGGCCGGGGCTTCGGGGTCGGAAATCGTTATCGAACGCCGGTGGACGCAGTTTCGTGGCAAACAGGAACTGTATTTCTTCACTCTCGATGTGATCGTCACGATCATTCTGGCTGGTTTGATCGTCTATCATCCTGTGAGGCGGAGAGCCCGCAGAAGTGTCAGCGATATCGTTATGCCGCGACTGTTCTTCCTATACGCGCTTGTCGGCATGGTGGTTGGGTTTCTGGTCGTACAGCACGGATCGATGATTGGGTTCGTGATTTTTGGAATAGGAGCTCTGTTAAGGTTCCGATCAAATATGGATGACCCGGTCGACACGGTTGAAATGATTATAGTGACCGTGCTTGGGCTCGCGGTCGGTTTGGGCTTACCGCTGATGGCCACACTGGTGGCGATTGTGTGTTGGTGTTTCATTTGGCTCGGTGGGCGAAACAAGGGCGTGGAAATTTCGCTCAAGGCTTCAGACGAAGAGCACTCATTGAAAGTCAGCGGGGACATTGAAGCTATGGCCGCAGACGCTGGCTGGAAGTTGGTCAGAAAACACCACGTACCCGGAAAATCTCGCGTTTCTTTGCTTTTCATTACCTCGGGTGGATTGTCGGAAGCTCGGATCGAAGAGATGATAAACGATCTGGTCCCTGAAAAAGTTGAGCTGAAACTCAACCTCTAATCATTTCACAAGGTCTAAGCGTTTCAACACCGCATTCGGGGATCTGATCTCTTTCGGGAGCGACTTGAAGTTTACTGACCTTTCGAAATCAGGCCCTCGATATACTGCTATTCCAAACTCTCCGTTTGGTTGGAACGTAACATGAGTGAAGCTGTGAGGTGATTTGGCATTGTCACCAATAAGCCGTCGCGGGCCACCTCCCAAACAAGCTTGGGAAACATAAGCCACACCGTCTTTCCAGCCTGGGTAGAAGGCATGATGGTGGCCTGACAGATGCAGAACGACACCGCTTTCTAGGTAAATTTTTTCAAGTGTTGGGTCACCGATGATTTCGCGTTCGCGCTGGATCGCGAAGGGCCAGAGTGGGAGGTGACTGAAAGTGACAACCGGATTTCCATTTGCACCCAATTCCCCAAGTCGGTCCTGTTGATCACCGGATAGCGGCCCTAAGGTCGTTGCATCCAGAGATGCAAACGTTACGCCCTGCATCTCAAACGCGTAGAAGAACGGGTAGTCATCCGAAACCAGGAAATCGACGTCTGGTTTTCTTGGTATCCATTCCTCTGCGTATACTTTTCTTTCACGCTCGAACCCACTGTAGGCGGAGGCATCATGGTTTCCAGGCGTGACCGCAAATGGAATTCCGGCAGCCGCTAAAGGATCTGATACGGCCTCGTGAAACGCCTTCCACATCTCTCTGACCTGTTTGTCTGACAAGTTGGGAATGCGCTGTCCCGCGACCATATCGCCCGTCGAAATCACCAAATCGGGATCAATCTCGACTACCCGCTCAATCGCTTTGTCGACGCGGGCATCGTATTTCACCGAACCATAGCTGCCGTTCAGATCCGATATGACGATAACATCCAATGCCGCCGCTTTGCAGGCGATCAGAGCGGTCCAAATGAACGCCGCAAAAAGCGTAGAAAGCCTACGTGTCATTACAATCCACTGTCTCTACCTCGGTGTCGTTTCTCAAAAAGAATGCGACAGGATCCAAGTCGAACATCAAATCACCATTAGAACAATTGTTCTGGAGGATGGACGTTGCCAGCGCGGTATTTTTGACGGCTTGTGCAATCTGACTGTCTGAAAGCCCAAGGCTTAGCGACAGCCAGTCATAAACCGGGCCTTGGGTTTGAAGGTCGCTATTCAATGCAACCAAGCGCCGGTAAGTGCTTGGAGAGAAGTGCCGCATTTTCTCTAGCATATGAGTAGATTTCGCGAAGTTAGCATACTCGACCCGCCCACCAGCATCGTTGTCGTTTAGATTGCTGCGACGGATTAATAATGCCTCGGCGGGAATATCTCCATCATTCGGCTGATGGTGCTTGGCTTTCTTATGCTTCAGCTTTCCGTCTTCGACCCAATACCAATAGGGTGTGAAGTCTATGTTTCCTACGCGGTCCTGCTGGCTAAAGATGAAATCGAGGAGAACAATCTCGGTAAGTTCTTGCATCCAAAATGCCATCTGTTGGTCGCTGACATCGGGACCGAGATCCTTGTTGATCATCCGGTCTTTTCGGCCTTCTCCGACGCCCTCTGCAATGGCCTCAGACAATGGTTTTGAAGAACGCAAAGCCAAGAAAGCGGGGGTTTCCTGAAAATCACGGTTTTGGCCTTTCCCCCAACCAGATTTACGGGTGCCGTTGATTTCCGAGCCGTATCGATGCCCAGGGCTATCAAGCAGTACACCATATATTTGCGTTCGATCCGATGTGAATAGATCATCGGTCGGTTGGTATGAGTTCGGGTCGGCATCCGCAGCTGCGAAGACACGCCAGCCTTCGTGGTTCATGCGCCCGCCATGAGAGCCACCAGAAATCGCAAGACCAGGCTCTGCGACCTCGGAAAAATGCGCCTGGGCGTCCATGCTGCGCCAAACCGCGACTGGAACTTTGACAGTCGTGTCGAAATACCTGGAGAAATGATAGTAAAGCAGCGAAGAAGTGGAAAACGTTCCACTGGTGCCCTTTTGGTTCATGGTGGACTTGAATTTAGCCACCCTGTCTTTGGCCAGATCTTTTGCCAACTTGCCCTCTTTGCAAGCGTTTCTCTCGAATTCAGAACGGTTCCCCATGTAGGGTCCTTCCGAAATATCGTAGACGGCCATTCCTGGGCTGGTGCTCCAGGTTTTTGGGCAAATAGCAATTTCAGAGGCATAGAAATCGATCTCGCAATAGGCTTTTTCTTCCTCAAGATCGCTGTTCTTGTACTCGCCCGTTGGAACTTTTTCGATCCGAATACAACGTTCAGAAACGCCGTTGGGACTATCAAATGTTGTGGCTTCACCGAGAACTTCGTCGTTCGCCCACAAGACAGTGGGTGCGATGAAAGCAAGTGGCCCCAGAAGATTGAACTTCATTTGGATAGTCCTCCCGGTATCATTTAGGGCAAATCGCTGCCTTTTGTTCGGTGGAGATTTTTAACTTTGGGTCGACACTGAAGTTGGAGAATTTTGTGTCAATCCACTTGTCGCATCCGCCTGAACAAGGCGCCCCGTTTCGGGCGTCATTCCAATATTCCTTGGCCCTTTCTTCCGTCCAACCGCAAAACTGAACGAGCGCCATTGCCGACAATGCGCCCGAGGAATGAACGCCCCACATGCAGTGTATCAGGACAGGGCCCTTACCAGGGTTTTCAATCACCTCGTGTATGGACGCCATGACAGCATCGGGTCGGGAGGATCTGGCGCTTTGATAGTCGAAAGATCCGTTTCCGCAACTGGTGCGACCGTATTGAGTGTTTTTGCCGAAGTCCGCATAAAACCCGGTTGAAAACCCCTCATCGCACAGGGTTTCGCGCTGAACGTTACTCAGACCCGTTCGATCCTTGTCACCGCCTTTGAAGCCAGAGCGATACAAAACTCCGCTCAAGACCGGGCGAAAGAAAGCGACGCCATCAACACCTCCGTCGCCACCCTTTGAAAGCATTTGACTGTTGCTTGGGCCACCGTTTCGACTGGTTACGTCAGAATTTGCAGTAGTTGCAAGAACACCAATGAATATCAGTGACGTCAAAAACCGCATGCCAGCTCCTTTCTATTTTTGAGCCTGTTATGCTCAAACTCTTCCCACTTTGTAATCTATTGGAGCGGCTCATTCTCGAGATCCATTTCAAGTGGGTGATAAGCCTTCCGCCATGCAGCGTTAAATTGGCCACACCAGGTTGATGATAAAGACGACCAGGAAGTAGGCCAGAAAAACTTTCCAGTTCCATTGGTGTTTGCTTTCTTCGTTGATCACGCCGGACGACTTCAATGCCAGGTTTGTAACAATCAGAGCGACAACGATGACCGCCGCATGTGCCAGATCAAAATGCGTACTAGTGCTCCCTATTGCGGATGTTAGATCGATGAAAATGTGTCAGCAGTCACCTGATGGCAGCATAGCTACATCTGAGTACCTTCCCTCAGATGTTGTGATCCGAGCACATGCACCAGTATCCGTGTTAAACCAGTACGAGGTCAGCCCTTCGCTTCGGATGAGTTCAAATCCGAGACTCTGGATGCCCATTTCAGCCTGTCCCGCTCTTGCCCCTTCAAATGACGAAAGATCGCTAGAGCTGCCCACAGTTGGTGCACTTGCATCCACCGATCCGCCACTCTCATCGCATGCTGCGAGCGCAGCAATACACGCCGTGCCTATCACCAATAGGACCTTGGATTTCATCTTTTCGCTCCTTGCAGTATTGGACTAGAGATCCAGGATTTCTGGTCGATAACCTATTCAATTCCGAAAATTACGTTGTAGTCGACGGAAGAGTTGCTGCGATTGATAACCTCCACAACATGATCACCGGATTGCCAAAGCTGTCCTCGATACTCATTGTCCGCCGACATCAATCCCAACAGTTCAGAACCATCGGGGTTACGAATGACGTAGTCCAAGGAGCCATTTCGCGGAGCAACGCGGACGTAAAGGAACTGTTCGTTCTTTGCACCGAGAAGGTATTGCTGCGACGCTCCGGGCGCGAGTTGGCCAACAAGTTCGGCGCCAGTGGAGCCGGCATCGAATTTGACACGTTGGTTACCGGTAGAGCCGGGGGCACCTGCCATGGCGCCACCGCCATCATCCATCGCCTCGACAACCGACATCTCGCCAATGCTTCCATCCTTGTACGCGATACAGCGCCAAAGCGTTCCGCCTGCGTCGCGTAGCATGACGAGCGTACCTGCTTCCGAGAACTCTGAGCTTTCTATCGTACCGGATTGACCGTCTGGTCCACCAACCTGCCGCAAATGGTCGATGCAAGCGTCGTCGGCGTCTGACATGGCCAGCGCGGCTGTTCCGCTGATCGCAAGTACAGGAGTGACAAGGTTCATTAGACTACGTTTCACAAGCAGGTCCTCTTTTGGTCTATCCTTGATGTTCTGTTCCTCGTGGGCAGGAACCTTACTTCGCATCCCTCAACTTTGATAGAAACTCATCGCATGCCTGTGCGCTGCCTACGACCTCGTCTATCGTTTCAAGTCCTTGCAGTGTTGCCATCTCGGAATTTACGCGATTGAGGATCTGATCCGCTTGCTCGGCGGTGATCAGATTTTCAGCTTGTGCTCCTTTCAATGTGGTGCAGTCACCGGCGGACAAGCCTGTCGCAACGCCAACACCCACCGCGGCGCCGCCACCCAGGGTCATCGCCCCAACCACGCCGAGGACGAGCCCGATCACAATACCCAAGATCACTTTTCCCATGTTTTCCTCCCTTTTGGTGAGGATAAGCGCGGCTATTACTGCCGGCGCAAACCGTGTGCCCATCTGCAAATCAAGACCAGCGCCAACAGGTTGAGCACCGGTGCGAGCGCCGCGAACCACGGTTTGGCCGCCTCTGAGATCGAGTCCGCTACAAGTATCCAAGGTAGCCCCAACGGCAGAAGGAACACCCCGGACAAAGGGTCTCTTTCCTGTCCCAACCAGCCAAATGTGCCCGTCAAGAATGCAATCAACGCCAACAGGTAAAGGATCGCGAATACAATGATGGTGGTTCTACAAACCAAGTCGAACCTCAGCAGATCAAGCCAGTGCTGCGCAGCCGTTTTCGGCTACGCAGCAGACTGGTCACAATGCGCCTTCGTCGCCCAGGAACTCGATACCAGCTGTTGCTCCATCACTGTAAGCAATGCAATTCCAAGGAGCACGATCCTCACCAACGCCTACAGTAACCTGTGTTCCCGCCTCGCTAAAGGCGGATGAGAGCACCACGACTTGCGAATTGTTCGTCGTGTTGGCTACATCTCGCAAACACGCCTGTTGGGCTGGCGTGAGCTCGGCTGACGCGCTTGATGTACTCGTATCGTCGCAGGCCGCAAGCAGTGCGAAACAAGTTGCGCCCGCAATCTTCACCATCTTGTTGGTCATTTTCTTCTCCCTCTGGGTTCGTTGAAATTAATCAAATTGGATGTGCTTGTTTGAAGCTCTCGTATCTGGACAGCCAATGGAACATACCTCGACCCTGTGACTATCTTGCCCAAAACCTGCCGCGGAGGGCTTTTTCGACGGAACGATTTTTCGTTGACTGCCGAGACCGCCAACAACGCGTGATGCCCGAATGGCGCCACTGGAAAAAGCTAAAGCGAACTCTGGAGGGAGGGCTAGTTCGTTAAGTCCAAGCATCGCGTCCTCCCAACGCTCGATCAATGGAGAAGGCCTTCCGACCGCCAGCACTCACTCCAGCAGTCGGAAGGGCTCGGCACAGCGAGCAGCAGCGACCACAACGGAGGTAAAATAAAGTTGTGTCGAATTCGAATGTTTGAATCTTATTCTTCATAAATCAATATTTTTTTTGTAAACTTCTTTACGCTCTCGTACGATAGGCTTCTGCTTTTAAACAAAAAGGTAGGTGGGAGCACTCATAAGGGAGAATGTGTTCTTTTGGGTCGGCGACGCGTTCTGAGTTCGCACAGAAACTAAGAAAGGATTGAAAATGGGGTTTGTTGAAGCCGTTAAAACGTGTTTCTCGAAATACTTCCAGTTCTCCGGTCGGGCTATACGCTCAGAATACTGGTGGTTCTTCTTGTTTGTGGTTCTCGTGAGTGCTGCTTTAGCTGTGCTGGATACGGTCATATTCGGGACCAACCCCGAAACGGGGCAAGGATCTCGGGTTCTGTCCTTTGTTTTCCAACTTGCAGTTATCATACCTATGCTGGCCGCCGGTTGGCGGAGGCTGCATGATACAGGACGACCTGGCTGGTATTTGCTGCTGCCGATGGCGCTCAGCATTACAACGCTTTTTGTTATGTTGGGTGGGGTGGCGTTCTTCTCGGTGTTGGAGCAAGGGACCGAAAACCCCGATGCATTACGAGGACCCGCCGCAGTCCTGGGCGTAACCGGTATTGTTGTTGTCTCAATTCTTCAATTGGTTCTGTCCATCTTGATGATCTGGTGGCTGACACGACCTTCGGAAGAAGGCGCAAACGAATACGGCGCACCTGTTTCCTGATCTGGTGGCCGGGGCGGCGGGCCGGATTCTCTGCTGAATGAAAGTGCGAAACGCAACAAAATGGAGAGAGAAAATGAGTTTCAAGACGATTTCCATTGGAGCGCTAATGATAGTAATAGCAACCACGGCATCGGCGGAGTGGTCGTTCAGTTCCGGGCCCAACCCCAATGCCTTTATTCAGACCGGAAACATGACGCTGGAGCTTCAGTGTAATCGTATCCGCTTTGCTCCGGCTGGATATGAGGATAGCCAGGACATCGTGGAAAAGCAGGGGCTCTCCATTCGTTTTTTGAAGAACGGCACCACCGAGGTTGGTGCATTTCAGGTTGGCGCAGAAAACGCTGCCATGCAGATCGTCGACAACTATCCCGTCGAGGTCAGTTTCAATAGTCAAGAGGACTATGGTTTTGTACTGGACCAGCTTGCGGCCAATGCAACAGTTAATCTGTCGATGATTGATCAAGATGTAAGCTACGGAATCTTTGACTTGAAAGGTTCCGGCGCGGCAATTCGGTCCCTTCGTTCCGCGTGCGATTCAGATACTAGCCAGGGGGGGTCCTACGAAGCACCCGAAGGCATCGTCTATTGTGGTGGTGGAGCGATAAAACGCCAGATCGAATATGTAATTCTGGACAACCCGGAGGGAGAGTGGGACGCGCTAGTAACGGTCAACGGCGAGTCGATCAGAGCCATGACGGCCTACAGTTACTTTGGAAACTCTGTGCCGCCCGCCGGATTTGTCGTCGCCCTGCTTGGGGAGGACAGGTCCGAGTTTCTGATTTTTAGCGAAGGCTCGGCAAACTGGCTGGAATATGGGGACTATAGGTATGATCAGTGCAATTGATACCTCCTTCCAACCAGCTTCCCAAATAGCGTGTAAGATGAAATGTTTGGTCGCCGGGATTGTGCTTGCTTCGGGCCTTGTTTGGACCTCACCAGCTGTCGCGGCTGATGTATCGCAACTTCCGCCCGGTTTGCAGGCGAGGGTTGATTTGGCGGCACGAGCCTGCGCGGAGTTCAACGACGGTCAATTTGACATAGCCTGGGGCGCGGTTGAAAGGGTCGATCTCGACGGAGATCTACAACGCGACTGGGTTTTGAATGAGTCTGGTTTTGCGTGTTCGAGCGCCGCATCTCTTTACTGCGGAACTGGCGGATGCATGTCGCACTTCCTGGTTGAAGAGGAGGTTCATTCATTGCTCAATCAAGGCTGGACTGTTGTTGATTTTGGGCGTCAACGCGTTGTCGTGGCAGATATTCATGGATCCAAATGCGACGCAATAAACCCAACGCCTTGCGTCAGCGCTAGTGTTTGGGATGGCGAAGCCAACACTTGGCGCTCGTCTGCTGGCCATTGGGAGTAAGTAACATTTAGGCACCGCAGGTAAGCCTGAGAGTCTGTTTGTTCGATGAGTTCTCTATAGCATGCAAACATATGGGCAAATCGTGCAAAGTTATGCGCAAATACCGCGAAGAGTTATGGGCAAAGTTCCAAGATTTTCTTCAATGAAATCAATGTCGGCAATGTAGCGTTACGAGCGCACCTACACGGTTTGTAGGTGCGCGCATAACACTTCGCACACCCCATAAGTTTGCGTAGTTTGCCCATAGTTTTGCGCTGCGCGATTGTCTGCCTTAGTGATGAATTCAATCAGTTTTTGGCTTAGTCGTTGCGGTAATGGCCCTTTGCGTTGCGCAATCTCGCAAAGGGCCTCCCCAAGGAACCTTGGGTTCCATGCGGCCTTTTTGCTTGGATTCTCGCTAAGGTCTGCGATGCGCAGAAAGCAGACTTTGCAAAGTTTGTCGACGTGTATCTTCCTGACACCAATCTCGCTACCAAGTGCTGCTGCGGCTTCCTCCAATAGCTCATTGAAACAGGCTGTAGGGGCAATCTTGGTACGAGCGGGCAAGCTAAGATTTTGAACGAGTTCTCAGGGGCATGACGGCAACGGCGACTTCGATGCCGTCTGTGATTTCAAAAGCGCCAATGGTCGCCTTACTTTCTAAAACTGTGATTTCGTGATATCCTGATATCGCCTTGGGGGGTTGTTATGGGCGATTTCTTTTGGATTGGAACAGCAATCGGCGCTGCGATTGGGCTGCTCAATATGTTGTTCATTTTGCGTTCTCGCCTCGGTCAGACCGGGTTAAATCAAGCAAAGACAATTTGGCAAGGCCTTTGGGTATGGGCGCTTTGGACCGTGTTCGGTGCCTATGTTCTGGCGCTCTGGCTTGTGGGTGTCGTTCTCTTGGGTTTATCGCGAATTTTGCGACGGGGAACTGAGGCATGAAAGTAGGGGAGGTAAAAACCGCCGCTATCATTGGTGCGGGGGTTTCCGGGCTTGCTACTGCAAAATGCCTGACGAGGGTTGGGATCCACTGCACTGTTTTTGATCGCAATCCGTACCTTGGCGGTGTCTGGGCGGATGGATACCACGATTTTGGCGTTCAGGTGCAAAAGGACCTGTACGAGTTCCCGGATTTTCCGCTTTCCGAAGAAGCGTCTCATTTCACTCCGGGGCCGGTCTTTCGAGAGTATCTGGAGGATTATTGCGATCATTTCGGAATACGAGAGTGCTTACGGTTAGGCACCCGCGTCACCTTGATTGAGCGCAAAACTGACGTGTGGTTACTTGAGGTTAGTGGCTCCGAAGGATCTGAAGATGTTGAAGTCGATCTCGTTGTTGTTGCAACCGGGCTCTATTCAGAGACACCAAATGTCCCGAACATTCCCAAACGTGAAGATTTTGGAGGAGAAGTCCTTCACGCCAGCGAATTTAAAGACATATCGCAACTCAAAGGTCGTCGTGTCGCTGTAATCGGTTACGGAAAAAGTGCCACAGATATAGCGGGTTCGGCTGTGGGTGTCGCGGAAAAGGTTCACCTCGTATTCCGAACCGCACACTGGCCTGTTCCGCGCAAATTGCTGGGTGTTCTTCCTTTCAAATGGGGAATGCTGACACGCCTTGTTGCAGCCCTGATCCCTCCGTATGTGAGACCCAGCCCAATCGTGCGCGCTATCCACTCAATAGGATATCCGTTGCCCTGGCTGTTCTGGCGTATCGTAGAACTGCTGCTCAGTACCCAGCAACGATTGCGAACGCAAATCGCACGTGGTGAGACCCTGATGCCTGAGACGCCTGTCGAATTCGACGCGTTTACGGAAGTAACTATGGTTCCACGTCCTGAGCTCATCGACTTTATCCGATCTGGTAAGATTTCTGCACATCGAACAGGTGTGAGTGCATTCTCTTCCAGCGGAATCGACCTTGCGGATGGGGTTTCTCTTGAGGTCGATTGTGTCGTCTTCGGCACGGGCTGGAAGACCGGCTACCCATATCTACCGAAGTCGATACTCAACTCTTTGGATGATGGGCCGGATGGGTTCTATTTATACCGGCATGTCCTACACCCCTCGGTGCCAAACCTTGCATTCGTGGGTCGGGCGTCCTCCTTCATGAGTGTGACGACCTTCGCGCTTCAGGCCAAATGGCTTGCGGAAGTCGTTGCAGGTCGTGTGCTCCTACCGGATGCTGAGGCCATGCAAAGCGATATCGATGCGCTAAAGTCCTGGAAACAATCATGGATGCCAGAAGGGCCGGGACGTTCCGCCACACTTCTGCTTCACATGTTCCACTATCACGATGAACTCCTACTCGACATGAGTGTAGACCCACTTCGCAAACGCGGTATCCTGGCGCCGATTTCTGAACTGATTGTGCCTTATCGTGCGGCCGACTTTCGAGACGTAGCCTAAGCGATTTGTACGAGAAGCCCCTAATATCCTTGTGACACTTCTTTAAAATGGATGCGCGGGAGGGTTTTTGTTTGGAACGACACCTAGCGGCAATACTCGCAGCTGACATTGTTGACTATAGCGCGCTGTCAGTACTGACGAGCAAGCCACTTTGCACGCTAACAAGGGTCACTTTAGAGCGCTGGAGCCGCATATCGGATTGAATGGCGGGCGCCTGTTCAAAAAGACCGGTGACGGTTTTTTTGCATAGTTTTCTTCGGTTTTGGATGCGGTGGCGTGTGCGGAAACGATGCAGCGTCAGATGGTTGAGCGGAACGCGGCACGCGGGCAAATCCCGGAGGTTCAATTTCGTATGGGAATTCACGCGGGTGATGTTTTTGATGACAACGGTGATGTTCTTGGTGACGGCGTCAACATCGCGGCCCGGCTGGAAGGTCTGGCTCCTCCCGTAGGCATTATCGTTTCAATGGGGGTATACGAAGACGTCATAGGTAAGGTGGATATTGCGTTCGCAGAAATAGGATCGCAATACCTGAAGAATATCGCGCGCACTGTGACAGCCTACTCTGTTCAGACTTCATTCGTCACCACGCGCCCAGCAGCTCAATCTCGCCCTGACAAACCTCCAGTGGCCGTATTGGCGTTTGAAAATCTGCCGTCTGACGCAGAGCAGGACTATTTCGCAGAAGGTATTACCGAAGACATTATTACCAGCTTGTCCAGAGTGCCCTGGACATTCGTAGTCGCCCGAAACTCTTCTTTTTCTTACAAAGGGCTTTCTGTTGATGTGCGTCGTATAGGCCGTGAACTTGGTGTCCGCCACGTGCTGGAGGGTTCTGATTGTGGAGTTGGTAACCGGTTGGGTGTGACTGGAAAGCTGATTGGCGCGCAAACCGGATCGCATGACTGGGCGGATCGATACGATGGCAAGCGCGACGATGTTTTTGACCTCCAGGGTCAAATTTCTGAGAACGTTGTAGCTTCAATTGCACCAAGCATAAGACAGGTTAAGATCGATCTCGTTCTGCCCACAAGCGCCCGTATATGCTAGGAGCATATGATCACTTCCTGCGAGCACAGGCAGCGACCTACAGGTTCAGCTCCACTGAGGCGGACGACCATGAGAACGGCGGTGAGAAAGCCTGCCACAGTAGCGGCGGGATGACCCTGCTGCGGGCGCGAATAAGTCGTCCAGCTTTGCCCTTTCTTTTGACGGAGGGAGGGAGGATCTTCACCGTGGATTTGTATCGTAAAGTTCGTTTGCCGTGTGCTGAGGGCATGAGTCAGCGATAAGCGGCTTCGGATGGCAAATATGCCAAGGGCCACCTTTGGCTGGAAGCACCCGGAGATGTGCCACCTTTTGAAGATGCGGTCTGGTTGCGGGGGCATGATGGACAGTCCATTGGAATCTTCCCCTCTCATGATATGGTGATTTTGCGATTGGGATTGACACCGTCTCGGCTGGGTTACTCACCCTTGCCACTGGCCAAGGAACTGATTTCCGCCACTGGGGGCTAGGGTACCAGTGTGCTGATACCAATTGGCCGCGACAGACAAATCACGCATGACGGACAGGTATTTCGACAGATACATCCTCGATCAGGACACAGGGTCGCAGGCGAGTGTCTTGCAAGTTGTGAGCATTTAGTATACCGCGGCATACAAAATTAAGGCGCTGGTTTATTACCTGCCAGCGCACCAGCTAAATGGTCGGAACCGTCATGAGCCTATATACAGAATACCTGAACGAGATCGAGACGCGCAAAGAGCAAGGTTTGCACCCCAAACCCATTGAAGACGGTGCGCTGCTTCAGGAAGTCATTGAACAAATCAAAGATGTGGACAACGTTCACCGCGCCGAGTCTTTGTCCTATTTCATCTATAACACGCTGCCGGGTACAACCAGCGCAGCTGGTGAAAAGGCGCGGTTACTGAAAGAGATCATACTGGGTGAAGCCTCGGTCGAAGAAATCTCGCAGGCCTTCGCGTTCGAGTTGTTGTCACATATGAAAGGCGGCCCCTCGGTCGAGGTTCTGCTGGATCTGGCGCTGGGCGATGATGCGTCGATCGCAAGTCAGGCGGCAGAGGTGCTGAGAACGCAGGTGTTCCTGTATGATGCGGATACCCAGCGCCTCAAGTCTGCTTTTGAGGCCGGAAACGTGATCGCAAAGGACATTCTGGAAAGCTATGCCAAGGCCGAGTTCTTTACCCGGCTGCCTGACATCGAAGAGGAAATCAAGGTTGTGACCTATGTCGCGGCCGAAGGAGACATTTCCACCGACCTTCTGTCGCCCGGTAATCAGGCGCATTCTCGTGCGGATCGGGAACTGCATGGAAAATGCATGATCACACCGGCGGCACAGGCCGAGATTCAGGATTTGCAGAAACAACACCCGGACAAACGTGTCATGCTGGTCGCCGAAAAAGGGACAATGGGCGTCGGGTCGTCGCGCATGTCCGGCGTCAACAACGTCGCCTTGTGGACCGGAACGCAAGCCAGCCCTTATGTTCCCTTTGTGAACATCGCACCAGTTGTCGCGGGAACAAACGGAATCTCACCGATCTTTCTGACCACCGTTGGCGTGACCGGAGGTATCGGCATTGACCTGAAGAACTGGGTCAAAAAGCTGGATGACGACGGCAACCCGATCCTGAACAACGACGAAAGTCCTGTCCTTGAACAGAAATACTCGGTCGAGACCGGAACCGTTCTGACCATCAACACAAAGGACAAGAAGCTTTACAACGAAGCAGGCGATAAAGAGCTTGTCGATGTATCGTCGTCCTTCACGCCGCAAAAGGTCGAATTCATCAAGGCTGGCGGCTCTTACGCTATTGTCTTTGGCAAGAAGCTGCAGACCTTTGCGGCGGAAACCCTTGGTGTTGCGCTGGAATCTGCATTTGCTCCGTCCAAGGAAATCTCGCACGAGGGACAGGGCCTGACAGCTGTCGAGAAGATCTTCAACAAAAACGCGGTTGGCGTGGCTGACGGAAAGGTCCTGCACGCGGGCTCGGATGCTCGGGTGAAGGTCAATATCGTTGGGTCGCAAGACACCACCGGCCTGATGACCGCGCAGGAGCTGGAAGCTATGGCGGCAACCGTGATCTCGCCCATCGTTGATGGCGCATATCAGTCCGGGTGCCACACAGCGTCAGTTTGGGACGCAAAGGCGCAGGCGAACATACCCAAACTGATGAAGTTCATGAACAGCTTTGGCCTGATCACTGCGCGTGATCCCAAGGGTGTTTACCATTCGATGACAGACGTAATCCACAAGGTGCTGAACGACATCACCGTGGATGACTGGGCCATCATCATTGGCGGCGACTCGCACACCCGCATGTCCAAGGGCGTAGCGTTTGGAGCGGATTCGGGCACCGTTGCGCTGGCGCTGGCCACCGGTGAAGCCACGATGCCGATCCCTGAATCGGTGAAGGTGACCTTCAAGGGCCAGATGGCAGACCATATGGATTTCCGCGACGTGGTTCACGCCACCCAGTCGCAGATGTTGAAGACATTCGGTGACAACGTCTTCCAGGGCCGGATCATCGAAGTTCATATCGGCACCTTGCTGGCGGATCAGGCGTTCACATTCACCGACTGGACGGCCGAGATGAAGGCCAAGGCTTCGATCTGTATTTCCGAAGATGACACGCTGATTGAATCTCTGGAAATCGCCAAAGGCCGCATCCAGATCATGATCGACAAGGGTATGGAAAACGAAGCCCAGACGCTGCAAGGTCTGATCGACAAGGCGAATGCGCGGATCGCGGAGATCAGGTCGGGTGAAAAGCCGGCCCTGAAACCCGATGAAAACGCCAAGTATTTTGCAGAGCTCGTCGTTGATCTGGATGAGATCGACGAACCGATGATAGCCGACCCGGATGTGAACAACGCTGACGTATCAAAGCGTTACACGCACGACACTATCCGCCCGGTTTCCTACTACAAGGGTGAAAAGAAGGTTGATCTGGGCTTTGTCGGGTCGTGCATGGTGCACAAGGGCGATCTGATTATCGTCTCGCAGATGCTTAAGAACCTTGAAGAGGAACAGGGCACTGTCGAATTCAAGGCCCCGCTGGTTGTCGCAGCACCGACCTACAACATCATTGATGAGCTGAAAGAAGAAGGCGAGTGGAGCATTCTTCAGAAATACTCGGGCTTTGAATTCGACGATCTGTTTCCGAAAAACAAGGCACGCACGGAATATGAAAATATCCTGTACCTTGAGCGGCCCGGCTGTAACCTTTGCATGGGGAACCAGGAAAAGGCTGCAAAAGGCGATACCGTTCTGGCGACATCCACGCGCCTGTTCCAGGGTCGTGTTGTCGAAGACTCCGATGAGAAAAAGGGTGAGTCCCTGCTTGCGTCGACACCGGTTGTCGTGCTCTCGGCCATTTTGGGCCGCACCCCAACTGCCGAGGAATACAAGTCGGCAGTAAAGGGGATCGATTTGACCAAGTTCGCGCCGCCGATGGAAAAGCCCGCGACCGCGAAATCGGCTCACTTCTGAAGACGTTTTGATCCTTGTAAGCCCGGCCGCCAATAAATGGTGGCCGGGCTTTTCCAACTGAGTGACACACCCCGCCCTTCAACACCACGTCTTTGAAAGGATGGGTTAAGCCGCTAACAGAGCCGCTCAGGTTCCGTTTCGGTGGACCCTGTCAAAGAATGGGTAAAGGGCCGCGGGTCTTGGTCTGGCGAAGCACAAAGTTGCTGCGGGTGTCGCGGACCAGCCCTGATTTTAACAGGCGCTGCATGATGAAGACCTCAAGATCCTCAGGGTTTTTGGCGTAAACCTTCAGGATAAAGTCGTGATCCCCGGTGATTGAGGCGCACTCGACGATTTGCGGCTCGGTCTCGACCAGACGAAGAAACGCCGAGATGCTGTTCTCCTGATGGTCCTTCAGCGCGACGTGGACATAGGCAATGGCATTCAGGCCGACTGCCTTGGCAGAAACCTGCGCGCGATACCCTGAAACCACCCCGGACGATTCTAGGTCACGGACGCGGCGCCAACATTGCGAGGCCGACAACCCGGTCCGGTCGGCCAGTTCCTGCATGGACACGCGTCCACTGGCCTGAAGCTCTCGCAAAATATCAATGTCGGCAGGGTGAAGCATTTGGCCCGCAAATGGCAATATCTCGGAGTGTTTCGTTCATAATATGGGCGATACTCAGAATATCAAAACAAATTCTCCATGTGAGTTGAGGTATCCTGATCTCATGCAGGAGGATGCTGATGCCCAAATCGACCAAATATGTCGCCAAACTGGCGGATGAATATGGCCACATTACCTACACAGACGAAGAGAATGCGGTCTGGGCTGATCTTTACGCGGCACAGGAAGAAAACGTACGGCGCTATATGGCGCCGGAATACCTAAGCGGTTTGGCGCGGCTGGACCTACCGAAGACAAAAGTGCCTTCTTGTGCAGATATTTCTAAACGGTTGCTGGACCTGACCGGTTGGCGGGTGCAGCCGGTTCCGGCGCTGATCGGATTCAAGACGTTTTTCGGGATGCTGGCGGATCGGGTTTTTCCGGCCGCCTCTTTCATCCGCTCCCGGGAAGATTTCGACTATATAGAAGAGCCGGATATCTTTCATGAGATATTCGGACATACACCGTTGTTAAGTGATCCGCGTTTTGCCGCGTTCAGCCACGCCATCGGGCTAGCCGGAAAGCAGGCAGATGACGCGGATTATGCCTGGTTGATCAGGCTCTACTGGTTTTCGATCGAGTTTGGCCTGCGCCGCCAGAACGGTCAGATCAAGGCGCTGGGTTCAGGGTTGGCGTCGTCGCCGACAGAACTGGTCTATGCCGTGACCAGCGACATACCCGATCGTGACCCATTTGACGTTCTTACGATTCTGCGAACACCCTACCGGATCGACATGCACCAGATGGGGTATTTTGTTCTGGATGACCCTGAAGAGTTGTTTGAGGCCGCCGAACGGGACCTGCTGGCAGATGTTCGTCGTGCGCGCCGCCTCGGGCTGTTGCCGAACAAGTTTCCCGAAAAGGTAACCGCCGCCCAGTAGCGGGGGCTGCGTCTTTTCAAGGGTCAAGGTTTTTGTACATATAGGTTGTGGGCTCGAATTTTGGTTCAAATGGGTTCCGGCAGTAATTCGGTATTTCCCCCGCGATCTGAAACCCGAGGCTTTGATAAAGCAGCCGCGAGGGATCGGTGCTGCGCGTATCAAGTACTAGCACCGTGCGCCCCACCTCTCGCGCCCGAAGAACAAGCGCATTCATCAGGGATCGGCCTAACCCCCGCCGTCTGGCGTTGGGGTGGACCAGAAGTTTCGCCACGTCGGCGCGGTGGGGTTGGTTGGGCATTGCCGCCGGGATCAGTTGGACGGTGCCTGCAATGCGGGGACCGTCATTCGAAACGAACAAGTCCAGTTTACCTGACCTAAGACCGGGCTGTACGTATTGTTGCCAGTACGCACGCGCATCATTCAGGGTAAACGGAAGTATGAAACCTATGCTGGCCCCATCGTGAACACAGGCATGCAGGATTTCTGCCAGGTCGTCCAGCGCCGCGTCAAAATCGTTATCGGTCAGGCGCGTGATCATATAAGCACCAGCAGGTAACGTGCGCCACGCGACGCCCCTGTTTCAAACCGGGTCGGTCCTGACAGATGATAGCGCAGGCAATCTCCGGCGTTCAGCGCGTGGGGTGTTCCATCGACCGTCAGGGTAAGCGCTCCGTCCACTAAGATCAGATGATGCTCTTGCCCCGATTTAGTTGGCACTTCGTAGGTAATGACCCTGTCCCGGGGAAGGTGGCATTCCAGAACCTCGGCGTTCAATCCATTTGCGGGTGGTGAAACAGCACGGCGGGTGAAGCCGGTTTCAGGGTCGCGCCACTCGGTCTGGTGTTCGAATGGAACCTTGGGGTCAAAGCTGTCTTCAACCATCATCAGCAGGCGTGAGATCGGCAGATCGTATGCAGCACACAGACGGCCTAGGTTGTCGGCTGTTGGGCTGACATCCCCTTTTTCCATACGGGACAAGGTGGCGCGGCTGATCCTGCTGCGTTCGGCAAGGTAATCCAAAGACCAACCGCGCCCGCGGCGCAGCTCGCTCAGGCGATTGGCAAGGCGGTTTGACAGGGTGTCAGGCATTACACCATCGTGAAAAAATTTCTCATATATGAGAAAGTACACTAACAAATATCACATATCAACGAAAAAGGATGCGAACAATCCGCATCCTTTTCAATAAGTCAGCGCTAAGAAAGATTACTTCCAGCCAACTTCGTTAAAGATCTTCTGCGCTTCGGGGATGTTCTTTGCAACGTCTGAAAGGTTCACGTCGTCGGCCTTGAATTCACCCAGCGCCTTGACCGACTCGGCCAGTTCGACATTTGGAACAGCCGGGAACTCGTCATTGCCCGCCGAGAAGTATTTCTGCGCCTGATCGCTGGCCAGATACTCAAGGAACAGGATCGCGTTTTCCTTGTTGGGTGCGTGCGCGGCGACCCCACCACCGGATAGATTCATATGCGCGCCATAGCTGTCCTGGTTCGGGAAGACCCAGTCGATCATGTCGCGGTCTGAGGACAAGCCTTTGACGTCTGTGCGAATGGAACGCGCGAAATAGTAGGTGTTCGAAACCGCGATTTCACACTCGCCCGAAACGATGCCGCGCAACTGGTCGGTGTCACCGCCCTGCGGGTCACGCGCCATGTTGGCGACAACACCCTCGGCCCAGGACTTGGCGGCCTCAGTGCCTTCGTGTGTGATGATCGACGCCAGCAGGGTCTGGTTGTAGGTGTTGGTCGAAGACCGGATACAAACCATTCCCTTGTATTCCGGTTTGGCCAGATCAGCGTAGGTGGCCGGCGGGTTGGTCACGTTTTCCTTGTCGAAAAAGATGATCCGACCGCGTTGCGAGAAACCAAACCACTGATTGTCGCTGTCCTGCAGGTTGGCTGGAATGCGCTCTTCCAGTTTTGCGCTGTCGATCGATTGCAGGATACCTGCGTTCTTGGCTCGTGCCAGGCGCGACGTGTCCACGGTCAGCATCACGTCGGCAGGTGAGTTTGCGCCTTCCGCTTCCATCCGGGCAATCAGTTCATCCGCTTTGCCTTCGATCCTGTTAATCTTGATGCCAGTTGCGTCTTCAAAGTCGGTATACAGCCGTTCGTCGGTGTCATAGTGGCGCGACGAATAAAGGTTCAGCTCGCCTTCGGCGGCGGCAGATGTTGCGATCAGAGCCGACAGCGCGGCGGCCAGGCAGGTCGTGGATTTCAGCATAGTGTGCCTCAACAATTGAATTTCGGGCCGGTCATTAATCCGACTGATTTTCTCAATTATATGATTCTGGGCGGGATGCAAGTAAATCCGACTGATTTACTCGGTCAAAAGGTCGCGACCGTACTGTCGAATTTCCTGAAAACAACCAAACCTTCGACCAGTGTATCGAGGAACAAAAAAACCGCACCCGAAGGTGCGGTTTCTTTAAGCAGTGATGTGCAGTTCTTAGCCCTGACGCGCTTTGAACTTGCGCTGCGTCTTGTTGATCACGTAGACGCGGCCTTTGCGACGCACAATCCGGCAGTCACGGTGCCGGTTCTTGAGCGAGCGGAGCGAGTTCCTGACCTTCATGGTCTGTCTCCAATCTGCGGCGCCTTCATCAAGGACGTGGCCAGCGCCTGGGTTACTCGGGTGTCCCGGAGAACCGGAACAATGAAATCATGGTGGGCGGTACAAGGATCGAACTTGTGACCCCTTCGATGTCAACGAAGTGCTCTACCGCTGAGCTAACCGCCCACTTTCCCTTTGCGTGCCTTGCCCCATAACGAAATGGGGCGCGGATCCCCGCGCCGGTAGCGGGTCTATAAAAGGAGTCGCAAATGGGTTCAAGGGGTTTGGAAGAACAATTTTTCCGGTCTATGTTGATTACGAGCACGGAGGGATCATGCAAAGCGCAGCCTATGTATTGGATATGCCCGAAAACCGCACCTCGTGCGTGGTTTTTTCATCGCCTCACAGCGGGCGGGAGTATCCTGAGGCTTTTCTGAACCGGTCCGTATTGAACCGGAGCGTGATTCGATCCTCAGAAGACGCCTTTGTTGATCAGTTGTTCGCGCCCGCCGCGGAAAACGGTGCCCCTTTGATCAAGGCGGCCATGCCACGCGCCTATCTGGATTTGAACCGCAGTCTGGATGAACTTGACCCGGCCTTGATCAGCGGTGCCCGCAGGCTCGGGCATAATCCAAGGGTCGCGTCAGGGCTCGGGGTGATTCCCCGCGTGGTAGCCAACGGTCGGGCAATTTATCGCGGCAAACTCACCATGGACGAAGCGCGGCTGCGCATCGACACTTATTGGCGCCCTTATCATGCGCGGTTGAAATCCCTGCTGGCCGAATCACACGAGATGTTCGGACAGGCAATTCTGGTGGACTGCCACTCGATGCCGCACGAGGCGGTGGCCATGGCAGGCACTGCGCGCGGAAGGCGGCCCGAGATCGTGTTGGGCGACCGGTTTGGCGCGTCCGCATCCTCTGAGGTTGTGGACCTCATTGAAGCGGCTTTTGCGGCAGCGGGTCTCAACGTGGCACGCAATGCGCCTTTTGCCGGGGCATATGTGACACAAACCTATGGTCGTCCCGGTCGCCAGCAGCACGCTGTTCAGATCGAGATCGATCGCGCTTTGTACATGGACGAAGAAAAAATCGCGCCCAATGCCAATTTCATGGCGTTCTCGAAGCTGCTCAGGCAGGTGGTCCGGGAGATTTCCAGCCTGGGTGCGAGCCCAGAGCGTCTGGCGGCGGAATAATATCAGCGCAGCGCACGGCCCTTCATGATTGCTTCGGCCCCGAACCGCTGGCGAATCTCGTCCGTGGCCCGTTCGGCCTTTGATCTGCGGGCAGCATCCGGATCCAGCAGGTCGCCGGAAATATCCGCCTGATCCGCCGGGCAAAGGTCAGACAAACCACAGCCCAACAACCGATACGGCCCCTGATCGACAACCTGATCGAACAGGCCCCGGGCCGTGCGGTAAATCCGGTCGGCAATCTGTGTCGCATCCCGCAAGGACACGCGCCGCGTCAGGATCTTGTGATTGGCTTTCTTCAGTTTCAACGTGACAACCCGACCTGCCAGATCCTTTGCCTTGGCGCGGTCCGACACTTTCAGGGCCATGCGCCACAAATGGCCGTCCAGAATATCAAGGCTCGACGTGTCTTCGAAAAATGTCGTCTCGTTGCTGATGGATTTCATCGGCTCATGCGCAGATACGCGTCGCTTGTCCTGACCCCGGGCCAAGTGCCACAGGCGATATCCCATCGAACCGAACCGTGCGGTAAGTGCCTCCTGATCCCAACGCAGCAAATCACTGAAAGTTCTGATCCCGGCCTGGTCCAGCGCTTCCTGCGCAGCCGGGCCAATGCCCCAGATCAACCTTACGGGTTTGTCACTCAGAAACTCTGCCGTTTCCGCCTGGCCAATCACTGAAAATCCGCGCGGTTTGTCGAGGTCCGATGCGACCTTGGCCAAAAACTTGTTGTGACTTAACCCGATTGAGCCGGTGACACCGATTTCATCCTTCATGCGCTTGACCAGACGCGCCAGCATGACGGCCGGTGGCGCGCCATGCAAACGTTCGGTTCCCGACAGGTCCATGAAGGCTTCGTCCAGCGACAGGGGTTCGACCACGGGTGTCAATTCATCCATCATGGCGCGGATGTCGCGCGACACCTGGGCGTAGACGGACATGCGCGGCTTGATCACGACGGCTTCGGGGCAGAGTTGCAACGCCTTGAACATGGGCATGGCCGACCGGACACCGCGAATACGGGCAACGTAGCAGGCAGTTGAAACAACGCCGCGCTTGCCGCCGCCAATGATAACCGGTTTGTCCGCCAGTTCAGGGTTGTCACGTTTCTCCACCGAGGCATAGAAGGCGTCACAATCCATATGGGCAATCGACAGGTCAAACAGTTCCGAGTGAGTCTTTACCCGCGGACTGCCACAGGCAGTACAGCGTTGTTCGTTTGACAATGTGGTCAGGCAATCTCGGCAAAGACCGGGCATCTGCGTCCTCATGCGTTCCGCAGTTGGCTTGGAAGTTCTTTATATCACCTGTGATCCTGGATCAAAGGCCCTGCTGGCATGGGATGATTTGAAAAGAAGACCCCCCGCACATCGCGGGGGGAAGTAACGAACCTCAGGAAGAAGCGGTTCGTAGGGGAGTATTTCCCCTTCAGAATCCCTGAAAATCATTAGTTTCGATAGGATGAAGGTTGTGCCGAGAAAACTCGGGTTTTGAATGTGTGTTTTCTGGCACAGAGACGATTTGGCGCGGTTTCGTCAAAAAGTGACCTTAGGTCAACTTGTTGCGCGGAAAATCCAACGCAAAACCCACCTGAAATGACCAGGTGGTCTTAGCACACCTTGAGAGAATTTAATTCGGAAAGAACGGCCTCAGCAGCGGCCTTTGGGTCTTTTGCCTGATAAATCGGGCGGCCAACAACGATGTGATCTGCGCCATCCTGAATGGCGCTTGCCGGGGTGGCTACACGTTTCTGATCACCAAGCGCTGCGCCAGCCGGGCGCACACCAGGGGTTACAATCAGACGCCCTTCAGCCTGTGGCAGAGCACGGATCAGGGCGGCTTCCTGCGGGCTGGCGATAACGCCATCAGCTCCGGCTTCAAAGGCTTTGGCCGCGCGTTCGACAACCAAGTCCTGCACATCGCCGGATTTCAGAAGACTTGCGTCCAAATCGTCGCGGTTCAGCGAGGTCAGGATAGTCACGGCGAGGATCTTCAGGTCTTTACCCGCAGCACCTTCTTTGGCAGCGCGCACCACATGAGGGTCACCATGCACGGTCAGAAAATCCAGATCGAATTGCGCCAACCCCCGAACGGCATTTTCTACAGTATTGCCAATGTCGAACAATTTCATGTCCAGGAAGATGCGCTTGCCGTGGTCCTGTTTCAGCTCGTTGGCCAATGCCAACCCGCCACCGGTCAGCATACCCAGCCCGATTTTGTAGAAAGAAACGCTGTCCCCCAAACGTTCAGCCATGGCCAACCCTTGCAGAGCGTTGGGGACATCAAGGGCTACGATCAGGCGGTCATCTGACATGGGGGCGCTCCTTTTTGGCAAACGTCTGCGTCCTAGCGGCTTCGGGCCGCTCTGTCCATCTGCTAAGCCGCGCAGGCAGCTTCAATTCGTGTTATCGTGCTCTGTATTGATAACTTGAATTCAAAATAAGGGGTAAAAAATGAATAAGCTGGTTCTGCTGGGCGCGTTGATTGCACTGGCCGCGTGTAATGACACGCCACCCGAAACACCGGACACAGGGGCTGCACCAGTGCCGACCAATGACGATTTGCGTTTGGTTGGTGGTTACAGGTCTGAGGGTGATTGGTGTCAACTTACTGGTGAAACGGCGTTTACCGGCAATTTCCTGGACCATACCGCAGATCTGGTCTCTTGCCCGACGGGAAGTGCGGCAGCCCAAACTTTGGTGAATGATCTGGGTGCCGTTCAGGTCGCCGAGACTGGTGGTTATACAGTCTATACCATCCAGCGCGAATAGGTCGATTTCTGTGTTTTAGCCTCTTGAACCACCGAAGATATTTCCCAGATTGAATGTGAGGCTTCGACCGATATGTGCTGCCAGGCGGGCATGTCAAAACGGGGCGCTTGGAAAAGGAGAATATCATGGACTTGAACAAGTTCACCGAGCGGGCACGGGGATTCGTGCAGGCTGCGCAGACCATTGCGCTGCGCGAGGGGCACCAGAGGCTGGAGCCCACGCATATACTCAAAGCACTGATGGATGACGATCAGGGGTTGGCCAGCAACCTGATCACACGCGCGGGCGGCGCGCCGAGCCGCGTGGTTGAGGCGCTGGACACTGCGATGGGGAAAATCCCCAAGGTCAGCGGTGACGCGAGCCAGATTTACATGGATGGCCAGACTGCCAAAGTCCTGGACGAGGCCGCAAAGATAGCCTCAAAGGCAGGCGACAGTTTCGTGCCGGTTGAACGTGTTCTGATGGCGCTGTGCATGGTGAAGTCCAAGGCCAAGGATGCATTGGACGCCGGAGCCGTATCAGCGCAAAAACTGAACGAAGCGATTAACGACATCCGCAAGGGTCGCACCGCTGACAGCGCGTCGGCGGAAGAAGGCTATGACGCGCTCAAGAAATACGCGCGCGACCTGACCGAGGCTGCGGCCGAAGGCAAAATTGATCCGATCATCGGTCGGGATGAGGAAATCCGCCGCTCGATGCAGGTTCTGTCGCGTCGCACCAAGAACAACCCGGTTCTGATTGGTGAACCTGGCGTCGGTAAGACCGCGATTGCCGAGGGTATGGCCCTGCGTATCATCAACGGCGATGTGCCGGAATCGCTGAAGGACAAGAAGCTGCTTGCGCTCGATATGGGTGCGCTGATCGCCGGTGCGAAATATCGCGGTGAATTCGAAGAACGCCTCAAGGCCGTTCTGACCGAGGTGACTGAAGCTGCGGGTGAAATCATCCTGTTCATCGACGAAATGCATACGCTGGTCGGTGCCGGGAAATCTGATGGTGCAATGGATGCGGCCAACCTGATCAAGCCTGCGCTTGCCCGCGGCGAGCTGCATTGTATCGGTGCGACCACGCTGGACGAGTACCGCAAATACGTGGAAAAAGACGCAGCCCTTGCGCGCCGGTTCCAGCCTGTAATGGTGCAGGAGCCGACGGTCGAAGATACGATCAGCATCCTGCGCGGCATCAAGGAAAAGTACGAACTGCACCACGGTGTGCGCATCTCGGATTCAGCGCTTGTTTCAGCGGCGACCCTGTCGCACCGCTATATAACTGACCGCTTTCTGCCCGACAAAGCGATCGACCTTGTCGACGAGGCCGCATCGCGTTTGCGGATGGAGGTCGACAGCAAGCCCGAAGAACTCGATCAACTCGACCGGAACATCCTCCAGATGCAGATCGAGGAAGAGGCACTGAAGCTTGAAGATGACGCGGCCTCGAAAGATCGTCTGGAAACCTTGCAAAAGGACCTGGCCGATTTGCAGGAACGATCCGCCGAGATGACAGCGCAATGGCAGGCCGAACGCGACAAGCTGGCGGGTGCCCGTGACCTGAAGGAACAGCTCGACAAGGCGCGCGCTGATCTTGAGATCGCCAAGCGTGAAGGCAACCTGGCCAAAGCGGGGGAACTGTCCTATGGCGTCATCCCCGAGCTTGAGAAAAAGCTGACCGAGGCCGAGAACGCCGAAAGCAATGGTATGATGGCCGAGGAAACGGTGCGCCCTGAACAGATTGCTTCTGTCGTGGAACGCTGGACCGGTATCCCGACCTCGAAAATGCTGGAAGGTGAGCGCGAGAAGCTGTTGCGGATGGAAGACGCTCTGCATTCCCGCGTGATTGGTCAGGATGCAGCGGTGACTGCTGTCGCCAACGCCGTGCGCCGTGCGCGAGCGGGTCTGAATGACGAAGGCCGCCCACTGGGATCGTTCCTGTTCCTCGGACCGACCGGCGTGGGTAAGACCGAGCTGACCAAGGCCGTGGCGAACTTCCTGTTCGACGACGACAACGCGATGGTGCGCATCGACATGTCCGAGTTCATGGAGAAACACGCGGTTGCCCGTCTGATCGGTGCCCCTCCGGGCTATGTCGGTTATGACGAAGGCGGTGTGCTGACCGAAGCCGTGCGGCGCAGGCCCTATCAGGTCGTGCTGTTTGACGAGGTCGAAAAGGCGCACCCGGATGTGTTCAACGTGCTGTTGCAGGTTCTGGATGACGGTGTGCTGACCGATGGTCAGGGCCGCACCGTGGACTTCAAGCAGACGCTGATCATTCTGACGTCGAACCTCGGCTCTCAGGCGCTCAGCCAGTTGCCCGATGGCGCGGACAGCGCGCAGGCCCGCCGTGACGTGATGGATGCGGTGCGGGCACATTTCCGGCCCGAGTTCCTGAACCGTCTGGACGAAACGATCATCTTTGACCGGCTCAAGCGGGCCGATATGGATGGCATCGTCGATATCCAGATGGCGCGTCTGCAAAAACGCTTGGCGGCCCGCAAGATCGAGCTGGCCCTGGACGATGGCGCCAAGGAATGGCTGGCCAACGAAGGCTATGACCCTGTCTTCGGAGCCCGCCCGCTGAAACGCGTGATTCAACGCGCCCTGCAGAACCCGCTGGCCGAAGCGCTGCTGGCCGGTGATATCAAGGATGGTGAGGTCGTTCCGGTCACCGCCGGGGCAGATGGCTTGATCATCGGTGACCGGTTGGGGACGTCGGAACGGCCCCGCCCGGATGACGCAGTGGTGCATTGACTTAGGCACAAACGGAAGACCCGCCGTATTGGCGGGTCTTTATTTGTCTGAATCTACGTTCTCCGACGCGCCAAAATTCCCCGGCTTGTCCGGGATGGTGGGCCTGCGGGAAATGAGTGCTCACATTCGCATTCGAAGCCAGCTTTGTGCAATAGTCCCAGAATTTCTTCTCTGCCGAATGTGCGATGGCGCCATTGCAGCCAGATGATCGCATTGCACCAATGCGGCTTTGACACCACCAGATACAAACGACCACTAGGGCGCATCAAATCGTGAATCTGCTCAAGTGCGCACAAAGGATCGAGGCAATGTTCGATGACATGCGCAACCAGTGCCACATCAGCGGGTTCCAGAACGACAGACCCTAACAAGCCCTGCACAAGTCTTGGCTCGACACCCCGCGCCTGTAACGCGCTTTGACCCTGTTTCAACATGGCTTGACTGGGTTCGAGAAGGGTTACTTCGACGGGTGACCCATGAACAGCGACCCAGGCTTCTGCAAACGAGGCGGTTCCGGCACCGATATCAACAACCCGATTGTTATGCTCTGGCGCGAGCTGACTTGCTGACAGAAAACCAAGATACGCATCGTAATAACCAAGAGCACGCATCTTATCCCGCCATTTTGGTGCAGCGGTATCATAGCGCCGTGTGGTATCAGATTTGGTCTTGCCCATTGGCTGGCTTTCTCTCAGTGCCTACCACTCATGGAATGCGCAGAAGGAAACTGGCCCACTGAAGAAAGCGGGCCAGTTTCGCCGTACGTCAGTTAGGTCAGATCAGCGCAAGTATCCGCGCCGGACCTCCGGTACCGCCAGCGTGTTTCGGTGCGCCAATAACAAGTGTCGCGCCCGTCGCGGGTACCCGGTCCAGATTGGCCAGGCATTCGATCCCGAACCGGCCAGAAGGCAACCAGGCATAATGGGTGGCGAAATCCGCAGACATGCCGTGATCCAGTGACAAGGTGTCAACGGCAATTGACCGCGCCCCGGTTTCCTCCATCAGCATCTGCGCAGCTTCAACGTGAAAGCCTGGGTAATGCTGCGCTTCGCCGTCGAAATTGCGGAACTTATCCGTAGCGGTTTTGCCTGCCCATCCCGAGTGCATGGCGACGCAGGCCCCGTCGGGGATGTCACCGTTGGTGGCTATCCAGGCTTTCAGGTCATCAGGGGTTAAACGCGTATCGGCGTCTTCTGCTGCGCGGGCTGCGATATCGACCACGCAAAGTGGTGCAACCAGATCTGAGACCGGGATTTCATCGACTGAAGCTCCATCCGCAGAAAAGTGCAGTGGGGCATCTATATGCGTGCCCGTATGCTCATTAATCGACAAATTGAACAGATTGAATCCGTGTTCCGCGAAATTGAATGCCTGTTCAGCCGAGATGCCCGGCTCTCCGCCCCAGGTCGGGAACTCCGGGCTGAGCGTGTGGGTCATGTCTTGGACACCGCCATGCCCCGCGGCCAGTGCGGCCGGTGCCATTGCTCCGGTTGCGGCAGCCGCAACACCCGATGCCGCAGCAGCTTTGAAGAACCCGCGCCGGGACAGCATCCTGTCTTTTACGGCGTTCATTACACAGATATCACACATTTTTGTCCTCCCATTGCGGCCACGCGGCTGCAAAAACAGGCCCGCCACACTGTTGATCGCGTATGGTGCCTGTCGGACAGAGTGCAGTTTTGGACCCGCAGTTGTAAAGACTGCAGGCAGGCTACCCGGCTGTAATTCTCCTTTCAGAGCCAGCTCTGAGTAAAACGTATATGCCCGGCGTAATGTTCGAGCACCGCGAGTTGGCTCAGGTCGTGACGACCGTCAAACAACGGGCAAAGCGCGGCACAGTCCGCCTGTCTGGGCCTGTCGCCAACCGGAACGTTACAATCACGTCGCTCAAACGTGACGCCTGTTTCCATGGGTCTGTGCTATCAGCACCCTAAATCTGTAATGACAAACGAATATGACGGAGACCCAGATGGCGCATCGCTGGACCAATACATTGACACATGCCTACGTCACCCCACGGGCGGCGTTCCTGAACCGGCGGCAGGTCATGGCCGGGATGGCGGGTGTTGGTTTGGCGGCAATGGGTCGACCAGCTGCGGCGCAGGATGCGCTGGAGCCGAACACGTGGGAAGAGATCACGAGTTACAACAACTACTATGAGTTCGGGACCGGAAAAGATGATCCGGCGAAATATGCACATACGCTGGTGACCGAACCCTGGAGCGTCAAGATTGACGGTCTGGTCGATCGTCCCGGTGAGTATGATTTCAAGGACATCCTGTCCGAGATGACGATCGAAGAACGCATCTATCGCTTCCGTTGCGTTGAAGCCTGGTCGATGGTCATTCCATGGAACGGGTTCGAATTGGCCGATCTTCTGAACATGGCAGGGATTAAAGAGGGCGCGAAATACGTGGCGTTCGAAACGGCCCACCGCCCGGATGAGATGCCGGGAACACGCTATCCAATTCTGGAATGGCCCTATCGCGAGGGTTTGCGCCTGGATGAGGCGATGCATCCGCTTACGATCATGGCCACTGGTATCTATAACAAGCCGATCCCAAATCAGAACGGCGCGCCTTTGCGTCTGGTCGTGCCGTGGAAATACGGGTTTAAATCGATCAAGTCGATTGTCCGTATCACGCTTGCTGAAGAAGAGCCGCCCACCAGTTGGAATATGGCCAATTCGCGAGAATACGGGTTTTATAGCAATGTAAACCCGAACGTGGATCATCCGCGCTGGTCACAAGCCTCAGAACGTGAAATCGGCGGCGGCTTGTTTGCCTCGCGTAAACCGACGCTGATGTTCAACGGTTATGAAGAAGAGGTCGCCAGCCTTTATGAAGGTATGGATCTGGCCAGGAATTACTAGAATCATGCAAGCTATCAATCAGACACTCCGGCGTATTCCGGTATGGGCTGTTTATTTGACGGGGGTGCTGCCTGCGCCCTGGCTGTTCTATCTTGGCCTGACTGGCGGTTTGGGGATCGAACCGATTGAGGCGCTGGAGCACCGCTATGGCGAACTGGCGTTACAATTGCTGATTGCCGGTCTGGCCATCACATCCTTGCGCCGATTTGTGGGCTTGAACCTGATGAAGTTCCGTCGGGCCATTGGCGTGCTGACTTTTGTATATGTCAGCCTGCATCTCCTTGTCTGGCTGGTTCTGGACGTACAGCTTCCCAGCCAGATTTGGGCGGATATTCTCAAGCGTCCTTATATTACAGTTGGAATGGGGGCGTTTCTTTTGCTGTTGCCTCTGACGGTAACATCCAACAACTGGTCGGTGCGCCAACTGGGGCCGCGTTGGCGCAGGCTGCATTGGCTGGTGTACCCGGCCGCTTTGCTGGGCGGCCTGCATTATGTGATGCTGGCAAAAGGGTTTCAGATCGAGCCGCTGATCTATTTGGCAGCTATCGTCATCCTTCTTACCCTCCGGTTGCCGATTCCAAGCCTGTCACTCCAGTCCAACACAGCAGATTCTGCCTGACTCGGAAGCGAGTCTGTGAGTTACATTATGAACAAGGTGATAAAGTGCGGAACCCCGTCTGTGTTTCCGACGATTTTGGCGCGCCTCCGCTTGATATGGATCAGCTAACAATTTGAAAATAAATAATTAATTTTGAAATCTGCATTTTCTATAGTTTTTGTGCATTTTCCGCTTGCGGGTAGGGAGTCTAATCCGTAAATACCCCTTCACCGGCGCAGCTGAGGTTGGCCTGACGGACTGGAAAGACGG
>NZ_JBXWQT010000013.1:0-322509 GCF_059612525.1 Ruegeria sp. SAZD013 | reverse complement strand
CGCATCTTTCGACCCGGCAATACGCTAGGCTTGTCCGGGAATGGGTGTCAGCGATTGGTCTCGATCCGTCCAGCTACCGCACGCATTCGCTTAGGCGCACCAAAGCGGCTTTGATATACAGAAAGACCGGAAACCTACGTGCCGTTCAACTTCTGCTCGGTCACAGCAAAGTGGACAGTACGGTGCGTTACCTTGGCGTCGAGCTTGAAGACGCGCTTAGTATTGCCGAACGTATCGATCTTTAACGATTTAGGCGGGCGGGATCGTCCGCTCGCCACTCCCAAGCAGACATTCGAATCTCCCGTTAATCTTCCGCTTCGAGCCCTTCTAGGACGTTTATGATCTGCGCAGAATCCGTCGTGAAGGGCGGACTGCGGACCTCCGCCGCATGTGCGTCCTGTGAATGCGACAACCGATAGAGCGGACGTTCAGACGAAGATTCTAACACCCGACATTCCGCACCGGGCAAGTCGGCTCCGAGTTCATCAAGTTCGATGCTACGCTCAGTATCGACGAGTAGAATGCCGACCATGTGAAATTCTGACGAGAATTCACGGAAGACGCGTTCACGACCGGAAGCCGCAGTTCATGCGGACTGAAACATTCCGTGGCAATGGCGGGATCTGGACGTGCGCGCCGCAACTAACCGAAGGCGGGTTGACGGACGGTTTCTGACAGTCGCTCGCCTGCGCCACACCACATATCTCAGAACACGAAACGTCCGCGTAAACTGATCAGGGTAATGCCGTCGCCCGAAGGGTCGAGCAGCGGGTTCTTGATGAACTGGATCGACGGGGTCAGTTCCAGACCAGGCGAGAGCGAAAACCGGTAGAACGCTTCTGCCGTGAACTGGGTCCCCTCGATATCTCGGGCGCCGGACCAGTCAAAGCCGACCGCGGCGAGATCGCCATTGGACGCGAAATACCCCAATCCGGTAGAGATGGAACGGTCGTAAAGGGCCGCTGTTCCGCGCGAACGCCCGGCCCGAAAGAACGGGTAAAATCCGTTCTGCAAAATCGCTGACAACGAAACAGTCGCTCCGTAGTCCTCAGCACGGCTGCCATCACTGGCGGCATCCGAATGCCATATCGTGACATGAGCATTGTTGTAGAAGGCTAGACCGACATCCGTCGTGTAGACCAAATCGAGGCTCTTGAAGAGATCTCCATCCACTACAACGTCAAAGTCCGGCGAGGTCGTCGGGTCGGCATTGGCATCTGCCACCGATCCGAAAACAAGGAAGTTGTCACCTAGTTGTGCGGCCCCGGCAACGCCAAGACCCTGACTGGGCGCGGCAATCGTCGGACTGGTGCTGAAGGCCGCATTTTGAAAGGCGGCGTACGGGCTGACGAGACCGTAGGAATCGAGATAGTCGGTGACGTCGATCAAGCCGAAGCGAACCGCCCAACGCTTGTCTTTAGCGGTGTGCGTCCAAAACAGATTGGTAAGAATCGTGCCAGCGTCGCTGAACACGGTGCCGGTCACCGACAGCGCCCCGGATGCTTCTCCGAGACCTTGCGGCGATACGCTTGTGTAGCTGCGGCGGTTCTCGACCTTGAATGTCAGCGACCCGTTGGAGGTTGCCTGCCAAGTGCCGTAAAGCCGTGCCAATCCGCCGACGGCCTTACCCGGTCCAAACGCCGCGTTGGTCGATTGGCCAAGCGAAAGATACTCGAAGTTGAACTTGATTCCCCGCGCTTCGAGCCTGTCCTTCCAGTCGAAATAACCGGGGACCAGGTTGCGTGGGAAATCGAAGCGATAGTTCGGATCGGGCGGCGCGTAGGAGAGCAGTAAATCGGACCGGACCGATGAAGGCCCGCCAAGCACCTCGGCACAGGTATACTCCGCTGCGCCGACGGAGATTAGCAGCGTCAGGCAGAAACGGACGGCACAGCCGCGGCCAGCGATCACCGCTGTCATGCGCGCGCCCCGACCCTGAAAAGCAGACGCAGCGCTCGCCGTGCGTTGTGCCATTTCCGATCCACCTTTCAATCCCCGTCGGTTGCAACCACTCAGAGCGCCTTTAGCGCCAAGATGTCCGCCCACTATAGGTGCCAACGCAAAATCGATCAGACGCCGACATCTGCCCAGATTGTCACACCCCAAAATGTTGTTCGACTTGTTGCTCTATCATAGAGTCTAATCGAGTTGGCGGCGAGGAGAATCTAAGGTGAGAAGCTTTTTTTTATTAATTTCCATAATGTTGGCGGGAACGGCTCAAGCGCAGTCGACATCCGATGTCCTGGTAACCAACGTCTCCGTTTTTGATGGACAGAACCCCGACCTGATCGAAAACGCGAATGTTCTAATAGAGGGCACCACAATCAAAAGCGTCTCGACCGACGAGATCGACCCAGGCGATGCGACGGTGATCGATGGCAAGGGTGGAACCCTGATGCCCGGCATGATCGACAATCACTGGCACGTTAGCTTTGCCGAAATTCCTGTCGATATCCTTGCAGCGGGCGATGTGTCGGAGGTTGCGCTGCGCGGTGCGATTGGGGCTGAGGCCACCGTGATGCGCGGTTTTACCACTGTGAGAGACATGGGCGGCAATCCCTTCGCAATCAAGAAGTTGGTGGATTCAGGCGAGCTTGTGGGCCCGCGAATTTATCCATCGGGCCCGCCGATCAGCCAGACCTCCGGTCATTTTGACTTCCGCAGCAAAAACGCTGTCCCTGCCAATCCGGCTGACCCTCTGGACTACTGGGAACGCAATGCGATCCTGATGACGGCAGACGGCGTGCCCGAGGTTACCAAGCGCGTGCGTGAGGCACTTCGGATGGGTGCCACGCAAATCAAATTGGCGGCAGGTGGCGGCACTTCGTCGAGTTTCGACCCTCTCGATGTGCAGCAGTACACGCTGGAAGAGATAAAAGCGGCCGTCGAGGTGGCCAGCACATGGAACACTTACGTCACGGTTCACGCCTACACGCCCACCGCCGTCAGAACAGCTGTAGAAGCCGGGGTCAAGGTCGTGGAGCACGGCCAGCTTCTGGACGATGAAACCATGGCACTTCTCGCCGAAAAGGACATCTGGCTCTCTCTGCAACCCTTTGTAATTGAGGATGACTCGGAATACGCGGCAAACCCGTTCGTGAAAGCCAAGCAAGAGATAATGGTTCAGGGAACCGCAAAAGCCTATGAATTGGCAAAAAAACACGACCTGAAGGTCGCCTTCGGGACCGATATACTGTTTTCGCCAGGTGGCGGTATCCAGCAGAACAAGATGGTGGCACTTCTTGGGTCGCATTTCGGCTACACGCCCTTTGAGGCGCTTCGGATGGTGACCTATGACAATGCGCAGCTTCTGAAGCTGTCAGGGCCGCGGGACCCATACCCCAAGGAGAAGGGCGTCATTTCCCAAGGTGCCTTAGCCGACCTGATCATCGTTGCCGGCAACCCACTGGATGTTCTAAGCTTGATGGCGGACCCGGACCAGAACTTCGATTTGATCATGAAGGACGGGGTTATCCACAAGAACACGCTCGAGTGAGGCCGTCGGTCGAATGCTCGGCCCATATGCCCATGCGCGCCGTCCATCCCTGATCGGCGCGCATTCTGAGTTCCACCTTTGGCATTGCGCAACGGTATGAGTTGCGGAATTCCTAGTCGGGAGTTGTTGGCTTGCGGGTCGCGATCAGCGGTAATAGACAAATGGGTGCATCACGATTAGCGAGACCCAGACAAGTATTGCCAGCGTGGTGTCAACAAACGCCAGTGCAATGGACAGGATCGCGATCAATGTGCCCCGAATTGAAAGCAAGGTTGTTGCCAGTCCCGGCTCCGGTGCGGGTGCGTCCGGGACGAGGAGGCTGCGGTCGCGCGCATGCATTGCCATCATTGCAATCGACAACCATCCCATTCCGAGCGTGCCCGAGAACAATATTACCGACACCGGGCTATCGCCGTATGCGCTGATCAGCGAGGTGGTCCAGGGCGCGACGGAGATGAACAGGAGCAAGGCCAGATTGAGCAACAGGACCGTGATGTCGGCCAACCGGAGCTGCGCGACGATGTAATGGTGGTGGAGCCAAAGCGCACCGATGGCCAAGAAACTGATCAGCCAGCCGTACAGCTTCGGAAGGTCCGCAAGGATCAGTGTTCCAACAGATTTCTCCGTGCCGGTCGGAAGATCCAGATCCAGGACAAGAAGAGTTATAGCAATCGCAAATACACCGTCAGACAGGGCTGCTAATCGAGCGACGTCGAACTTTTGCATTGGGCGAACTCCTACGAGCACACGCTACTTTGTCAGGCTCGCAGGGTAAACCTTGATGGCGCCTCGTCTCTTGTATTCATGTACCGCGGATTTGTCCGTAGAGTGTGAGTTCGATCATCTCCAGATTTTGCACGCGCTGCGAATGGCCGGTAAGCAGGCTGCGACTGCAGCAACGTTAAGGTGAGGCGAAGGTCGGGATTGGGCCGATTTCGCCCACAAGTTCGGACGTTCTGAGGACTCGGGTACTCAGACTTAGCTGCTTCAAATGACTAGGTTCCTTGGCCGCCCAAACACGTCGCCTAGTGTCTAAAGTCCAATGCTCAGGCGGGTTCTATACTTTGGCCATATCCCATAAACTGATCAACATGGTCAGGTTACGCCAACAAATTTTGAAGTGGAAAACTGAGGCAAGGCGAAGACTGGTTGCAAGTACTGGTGGACCCTTCGAGCAACGAGACAAACGAGCTCTTTCGGAGACTTGCCGAAGATAACCCATTGATGACGATTGCGTTCATCCTCGGGGGGTGTCGGCACGACACCTTGCGGTGGAGCACTGTATCGGCGATCGGGCCGGTTCGCCGCGCCCAAGAACGAAATTGTGAGCGGACTACGAGCTACATGGTTCGGTCGTCATTCCGCCGTCAAAGGCACACGTCAACCGCCAGAAGCCTCTGCAACACATCCATCTGCAATTTTCAGACCCCCAATCTGCGCTAACAAACTGACGATCGCGTCAACGCCCGTTCGGTGGCGTAGGGCCGAAAACACGAAAGGTCGGCCCTTTCGAATTTGCGTGGCGTCGCGCTCCATCACTTCGAGCGACGCGCCGACATGGGGGGCGAGATCTGTTTTGTTGATGATCAGAATGTCCGATTTCGTTATCGCAGGACCGCCCTTGCGCGGAATTTCCTCACCCGCTGCAACGTCGATCACGTAGAGTGTCAGGTCCGCCAGTTCCGGGCTGAATGTGGCCGACAAATTGTCGCCGCCGCTTTCGATCAGAACTATATCCAAGCCGGGGTGACGGGCCTGCATCTCTGCCACGGCGGCCAGATTGATCGAGGCATCCTCGCGGATCGCGGTATGCGGGCAACCGCCGGTTTCGACACCGATAATCCGGTCCCGGGGCAGAATCTGCATCCGCATCAACGCTTCGGCATCCTCTTGCGTATAAATGTCGTTGGTGATGACACCAATCGAAAAGGCCTCGCCCAGGGCCTCTGCCAAAGCGGCAGTCAGGGTCGTTTTACCAGCGCCAACCGGGCCGCCGATACCAACGCGCAGGGGGCCGTTCATACTGCTCATGTTCGGAATATCCTTGAATATTGAGTTTCATGTTTCATCGACAAGATATCGGACAGGAATGCGGTTGAACCCAGTTCATCAAGGCCCGTGTGTTGTGCTGTTTCCGCAATCGAAGTGCAGAGCGGGGTCAGATCACGAATCAGCCGCTGAGCATCGGTCTGTCCCAAAGGGACAAGGCGGGTTGCGCAGGCCACAAGATTGCTCATGAAGGCCTGAAGGAACATCTGCGACACCAGCGGGCGCGGCAGATTCTGCATCCGCGCGGCACGGCCCACCGCGACCGGGTAGGTGAGGCGCCGCAGGTCGAGCCCCCAGATATCTCCGGTCACGGATCCGAAAGCCTGACCCAGAAGGTCGGATTCCATCAGCCGTTCCGACCCGGCGCAAAAGGCGCGGGCGGAGGCATCGATTCGGGCCAACGCGGCCCTGTCATCGGCGTTATACGCGGCCACAAGAAATAGCGCGTCATTCCAGCCCGAGCCATGTTGCAGTATCGTGGCGACCCAGTCGCCTGTCTGGTTTGCGCTGGCGACCCGGCCCAGTTCAATCGCTGCCTCCAGCCCGTGGGAATAGGCGAAGCCCCCAACCGGATAGGCGGGGGACAACCATTGGGTCAGTGTCAGGATGTCAGAGCTAGTGGGCGTGACCATGGGTCCTGCCGTGGCCATAGGCCCCGCCTTCGGGGGTGAAGGGTTCGACGACTTCGCGAATATCGGCACCCAGTTTCATCAGCATGTCGCGAATGACGTGATCGCGCTGGATCAGCAGCCTGTCAGATTCGATTTGGCAGGGTGTGTGCCGGTTGCCGATATGCCAGGCAAGGCGCAGCAGGTGGTCGCCCTTTACCTCCAGCAGCTCTTCGGGGGCCGCGACGATTTCAATCTCACGACCGTCTTCCAATACCAGAACCCCGCCATGATCCAGCGATTTGGTGTTGGAGAGATCAACCAGAAACGCCTCGCCATCATCCGTGGCCAGCATCTTGCGGCGCAGGAAGCGGCCATCATAGTCCAGCGAGACCTGCGCATGAGCGGGTGCATGCGCATGGTCGTGGTAGATACGAGCGGTTTTGATCGCGGTGGTCATCTTGGTGCTCCTTGTATCTCAGAACATAAAGTATCGCTGCGCCATCGGCAGCACCTCGGCAGGTTGGCAGGTCAGCAATTCACCATCGGCGCGGACCTCGTAGGTTTCCGCGTCTACTTCGACATGGGGCGTCGCATCGTTTAGCAGCAAATTGCGTTTGCCAATCTCGCGTGTGTTCCGCACGGCGACTGTTTTCTTGGCCAGGCCTAGAGTTTCACCGATCCCGTCCGCCTGCGCTGCTGCCGAGACAAAGGTAATCGCCGAGTGCTCCACCGACCGCCCATAAGCCCCGAACATCGGACGGCTGTAAACAGGTTGCGGTGTCGGGATCGAGGCATTTGGGTCGCCCATCTGCGCGCAGGCAATTGTACCGCCCAGCAGAACCATCTCGGGTTTCACGCCGAAAAAGGCCGGGTTCCACAGGACAAGATCGGCGCGCTTGCCTACCTCGATGCTGCCGATTTCATGGCTCAGACCGTGGGCAATCGCCGGGTTGATGGTGTACTTGGCGATGTAACGGCGGACCCGCAGGTTGTCGTTTTCACCGGTTTCCTCGGTCAGACGCCCTCGCTGTTTCTTCATCTTGTCGGCGGTTTGCCATGTGCGGATCAGCACCTCTCCGACCCGGCCCATGGCCTGGCTGTCAGACGCGATGATCGAGAACGCACCCATGTCGTGCAGGATATCCTCGGCCGCGATGGTCTCGCACCGGATGCGGCTTTCGGCAAAGGCTACGTCCTCGGGGATGGACTTGTCGAGGTGATGGCAGACCATCAGCATATCCAGATGTTCCTCGACCGTGTTTACAGTGAAAGGTCGCGTCGGGTTGGTCGAGGAGGGAAGAACGTGATTCTCGCCACAAATCTTGATGATGTCAGGGGCATGGCCGCCACCTGCGCCTTCGGTGTGGAAGGCGTGGATGGTGCGTCCTTTCATGGCGGCGACAGTGTTTTCGACGAAACCGGATTCGTTCAGAGTATCGGTGTGGATCATCACCTGTACATCCATCGAATCGGCCACCGACAGGCAGCAGTCGATGGCGGCAGGGGTCGTGCCCCAATCCTCATGCAGTTTCAGAGCGCAGGCCCCGGCATTGACCTGTTCCTCGAGCGCAGCTGGCAATGAGGCGTTGCCCTTGCCCGCAAAGGCGAGGTTCATCGGGAAGGCATCCGCCGCCTGCAACATCCGTCCGATATGCCAGGGGCCGGGGGTGCAGGTGGTGGCCAGCGTGCCATGGGCCGGACCCGTGCCGCCGCCTAACATGGTGGTCAGGCCGGAATGCAGCGCGTCTTCGATCTGCTGAGGGCAAATGAAGTGGATATGGCTGTCGAACCCGCCTGCGGTCAGGATGCGCCCCTCGCCCGCGATGGCTTCGGTGCCGGGGCCGATGATAATGTCGACACCTGGCTGCGTGTCGGGGTTCCCCGCCTTGCCGATCCTGGCGATACGCCCGTCTTTCAGACCGACATCCGCCTTGTAGACACCCGAATGATCCACGATCAGCGCATTGGTGATGACTGTATCCACCGCCCCCTTGTCCCGTGTGACCTGAGACTGCCCCATCCCGTCGCGGATCACTTTCCCGCCGCCGAACTTGACCTCTTCGCCATAGATGGTCAGATCGCGTTCGACCTCGATGATCAGGTCGGTATCGGCCAGCCGCATTTTATCGCCGGTGGTGGGGCCGAACATGGCGGCATAGTCGGAGCGTTTGATTTTTGCTGGCATCACAACGCCCCCATGACCTTTTGATTGAACCCATAGACCTTGCGTGCGCCGCCGATCGGGATCAGCGAAACCTCGCGTTCCTGTCCCGGTTCGAACCGCACGGCGGTGCCGGGGGCGATGTCCAGACGCAGGCCATGGGCGGCAGCGCGGTCGAATTCCAGCGCCGGGTTGGTCTCGGCAAAATGATAGTGCGAGCCGACCTGAATCGGGCGGTCGCCAGTATTGGCGACCATCAGCGTCAACGGCTCGGCGCCCAGGTTGAACGTGATTTCGCCTTCAGCGGGGAAATGCTCGCCGGGGATCATTTGTTTAGCTTCACCATCAAGGCAACAGCAGCCAACGCGACAATCGCGAGGCCCACGGCCAGAGCGGCATAGTCCGTGCCATGCGCGTGGATATGCGTGCCGTTATGCGCGGCGGCGGGGCCAGCCAGGATCAGAACAGGGAAAAGCATGCGGGTCATATCAGTGTTCCTTTTTTTAGCGAATAGGGTTGTGAACGGTCACCAGCTTGGTGCCGTCGGGAAAGGTGGCCTCAACTTGAACCTCGTGAATCATCTCGGGGACGCCTTCCATGCATTGCGCGCGGGTGATCACCTCGGCCCCGGCTTGCATCATATCGGCGACCGACCGCCCGTCGCGTGCGCCTTCAACCACGGCGCTGGTGATAAGGGCAATCGCCTCGGGATGGTTCAGTTTGACACCACGGGCCAGTCGTTTACGGGCAACTTCAGCGGCCATGGCGACCAGCAGTTTGTCTTTTTCACGGGGAGTCAGGTTCATGTCAGATTGTCCAGCATCTTGGAAGCGAGTCGTTGTTCAGTCGCCGAAGCACGGGCATCAGACTTCGGCGCAGGGCATACCCGTTCTTGGCCAGCAGTCGGACGACCAGCAGGTCAGGTTGAAACAGGCTGGCCCCGGCGGTATCGGGCAGCATCTGGCGGATTGCCTTCAGATGCCCTTCGGCCCTGGGCGAGGCAAATGCGACTAAGGCCATCGCGCCCGCGCCATCTGCAATGTGCTGACGGGCCAGATGCGCGCTAAGGTCGCCGGTGAACCGGGTGGCGTCCAGAAACACCATCCTTTCGTTGCGCCGAATCTCGATCCGATCGCTGAGGCGGATATCCGTCAGAGTTTCACCCATCGCGGTACGACCAAAGATCAAAGGTTCAACCATAAGGGCCGAGGCATCCTCGGCCAAATCAATACGCAAGCGCCGGTTTAATGCGCTGCCACTGTACAGGATCGTCTCTTGCGGAAGCCAGTTCAGCCTTGCCTGCGGACCGGCGGTTAAAGTGTTGACGATGCGTGCGGCCTGACCGGGTTGTGCTTTGTATGCCCGCTCACAAGCCTGCGTGGTCACTGTCAGTTCGGTGCCCCGGCCTGCGCGGCCTGAAAACCGGAAATCATCACCGCCAGTAACACCACCAGCCGTGTTCAAAAGCACGGCGTCCAATTGGCTGCCGTGTCCGCGTGGGAAGAGACATTTGAACGAACCCGCCGGCCGCAAGCGATCAATCACACTGCGCCCGTGGAACAGTTTGGCCGACAGCGTAACCCGGCCTTCAGCGCGTGGCGGTCTCGCATGTGACGCTGACGATATGGGCGTGAATTGAGTGATGGCAGCGGCTTTCGCGTCATGAACGTTTGGCGCTTTTTCACCTTTGGGATGTCGAAACTCTATCGACAGGTGCAGATTTTCGACCAAGTCCCGTACCGTAAGTGCAATTTTTAATCACGCATGCAGCATGTAGATCAAAAATCGGGCATATCAGTCCACTTTGCCAGAATGCTATGGGGCCAGATTTGCCTATTTCGCTGCAATGCAGAATCGATGTGGGGCCTGCCGGGCTAACGACCGCCGGGGGTGTGTGACGGCTGCGCGAATTGGACCTCGGACACAACCGCCACACGTAACGCAACATACAGTTGCGGGGATCAGGTAGTAGAAGACAGCGTGTCAACGCAAGGCTTCTGTGCCCGCCCCGCCAGGAGAATTACATGACATCTCTCAAATCCACGCTCTTCGGATCGGTTGTCTTTGCCGCCATGGCAACGGCCGCTCTGTCTGCTGAAGACACGATCAAAGTCGGCGTACTGCACTCGTTGTCAGGCACTATGGCGATTTCGGAAACCACGCTGAAAGACACGATGTTGATGCTGATCGACCAGCAGAACGCCAAAGGCGGCCTGCTGGGCAAGCAGCTTGAGGCAGTTGTGGTTGATCCTGCATCCGACTGGCCGCTGTTTGCGGAAAAAGCGCGTGAGCTACTGACCGTGCATGAGGTGGATGTGATCTTTGGCAATTGGACGTCCGTCAGCCGCAAATCGGTGCTGCCGGTGATTGAGGAACTGAACGGCCTTCTGTTTTATCCGGTGCAGTATGAGGGTGAAGAAAGCTCGAAAAACGTCTTCTATACCGGTGCCGCGCCGAACCAACAAGCGATCCCGGCGACCGACTATTTCCTCGACGAGCTTGGCGTTGAGAAATTCGCGCTGCTTGGCACAGACTATGTCTATCCCCGCACCACCAACAATATCCTCGAAAGCTATCTGAAGCAAAAGGGCATCGCGGACGGTGATATCTTCGTCAACTACACGCCCTTTGGCCATTCCGACTGGTCCAAGATCGTGGCGGATGTGGTTGCGCTGGGTGCGGATGGTAAGAAGGTCGGAGTGATCTCAACCATCAATGGCGACGCCAACATCGGCTTCTACAAGGAACTGGCTGCGGCTGGCGTCTCGGCGGATGACATTCCGGTCGTTGCGTTCTCGGTCGGAGAGGAAGAACTGTCGGGCCTGGATACAACCAACCTTGTGGGCCATCTGGCTGCTTGGAATTACTTTCAGTCGGCGGATACCGACGCCAACACTGAATTTGTTGAAACATGGAAAGCTACCATGGGCGAAGACCGGGTGACCAACGACCCGATGGAGGCACATTACATCGGTTTCAACATGTGGGTTAACGCCGCGACCGAGGCCGGTTCGACCGACGTAGATGCCGTGCGCGCCGCGATGTACGGGCAGGAATTCCCGAACCTGACCGGTGGAACCGCTGTCATGCTGCCGAACCACCATTTGGCCAAGCCGGTTCTGATCGGTGAGATTCAGGAAGACGGCCAGTTCGACATCATCAGCGAAACCGACGTTGTGCCGGGCGACGCCTGGACCGACTTCCTACCGGAATCGGCGGTGCTGGTATCGGATTGGAAAGAGCTGGGCTGCGGTATGTACAACACCGAGACCGAGACCTGCGTTCAGACCCTGTCGAACTACTAACCGACACGCAAGGTGGGTGTGATGCCCGCCTTGCCCCCAAAGACACTCGGGTTTCACCACATGTTACGACTTTTCCTTGCGGGCCTCGCAATTCTATGCGCCCACCTGACCGCCAACGCGCAAGAGGCCGGTCTGCAACCGATCCTGCAAGAGCATCAGGAGATCATCGCCAAAAGCTCACGCAAGACAATCGGGCCCGCGATTGATGCGATTGCCAGCAGCGGGTTGCCGCAAGCGCAGGTGATGCTTGAGACATGGGCCGCCAAGGACGTGTGGATGCGCAAGTCGGACGGCCTGTTCTTTGCAGGCAAAAAGGTCGAAGGCCGGTCGTATGAGCTTACCGATTTCGATACTGGCGAGGTCGTTGGTATTTTCGAGAAATCCAACCTGAAGCAGTTGAAGCCCAATAGCGGCATCCGCGCGATGATTGGCACGGCTCTGGTGCAGTACCAGCTAACAGATCCGGACCGCGCTCGGCGGCTGGCCGCTTTGCAATCCATCCAACGTGACCCCGAACGTGCTTTGCTGGAGCCCCTACGCGCGTCGATTGCCGATGAAGCTGATGCTGATCTGAAAGCTCACAAACAACGGCTCGAACGGTTGCTGACGATTGGATATGACGAAGATACCGCGGCGCGCGTGGCTGCGATTGAGCAGATGTCCGACGATCTGGGCGTGGACGTCCGTGGCGCATTAAATCCACTGATCGCGACGACGCGACAAGCAGCACCGGAACTTCCGTCTAATGTGAATATCGCCGCCGTTTTAGAACCGGGTTCGAGTGATTTGACGCGCGATGAGGCCTATGACTTGCTGGTCACTGGCAATCTGGCGCCCCCACGCTTGTCACGGGATGATATCCGGACAGCTCTTGCGGCCAATATTGACGGGGGTCGCGTTGGTGACATTCCGCTTGCGCAACTGAATACAGATGAAACGCGCGCTCGGGCATATGTAGCCTTGGCAGAGGCAAGGGTCGTTCCCGCCTTGGTAACCGAGGCCGACATAAACACGGCGCTGGCTGAACATGTGTTCATTGATACCTACACGGAACCCTCGCCCGAAGTGACCGCAGCTGCAGTGCAGGCACTTGAACAGATCGAGCTGAAGGTCGGCCTGAACCAGACGCTCGACCTGACACTGGACGCGATCTCATTGGCGTCGATCTATTTCTTGGCAGCCATCGGTCTGGCGATCACCTTCGGCGTGATGGGTGTGATCAACATGGCTCATGGTGAGTTCATCATGATGGGCGCCTATACCGGATACGTGGTGCAGCAGTTCATCCCCGACCACACGCTGTCGATAATCGTCGCCATCCCGATGGCCTTTGCCGTCACCTTCGCGATGGGCGTCGCGATGGAGCGGCTAGTTATCCGCTGGCTCTATGCCCGTCCGCTTGAGACGCTGCTGGCGACCTTTGGCATCTCAATCGCACTGCAACAGCTGGCCAAGAACATTTTTGGCACGCAGGCCCGCCCGCTGACCGCGCCCGGCTGGCTGGATGGGGCGTGGGTGCTGAACGATGTGGTTTCGATCAGTTATATCCGCATCGCGATCTTTGTGCTGGCGACGATCTTTTTGGGACTGTTCCTCTACATTATGAAGCGCACGCGGCTTGGGCTTGAGATGCGCGCGGTGACACAGAACCCACGCATGGCCGGGTCGATGGGTATCAATCCGGGGCGGGTGAATATGCTGACCTTCGGCTTGGGCTCGGGCATCGCCGGGATTGCCGGGGTTGCGATTGGTCTGTTCGCAAAGGTCACGTCCGATCTGGGCAGCGACTATATCGTGCAAAGCTTCATGACCGTGGTTGTTGGCGGCGTCGGAAACATCTGGGGCGCGCTGGCAGGTGCGGGCATGATCGGCTTCCTGCAAAAGGGGATCGAGTGGATGAACCCCTCGAACACCCTCGCCGCGCAAACATACATGATCATCTTCATCATCATTTTCATCCAGTTCCGGCCAAGGGGCATCATTGCCCTCAAAGGTCGTGCGGCGGGGGATTGAGCCATGGAACGCAGCTTTGTCGCCAAAAACCCATCGGTACTGGTCTTTCTGGCCATCCTCTCCCTGTTCACGTTGGGCGTCACCGTCCTGTCCGAAGGGTTCGGGATTGGCGTGATCTCGACCAGCTTTGTCAAAACGCTGGGCAAGACCCTGTGCCTTTGCCTGATCGCTGTGGCCATGGATTTGGTCTGGGGATTTACGGGCATCCTGTCCCTCGGCCATTTCGCGTTCTTCGGGCTGGGCGGCTACATGATCGGCATGTGGCTGATGTATGAACGTACCCGCCTGATCGTGGTGGAGTCGCTCTCCCAAGCCGACATTCCGCCAACATCGGCCGAGGTCGTGGATGCCATCGGCACGCAAATCTTCGGCGTCGTCGGATCGTCCGAATTCCCGCTGATCTGGGCCTTTTCGGACAGCCTGTTCCTGCAACTGGCGCTGGTCGTGCTGGTGCCGGGCCTTCTGGCACTGATCTTTGGTTGGCTGGCGTTCCGCAGCCGGGTCACGGGTGTCTACCTGTCGATCCTGACCCAAGCCATGACATTGGCACTGGCGCTGTACCTGTTCCAGAACGACAGCGGTATGCGTGGCAACAACGGCCTGTCGGGCCTGCAGAACCTGCCGGGCGTCACGGCCTCGCAGGACTTGGTGTCAATCTGGTTCCTCTGGGCCTCAGCGCTGGCCCTGGGGCTGGGCTACATGCTGGCGGCATGGATCGTGGCGGGCAAGTTCGGCTCGGTTATCCGCGGCATCCGCGATAATGAGGCGCGAGTGCGGTTCCTTGGCTATTCGGTCGAGAATTACAAGCTGGCTGTCTTCACATTGACCGCCTGCATCGCCGCCATCGCGGGCGCGCTGTATTATCCGCAGGCGGGGATCATCAACCCCGAGGAGATGGCCCCCATTGCCTCGATATATCTTGCCGTCTGGGTCGCCATCGGCGGGCGTGGTCGCCTGTATGGAGCGGTCATCGGCGCGGCGTCTGTCAGCCTGCTCAGCACATGGTTCACAGGTGGACAAGCGCCGGACATCCCACTTGGGTTCTACACGATCAAATGGGTCGACTGGTGGCAGGTGCTGCTGGGCGTCTCATTCGTGCTGGTAACCCTGTTCGCACCAAAGGGTATTGGAGGGCTATTCGACCTCTGGACCAACCACCGCGCGCCGCAACGCTACGGTGCCCCGCTTGGACCCGATGAAAGCGCATTGCGCGAAATGGAGGCCTTGGAATGAGCACTCTGCTGGAGGTCAGCGGCGTTTCAGTCACCTTCGACGGGTTCCGCGCCATCAACAACCTGTCCTTCCAGATTGGCAAGGCCGAGCTTCGCGCGGTTATCGGGCCGAACGGGGCAGGTAAAACGACCTTCATGGATATTGTCACCGGCAAGACCCGGCCTGACGAGGGCCGGGTAACCTGGGGTGAGAAATCCGTTTCCCTGCTGCGAATGAGCGAGGCCAAGATCGCGCAAGCCGGCATCGGGCGTAAGTTCCAGAAACCCACCGTGTTCGAGGACCAGACCGTGCAGGAAAACCTGCTGATGGCGTTGAAGAATAAACGGGGCTGGCTGGGTGTGCTGTTCTATCGCCCTTCGACGGATCATCTGGAGAAGGTCGAGGAACTGGCCGCTGAGATTGGCCTGTATGGCGAACTGCTCCGCAAATCCGGCGAACTAAGCCACGGACAAAAGCAATGGTTGGAAATCGGGATGCTACTGGCGCAGGAACCACGTCTGTTGCTAGTGGACGAACCCGCCGCCGGGATGACCTCGCAAGAACGCGAACACACAACCGACCTGCTGGTACAGGCCGCCAAGACCCGCGCCGTCGTGGTTGTGGAACATGACATGGAGTTCGTCCGCCGCCTGAATTGTCGGGTCACGGTTCTGCATGAAGGCTCGGTTCTGGCCGAAGGTTCGCTGGATCATGTCACATCAAATCAGGATGTCATCGACGTTTATCTGGGGCGCTAAACAATGCTGAAACTGACCGATCTGACCCTGCATTACGGGCACTCGCAAATCCTCAACTGTATCTCGTTGGAGGCCGCGCGAGGAGAGGTGACTTGCGTGATGGGCACCAATGGTGTGGGCAAGACCAGCCTGATCAAGGCGATCTCGGGCACGCATCCGCGCTCGGGCGGCGATCTGATGCTGAATGACGAGGCCCTGCCGCCTCTGCCAGCCCATCGCATGGCGTGGAAAGGCGTGGCCTATGTGCCGCAGGGGCGCGAGATTTTCCCGTTGCTGACTGTGCGCGAAAATCTGGAAACCGGTTTTGCCTGCCTGTCAGCAAGCGAACATTTCGTTCCGGACGAGATCTTCGATATGTTCCCGGTGCTGAAGAAAATGCAGAACCGGCGCGGGGGTGATCTGTCGGGTGGCCAGCAACAGCAACTTGCCATCGCCCGGGCGCTGATCGCCAAGCCTCAACTTTTGCTGCTGGACGAACCAACCGAAGGCATTCAGCCCAACATCATCCAGCAGATCGGCGAAGTAATTCGTCACCTCCGAACCAAAGGAGAGATGGCCATCATTCTGGTCGAGCAGTATTTCGATTTCGCCTATGATCTTGCCGACAAGTTCATCGTCCTGCGGCGCGGCGCGGTCCTGATGCAAGGCACGCGGGACGAGCTATCGCGGGAACAGGTTCTGCAAGGCGTAACGGTTTGACATTCATAAAGGAACCAGCCTATTGAGCGGCGAGAAGCTTCAGGGTTTAAGGGGCGCAATTTAGCACTCCAGCTAGGCTTTGTTGCGCGAAGAGCCTGAAGCCCGGACTTCCCTTTTCCCCGGACGTACTTATCCTGTGGGCTCTGTGACCGGTATGCCGAGCGCGGTGTAGCTGTTCAGGACGGCTGCACGGATTGGGAGTTCGGCGACTGGACGCTCGAAGTCGCGCGCCATGAGGCTCTGCCCCAACAGCTTCACGCAGTGCATCTTCGTTTCGGCGCGACTGCGGCGGTGGTATCCGCTCCAATTTCGCCGGATGGCACGGCCAAGGTATTTCGAGGCGCACAGCGCCTCGTTACGGGCGATAGCGCCTGCTGTCGATGGCTTTCGCGGTTTTGGTTCTTGCGCGGCGGGATAACGGCGTGGGCACCCCGGTTTGCGATGGCATCGTGGCATTTGCGCGTGTCATACGCCCCGTCTGCGGTGACCGAGGCGATCTCGACATCGACCGGGATCTGGCTGAGTAGTTCAGGCAGCATGGGCGCATCACCGATGTTGTTACCGGTGATTTCGATGGCGCGGATCTCCAGCGTCTGTTCGTCAACGCCGATGTGGATCTTGCGCCAGAGACGGCGTTTCGCGCGGCCATGCTTGCGGGCATGCCATTCGCCTTGGCCCTCCGCCTTGAAGCCGGCGCTGTCGATCAGAAGGTTCAGGGAACCTTGCTAGCCGCGATAGGGTATGGAAACCGCCAGGGTCTTCTGGCGCCTGCTCAGCGTGCTGAAATCCGGCACCGACCAGTCGAGGCCGACCAGGCGCAGCAGGCTCTCCACGAAGTCCGTGGTCTGCCTGAGGGCCATGCCGAAGAGGACCTTCATCGTCGTCAGGCATGTCTGAATCGCAGCGCCGCTATACTGCGGCTGCCGGCCTTGCTTACCGGTCGGCGGTGGTACCCAAACCATGTCCGGATCAAATCAGATCGCCAGGGAGCCACGTTGCTTGAGGGCTTCATTGTAGGCTGGCCAGTTCTTGGTCTTGTAGCTCGGCGGGATAGGTCTGCTCATGCAGTCCAGCTACCACGCTGGATTCACGAGATGAATCCCTCACCCAACCTTTGCGCAACAAAGCCAATCAACAGCTAAAAGAATATCTGACGGCCTCTTCTGACAGTTTGAGGTACGAACCTCAAAAAAATCTGGACATGAGGTGCGTACCTCAAATAGGCTTGGAAGTATGCCGCGATTCGCACATCCTCGATTGACGGCGCAAAAAGGGAGGAATGGATGACTTACACAAAACTGGCCTCGGCCAGCGCAATAGTCCTTGCCGCTACTACTCTTTCTACCAAGGCAAATGCTGAAGATCTGACGCTATGTTGGGCTGCATGGGACCCGGCCAACGCGCTTGTCGAACTATCAAAAGAATTCGAAGCAGAATCCGGCCACACGATGAACTTCGAATTTGTTCCCTGGCCAAATTTTGCGGACCGGATGCTGAATGAGCTGAATTCCGGTGGTAAGCTCTGCGATCTGCTTATTGGTGACAGCCAATGGATCGGCGGTGGCGCTGAAAATGGCCACTATGTCAAACTGAACGACTTCTTCGATGCTGAAGGCATCAGCATGGACGATTTCGCGCCGGCCACTGTCTACGCCTATTCAACTTGGCCCAAGGGCACACCCAATTACTATGCCCTGCCTGCGATGGGCGATGCGAATGGCTGGTTCTATCGCAAGGACTGGTTCGAAAATCCTGAAATACAAGCCGCATACAAAGAAGCAACTGGTCAGGATTTACGTGAGCCTGAATCTCAGAAAGAACTATTACAGATCGCCCAGTTCTTTCAGGGTCGTGAGATCGACGGCAAGACAGTCTACGGCGCAGCTATCTTTACCGAGCGCGGCTCGGAAGGGATCACCATGGGTGTGACCGGAGCACTGTATCCTTGGGGCTTTAAATACGAAAACACCCCGGGCTCATATGACATGGAAGGCGCCGTAAACTCACCCGAAGCGGTAGAGGCGCTGGAATTCTATAAGGAATTCTACGAAACGGCGACGCCTCCGGGATATACCAACTCTTACATGGGTGAGAGCTTGGACGCCTTCAAGTCCGGTCAGGTCGCCATGGCCATGAACTGGTTTGCGTTCTTCCCAGGTCTCTATGCTGACCCCAATACCGGCGGTGACAAGATCGACTTCTTTGTGAACCCACCGCAAAATCAGGCAGGTTCGACGCTGGGCGGACAAGGTATCTCTGTTGTCAGCTACTCTGACAAACAGGACGCTGCACTTGAGTACATCAAGTGGTTCGCACAGCCTGAAGTGCAGGCCAAGTGGTGGGAGCTAGGCGGCTACTCGGCGCATAACTCAGTGCTGGAAGATCCTGGTTTCGTGGACAGCCAACCGTTTGCCGGTGACTTCCTGGAAGCAATGGCTGGGGTTCAGGATTTCTGGCAAGAGCCTGCCTATGCAGAACTCCTGCTGGCCATGCAGAAACGCATCCACGACTACGTCGTTGCTGATCAAGGTACAGCTCAAGAAGCTCTTAATCTTTTGATCGAAGATTGGACTGAAGTTTTCGAAGACGAAGGCAAGCTGTAGTCCGGACACAGGCAGGAGCGGGCGCAATCCCGCTCCACCTTCACCCGTGAGTCCTAAACCAACAAGAACTGGCAAAGAGATGTCTGACCGGACCGTAGATCGCGTTGCCCAGGCAACGCCCGAGCGAGTTGCGCGAAAAATCCGAGGGTTATCCGACCGCGCGATCGCCTGGATATTCATCTCCCCGACGATTTTTCTATTGCTGGCGATCAACATCTTTCCGTTGATCTGGACCATCCAACTGAGCTTTACCAACTACAAGGCCAACCGGATCGGGCGCGAAGTCAAAGATGTCGGGCTCAGGAATTACGAGCGTATTCTGACAGACTCGGACACCTGGCTAAATATGCAGGCGACGGCGCACTTCCTGTTCTGGACGATCTTTTTCCAGGTCTTGATCGGGTTTACTTTGGCCTGGTTGATCAACAAGAAATTCAAGGGCAACGATCTTTGGACCACGATCATCGTGCTGCCGATGATGCTGTCTCCTGCAGTCGTCGGGAACTTCTGGAAGTTCCTGTATCAACCTCAAATCGGGCTGTTTAACTACATCGTGTCATGGTTCACAGGCAAAGATCCATCGAGCTTTGAAATGCTGGGATCCGTTACTTTGGCCCCTTGGGCGATCGTTATTGTCGACACCTGGATGTGGACCCCCTTCGTGATGCTAATCTGTCTGGCCGGGCTGCGCAGCATTCCCGATTACATCTACGAGGCGGCTGAGATCGACAGGGCCAGCAAGCTGCGGCAGTTCTTTACGATCACCATCCCGATGGTCCTGCCGTTCCTGATGCTTGCCGTGCTGTTTCGAGGGATCGAGAACTTCAAGATGTTCGACCTGGTGGTTCAGCTAACCGGCGGAGGGCCCGGTTCTGTAACGGAACTCACCTCAATCAATCTCAAGCGGGAGGCGTTTGAGAAGTGGCGTACGGGCTACGCCTCGGCCTATGCGATCATCCTTTTCGTCACCGTGTTCGGCCTTGCGTCGATCTACGTCAAAGCCTTGAACAAGGTGAAACAGAGATGAGCAGTTTTTCCGTAACCGAACCTTCGAACCGTTCCAAGTGGATCGCCGGTTTTCTGGTCATCACTTATGCGCTGATCACAATGATCCCGCTGGTTTGGATTTTACTGACAGGTTTCAAGTCTCCAGCCGATGCGATCAGCTACCCACCCAAAGTGGTCTTTGACCCAACGCTTGAAGGGTATGTAAATCTCTTCACCACGCGCACGCGGCAGACGCAGGAGTTTTTGGAAGCGAACCCGCCGCAGAACTGGGCCGATGAGATCGTCCGCCAATACGACATGGTGATTGTCGGGCCATCAAAGTTTGGCGAGCGCTTTATGAATTCGGTTATCATCGGATTTGGCTCGACGTTCTTGAGTATCTTCCTTGGCACGCTGGCAGCCTATGCGTTCAGCAGGTTCAAGGTCCCGCTCAAGGACGACCTTTTGTTCTTTATCCTGAGTACAAGGATGATGCCACCGGTCGCTGTCGCCATCCCAATCTTCCTGATGTTCAGAAACCTTGGATTAAGCGACACGCATCTGGGGATGATCCTGCTGTATACGGGCGTGAATATTTCCTTGGCGGTCTGGTTGCTAAAAGGCTTCATCGACGAAATCCCAAGAGAGTACGAAGAAGCCGCGCTCATAGATGGCTACACGAGGTTTCAGGCGTTTTACAAAGTGGTGCTGCCGCAAGCCGCGACCGGCATAGCCTCAACAGCTATCTTTTGCCTGATCTTCGCCTGGAATGAGTACGCGTTTGCCGTGCTGCTGACATCCGCGAACGCGCAGACTGCACCACCGTTCATCCCAACCATTATCGGTATTGGCGGCCTGGACTGGCCTGCAGTGGCGGCAGGTGCCACGATCTTCCTGATCCCTGTCATGATTTTCACCATCCTGATGCGCAAACACCTGCTGCGTGGGATCACATTCGGAGCCGTGCGCAAATGAGCGAGTTTCTTACCGGATTGATGCGTTTTCGCCGGGGCCCATGGGAGATGATCGCGACCATCCTCATCGCTCTGGGTGTCTTCATGCTTATGCAGCCCTTTGTCCTTTGGGCCTTCACATATTCTTTCATCGTCACGCTGATCGGAACCGTCATGTTCATCATCGTCAGCCATTTCCCGGAGTAGAAATGGCCCAGATCGTAGTTAAAAACGTAAAGAAGATGTTCGGCGATTTCACGGCTGTCCGCGAAAGCTCGTTCACGATTGAGGACGGTGAGTTCTTCATGTTGCTAGGGCCATCCGGCTGCGGAAAGACGACGACGCTGCGGATGATCGCAGGCTTGGAACTTCCGACGTCGGGTGAAATCTACCTGGACGGCGAGGAGATCAGCCAGCGCCCCCCATCGGAGCGAGACATTGCCTTCGTGTTCCAGATGTTTGCGCTGTATCCGCACATGAACGTGCGAAAAAATATCAGCTACCCCCTGATATCGCAGGGCATGCCGCGTGCTGCTGTCAAAGCCAAAGTAGAAGAAGTCGCGGGAATTCTGGGGATCAAGGACATCCTCGATAGCCCGGTAGGTGGGTTGTCAGGCGGCGATAGGCAGCGCGTGGCGCTTGGACGCGCGATTGTTCGCGAACCCAAGGCGTTCATGATGGACGAACCTCTTGGTGCCCTGGATGCCGAATTTCGTGAGCACATGGCCGAAGAACTGCGCGCGCTTCATGATCGCATGGGGGCGACCACTGTTTACGTCACACATGATCAGCTGGAAGCCATGCAAATGGGGGACAAGATCGTGGTGATGAACAACGCTGTGATCGAGCAATTCGGCACACCTCAGGAAATCTACGACAAACCAGCTACGATGTTCGTTGCAGATTTTATCGGGTCTCCTTCGATGAACTTCCTGCCGTTTCAGGGAAAGGTCGCGCCTGGCTCGGAAACGGTGCGACTGAATGGTCACGACGAAGCCGTACCCACACTGTTGGAAGGGGCGGAAGGTGACTTGGTTTTCGGTGTTCGCCCTGAGCATGTTTTTCTGTCGGATGCCAGCGCCTACCGAGCCAAGGTCCTGGCCGCAGAATATCTTGGAACCACCCAGATCGTGACGCTGCAAAGCCCGAACGGAGAGCTGAAAGCCCGCATTGATGCGCGCGAAACCGTTAACCCCGGCGAGACGGTTGGCTTGAAGTTCCGCTCATCCGCAGTGACCCTTTTCGAAAATTCTACCGGACGCGCGTTGAGGTCCGCTCTGAACGACGAGGTACTAAGCAATGGCTGAAGTCGTTCTGGAAAACATTTCGAAGTCATTCGGCGAAATCAAAGCGGTGGATGATATCTCAATGACGATCCCCAACGGTGCCTTTGTGGTTTTGTTGGGTCCGACGGGCGCGGGAAAAACAACGACGCTGAGATTGATATCCGGGCTTGAGAAACTGGATTCCGGAACGGTGCGCATTGCCGGGCGTGACGTTGGGATAGATACACCTGCCCAGCGTGATGTGGCGATGGTCTTCCAGCAATACTCGCTGTACCCCCATATGACGGTGCGTGAGAACCTGTCCTTCCCTCTGAGGTCACCGATCCTGAAGACGCCAGAGGATGAGATCGCCAGGAAGGTCAACGAAGTCTCGGAGATCCTGCAGATCCCGCACAAGCTGGACAACAAAGCCACTGAACTGTCTGGCGGCGAAATGCAGCGCGTTTCAATTGGACGGGCACTGGTGCGCGATCCCCAGATTTTCCTGATGGACGAGCCGCTCAGCTCTTTGGACGCCAAGCTTCGGGCGGATTTGCGGGTCGAACTGAAAAGGATTCAGGCCGATCTGGGATCAACCTTGCTTTACGTGACCCACGATCAGGTCGAAGCCATGACAATGGCTACGCATATCGGCGTTTTAGAGAACGGCCGGTTGGTTCAATACGGGACACCCCGGGATATCTACGAAAACCCGGGCAGTGTTTACGTTGCCAGCAGGTTGGGTCTGCCGCGAATCAACATCCTGCCGTCCGAGTTGTTCGGAGGCGATCACAAAGGACCACAGATTGGTCTTCGCCCGGAAAACATCATTGAAGGCGAGGGCAGTGAAGCGCGTGTCATACGTGCCGAACATCTGGGCGACCAAACACGGCTGCACCTGGACCTGAATGGCCACCCGGTTGTCACCCTGATTGATGTTCATCAGGATTACCCCTCTGGAAAAATTATAAAAATTCGCCCCCATAACCCGTTGTATTTTGACGCGTCTGGCGCGCGCGTGAATTAAGGAGCAAAAGCATGGCCCAGTTCCTCAACACAAAAGAAACCCTGGTAACCGAGGCGATAGATGGCCTTTTGGCTTCCTCAGGCGGGCAGCTTACACGGCTGGACGGATACCCGCATATCAAGGTTGTCTACCGGTCGGATTGGGACAAGTCGAAAGTCGCCTTGGTTTCTGGCGGAGGGTCTGGTCACGAGCCCGCCCATGCAGGTTTCGTTGGCGCCGGTATGTTGACAGCCGCGGTCTGCGGCGAAGTTTTCGCCTCACCCTCGGTCGAGGCAGTTCTGGCGGGCATTCTTGCGGTCACGGGTGAGGCCGGGTGCCTGCTTATCGTCAAAAATTACACCGGTGATCGATTGAATTTTGGACTGGCGGCTGAACGCGCCCGTGCATTGGGCCGCAAAGTAGAGATGGTCGTAGTTGATGATGACATCGCCTTGCCCGACCTTCCGCAACCACGTGGCGTGGCAGGTACGTTATTGGTGCACAAAATTGCCGGAGCGCTTGCTGAAGGGGGTGCCGATCTGGACACCGTTACCAAAGCAGCAAGAAGTACCATAGCAAAGGTTGTCAGCATCGGAATGAGCTTGGACACCTGCACTGTTCCGGGCTCTCCAAAAGAAGACCGGATTGCCCCTGGCAAAGCGGAACTCGGCTTGGGCATCCACGGCGAGCCCGGTGTACAACAAGTCGAATTTTCAAATGCTGTATCGGCCATGTCCACGGTGGTGGAGAAGCTGAAGCAAAGGGTGGGTGCCGGGCATTGTGTAGCGTTGGTCAACAACCTGGGCTCTACAACTCCTCTGGAAATGGCTGTCCTCACGCATGCGTTGTCCGAAACTGGTATTGCCCACCATATCATTGGCCCGGCACCGATGATGACGTCGCTGGATATGCACGGGTTTTCGGTATCCATTCTGCCTGTGGATCAGGACGAATTGTCAGCTCTTGAAGCACCTGTTGATCTGGCCGCATGGCCCGGCGTCAATTCCATCGACCCGATCAAAGTAGCCCCGTTGCCTGATGGCCTGACACCAATCGATCCAATCCCTTCGAACAATCCCACCACGAGGGAAACGATCACCCGCTTATCTGAGCTGCTCATCAACGCAGAGAAGTCTCTGAACGAGCTGGACGCGAAGTCCGGAGATGGCGATACAGGAAGCACACTGGCCACCGCCGCAAGAGCATTGCAAGGTAGCCTTGACCGCATGCCTCTTGCTGATCTGACGCAACTGTTTCCGGCGTTGGGCAATGAGTTAAGCCAGACAATGGGCGGGTCGTCCGGTGTGATACTCGCAATCTTCTTCAATGCAGCCGGAGATGCCTGTGCAAGCGGGGCTTCGGTATCGAAGTCTCTGGTCGAAGGCCTGAATCGCGTGAGCCAGGTTGGGGGTGCCAAGGTCGGTGACCGGACAATGATTGACGCTCTGGCACCTGCACTTGCCGCCCTCCCGTCTGGACTGACCGATGCGGCCGAGGCTGCCCGCGAAGGCGCGAACAACACCGCGAATATTCGTCGTGCGAAGGCAGGCCGCGCGGCCTATGTTCCCGAAGAAAACCTAGTTGGACATAACGATCCCGGTGCCGAGGCTGTTGCTTTGTTGTTTGAAGGCTTGGCGCGGGAGATTGAGGGCTGAAGAACACGTGGAAGACCAAAAACAAAAACTAGAATTGGTGAAAAAGCCAACCGTCAACGACCTCGCGCGCGTCGCCGGTGTCAGTCTGGCGACTGTTGACCGGGTCTTGAACAGACGCCCCGGTGTGCGGGCCGTTACCGTACAGAAAGTACAAAAGGCAATTGACGAGCTGGGGTATGTGCGCGACACCGCTGCGGCCAACCTTGCGCGAAACCGAGTTTACAACTTCCTCTTTGTTCTGCCGGACACGGACAACGAGTTTGTGGAGGCAATCAGCAGTCAGATCGCAGAACAGTCACGTGACCAATTTATCGAGCGAACTCGCATTGCGATAAAAAAGGTAGCTCCGTTTGAGCCGCAAGATATCGTCAATATTTTGGATGCTGTCGCCAGTTCGGATGTTGATGGCGTTGCCGTTTTTGGGCCCGAAACGCCTTCTGTTCGTGATGCTGTAAAAAGGCTCAGGGACAAAGGCGTTCCGGTGGTTGCGTTGGTGTCTGACTTGCCGAGTTCTGAGCGAGACCACTTTGTAGGAATTGATAACGTTTCGGCAGGGCGAACCGCAGCTCAGCTGATGGGACGATTTGTGCATCGTGACGGCAAGGTTTTGGTACTTACAGGATCCCGTTTGGCACGTGACCACCTAGAGCGCCGTCAAGGCTTTGATCTAGTTGTAGCTGAGGAATTTCCACACCTCGAAGTCGTAGCGTCTGTCGAGGGCCGGGATGACCCGGATCTGATTTACAAGATGATGCCCGAGATCTTTGAAACCTACCCGGATCTGGTTGGAATTTATTCCTCCGCAGCAGGCAATGCAGGACTGATTCAATTTCTTTCAGAAAACAAGCTCAGCAAAGATCTGGTGATCATAGCTCATGAGCTTACTCCGCTTAGTCGTGAGGCGCTTACGCTCGGTACATTTGACGCTCTTATCTCGCAAGACACTGGGCACATTGTTCGTTCAGCCGTCCGTCTGCTGCGTGCAACTTCAGACAAAGTGCCATTCAACAAAGCCCAGGAACGTATCCGTATCGACATCTATCTGAAGGAAAATTTACCGCCATAGAGACTCAGGTTTTGGGGAGGAAATTCAATGAAGACAATCAAAGGTCCAGCTTTGTTTCTTGCACAATTTGCCGGGGACGAAGCGCCGTTCAATTCGTGGGGCGCGATCACTAAATGGGCGGCTGACTGTGGATACAATGGCGTTCAGGTTCCCAGTTGGGATGGCCGGTTGTTCGACCTCGAACAGGCCGCATCCAGCGTCGGTTACTGCGATGAGTTCAAAGGCAAGGCCCAAGAAAATGGCGTCGAAGTCACCGAGCTTTCAACGCATCTTCAGGGTCAGCTTGTTGCCGTTCACCCAGCCTATGACAGTGCGTTTGATGGCTTTGCAGCGGAAAGCGTCAGAGGAAACCCTAAAGCCCGTCAAGAATGGGCCGTAGACCAGGTCAACAAAGCGCTATCCGCTTCGAAAAATTTAGGCATTTCGGCACATGCGACATTCTCAGGCGCGTTGGCATGGCCATATGTCTATCCTTGGCCGCAGCGCCCTGCCGGTTTGATTGAAACGGCATTTGATGAGCTTGCGCGCCGTTGGGTGCCCATCCTGAATCACGCCGATGAATGCGGTGTCGATGTCTGCTACGAAATTCACCCCGGAGAGGACCTCCACGATGGTGTGACCTACGAGATGTTTCTCGAGCGGACAGGCAATCACCCACGGGCCTGCATGCTATACGACCCGTCGCATTACGTGCTGCAATGCCTCGACTATCTGGACAACATCGACATCTACAAAGATCGAATTCGGATGTTCCATGTCAAAGATGCCGAGTTCAACCCGACCGGGCGGCAAGGTGTTTATTCCGGGTATCAAAGCTGGGTAGATCGGGCCGGGCGGTTCCGCTCACTGGGCGATGGTCAGGTGGATTTCGGTGCAGTTTTCTCAAAAATGGCCGCGAATGACTTTGATGGCTGGGCTGTGGTCGAATGGGAATGCTGCCTCAAACACCCCGAGGATGGAGCGCGTGAAGGTGCTCAATTTGTGTCAGATCACATCATCCGTGTGACCGAGAAAGCCTTTGATGATTTCGCCGACGGTGGCGCTGACGAAGCCGCCAATCGTAAAATGCTGGGGATTGAGTGATGGTCACAGGACGCAGTGAAGAAACCTCAGGACGCATTCGGCTTGGCATGGTTGGCGGCGGAAACGACGCCTTCATAGGGGGTGTTCATCGCATCGCCGCGCGATTGGACGACAAGTTCGAGCTGGTTGCCGGTGCTTTGTCTTCGACGCCAGAGAAATCTCTTGAAAGTGGTCAGGCATTGGGGCTCGAACGGGTCTATGAAGACTTCAAACAAATGGCGATTAGGGAAGCCCGACTGAAATCTGGGATCGAGGCAGTCTCAATTGTCACGCCAAATCACGTTCATTATGCAGCCGCACGTGAGTTCCTGAAACGCGGTATTCATGTAATTTGTGACAAGCCACTCACCTCGACCCTTGCCGATGCGAAAAAGCTGGTCAAAGCAACAGAAAGTGCGAATGCCCTATTCATTTTGACCCACAATTACACAGGCTATCCAATGGTTCGGCAGGCGCGTGAAATGGTTGCCAACGGCGACATTGGCAAGATCCGCGTGGTTCAGGTTGAATACCCACAGGATTGGCTGACCGAGCAGCAGGATTTCAAACAGGCGGAATGGCGAACCGATCCCGAACGCTCGGGCGCGGGTGGATCAACCGGTGACATCGGAACTCATGCATACAACCTTGCCTGCTTCGTGACCGGGCTAAAAGCGGAAAGCCTTGCGGCAGACTTGCAGGCCTTTGTGCTGGGGCGCAAAGTCGATGACAACGCCCACGTCTTACTTCGCTTCAAAGGCGGAGCGCGCGGTATGCTGTGGTCTTCTCAGGTGGCTCCCGGCAACGAAAACGCACTTCGTTTGCGCGTCTATGGCGAAAAAGGCGGGTTGGAGTGGGCTCAGGAAGATCCCAATTACCTGTGGTTCACGCCATACAACGAACCAAAGCGTCTAATCACACGAAATGGAGCTAGTGCTGCTGATGCAGCCAACCGGTTGAGTAGAGTTCCTCCGGGACATCCCGAGGGATATCTTGAGGGGTTCGCGAATATCTATGGAGAGGCTGCTGAAGCGATCCAAGCTTTCCGAAATGGTATTTCACCTGACGCTTCGGTTGTTTATCCAACAGTCTATGACGGGCTCAATGGCGTTAAATTTGTGGCCGCGTGCGTGCAAAGCTCTTCAAGGAATGCGGCTTGGATCGACTTAGCTTAGAATCTGGTTGTGGGCATAGGGCAGAAGGGGGTTGTCACGTTAACTTGCCGTTTAATGAAAGTGTCGCAAACTCTTGGAACGACCAAAGGAAAATACGAGCGAAAAACTCTAACTACAAACGGCAGGAAAATCGGGTTTCAGAGCAGGCCCAAAACCGAAGTTTTTTATCCCGGCCATGCAAAAGTCTGCGAAAACCTCATCAGCGCATCGAGAGCCGGCGAGTATTTTCGGCCAGGGACTGTAAAGGCCGCGATAGTTCTTGAAACTTCTGGCTCCACAAGCGGGCGCTGCAACAAGCCCGGCAGAGTAACCGAATACTCAGGCATGAAAGCAAAACCAATGCCTGCAGCAACCATTGCTTGTACCCAATCTTCGCGCTCAGAACGGAAGCGAGCGTAAAGTTCCACTCCTTTTGACTGACAAACGGACATTACCATCTCGCGCAACTCGCAAGCCAAACGATCTACATAGTTTTCTCGAGATAAATCTTGGAGCGAAATTGAGTTTAGTTGTCCAAGGCGGTGCTCCGGCGGAAAAACAACCACATATCTTTCGACGTAAAGTGGTCTAGCCCTAAACTCTTCTTCCAGTTCTTCAGTCAGCGTCATCAAAGCGACATCGATATCACCATCAGAAAGTTTTTTCTTGAGATCCGACGCGCTTGCTTCATTGACTGACAACTCCAAGCCGCTGTGGTTTTTCTCGAATTGAGCCAGAAACCGTGCAAGGCGAACGTGCCCAATTGTTGAAAGGACACCTAAGCGCAACGGCACCTTTTCAAGCAAACGAAAATTCTGAGCCAGCGCTTGTGTAGCTTCTGCTTCGTCAACGATGTGCTGTAGATGCGGCAGCATTGACTTTCCAAAGTCGCTGACCAAAATTTTCCGGCCTTCCCGATGAAAAACCTGTGCGCCAAGTTCGGTCTCTAATGACTTGACGCCCTTGGTAAGCGCTGGTTGGCTTACATTGCATTCTGCGGCAGCTTTGGTGAAATTCAGATGCTTTGCGGCAGATAAGACATATCTAATCTGAGACATCTCCATATTGGGGCACCTCGTCACTGATGGCGAAAGACAATCACAACGCAGGATACACCGTTTTATCCAAACCTGGAGTTATTAAGTCATAAGGTATCGATAGTTCCCCGAGCCGACGCTCCATAGTGTAATAGATGCACTGGTTTTGATTGTTCGGAAAGGGAACGAGATGTCTGTTTTTATGGTCGAAAGAAACCTCAAGGGTATCACCATGGATGACTTGGGTGCTGCTCAAAAAGCCGCGATAGCAACAGCACAGAAAATGACAGCAGATGGCGACAAAATCAGCTATGTTCGTTCAACATTTGCTCCCGAAGACGGGCGCTGCATGTGCTTGTTTGATGGTGAAAGTGCCGATCAAGTTCGTCGATTGAATGATACCGCCGGACTTCCTTACGACAAGGTCGTGGCGGCAATGGATCTTACCCCGTGACGACTTCTGAGCTTTGGAGTTGTGATTGGGCCCTGAGTACGTGCTCTAGGGCCCTCAGCAATGGTTGAACAGTTTGCAGAGAAATGCAGGTTCGTCCACAGAACGTGAGTTCAATCATCTCCAGATTTAGCACGCGCGGTGAATGGCCTGTCTGGCGAGCAGCGGCGCAGCATCCAGACCAGACGGCCAAGGGCAGCAAAGGGCCGTACTTGCATCGCATAGCGACCCCGATCGCGAACGTACTGCACCGCATCCGAGTTCAGCCTCGAGCCCTTTCCACCATTTGGTTGACGAGTAATCTCGCAGACGATAGCCAGTGTTCTATGGTAAACACTTCGATCATCGCAATGACTTGGTGGCTGGCCTCCTGACAGGGTGGCCCGATGACCAAACGTATTCCGAGGCCGCCGCATGGGCGGCCTTTTGTTTTCCGAGCTTCCCGATGCTCCGTATCCCGTTTCATGAGAAGACGCAAATGAACAGACCAACCATTCTGACAGGTGACCGCACCACAGGACCGCTTCACATCGGGCACTATGCAGGCTCGCTTGCAAACCGGCTGCGCTATCAGGGCAGTCATGAACAATTTCTGCTGCTTGCGGATACTCAAGCCCTAACCGACAACGCCCATGACCCGGAGAAGGTGCGGCGCAGCGTGATGGAGGTCGCGCTGGACTATTTGGCCGTGGGCATTGATCCCTGTCGCACCACCATCTGCCTGCAATCGCATCTTCCGGCGTTGGCCGAGTTGTCGATGCTCTACCTGAACTTCGTCACGGTCGCGCGGCTGGAACGGAACCCGACGATCAAGGACGAAACTCGCGTGCGCGGGTTCGGACGGGATATTCCCGCCGGATTTCTGTGTTATCCGGCGGCACAGGCGGCGGACATCACAGCCTTCAAGGCGACGGTCGTGCCGGTCGGCGAGGATCAGGCCCCGCTGATCGAACAAACGAATGAGATCGTGCGGCGCATCAACGCAACCTCAGGCCGCGCCGTGTTGCCCGAGGCGCGGGCGATCATCCCCAGGGCGGGCCGGTTGCCCGGTATCGACGGCAAGACCAAGATGTCGAAATCCGGTGGCAACGCCATTGCGCTGTCCGCGTCGTCCGAGGAGATCCGAAATGCTGTCAAGGCGATGTTCACCGATCCGAACCACCTGCGTCTCGAAGACCCGGGCTGCATCGAGGGCAATGTCGTCTTTACCTATCTCGACGCCTTCGATCAGGACCAGGACGGGCTTGCCGAGCTCAAGGCTCAGTATCAGAGAGGCGGGCTTGGCGATAGCAAAATCAAGGCGCGTCTGGAAGCTATCCTTCAGGAGCTCATCGCCCCAATTCGCGAGCGTAGGGCACAGCTCTCCGAGGACCGGGGATACGTCCTTGAGGTAATCAAAGAGGGCACGGAACGGGCGCGAGAGCGCACCGAGGCGACAAGGCGCGATGTGGTTAGTGCCTTGGGTCTGTTCCAGTTGTGGGTAACCTGAGGCGGGCGAACCGGATGAAGGTCCGTTTCGCCCGCGACCATGCGTTCGACGGGTCTTCGTTTTTGCGTTTGCAGCGAACGGCAGGTTCGACGGATCGCAGTGCAGAGGAGTGGATCTTCGGAAAATGACTGGAATGGGCCGTCCATTGTAGGACCAACGGCAGCGACGCACGCTTCGCACGTATTTGGGCCGACCGCAGCAATTTGCACTCTGGGCTCGAAGCCGTCTTCCAAGCATTTTTGATTAACGTCAGCTTTCGGGTCATTTGCAGCCGCTGACTCCCTGCGATTTGGATGGCAAGGTCACGCATTTTGCGGTTGGGTCACACCTTTCTGATTCAAGTCACATAATATCAATGATTTAGCCCTGGCATGCGTCACGCCTTTATTGGCGGCGGCCACAGATTTTAGAGATCCGAACTCTCACTTTGTTCAACAGAAGCGGACCGAACTTCCTCGTGCCGCAGTGAGCAATTGAGGTTGATATGCCCAAGTTGACACAAGATCAGCTGGCGGAGCGGTGGCACATGTCGCCGCGGACGCTGGAGCAGTGGCGCTGGCTCGGAAAGGGCCCCAGGTTTTTGAAGATCGGCGCGCGCGTTTTATACGATGAAGGCGTGATCGAAGCCTTTGAGGAGGCGCAGGTCTGCCAGAATACATGCGGACCGATTTCCGGGGAGGGTGTGTAATGGCAAAGTCCTTCCCCTCACACAAAGTCAAATCGCACCTTGTCTACACAGTCTGGGAGGTGGCGGACGTTTTAGGCTGCCATCGCCAGACCGTCATTCGCTGGATTGGGAACAACGGACTTGCGGCTGATACCAGCAGCAAGCCCTGGTTGATCGAAGGACATGTGCTCAAGGACTTCCTCGGACAAAGACAACGCAAGGCGCGGTGCAAGTTGGCATTGCATCACTGCTACTGCCTCAGCTGCAGAGGTCCGCGCGAACCCGACGGCAAGATCGCTGACTATGTTCAGGAAACAGCTTCCAGCGGCCGCCTAACCGCCCTCTGTCCGACGTGTGGTGCGGTCATGAACAAGATCATTCGCCGTTCAGATCTGGAAGCCATTCAGGCCAAACTGGAGGTCACACTTCAACAAGCCTCCCCAAGATTAGTGTCCTGTACCGAACCCCATTCAAAAGTGACCTTGAAAGAGGAGCCAGAGACCCATGCCAAAACACACCTCGGATAACCTGCGCATCAAGCGTAAACACCTTGTCTGGCTGAAGGACGCAAAGGGGCTGTCGCAATCTTCGATCGACAAAGCCGCAGCGTCGATTGCCATCTATGATAAATGGCTCAAAGGTAAGGATTACAGGGCGTTCCATTCAGAAAGGGCGCGCGCGTTCAAACGCCATCTGCAAGGTCTGCGCAATGAACGAACGGGCGCGCCACTGTCAGCAGCTACGATCAACGGAGTGCTGCGCGATGTCATGAAGTTCTTTGACTGGATGGCGGACCAACCGGGGCACAAGTCCAGGATCTCGCGCGCAGACATTGCCTATCTCACGCCGGATCGCAAATCGGAACAGGCCCGTCGAAGCACCCTGTGGAAGCCGCATCCGTCCCCTGAGCAAGTAAACCACCTGTTGTCCATCTTGCCTGTAGAAAAAGTGATCCAGCGCCGTGACCGCGCCCTGATCGCTTTCCTTTTCCTGACCGGATCACGTGAAGGTGCCGCCATCACCGTGCGGCTGCGTCATGTCGATCTAGCCAATAAATGCGTTCAGTTTGACGGCCGTTCCGTGGATACAAAGTTTGGAAAGTCCTTCACGACCAGTTTCTTTCCCTTCGGTGATGATGTCGAAAGGATTCTGCGAGACTGGATCACGGAGCTTCGTCAGGACCATCTTTTCTCGGACACGGATCCTCTGTTCCCAAAGACACGCGTCGCTGTTGGCCCGTCCAGACGGTTTGAGGCAGTAGGTATCGCGCGCGAGCCGTGGGCCGGCCCGTCGTCTGCGGCCAGGATCTTCAAGCAATCTTTCGTCAACGCCGGGCTGCCACCGTTTTCGCCGCACCGCGTGCGAGATACGATCGCAGAGCTGGCAAAACTTCACTGCAGGACACCAGAGGACTATAAAGCCTGGTCGCAGAATATGGGACACGACGACGTGATGACGACGTTCAGCTCCTATGGTTCTGTTTCACCTGGCCGTCAGGTCGAACTGATGGGGCGGTTTCGCCGCCGTGGACCGTTGCCAGACGAGGACGCGGTTATTGATTAATGATCAACTCCGGTGACGGACCCGAACGACCACGCGCTCGGGAGCAAGCCGGTATCCGTTCCAAGAGAGATTTTCGATCAACTCTTGGGGCTTATCAACTGACAGACCAGCGGACTCGAATCTCTTTGCAATCGTTCTTCGCGCGGTCAGTATTCTCCGCCTAACGACTTCGCTGGTTTCAACGCCTAATTTTTCGACGAGGTCGCCAGACTTCAAGCAGGGATACTCCAAAGGTTCGAGACCTTTGCCTGCCGCACGGAGCCACTCTTCAGCCAAAACGATCAACAGATCCGCTGTGGCGTTTTTCTTAAGCTCAATATGTTCGCCGATCAAAACCAAACGTGAGGTTTTGTCGATTTCTATGGTCAGCGGTGGTTTCTCTTTCTCGTTTTTATCAACTGAGGGAGCCGGCACGAAAGGCAAGGACAAGGCGCTCTGCATCTCGCCATATAGTCTTGGCAAACTCTGTTCTGGGAACTCGCCGGGTGACTTGCTTTCGAGAGTTCTGCGCATGACAGATGTGACCGCCTTGCCGTGGCGGTTAAGCAAATCTGCGATCATCGACATGGCTGTGTCTGGTGGACTGTCGAGATGATTGACCGCGTCCAGAACAACCGGGAAACTCCGGGCCAGCGCATCTGGTGTGGCGTTCTCGAAGAACACTGCATTGCGTACGTAGGACAACGCCATCTCCCGGTCGGTCCCGTTCGGTCGAGCGTCCGACACAAGGTCCACGCGATAGGCATCTTCCGGGTCAAATCGCTCCAACCCCTTTGAAAGCATCGCGAACCGCCGATCGATACACTGAGAACAGCGCCCACAATGGAAGTATTGATGGGTTTGATTATGCACATCAGCGCAACTGCGCGTCTCAACGATCTGGTCTGCCATGCCAAGATGGGAGATACGTTCCAAAACGTCTGCTTTTGTCCGAGCAAAGAATGGATTGTCGACCCGCATGTCATTTTCAAAAACAAGCCGCAGAAGACCGGTGAACAGCTTCAGTGTCTTTGGATGCGTGGTTCGCGTCGCTCGTGTTCCAACGACGTTGCCGACCGGCGGTAGGTTGAGGCTCACGACCCCGTTTTCATGGAACGACACGCGGTCCAGCCCAAAGGCCGTTGCAGTGATCGACCCAAGTACCGCAAACAAGAATGAGCGTGTGCGATGCGTTCTTTCCGCGGTCGATCGGCTCTTCAACTGGGCGGTCATGGGAATGTGACGGCACATTTCCGGTCCGAACCGTTTGCTCAACGCTGATATCAGCCGTTTCTGGACCGGCGCTATTTTCGTGGACGAGGCATGACTGACCAAAGCAACCCGATGCTTCTGTTCTACGATTTCTTCCACAGCACCCGCAAAGGAATCGAGCCCGCCGGAAAACATCAGGACGCGGTGGGGCTTCCATGAACTATTTCGGCCGAATTTGAAGAAGCGCGATCGCTCTGCATCCGGTTCGTCTTTGGTCGAAAAAGAAAATTCAAAGCGGTCGCCGGATAGAAACATCAACGTTTCTTCCAGAGCCTGTATTACGCTCTCACGTTGCCAGAAATCCAGATCGCGTACCGGCATGGTGGCTACGAACCGTCTGTGCCACTTCTCACCCATCTTCTGATCCGCCGGGCCACCACGGCTGACTGCCGCGTCCGCGCAATAGACAAGCGCGGCAATCTCCAGCAAATCGAGTGCACGATCCTGCAGGGCCTCGACCAATTGACGGTTCAATTGTCCAATCCGCAGCGTCATTGCTACTTCGCGGCCAGCAATGTCGAGACGCAGGACTTCATCACCGCCGCTTTTTGTCAGCGGCGGCAACCATCTGACTTCAACTTCAGACAACGGCGCGACGGCGCCCAAACTCCGAGCGCATCTTTTTGAACGCGTAAGCTGTGAACTTGTCTATTGCATCGCGATCAAGCGCCTGCTTCTGCCAGACGGTTTTGCCATACCAGCCGCCTGCATATTCTTCGACAATTCTAGACACTTCAAATGTGTGCTGGGCGAGGGCTTTTTGAAATGTCACTCGCTGTGCATCGGTGGAAAAGCGTCGATCCTCGCCAGTGTGATTGGCGAGTTCCCGGCTCAGATAATAGTCTAGCGAGCGGTATGTCAGCCGGGCAAAGAAATCCCGCGAGAGTCTCGCAAATGCATCACCCGAGGCGAAGCTCGCGAGTGCTTGGCGAATTTCTTGCGGTGTCGGTTCAAACAGGGATGGCAACCGGTCGTGCAGCTGAACGGAAAGGCTTTCCAAGAGCGCGACCTTCGCCAATTCTCCTGCATCTGAGGAACTTCGGAGATCGAAGCTGTTGCGATCAATGGCACGATCCAAACCGGCCAGCAAGCCGGTCACTGAACCGAGCTCCGACGTCGCAATGCCCAAGTCAGCCAAAGCGTCTTCGAAGCCAGGAGCCCTTGCAAGCAAAGGCAGCCTCACGAGGAGATCACTTACAAACTGAAACCTGGGGTCACGACTCGCCCGTGTGAGATCGCTCTCAGATGCATCCGCTGCGGCCTCGGCGATCTCTTCGACTGACGCATCGGTTGCGATCAGATCAACGACCTCGCGCCACTTCCTGGACCGAGGCAAAGTGCCAAGCCTGATGTGTCCCATCAGTTCCTCCCCTGTCTGCAGAGTCATGCAACCCTCGGGCGAATGTAAAGGGAAAAATCGGCACCTACGCTTACCCTACGCTTACCTATCAAGCAAGATACGCACGAGGTTAATGCATAAACATTTGAAATTATTGGCGATCCCTGAAGGACTCGAACCCTCAACCTGCTGATTAGAAGTCAGCTGCTCTATCCAGTTGAGCTAAGGGACCGCTGCGCCCTTCTTGCGGTTTTTACCCGCGGGGTTCAAGAGGCAAGCGCATGAATGCGCTGTTGGGATCGTCAACATACCCAAAGATAGGCCCGCAATAGGAATAGCCCAGCGACTCATACAGCTTGCGGGCGGCATCATATTCGCGAAGATGGCTTGCCCCGGTCTCAAGAACCAAAGCCTCGCACCCCTCTGCGCCAGCCTGTTCAGCCAGATGCGTCATCAGCACGTGCGCCAGCCCGCGCCCTCTTGCCTGCGCCAGAATATGCACCGATTTCACTTCGGCGGTTCCATCGGGCAGCACTTTCAGCGCACCGCATCCCAATGGCTGCTGTCCGTCAAAAATGGCCCAGAATCGCACCCCCGGGCCAGCCAGTGCTTCGGCGTCCATCGTGTGGTTGCTTTCCGCAGGTCCCGCAGTTTCGCCATGGGCAAAATGCGCATCGACAATCGGGCGCAATACGTCCGATGTCGGGTCAGCCTCGCGGATTTCGATCATTCAGTGAGTCCAGGGGGCACGTCGGTCGGTAGCGAAATTCTCGCCATAGCCCCGCGCACGCAGATTGGGTTTGCGCTTGTGCGGCTCGCTGACCTCAGCATCGATACCGTGGGCCTTGGCATAATCCAGCGCCTCTTCCCTCGTGTCGAACTTCAGGCGCACCTGAGCCTGCGTGTCACTGGACGACGTCCAGCCCATCAGAGGATCAACCTCGCGCGCCGAGGCCGGGGCGTATTCCAGAACCCATTTGCGGGTCTTGGCCATCCCCGAGGTCATCGCATTTCTTGCGGGCTGGTAGATCCGTGCGCGCATGTCGCCTCTCCGTACTCACTTGGCTGAGCCCGTTTATGCGTCAGAGCGCGCCCGGGGGCAAGATTGCAATTGTCGCGGCCCTCGCCCGCGAACTCATGCCAGAAACTGTCATCAGGCTGGGATAGGATCGCGCCAAACAAACGCAAGAACATTACACCATCTCACCCCCGCACAGTCTCAGACCGCATTGCGCGCAATGAATTCGGATCGGCCCTTGCAGTTGGACAAAATAAGAACAAATGTAAGGGCCTGACGCCCGGAGCCTGCCTATGCCATACGCCCATTCCGACAAGACCCAATTGACCGCCGAAGACGTGCGCGCCCGCCTGAAACTGGAAGGCGGCAGGCAATTCGTGATGCATACCGAATTCAATCCGGCGGGCGATCAGCCCACGGCGATCAAGGAATTGGCGGGCGGCGTGCTGGACGGGGAACGCGATCAGGTGCTGCTGGGCGCGACCGGAACGGGCAAGACCTTCACCATGGCCAAGGTGATCGAGGAAACCCAGCGCCCCGCCATCATCCTGGCCCCCAACAAAACGCTCGCCGCGCAGCTATACGGTGAATTCAAGGGCTTCTTCCCCGAAAACTCGGTGGAATATTTCGTGTCCTACTACGACTATTACCAACCCGAAGCTTATGTGCCGCGCTCTGACACCTACATCGAGAAAGAATCGCAGATCAACGAACAGATCGACCGGATGCGCCACTCGGCCACGCGGGCGCTGCTGGAACGCGATGACGTGATCATCGTCGCCTCGGTGTCGTGCATCTACGGTATCGGTTCGGTCGAAACCTACGGGGCGATGACGCAGGATCTGAAGGTCGGTCACGAATACGACCAGCGGCAGGTGATGGCCGATCTGGTGGCCCAGCAATACCGCCGCAACGATCAGGGGTTTCAGCGCGGCTCGTTCCGGGTGCGGGGCGACAGTCTGGAAATCTGGCCCGCCCACCTTGAAGACCGCGCCTGGAAACTGTCCTTCTTCGGCGAGGAACTGGAACAGGTCACCGAATTCGACCCGCTGACCGGCGAAAAGACCGACACGATGGACCATATCCGGGTCTATGCGAATTCCCACTATGTGACGCCGAAACCGACGATGCAGCAGGCGATCATCGGGATCAAAAAAGAACTGCGGATGCGCCTCGACCAGCTGGTCGGCGAAGGCAAACTGCTCGAGGCGCAGCGGCTGGAACAGCGCACCAATTTCGATCTGGAAATGCTCGAGGCCACCGGCGTCTGCAACGGGATCGAGAACTATTCGCGCTATCTGACCGGCCGCGCACCGGGCGAGCCGCCCCCGACCCTGTTCGAATTCATCCCCGACAACGCCATCGTCTTTGCCGACGAATCCCATGTCAGCGTACCGCAGATCGGCGGCATGTACCGGGGCGACTATCGGCGCAAGTTCACGCTGGCCGAACACGGGTTCCGCCTGCCGTCCTGCATGGACAACCGGCCTTTGAAGTTCGAGGAATGGGATGCCATGCGCCCGCAATCCGTCTTCGTCTCGGCCACCCCCGCCGCGTGGGAGCTCGACCAGACCGGCGGCGTCTTCACCGAACAGGTGATCCGCCCCACCGGCCTGCTGGACCCGCAGGTCGAAATCCGCCCCGTGTCGATGCAGGTCGACGACCTGCTGGACGAGGTGCGCAAGGTCGCCGCCGATGGCTATCGCACGCTGGTCACAACGCTGACGAAACGCATGGCCGAGGATCTGACCGAATACCTGCACGAACAGGGCATCAAGGTGCGCTACATGCATTCCGATATCGACACGCTGGAACGCATCGAGATTCTGCGCGACCTGCGTCTGGGCGCGTTCGACGTGCTGGTCGGCATCAACCTGCTGCGTGAAGGGCTCGACATTCCCGAATGCGGGCTGGTCGCCATTCTGGACGCCGACAAGGAAGGCTTTCTGCGGTCCGAGACCTCGCTGGTTCAGACCATCGGCCGCGCCGCGCGCAACGCCGATGGCCGGGTGATCATGTATGCCGACAAGATCACCGGTTCGATGGAACGCGCGCTGGCCGAAACCGACCGCCGCCGCGCCAAGCAGATGGCCTATAACGAAGAACACGGTATCACGCCCGCGACCGTGAAAAAGAATGTCGAGGATGTTCTGGCCGGGCTTTATGACGGCGACGTGGACATGAACCGCGTCACCGCCACCATCGACAAGCCGATGCACGGCGCCAACCTCGAGGCGCACCTGAACGGGCTGCGCGACCAAATGCGCAAAGCCGCCGAGAATCTGGAATTCGAAGAGGCCGCCAACATCCGGGATGAAATCAAACGTCTGGAAGCGGTCGATCTGGCCATCGCCGACGACCCCATGGCCCGCCAATGGGCGGTGGAAAAAGCCTCGGAGGACGCAATGAAATCGCGCGGACGGTCAACGGCTGGCAGGCCGGGGCAAAGGGGTGGGAATGTGAAGAGAAGGAAGAGGTAAAGCTATTCTTTCTTAATGTTAAACTCGAAAGGCATTTCATGAAACAGGACTATTCACGACAAGTAACTCTTATGTGCCCAACTTGCGGTGCAAAAGACTTTTCATTTGATGACGAAGCTCCCGAAGAAAACCGCGTCTACGTCTGCACAGGGTGTGAACTAGAGTTTTCCTACCAAGATATTTACGATAGCAATCAAGAGATTATCTCGCGAGCAATCGACGAAACTAAGCGTGAGATAGTTTCTGATGTGAAGAAGCAATTTAGACGAATGTTCAAATAGGCTCTAAATGGAAATTTCGGATGTCATTGCGGGATTGGCTCTACTGGTCTCCGCATCTGCCTTGATAGTGACCTTGAGAGCTTTCAAATCTCAAAGCCGCCTAACTGATCGCGAGATTGAGTTAGTGCGCATTCAAATCCAGAAGGCACAAGGTGAAGCAAAGCGCGAGAAAACAGCTTCGGTGTCAGCACGGCTAAACCGAATTGATAAATCAAATTGGCGCCTACGTGTTTTCAACTCCGGGCCGGCAACTGCTCGCAACGTTCGTCTGTTATTGGACGAACAAAACCAAATTGTCACAGAGAGCTTCGCGAATGATAAGTTTCCAATGAGCAAACTTGAAAAGGGTCAAGGAGTGGACTTGTCTGCAATGGTTCACATGGGTACCCCTTCTAAAGAATGGCTACGTATCACTTGGGAGGACCCTTCTGGAGAAGTTAAAGAAAACCGCGTGGAAATTACAATTTAGCAAGCGTAGGATGGGTTTTTGACCCATCACTCCGACGCCATTCAAACGCATGATGGGGTAAAACCCCATCCTACATACCGTGTTAAAGAAAGGGCGGGTCTATCCCCGCCCTAACCGCTACCCCTTATCCCAATGGGCAATCACGTCGTACCCAACCGGCGTCGGCGGGCCTTCCATGAATTCGGCGAAATGGCCCCACAGCTCGGCCACTTTGGGCGCGTTTGCGTTCGAGGTCGCCTCGCTTTCGACAACCGAGATCACATAGCCCGAACCATCCTCGTTCATCACATTGGTAAAGCTGTGCATGCCGGGCATACCCATGATGTCGGATTTCAATTCATTCATCTTCGCCGTCGCCGCCTCGCGCGTACCGGGCTTCATTTTATATTGGGTAATTCGTGCAAACATCACTTTTCTCCGTCGTCTGGCGAAATTGCCATGTAACACGGCCGGAACGGCCCCGCCGCGCGTACCCTAGCACGACGGCCCGAAATCTCGCATTGATACCGGCGATTTGCGCCGATTTTCAACCATACACCGCACTGCATCCGGGCGGCTGTCCCTTCAGGGTTGCAGCCTCGCCCCCAGTGCGGTTGTTTTTGCACCGATGGATGCTTGATCCCAATCAATGTCGAAACGCGAATGCGTCGGCAAAGTGGGTCCCATGCAAACACAGAACCCAACCGGAATTGACGCCTACAAACCCGCCCAGATCGCCGAGCTGGTTGAAACCGCCGGTGTTGCCAAGGCACATCTCACGGTCAGCCAGACACTGACTCTGGCGATACTCGCGGGCGTGTTCATCGGCTTCGGCGGGGCCGCCTATACCATGGTCATGACCGGCGTTGACCCGGGGTTTGGACCAGCCCGGTTTCTGGGTGGGGTCGTGTTCTCGCTGGGCCTGATCCTTGTGGTCGTCGGCGGGGCCGAGCTGTTCACCGGAAATGCCCTGATGACCATCGCGGCGGTGGACCGGAAAATCTCGCCGCGCGCCCTGCTGCGCAACTGGGGCCTCGTGTATCTCGGGAATTTGGCCGGGGCCATCGCGCTGGCTCTGGCCTTCGCTGCAACCGGTTTGCTGGACGGGCCCATGGGGGCCACCGCATCAGCAATCGCAAATGGCAAGGCCGACCTCTCGGCCACCCAAGCCTTTACGCGCGGCGTTCTGTGCAACGCGCTGGTCTGCCTTGCTGTCTGGCTGAGCTTCGCGGCCAGATCGGTGGTGGGCAAGGTCATGGCGGTACTCTGGCCCATTGCAGCGTTTGTCCTGTTGGGGCTCGAGCATTCCGTCGCCAATATGTACCTGCTGCCGCAAGGCGCGCTTGCGGGTGCCGACCTCGGTTTTGGCGCGGCCATCGGCAACCTGTTCTGGGTCACGATCGGCAATATTGTCGGCGGCGCAGGCGGCGTCGCGCTTGCCTATCGCTTTGCCTATCTGCGCAATACGCCCGGCTGAGCACGCGGTTTATCAGGTTTAGGGCAGGGAGATCCCCACACTCCACCCTTGCACCCCGCCCCACCCTCCTCCACGTTTGAAATCACAAATTGTGATTCCAAACGGCTGCCATGACGAACCCGAAAAACCTGCCCAGCGCGCATGAGGTCAAAAGTGCCATTCACAGGGTACGCGGCACCCGTGTGGTGCTGGCCGAGGATCTGGCGCAGTTCTACGGAAAATCCGTCAGTGCCTTCAATCAGGCGGTGTCGCGCAACACCGACCTGTTCGAAGGCTACCGCTTTCAGCTTTCCGATGCCGAGGTTGCCGATTTGCAATCACAGAATGTGATTTCAAAACCCAAAGGCCGCGGCGGGCGGCGGGTCAATCCGTGGGTCTATACCGATTACGGCGTGGCCATCGCCTCGGCCCTGTTCAAGGACCCGCGCGCGATCAAGATCACGCGGATGATCACCGAAGCCTTTGTCGATGGCGCGAACGCCCTGGCCGAGACCCCGCGCAGCGTGCCGGAAATCCTGCCCCCCGAACAGGCCCCTGCCCCGCTGCTGCCCAATGGCGACCAACTGCGCGAACTGGCTGAAAACATCCTCGATTCCGGCCAGCAGAGCCTTGTCGATTACATCGCCAACCCCACCACCAAACGCCAACAGGCCGTGGCGGTGATCATGAAGACGCTGGCCGAAACCGCCGGGGAAGAGGTCCGCACCCAACAGGAACGCCTGCGCCTGCGAATCGCCGAACGGCTGGCCACCGGCGATTATGCCAGTGACGACGACCGCAAAGGGTTGTTGGAACTGCTACAGGCGATGAAAGGCTAAACCCTTCCCCCGAATTCAGGGGCGCACGAACTTGGCGCTTCCCACCGACCGTTCGCGCGGCTTCAGCTGGTCTTGCGCCTGCACGGTGGTCGCGCGCGGCAGCTCCAGCTCGGCATACCCGCAGGCCACCCCGTCACCATCCGGGTCGTTGCGCTCATGATATCCCGGCTGCCCAGCGCGGAATGGACCGATCCCCATGGCCTGTGTCGCATCACATCCCGCCAGCGCGATCAGGTGGATCACCGCCTCGTCCCGCTCATAGCCCGAGGTGCGCAGAAAGACGCCCGTGGCAATCAGCGCGGTCGTCAGCGGCAGCAGCAGAACCATGACCAGTATCCTCAGCGGGGACAGCGCCTGCCGCCGCGCCGCCTCGGCGCGCTGGTGTCGTTTGGCCGAGCGCGGGTTCAGGTCAGGTGCTTCCTGCGTTGGTTTCTTGAACAACATGCCCAGACCCATAAGGGCAATATGTGGCAAAGCCGAGGCAACACAGTTCCACCGGATTCAAAAAATATGGCCCGGCCTGAAACCACCGCCCGCACAGGCACAATTTTGCTTACTGCCAGTGATGTCCGACTGTCACCGAACCACATGCACCGCACAAGGGGCGTGGCGCACGATATGGGACGCGGTTGACCCCAACAGCAGATCCTGCATCCCCGGCCGGTGCGAGGCCACGATGATCAGGTCCGGGTGATGCGCCTCGGCCCAGTCCAGAATGGTCCGGCCGGAATGCCCTTCGATCACGACGCCCGTGGCATTCGGCAATTGCGACGCCAGCGTATCAAGCTCTGACTGAATCGCCTTTCGGGCCTCGGTCAGATATTCGGACGGCATGTACGAGATTGCATAATTTGGAATATGCTCAACCACATGCAGCAATGTGACTTGCGCGTCCGGCGTGGCCAGAACCCGGGCCAGTTTCAACGGCCCGGACGTGTCTCTTTCAGCATCGAAAGAGATCGGAACGAGAATGTTGTGATACATAGCATGCGCCTCCGTTTTGCAGGCTTACTTTGAAACAGACATGCACGGCAGGCTTTGATTCAGGTCAGGTAGAGCCAAATGTCTCTGCAACGTCATACATGACCGGCTCAAAGCTCTTGCACAGCTCGTTGATCTTGCGGTTGCGGTCGCGCATCTCGGCGGTCCGCAGCATGGCCAGGAAATCCTCGCGGCGTTGCCATTGCGAATAGTTGGCAATCCGGGTTTGCGCATCATTCACATGAAGCCCGGCAGAAACAAAGCCGGGCTGCTTCGAGATGAACTCGGAATAGGCGTCGGTCAGCGCCTCCAAAAGGTCCTGACAGGTGCCGGGCGTCATTTCAAACGTGGTGATAACTGTCTGAACACTGGCGTTTTTGGCGATTTTCGGCATCGGGATTCTCCATTTCTTTCCCCAAGCCTAGCACATCAGATTGAAACGTCGCCTATTTCCTTGCCGCTGCGCCAATCCGCGCTTTTCTGCGCCCGTTTGTCAGGTGGCTGGCCACCCGGTATGGGCGACCAGCCGCTGTTTCAACGCTCCATGCGCATCGTGACCGAGACTTCGCCTTTCAGGTGATCTGGCCAGCGCAGAATAAGACTGTCGCCACTGGCCCCCTGTTCGGTCAAAACATGAGGGGCCGAATAGACAAGGTTGTTGAACACCCCGGTCAGCGACCCGATGGCAGTGACCCCATCGCAGCCGCGCGCCTTGCCGCCAAATGGCAACTCGCCGTTTGCCGAAACCGCCCAGACATTCGCGACCGAGTTCTGCTGGCTGCGGACGCGCAGCGGGTTCGATGATCTCTTGGCAATCCCGTGATAGGTATTGTTCTCGTAGGTCACGTTCGAATGCCTGTTATTGTCCAGATCGGCAAAAGATGTATCGACCCGTTCCGCCCGATCGATCGAACCGCTGGTGGCGCGGAACTTGTTGCCGGTCACCGTCACGCCATTCAGGTAATGGCCAGCACCATAGGGGCGGATGATGATATAGCTGAACCAGGCCGGTGCATCGCTCGAGAAAAAGATATTGTCCGTGATGCTCATCGAACTGAACGAAAACCCGCTGGTATAGGTGGGCGCCGCATCCCGTTCATTGGTCCATTCGATAAAGCAGTTGTCGACATAGTTCTCGGCAATGGTCGAGGTGTTGTAGGTGCCGATCATGATCAGCCCTGCGGTACGGACCCCCTGCGGGATGCCGTCGCCCTGAAAGAAATGGTTGCCCAGAACCAAATTGGTGCCACCGCCCAGAACGGCAAAATGCTTGAACCGCACCGCCTGATTGTGACGCAGCTTCACATCGTTCGAGTTGGTGTTCAGCCCGATGGAGTTCCGGTCCGTCACGTCGAGCGCCTCTTCTGAGGACAGGAACTGGCAATTGTCGATCAGCAGTCCCTTGCACCCCGTCGCGGTCGAGGTCAGGCCCCGATCCTTCGGGCGACTGATAAAACAGTCTTTCAACGAAAACGTACTGCCCGAGGCCGCCAGACGAATGCCGCTGCACCGGCTGTTGCACTGAAACTCGATCTGCTCCATGCCGAACTTCCGCAACGTATCGAAACCGCTGAAATCCAGCAGGTATTTGAACGACTGAAAGGTAAAGGTCTGGGTACCGGCGGCGTCATAGATGGGCGCGCTCAGGGTCATCTCACCGGCGCCTATGTTCTTCGAGCGCACGTAAACCTCACGCCCGACACCACTGCCCTCAACCAGCGATCCCACGGGAATATTGGCCACATTGGCGACATTGGTCAGACGTGTCTTGTCCAGGGGGTCATAGGTGGCGACAGAGGTGAAGGTTTCTGTGTCCCAGGCGGTTCCGCTTTTGACATCGAACTGCCCGTTGCGGATCACGCGCCGCGTGGAAAAGCCGCTTTGCTTGTTGGGAACCGCAGCGGCCATGTCGATCGGCGCGGAAACGGAAATCTTGCGCCCGCCCAGATCCAGCGAATCGTGGTCCGAATTGTTCAGCAGCGCCTGAAACGCCTTCTTGAAGGCCAGCTCCTCATCTCCGAACGCCTCGATATATGCGGGCAGATGGAAATCCTTGGTCAGCAACAGCATCTTGTCATCCGGCATGGTGACGGTGCCTTCGAATTCAATCTCCGCATCGATGCTGGTGTTCTCCGCAAGGTGATAGGTGCCTTGCGGAACAAAGACCCGGCGGCCACCGGCGGCCTGATCCGCCGCCTCAAACGCAACCGAGTCATCCGTCACACCGTCACCAACCGCACCAAAGTCGCGTACGTCGACCAGGCTGATCATCTCGCGCAGAAAGAACCCGGTGACATCGGTGATCTCAAGATCATCGACGCGCACCAGCGCGCCGTTGGCCCCTTCGATATCCAGGCCGAAATGCCCGTAAAGGGCGGCCAGCCCCCAGGGCATGTCCACGCCCGGGCGCTGGCCGGTGCCGACAATCGCGGTGATCTCGTGAATCGTGCCATAGCCCGACAGCTGGGTGGCCGGCCCCTGCTCCACAACACCGGCTACGTGCACATCACCCGCGCCACCGGCCCAGGCTGCAATACGCACCGACGCCAACGGGCCACTGATCGCCTTGACCCGGGCTTTGATCTGCAAATAGCAACCGGGCAGAATCGGCGTCTGCCCCATGTAACGCAATTGCTGCGTTGTGTTGACCTTCAGGATTTCAAGACAACCGGCAAAATCCGCATCCGCCGGAACAAATACGCCCGTGCCGGACCCGCCATATGTGGGCGATCCAGGTGTTCCGTCCCCCGCAGACCAAACCGTCAGACCATTCGCGAATTGAGGCGGCATGAACACGATGCCGTCGGTGATTGCCTTGTTCATTGAAAACCCTTTCCCAATCGCGTCGCGCAAATCCGGCGACGCGTCCAAACCCCGTGTTCAGGTCCGCCCCGAACGCGACAGTCTGGATATCGAAAAGGAATTAATCACGGCTCATATCACCGTGACGGTGGTGTTGCCTCAGGCCGCAGGGTCAGCGGCACCCAACAGTTGCACCCCGTTGATCTTCCAGCCTTCCGTCAGCGGGATCATCTGATAGTCCAGAAGATGCACCCGCCCGTTACCGTCCGTAATCATCACCTTCTGCCACAGCGCGCCATCAACCTCGCGCAGTTCCAGAAAACGCACATCGGCAGGACGCCAGACCATGGGATAGCCATTGCGCACCATCGCGCCGAAATTGTCGGGGTTTCGAAACAGACGCTGGATGCTGGGGCTGGCAAAGGTGAAGGCGGTCGCAAAGTCATCCGCCCGGAAGGCCTGTATCTGCGCCGCGATATTGGCCTCGATCTCGGCACTCTGCGCAAACGCGCCCGACGCCAGCCCGGCGCTCAGGGATAATGCAAGCAATAATCGACGCATGGGGCCACCTCCTGTGCCAAGGATAGCCCCATGCCGGTTCAGGTCAAATCAGACCAGCTCTCCGGCCAGTGCCTTGTCGATCAGCGCGATGGTCTCGGGCACGCCGTAAAGCGCGATAAAACCCCCGAAGCGCGGCCCTTGCGAGGCCCCCAGCAGCACCTCATAAAGCGCCGAGAACCATCCTTTCATTGGATCAAACCGCTCGCGGCCGATGGCATAGACCACCGATTGCAACGCTTCATCCTCGGTCGGGCCATCATATGCCTCAAGCGCCGCCTTCAGCGCTTCCAGCGCCTCGCGCTCCTGATCCGTCGGCGCGCGATGCTTGCGCGTCGGCTTGACGAAATCGTTGAAGTACCGCACGGCGAAACCAGCAGCCTTGTCCAGATCGGGATGGCTCTCTGCCGTTGCCTCGGGCGCATAGCGGCGAATAAAGCCCCACAGCGCCTCCTTGTCTTCGGCACCGGAAACCGATGCCAGATTCAGCAGCATCGCAAAGGGAACGATCAGGGTCGATTCAGGGACGTCGCCGCCGTGAATATGCCAGACCGGGTTGTTCAACTGTGCCTTCAGGTCCTGCCCCGGATAGGCGCGCAGCTGCTGATGATACTCATCATAGGCTTTCGGGATCACGTCGAAATGCATCCGCTTGGCCGTCTTGGGCTTTTGGTACATGAAATAAGCCAGCGACTCGGTCGGCGCATAGGTCAGCCATTCGTCGATCGAGACACCATTGCCCGACGATTTCGAAATCTTCTGTCCGTTCTCGTCCAGAAACAGCTCATAGCTGAAATGCTCGGGCGCGCGGCCACCCAAGGCCCGGCAGATCCCGTCATAGATCTTTTCGTTGGTCGCGTGTTCCTTGCCGTACATCTCGAAATCAACGCCCAGTGCCGCCCAGCGCGCCCCGAAATCCGGCTTCCATTGCAGCTTCACGTTGCCACCGGTGACGGGAACGGTCCATTCCTTGCCGTCTTCATCATCGAAGGTAACGGTATAGGTTTCGGCGCAGACCTTTTTCATCGGCACATACAGAACCCGCCCGGTTTCCGGGTGGATCGGTAGGAAGATCGAATAGGTCTGCTGGCGTTCTTCCCGCAGGCTTTTCAACATGATGGCCATCACGTCGTCGTAGCGTTCAACCGCACGCTTCAGAATCTCGTCGAACTGGCCCGAGCGATAAAAGTCGCGCGCCGAGTAGAACTCGTATTCGAACCCGAAGGTATCAAGGAACCGGCGCAACATCGCGTTGTTGTGTTCGCCAAAGCTGTCAAATTCGCCAAACGGATCAGGAACCGAGGTCAGCGGGCGCTGCAAATGCTCTTCCAGCGCCTCGGGGTTCGGCACGTTGCTGGGAACCTTGCGCATCCCGTCCAGATCGTCCGAAAAACAGATCAGCTTGGTCGGGATATCCGACAGCGCTTCAAAGGCGCGCTTGACCATCGTGGTCCGCGCCACCTCGCCGAACGTGCCGATATGCGGCAGGCCCGACGGGCCGTATCCGGTTTCAAACAGCACATACCCCTTTTCCGGAGCACCTTTCTGATAGCGTTTAAGCAACCGGCGCGCCTCTTCAAAGGGCCAGGCCTTGGACGACATCGCGGTTTCGCGCAGTTCAGACATTTCAATGTGCTCCATTGGGGAAACGGTCGCGGCTGCACCACGCAACCCGACCGGCTCCTCCTATTGTGCCAGTGCAGCATGAGTCAATAAAGCACCCGTGTTTTAACTGCCCGGAACCCGTGGAAAACCGCCTTGTCACGGGGTTTTGCCGCTAAATGACTGTACTGCCCGCCCTCAGCCTCTGATCCACGCCAGGAGCGTCCGCAATCCCGTACCGGTTTTTCCATCCGCAAGCCTTACTCCAGCCACACTCATAAGATGGGTTTGGCGCGCGAAACATAAAAGACACGGGCGACAGGCTTTGACCTGACCCGGATATTTCACGTGTTTGCACTGCGGTGCTACGATAGAAAGACGCCGGGAAACCTCCCCGGGACCAAAGGAAACTAGATGCGACGCGAAACCAGCAACCTAATCCGCTTTGTGCTCGAGGATATCGTCCCGCCGATCCTTCGCGACAGCGCCGCTTTTCACTGGCTTGCGCGCCGTGTCTGGGGGGAACACATTACCCGGCTGGCAGCGTTCCGCGAACGCGCGCCTTTTCTGACGGACGAAGAATACGAAACGCTCTACCGGGAACACCCGCGCGTGCATGATGGTACTGACAATTCCGACGCCTGCATTGACCGGATCGCCAGCGACATTGTTGGCAACAGCATCTGCGACGTCGGCTGCGGCACCGGGGCTCTGCTGCAACGCATCCGCGCCCTGCGCCTGGACATCACGGCCATGACCGGTGTCGATTTCGTTATCGATGACGCTGAAGCCATCGAAAACATCAGATATGTTGCCGCCCGGATCGAAGACCTGCCTTTTGAGGATAACAGTTTCGACACGGTCATCTGCACCCATGTGATCGAACATCTGCTGGATTACCGCCGTGCCATCGCTGAATTGCGCCGGGTCGCGCGCAAGCGGGTTATCATCGTGGTCCCGCGCGAACGGGAATATCGCTACAGCTTCAACCCGCATTTCAATTTCTTTCCCTACACCCACAGCTTTCTGCGCGCCGTGCATCCCAGCCCCAGCCTTCACACCTGCGAGGATATCGGGCGTGACATCTATTACTGCGAGGATCGACCGGCCGAGGAATCCACCGGAAAGCCCCTCAAGGATCAGGCTGCATGAGCGCAACCGCACCCACAGCACTGGTCTGGACCGGGCTGCTTCTGACACCTGTCATGATTTCGGTCGGACAGGTATTGTTCAAACTCGCTGGCGGGCGGATCGAGGGTCGCACCGCGACCGGTGCGATGGGGCTGTTGCATACCCTGCTCGACCCTTTCTTGCTCGTCGCGCTGGCGATTTACGGCACTGCAACGATACTCTGGATTTACGTCCTCAGGCATGTGCCGCTGTCGCAGGCCTATCCGTTCATGGCCCTCAGCTTTGTCTTGGTCCCCCTCGCCTCGTGGCTGTTCTTCGGTGAAACGCTGGGGCTGCGCTATTGGATCGGGGCGGGCCTTTTGCTCGGCGGTATGGCGGTAATGAACACCTGACCGGCTCAACCTGCCGCACAGTGGGGCAAAACAAGATGTTGAACCTGCCTTGCCCCCCTTCTATCCTGCGCCATTGACGAACCCCAAGCAGGATGCACCGAATGACCGAGCAAGTTCCCCACCCGATGTCCCCACAGGATTGCCTTGTGGCGATCATGGTTGCGATTTCGGCCTCCGACGAAAACATCCGAACTGCCGAGCTGGTCAAGATCGAGGTCGCCGTGAACATGTTGCCGGTCTTCGCCGGGTACGACATCGACCGGATGCGCCACGTGTCGCAGATCGTGTTTGACCTGTTCGAACAGGAAGACGGGCTGGATGCGCTGTTTGGCCTGATCCGGGACAACCTGCCCGAACGCTTGAACGAAACGGCCTATGCTCTGGCCTGTGACGTCGCTGCCGCTGACGGAACGCTGGCCGAATCCGAACTGCGCCTGCTGGAAGAAATCCGGTACGAGCTGAACATCGACCGCCTGCACGCGGCCGCGATCGAGCGCGGGGCCAGGGCGCGCCATACCGTCTGACGCCCGCTTCAGGCGGGTTTCAGGTTTCAGCTTCCATAAAGTGACCCCCAGCGCTCCAGCAAAGCGCGCTGCAATTTTCGCGATCTGCTGTTCCAGCTGCGTGCACCGTCCGGGCGCTCACGCTGCGCGCGTGGGATCGTTGCGCGATGGTCCACGTCGGCGGTGAATATCGCAAAGGCCAGATCGACCCCGTCCGCAGTCGTCAGGAAACCGCCCAACCCGGATACAAAGTTCAATGTCCCTGTCTTGGCATCAACCTTGATCGGGTGGTTCTTGACGGGCCGCCCGTTCCGGTCGGTCAGTGCAAAAGGTTTCATCAAGGGCCGCAACATCCCCGACTTCTGTGTTGCGACAAGGGCCGCAACCAAATCCTCCGGTACCATGCGCGAGGCATCGCTCAGACCCGAATGATCGACCATGGCGATTCCTGTCACGCCGAAACGACTGGCGGCCCACCGGTTCATCTCGGCTGCCGAATCCGCCAGGGTGTGCGGGTCAACACCGCGCGCCCTGGTCGCGGCCAGCCCGACCATCTCGGCCGTCAGGTTGGTCGAGTATTTCAGCATCCCGCGCAGGACACGATCCAAACTGTCGCTGCGATGCACCACAAGATCGACACCCTGCACGCTCTGGCGTGTCACCTGAACGCGCTTCAAAACGATCCCGTTCGACCGCGCCAAGGTGCGAAATACATCGCCCGCGTACAAAGCGGGCTTGCGCACCGGCAACCAGCGGGCCCCGCCATTGCCCAGCGCGCCCTTGGCCACGGTCCAGCGATCCTGCCGCGCGCTTGCCTGATAGGTATAGATCGGCAGGCTACGATCCTCGACCCGCATGGCCGAGACATCCACCGCAGGCACATAACGCTCGCTGCGGGCATCCATGGTTATGTCATAGCCACTCCCTGCGCGTTTCCATTCGAAATGGACGCGATTGAAGTTCAGGGAAATGCCGCTGACGGCCGGGCTATAGCCCACATGATCCGGCTGCTCGGGATCGATGCTGAACACATAAGGCAACGCCCCGTCGTAAACCCTGAACGCGCCGCGCACTTCGATAATCCCGGCCTCGCGCAAATTGGCCGCCATCGTAGCCAGCGCATCCGTATCCAGCAGCGGGTCGCCGCCCCCAACCAGAATCAAATCGCCGTGCAAAACGCCCTTCTCGATCCGGCCATCCGCCACCAGACGGGTCTCGAACCGGTGTTCCGGCCCCAGAACGTCCAGCGCATAAAGCGCGGTCATTGCCTTTCCGACGCTGGCCGGGGGCAGACTTGCGCCCTCGCCAAACACTTCCAGCTGCGCCCCGGTCGCCACATCCGCAACCGCAAACACAACCTCGCCCTTCAGGCCTGCTGCGGCCACCAATCGCTCGGCACCGCTTAATATGACCCCGCGCGCCTGCGGCCTAAGCGATACAAGCGGCGCCTGCGCAAGGCCCGCTGCCGGGATCAGGGACGCCCCTAATCCCCCCAGAAATAAACGACGTGAAAAACGACCAGCCATAGCCGAATTAAAATCCCACAGATCAAAAGCACACAACCACCGTGTTAGATTATGCGCCCGTTGGGGCTATTCCGGCAACACTTCTGCGCCCCATTCGCCGCGTGTCCGGAGTTCGGTCGAACTGACATCGATCATCGGCACGTTCACGAAACACCAGGCCGGAGCCTGCGCCTGCCCCAAAAGGTGCCGCGCCTGCCCGTCAATCCGGTACTTCGCATAAACCCGCGCCGCAGGTGACATCCGGGCCGAGATCCGCTCACCCGGCCGCGCCACCACGCCCACCGGCACAGTGTCCATGATCAGCCGCCAGTCTTTCCAGCGATGAAACTGCGCCAGATTGTCCGCGCCCATCAGCCAGACAAACCGCACCTGCGGGTAAAGCCGCCTGAGCGCTGTCAGAGTGTCCGCCGTTGCCCGCGTGCCGACCAGCGCCTCGATATCCGTCACGTCGACCTTCGGATGCTGCATCACCCGCCGCGCCGCCGCCATGCGCCGCGCGATCGGCGCAGGCCCCCGCTCTTTCAACGGATTGCCGGGTGACACCAGCCACCACGCCCGATCCAACCCAAAGGCCTTCATCGCCTCACGCGTCACATGCACATGGCCCTGATGCGGCGGATCGAATGACCCGCCGAACAACCCAACGACCTGCCCGGGCCGCGCGTAAGGGATGTCGTACCGCTCCATAACCTGCTGATGTTCAGAACCGGGCCGCGTTGTCAATCAATCGGTTGCACGGCGTCGCCCAGCGCAACCCGCCCCGGCCTGACAACTTCGGCGCACCATCCCCCATGCCCCCGCACGGCAGAATAGCCGCCCTTGCCCAGCGCCTCTTCCATCCGGCTGCATGGCGCACAGATCACGGTAAAGCGCAAAACCGCCTCACCCACCTGCACCTCACGCCCCTTGAGCGCGGCCAGATTGATCCCCGAAACCACCAGATTGCGCCGCAGGGTTTCGGGGGCAACCGGTCCTTGCCCCAGATAAGAGCCAATGGCCGCCAGATGCTCCCGCTGGATCAAAGAAACCGCCCGCTTACCCGCACGGCCCCGGTCACCGTCGAGCCCATCGGCTGAGACCACCGCCTCCCTCACCACCTCCACCCCAACCCGCCGCTCGGGCCGCAGGCCAATCCACTCCACCCGCCCCGGTTGCGCCCAGCCTGATATCAGTTCCGCCAGTTCCACCACTTCATGCCCCTCATACAGCCCGGCAAACCTAGCCCATGCATATACGGGACGAAATTCACAAAACCACCAGCTTGCCCCGCCCGCCCCGCTCGGATATCCAGCGTTTCAACCCAATTTCCCGACCCAGAGGACGCGACATGGCCGCCTATCAATATGTCTACCACATGCAGGGTGTCTCCAAGACCTATCCCGGTGGCAAGAAGTGCTTTGAAAACATCCACCTCAGCTTTCTGCCCGGCGTGAAAATCGGTGTTGTCGGCGTCAACGGCGCGGGTAAATCGACGCTGATGAAGATCATGGCCGGGCTCGACACCGACTTCACCGGTGAGGCCTGGGCCGCCCAAGGTGCCAAGGTCGGTTACCTGCCGCAGGAACCGCAGCTGGATGAATCCCTGTCGGTCCGTGAAAACGTCATGCTGGGCGTGGCTGCTAAAAAGGCCAAGGTCGACCGCTTCAACGAGATTGCCATGGAGATCGCCGAGAATTACTCGGACGAGCTGATGGAGGAAATGACAACCCTGCAGGACGCCATCGACGCGGAAAACCTCTGGGACCTCGACAGCCAGATCGACGTGTCGATGGAGGCACTGCGCTGCCCGCCGGACGACGCCAACATTGCCAACCTTTCGGGCGGTGAAAAACGCCGCGTGGCGCTCTGCAAGCTGCTGCTCGAAGCGCCCGACATGCTGCTGCTCGACGAACCGACCAACCACCTCGACGCCGAGACCATCGCCTGGTTGCAACAGCACCTGATCGACTACAAGGGCACCATCCTGATCGTCACCCACGACCGTTATTTCCTCGATGACATCACCGGCTGGATCCTCGAACTCGACCGGGGTCGCGGCATTCCGTACGAGGGCAACTACTCCGCATGGCTGGAACAAAAGGCCAAACGGCTGGAGCAGGAAGCCCGCGAGGACAAGTCCAAGCAGAAGACCCTGCAACGCGAACTGGAATGGATGCGTCAGGGCCAAAAGGCCCGTCAGGCCAAGTCCAAGGCCCGGATCAACGCCTATAACGAGCTGGCCGAACAGTCCGAACGCGAAAAGCTGACCCGCGCCCAGATCGTCATCCCCAACGGCCAGCGCCTTGGCGGCAAGGTGATCGAGGTCGAGGGCCTGTCGAAGCACATGGGCGACAAGCAACTGATCGAAGGGCTGGACTTCGCCCTGCCCCCCGGCGGCATCGTCGGCGTCATCGGCCCCAACGGTGCCGGTAAATCGACGCTGTTCAAGATGCTCACCGGTCAGGAACAGCCCGACAGCGGCACCATCACGCTGGGCGACACGGTCGAGCTGTCTTATGTCGACCAGTCCCGCGACGACCTGAAAGACAACGACACCGTGTGGGAGGCGATCACCGGCGGTGCCGAGATCATTCAGCTGGGTGACGCGCAGGTCAATTCCCGCGCCTATTGCTCGTCCTTCAACTTCAAGGGCGGCGACCAGCAGAAAAAGGTCTCGCTGCTATCCGGCGGTGAGCGCAACCGCGTCCACATGGCCCGCCTGCTGAAAGAGGGCGGCAACGTCCTGCTGCTGGACGAACCCACCAACGACCTCGACGTCGAAACCCTGCGTGCGCTGGAGGACGCGCTGGTCGATTTCGCTGGCTGCGCCGTCGTCATCTCACACGACCGCTTCTTCCTCGACCGGATTTGCACGCATATTCTGGCCTTCGAGGGCGATGCCCATGTGGAATGGTTCGAGGGTAACTTCGAGGATTACGAAGAGGATAAGAAGCGGAGGCTCGGGCCTGATGCGTTGGAGCCCAAGCGGTTGAAGCATAAGAAGTTTGCGCGGTAAAGAGTACATACCTAGGGTTTTAGTCGTTGCATTTAAATCAGGAAATTGTCGGTGAAAAAGAAAGACCTTTATGACTTTGTATACTTTGGGTCCTGTGTCCAATACTTAAGGCGGGCAAAAAACTTGGACGTCTGCTGGTATCGCGGCGATGGGTTCATCAAGTACAACCTGTCCGTTTTTTTTGAGTTTTTGACCGAAAACAACATGCGCGTCACTAAGAATGCTTGTGGTGAACTGATTGAACTAGAAGAAAAGTTCGACGAGAAATATCCGGACGATACTGATGAAAAAATGAGCGCAGAAGACATTAAAGAGTTGTCGGATTGCTTTAATAAATTGGATATCGTCATCAATGCTGAGGCTCAAGAAATCTGTGCCTTTTTTACAAACGAGAAGAGGTACAACATAGACTTTCTTTTTGAGAGAATTGACAAGATTTTTGGCGAGAGTACATTTAACTCTCTTCCACAAAACGCAAAAATTGATTTTGAAGAAGCGGGACGCTGTATTGTTCTTGAGCGACCTACAGCAGCAGCATATCATTTAATGAGGGGAACTGAGTGTTGCCTAAAGCAACTGTATTTTTCGGTCATTAAGCAGAAAAGAATGAAGAAACCAATGTGGGGTCCAATGGTGCAGGCGCTTGAAGGGCGCAAAGCGCTTGATGCTGCCTTGAGCGGAACGCTGGACAACTTCAGAAACGGATTTAGGAACCCAGTAGCGCACCCTGACAAATTTTATACCATTGATGAAGCTCAAGATCTCCTTGGCACTACTACCCAACTTGTTTCACTTATTGTCAACCATGAGAAGTACTCACCCCCAAAACAAACAAGCATAGGATAAGCGCTCGCACCCCTCACGCCAACTGGTAGGCCGGGCTTCAGCCCGGCACCCCTCGAAACACCCACACCTTTACCAACATCCGCCGATGAATGGCCTCAAAACCCTTCAATCGCTCTGAGGGGAATGGTGGATGCCGGGCTGAAGCCCGGCCTACGGTTTGTCTTGTTCACGCGTATGGTGAACCGCGCTTTGATCGCACCCCACCGCGTGGAATAATCCGCATCGCCCGGCGGCAAGGTCCACACCGCGTGCAGATGATCGGGCAACACCACAAACGCATCACACCAGCACGGACGCTCCCGCCGCGCTTCGGCAAAAGCCGCGCGCAGCTGCGTCACCTCGCGGATCAACAGGTCTCACGACCGGTCGGCCAGCGAAACCGTGAAGAAATATCTGGCACCGGGAATGCGGACGCGGCGATAATCACTCATGCGCGCAAGGTGGCGCAGGTATGACTACCAAGTGGTTAACACGCGCCTTTGCAGGCAACTGCCGCAGGTCGCATGCTCCACCGACCCCCGGTGTCCCATATCACAGCATTCAAGGATGGTTGCAGACGCGGCGCTTACCCGAACCGGTTGCCACGCAGCCGTCCGACACCGAACAGCCCCGTCAGCGCACCAAGCAGCAGCAGCCAACTGGCCGGAAGCGGCACGGCCGAGACGTTCACGTCCACCGGCGTTTCTTCGGACCCGGGCTCATTGCACCACAGCTCGCAGAACTCAGGCCCGGATTCCTCCACGACCTCTGTCCGTTCAGTCAGTATCTCGGGCAAATGCTTGGGTCCACCAAGCTCGACAAGACGACGACGTCTTTCATTACGGCGCGGGTTCTCTTTCGCGAAGACCGGAGCCTTCAGCTCGTGTTCAAATTCGAACATGTTGTAGAGTTTGAGCCCGCCTTCACGCGCGGTCGGCATAAAACCCTCTGTCCCATATGGAACAGTCAGGGCCTGCGCGGCTCCTGCCCAGCACAACAAGGTTATCGTATAAACAGCTTTCATATCCGCCCCCACAGCTGCCACGCAGTATAGCACCAGATCGCAAGTTTTTCAAACATAGCGATTTATGAATAAAAACCGTCAGTTGTGAGGGGAACCCACGCTGAACCGGTCAGAATGACACTGGTCCTGAACACGTGCCTGCGACGAAAAAGTGTCACCCTCCCGCGCAGGCGTGGCACGTGGCGACCGCTCGGCATGGCCGACCGGGAAAGTGTGGATCCGGGTTTTTCACTGCCGTCGCGCGCGTCAACAGACAGGGTGACCAGAGCACCCAGAATGCTGTCAAACATCGCCAAAATCAGCCTGAAACCCATCAGCGGATTCTTGTACAAATCAAGCTATCTGCCCTCTGGCACTAGTACAATCCGTACAAACCACTCTTGCCACAGGCTTACCTCAATGCCATATGCAGGGTGCTAACGTTTTTCTATTTCGACCTACTGTCTCCTTCTACGGCGCTCAGTCTATCGATACAGACATACGACGCCAGGCTGCCGCAACTCCGTGGGCAGCACCAAACAGGAGACACGGAAATGCCAGCAGGCACCGTAAAATGGTTCAACACCACTAAAGGCTACGGCTTTATTGCGCCCGAAGATGGCGGCAAGGACATCTTCGTCCACATCTCGTCCGTCGAACGCTCGGGCCTGACCGGTCTGGCCGACAACCAGAAAGTCACGTACGAACTGCGTTCGGGTCGTGACGGCCGCGAGAGCGCCGACAACATCCAGCTTGCATAAGCTCTTGAAAGGGTGAGGGAAATTCCTCACCCTTTTGTTCAACCGCTGCCGTTTCAGGTGGCCGATTGATCACATCACGGATGCGTGATGCTTGCCCCAGAATTGACCAAATAACATATCATGATGAAACTGGTTCTTGGGTTTCATTGGTCAATTGATGAGGGTTTCGATGTTTACACGCCGAGTTTTTCTGGCCGGAACAGCGGCCACGCTGCTGCCGGGCATCGCCAGCGCCAAGAAAGCGGTCGAGTATGATCCGACACCGCAATTCGTGCGCATCAAAAAGCAGTTCCTGCCCGGGCAGCTGCTGGTCGCCCCCCGTTCATTCTATCTTTACTATGTCACCGAACCACGCAAAGCGATCCGCTATGGCTGCGGTGTCGGCAAGGCAGGTCTGGAATTCACCGGCACCGCTACTATCGATGTGAAAAAGGAATGGCCGACCTGGCGCCCGACCCAAGAGATGATCCAGCGCGATCCGGTGGCCTATGCAAAATTCAAGGACAATGACTATGTCCAGCCGGGAGGTGGGGATAACCCCCTCGGCGCGCGTGCGATGTATTTGTTCCAGAACGGTGTCGATACCTATTTCCGAATCCATGGCACGACCCAGCCACAAACCATAGGCAGGGCGGTGTCAAACGGGTGTATTCGGATGCTGAATGAACATGTCATCGATCTGTATAACCGGGTCCCTATCGGAACGGTTGTCACGGTCGTCTGATCGCTATCGCGGGAATGGTTAACCTTCCCCGCCCGCCTGCGTCACAAGTTGCAACACAGAGGGGCCCAGCGCTTCGACGATCTTCGCCACCCCGGCCGCATTTGGATGAATGCCGTCCGATTGCATGAATTGCGATACGGCTGCGGGGTCACCCTCCGCTGCAAGCCCTTCAAAGAAACTGCTGAAAAACAGAACTTCAAACTCCTGCGCCAGTGCAGGGTAAATGCCATCGAACGCCTGCTTGTATTCAGCGCCGTAGTTGCCCGGCGCCTGCATTCCGATCAACAAGACAGGAACCTTTGTATCGCGTGCAACCTGAAGTATCTTGCGCAGATTGGCTTGCGAAACTGCAGGATCGATCCCGCGCAACACGTCATTCCCGCCTAAGGCAACGATCAGTCCGTCCACATCGGGTGTCAGGGTCCATTCTACCCGCGCAGCGCCACCCGCCGTTGTATCGCCCGAAACGCCTGCGTTGATAACGCGAACATCTTCGCCCTTCGCCTGCAACCAACGGTCAAGCTGGGGAACAAACCCGTTCTCCTCCACCAGCCCGTAGCCTTGCGTCAGCGAGTCCCCAAGGGCTGCGATCACCACCTGATCGGCTGTGGCCGCAAAACCGCAGAACACAAATGGACTTGCCATCAAAACCTTGCGCAATACGGTGATCACTCCATATCCCAAAAACCGCTCCTTTATCGGGAAGACCCATGACGCCTGCTGTTCTCGCTCTTCAGAATGCCGCTTTATCGCTGGATGGCAATGCCGGGCGGGTCGATATTTTGCATGACATCACGTTGACCGTGAACAGGGGGGAAACGCTGGGGCTGATCGGGCCATCGGGGTCGGGAAAATCGTCGCTGTTGATGCTGATGGGTGGGTTGGAACAGGCAACAAGTGGTCAAATCTTGGCCTTGGATCAGAATTTGACAAGCATGGACGAGGACGCCCTGGCGCGGTTTCGGCGCGACAACATGGGCGTCGTGTTTCAGAATTTCCACCTGATCCCAACGATGACCGCGTTGGAGAACGTGGCGACACCGCTGGAACTGGCGGGGCACAAAGATGCGTTCGACCGTGCCGAGACTGAACTGAATGCCGTGGGGTTATCCCATCGTCGCGATCATTACCCGGCGCAGTTGTCGGGCGGCGAGCAGCAACGAGTTGCCCTGGCGCGTGCATCGGCACCACGCCCCAAGATCTTGCTGGCGGACGAACCAACCGGGAATCTGGACGAGACAAACGGTGCCGCGATTGTTGATTTGCTGTTCGGGCTTCGGCGCAAATATGATGCGACGCTGGTTCTTGTAACGCACAGCCGTTCACTGGCTGAACGATGTGACCGGGTGATCAGGCTGCGCGACGGCAGGATTGCCGAAATGACCCGGCAGGAGGCCGCAGAATGAGCCTTCGGCTGGCCGCGCGGCTGGCCCGTCGAGAGTTGCGCGGGGGCCTGCGCGGCTTTCGCATCTTTCTGGCCTGTCTGGCCTTGGGCGTCGCAGCCATCGCAGCCGTCGGATCGGTGAGTCAGGCGATTCAGACCGGGCTGACCCGTGAAGGCGCATCCCTGCTGGGCGGCGATGCCGAGCTTGAGTTCACCTATCGTTTTGCTACTGAGGCCGAGCGCCTCTGGATGCAGCAGTCATCCGAACAGGTGTCAGAAATTGTCGATTTCCGCTCGATGGCGGTTGTGCCCCGCGACGCCGGGCCGGAACGTGCGCTGACCCAGGTCAAATCCGTCGATAAGGCTTACCCGCTCATCGGATCGGTCAAACTGGAGCCGGGCATCACGCTGGACGACGCCCTGAATGGCAGGTCCGGATTACCCGGTGCCATTATGGAACCCGTTCTGATAGACCGGCTTGGTTTGTCGGTCGGTGATCACTTCGCGCTTGGCACGCAAGAGTTCATTCTGATGGCCGCACTTCGGAATGAACCCGACAGCGCCGCAGCTGGTTTTGCCTTGGGGCCACGTACAATGGTGCGTACCGAAGCGTTGCAGGCATCTGGCCTGCTGGAGCCCGGAACGCTTTTTTCGACCAGGTACCGGCTGACCTTGCCCCAAGACGCGAACCTGTCGGAGGTGTCCGCAAGAGCCAGCGCGGCGCTTGAAGGCTCGGGGATGCGCTGGAGCGATGCGCGCAACGGCGCGCCGGGCATATCGGAATTCGTCAACCGCCTGAGTGCCTTTCTGGTCCTTGTCGGATTGTCGGGGCTTGCCGTCGGTGGCATCGGTGTGTCCGCCGCCGTGCGAGCCTATCTGAGTCAGAAAACGGAAACCATTGCGACATTGCGGACATTGGGGGCGGATCGCTCCACCATTTTTCAAACTTACATGATTCAGATCGGGGTGCTGTCCCTGACTGGCATTGTAATTGGGCTGGTACTGGGCGGGATGGCACCGCTTTTGCTGGCACCGCTGCTGGAATACCAGTTGCCCGTTCCAGCAGTGTTTTCTCTGTATCCGCAACCGCTGATAGAGGCTGCGCTTTATGGCCTGCTGACAGCATTTCTTTTCACGCTCTGGCCGCTGGCCAGAACCGAAGATGTGCGCGCCGCAACCCTGTTTCGCGATGCGCTGAGTGCGGCTCGTCCCATCCCACGCGCAATTTACGTCGTGGCAAGCGGGATTGGATTGGCGTCCCTGATCGCGATTGCGTCCTGGTTCAGCGGCTCAACGCGCCTAACCCTGTGGACTAGCGGCGGACTTGCGGGCGCACTGATCCTGCTGGCGCTCGCAGCCCATGCCATTCGCAAACTGGCACGGGCTGGGACACCTTTGGCGCGGGGCCGCCCTGCCCTGCGATGGGCTTTGTCCGCCATCTCTGATCCGCGTGAGGGTGCGGGGTCAGTGGTTTTGTCACTTGGTCTGGGTTTGTCAGTGCTGGCGGCGGTTGGGCAGATTGACGGCACGCTGCGCAACGCGATCTCCGGCAATCTGCCGGATGTCGCGCCCTCATACTTCTTTGTCGATATTCAAAAAGACCAGATGCCCGGTTTTACCGAACGGCTGCAAACCGATCCTGCTGTCAGCCGCATTGAAAGCGCACCAATGCTGCGGGGCATCATCACCCAGATAAACGGTCGCCCTGCGCGCGAGGTGGCCGGAGATCATTGGGTTCTGGAGGGAGATCGCGGCGTCACCTATTCAGCCCGCCCCCCGGCAAATGCACGGGTGACAGCGGGGGAGTGGTGGGCAGAGGATTATTCTGGCGCACCACAGATCAGCTTTGCAGCCGAAGAAGCCGAAGAGATGGGTCTGAAACTGGGCGATCAGGTAACTGTCAACATCCTGGGGCGGGATATCACCGCAGAGCTGACCTCAACCCGAGAGGTGGATTTTTCCACAGCGGGTATGGGTTTTGTCATGTCGATGAACCCGTCGGCACTGGCGGGTGCGCCACACAGCTTTATTGCGACGGTATATGCAGAAGAACAGGCCGAGGCCGCCATTCTGCGAGATCTTGCAGGCCAGTTCCCGAACATCACGGCCATCCGTGTGCGCGACGCAATTGACCGTGTTTCGGGCCTTTTGGCAGGGATCGCCGCCGCAACCTCGTATGGCGCGGGCGTGTCTTTGTTGACAGGATTCCTGGTGCTGATCGGGGCGGCAGCCGCCGGCGAACCCGCCCGCAGATACGAGGCGGCAATCCTCAAGACGCTGGGGGCTGACCGTGGCCGCATCCTGCGCAGTTTTGGACTACGCTCGGTCCTGCTGGGCGCCGCAGCGGGCTGCGTCGCCTTGCTGGTTGGCATCCTGGGCGGATGGGCTGTGGCCACCTACATCTTCGACACAGGTTTTACCGTGATCTGGTCTTCGGCCTTTGGCATCGTTCTGGCCGGTGTCGGCGTCACGCTCTGCGCAGGTTTCGCATTCGCGCTGCGCCCTCTCTCTGCCCGGCCAGCCCGCATTTTGCGGGCCAGCGACTAAGGTCAGCGTACGCAGGCCACGGGCTGCAACAGCTTCAGCAACGGGTCGTTGTCACAAACCAGCGCATCCAACGACACTTCGTCCAGAGATGCATAGAAAACTTCCGCCGCATCCTGCAATGCCAGCCGCAGCCTACAGGCATCGGTCAAAGGACAGGTGTTGTCCGCATCCGCAAAACACTCGGCGATGGGCAAGGCCCCTTCGACGTGCCTGAACACCGCGCCGATCCGGATTTGGCTTGCCGGACGCGCCAACGACATACCGCCGTTGCGGCCGCGCTGAGTGCTCAGGTAATTCAACTGGCTTAACTGGTTGATCACCTGAGCCAGATGGTTTTCCGAGATGTTGCAGACTTCGGCGATCTCGGCTTTGGTGACCAGCCGGTCCGGGTGTGCGGCGCAATACATCAACAGGCGCACAGCGATATTCGTCCGTTTGGTAATCCGCATGAAGGCCTCCCTGAATAAAAGATGAAGCCTTATTGCATGTCGCGGAAAAAAGCGGTTTGACATACATCAATCGACCCAAAGGACACCTCTCGCATGGCCGACCCCTATTTCTTTGGTTATGGAAGCCTTGTGAACCTCGCCACACATGATTTTCCCGACCCCCGCCCAGCAAAACTGAAGGGGTGGAAACGCGCATGGCGACACACTGATCTGCGCCCGGTCGCGTTCCTGACAGCTGTCCCGGACCCCGAGTCTGAGATCGAAGGCATGATCGCACATGTCCCCAAGAACGACTGGGCTGCGCTGGATGAACGGGAATGGGCCTATGACCGAATTCCGGCAACCCGGTCGGTTTCACATCCGCTGAAACATGAAGTTGAAATAGCTGTCTACGCCGTCCCGCAGGATCGGCACAACGAGCCCAGCAACCGCCATCCCTTGCTGCTCAGCTATATCGACGTTGTTGTTCAGGGTTATTTGCGGGCGTTCGGAGAAGACGGGGCAGACCGGTTCTTTGCAACAACCAGCGGCTGGGATGCCCCGATCCTGAATGACCGGGCCGAGCCACGTTACCCGCGACATCAACAACTCAAACCTGTCGAGCGTGATTTTGTCGATGACCGCCTGACCGGTTTGTCGGTTCGGATTGAACAACCGGTTTGACGACAAAGGGCCACTCCGAAGGCGTGGCCCTTAAATGTCGCGTACTACCGCGTTAGACGCGCGCGCGGATCACCTGCAGCAACGGCAGCAACGCCGCCATTTCCGGGCCACGTTCTGCACCTGTCAACGCCTTGCGCAGCGGCATGAACAGGCCTTTTCCCTTGCGGCCTGTTGCCTCTTTCACGGCATTGGTCCAGGCTCCCCAGGTTTCACCATCGAACGGGCCTTCGGGCAGCAGCGACATGGCCTGAGCGATGAATTCGCGATCTTCATCGGCAACCAACGGTTCGGCGCCGTCACGGCACAGGTCCCACCACCCTTTGAGGTCGGCCAAAGTGGTGATGTTTTCGCGCGCCATGGCCCAGAACGGTTCGGCCAGTTCGGCAGGCACCCCGGCATCCGCGACAGCATCGGCCACATTCGCCAGCGGCAGCGATTGCAGGTATTTGGCGGTCAGCGGGAACAGGTCCTGCACGTCGAACTTGGTCGGCGCGGCACCAAACCGGCTCACGTCAAAGCCGTCGATCAACTCGGCCATATCCGAGCGCAGCTCGACCGGATCGGACGAACCCAGTCGCGCCATCAGGCTCAGCAGTGCCATCGGCTGCACGCCCTGTTCACGCAGATCGCGCAGGGCCAGCGTACCCAGGCGTTTCGACAGAGCTTCGCCCTGCGGGCCGGTCAGCAGCGAGTGATGCGCAAAGCGCGGGCAATCCCCGCCCAGTGCCTTGATGATCTGAATCTGGGTCGCAGTGTTGGTCACGTGATCCGAGCCGCGCACGACATCAGTCACGCCCATTTCAGTGTCATCCACCACCGACGCAATCGTATAAAGAACCTGCCCATCACCACGGATCAGAACCGGATCAGAGACAGAGGCCGCATCGATCGAGATGTCGCCCAGAATTCCATCGGTCCACTCGATCCGTTCGTGATCCAGCTTGAAACGCCAGACACCGTTGCCACGTTCAGCGCGCAGCGCATCCTTCTCGGCATCCGACAGGTTCAGCGCGTCACGGTCATAAACCGGCGGCTTGCCCATGTTCAGCTGTTTCTTGCGCTTCAGGTCCAGCTCGGTGGGCGTCTCAAACGCTTCATAGAACCGCCCCATCGCGCGCAACTTGTCAGCCGCTTCGGCGTAGCGATCCAAACGCTCGGATTGACGCTCGACGCGATCCCAGTGCAAACCCAGCCACTCAAGATCCTGTTTGATGGCATCGACATATTCCTCTTTCGAGCGCTCGGGGTCGGTGTCATCGATGCGCAGGATGAACGTACCGCCCGCCTTGCGGGCGATCAGATAGTTCATCAGGGCGGTGCGCAGGTTGCCCACATGGATGTAACCGGTGGGCGACGGGGCGAAACGGGTGGTTGTCATGGGTGTCTCCTGTTGGCGCGGCTCTTGTCACATGGGCGCGTTTTTGTCCAGCCGCCGCTTGATCCATCAGGTGATTCAACGCGGTTCCACGGGCCATATCCTGTCAAGGTCGTCTAACCCGGCGCGAATGAGTTCCGACAGAACCTGCATGTCGATATCCACCAGCTTGTTCACGTACAGGCAGGACTTGCCCAACTTGTGCTTACCCAACCGGGCCAGAATGCCGCCAAAATCCGCGTAACCCAGCATGATATAAATCACCAGCGCCGACTTGCGCGGGGAAAATCCGGTTGCCAGAAAATCGCCCTCTCGGCCCGAGGCGTAGCGATAGTGATAACGGCCATACCCTATCATCGACGGGCCCCACATGACCGGATCAAATCCGGTGGTAGCCCGAAACAGGTCGTCCAGAGCGCGCGTCTCTTCGGCCCGACGTTCTGATTGGACCGAATTAAGGAAGTCTTCTACACTTTGATCCGTTGGAACGGTTTTGTTCTGCGATCGCGACATGAACAAAAATTAACACGTATTGTTCATCCATGCACCCTGCGTGGATGTCGTAACATCTGGTCAGAATCTCACACCGTTCTAGTTTTTCCAAAGGTGTTCTGACAGGGAGAACGATAATGACGATCAAACTTACTCGCCGCGCCGCCTTGGGAACTGCTGCCGCCTTACCCTTTGCCACGGCAGCAGCGCCGGTTTTGGCCGCAGGCTCTGACGCCAAGGCCAACTCGACCATCGCCAAGTCATTCCATGTCGGCGACTTTACCGTCACGACCTTGCTGGATGGCAGCCTGCCCCGCGATGGCGCCCAGGATATCTTTGGCGGCGGAGCGTCAGATGAAGACTTCGCAAAGGTTTCGGCCGAGAACTTTATTCCCGCCGACACCGCCCAATTCTTCTTTACCCCCTCACTGGTCAACACCGGATCGGAACTGGTATTGTTCGACACCGGTCTTGGGCAGGGCGGCATTCAGGCCGCTTTGGCCGATGCAGGTGTCAGCCCGGATCAGATCGACGTTGTCGTACTGACCCACATGCATCCCGACCATATTGGCGGCATGACAACGGATGGCGCACCGACCTTTGCCAACGCACGCTATGTGACTTCGGCAACGGAATACGATTTCTGGTCCGCGCAGGAGGCCGGAAACAATGTCGGTGATCTTGTGGCCGCAAAAGTCACACCGATGGCCGAGAAGATGAGCTTTGTCGGTGATGGAGAGCAAGTGGCGTCAGGCATAACTGCGGTTGCGGCCCACGGCCATACCCCGGGTCATACGGTTTATCATCTGGAGAGCAACGGACAGCGCCTTCTGCTGACAGCGGACTTGGCCAACCATTACGTGTGGTCCTTTGCCCATCCGGAATGGGAGGTTCGGTTTGACATGGACAAGGCCGCCGCAACCGCCGCGCGCCGAAACGTTCTTGGCATGCTGGCAGCCGACAAGGTGCCGATGGTCGGCTATCACATGCCCTTCCCTGCCGCGGGCTTTGTCGAGACACGGGGCGAGGGCTTCCGCTTTGTTCCAGTCAGCTATCAGATGATGGGCTAAGCCCCTAGTAACCTGGATCCGGTCGCACTTTTGAGCCGTCAGTGAACCGAGACAGACGGAACGCGGTCGGATCCACACAAGGGGTTGAATCAGTGACAAGGTCCGCTGTCAGGCGGCCGGCGCCGGGCCCGATGCCAAAGCCGTGGCCGGAAAAGCCCGTGGCGATATACATACCCGGCATGTCATCCACGCCCGAGATTACGGGAATGGCGTCGGGGGTGACATCAATCATACCCGCCCAACTTTGGACGATTTCACTATCCAGCAAGGCAGGAAATCCTTTTCGTGCACTGGCCCAGGCTTGTCGCAAAAACTTCTGCGAAGGTTCAGGATCCAAAACCCGGCAGAGCTCGAACGGGGTTATGTCGGTCGGCAACCATCTTCTGTTTTGACGGGCCTCGATAGCCCACTGATTTGACCAGCGAAAGCGCAGGGATTTCCATTCCTGCGCAAAGGCAAAGCGAAACTGCAACCCCAGCCGGAAACTGTCCGGTACGATATCGACCGTGTTCTGATGTCCGGACGCGATGGTGTGCCCCCCATCAGCGCGCTTTCGGATCGCAACATCATCCGACCATAGCGCAGTTTCGGGCCCATCTTTCACCGGAGAGGTCCGCAGAACCGTATTCAGAACCTTAAGCTGCGGCAGGTTGATACCTGCATTACCCGCAAACAAACGCGACCACGCGCCCCCCGCCAGAACCACGCGCCCGCAGGCGACCTTGCCGCGCTCGGTGAATACACCCGCGATACGCCCATCCTGAATATCCATACTTCGCACGGCGCAGCCTGTCATGATTACAGCACCCAGACGCCGTGCGGCTTCGGCTATGGCCGGGGCAGCCCATTGCGGCTCGGCGCGCCCGTCCTGCGGCATGTACAGGGCAGATGTCAGGCCGGTTTCATGCCCGTGCAACAACTCTGCCAACTCGCGTCCCGACACCATTTTTGCCCCGGTCTGTAATCCTTCTACATGGCGCATCCAACGCTTCAGATTGACTTCGCCCCGCTTGCCGGACGCGCCAAAAAGAATGCCGGATTGCCTATATCCGGTATTGCCATCCAGGCGGGCATCAAGGGTCGGCCATATCCGCAACGCCTCTTGCATCAGGGGAATTTCGCGGGGGTCTCGCATACCCAAACGCACCCACCCCCAATTGCGCGAGCTTTGTTCAGCCGCAATCTGTCCCTTTTCGCACAAAAGGACGGAAGCGCCGCGCTCTGCCAGTTCCAGCGCTGTTGAAACGCCGATTATGCCGCCGCCAACAACGACGACATCAACAGATTTGGGAAGGGCAAGATCGGATTCTACGGGGTTCGGTTTTGGTGCCGTCATAAATACGCATTACTCTGTCGCCTGAACCCGTATGGGGACCAAGGTCTAGAAGTTTGGCAACACAAATTGTCTCAATGTTGGCACTATTTATGACGCCTGTGGCCCAGACGCCAACGGCATCGAAAATCCTCAGCACATCACGCTGCGCCGGACAGTTCCGCCCATTTCTGACGCAGCTTCGCGGTCAACCCGGTGTCTTTTTGCACGGTCTGGGCGGTTACGTCCTTCTGCGGCAACAAGCTTGGAAACTCAGCCCGAAGCGACGCCGCTGCCTGTTCGTCGGACAGCCGCTGTTCATTCAGGACACCGGCAATCGCCGCTTCCAGCTTTTCCTCATCCAACTCCTGCGGCGGAGATTCCATCGTCCGCCGTTTCAAAAGAGCATGATGCGATCTCTGATATTCACTATACATGTCAAAACCAAACCATTTACTCAGACATCCAACCCCGGATGCGCCACACATTATCAAAATCAGCTTGCGACTTTGAGAATTGCGCCGCATCCGCCCCACATGGGGCAATTTTCAAGCCAAAATGTGGCAGAAACTTGGCGCAACAGCAAGTCAGAGGCCGGTTTTAGCGCCCCTGGCGGATCAAAGAAGAAAAATATGAAAACAATAGGCGCGCTAAGCCTCTCACAGTTTCCAATTCAGCGCGCGAATTGCGGCAATCAAGGGCGATCACGCCAGCGATTCACAATCGGATACCGCCGGTCCAGCCAGAACGCGCGGTTGCTCAGGCGCGTACCGGGGGCGGACTGGAACCGTTTATACTCGCTGATATAGACCAGATGTTCGACCCTCTGAGCATCTGCTTCGTTGTACCCGGCGGCGACGCAATCCGCGATCGATCCGTCCTGATCAACCAGGATCTCAAGTATTCCGTCCAGCACCGGGTAATCCGGCAGGCTGTCGCTGTCTTTCTGATCTTCGCGCAGTTCCGCACTGGGCGGTTTGTCGATGACAGAGGGACGGATCACTTCGCCTGCAGGGCCCATCATCCAGTTGCGGTGATTGGCATTGCGCCAGCGACAGGTTTCGAACACACGGGTCTTGTAAAGATCCTTGATCGGATTATAGCCGCCGTTCATGTCGCCATAGATCGTGGCATAGCCCACGGCGACCTCGGATTTGTTGCCGGTGGTCAACAGCATTTCGCCAAACTTGTTCGAGATCGCCATCAACAGCAACCCGCGCAGGCGGGATTGAATGTTTTCTTCGGTCAACCCTTCATCCAGCCCTGCAAACAAGGGTGCCAAAGTGCTGGTAACGGCTGCACGGCTGTCCGAGATCGGCACGTAGTCATAATGCACGCCCAGCGTTTTGGCGACCGCCTCGGCATCGTCAAGCGAGGCCTGACTGGTGTATTCCGACGGGAGCATCACGCAGCGGACATTTTCGGCCCCGATGGCATCGACTGCAATGGTCGCGACCAGCGCGGAATCAACCCCGCCGGACAAACCCAGCAGCGCCTTTTTGAAACCGGTTTTCCCCATGTAGTCGCGAAGAGACTGCACCATCGCGCGGTAATCCTGCTCCCACTCATCCGGTTGGGGCACGATTTCACCTGATGCGATCCGCCAGCCGTCTTCGCCGCGCTCAAGGTCGACTTGAGAGAGTAGCTCGTCGAAAACAGGCATCCGGAACGCCAATTCCCCGCCCGGGTTTAGGCCAAAACTGGCACCGTCAAAGACCTGATCATCCTGCCCGCCAACCATATTCAGGTAAATCAGTGGCAGTCCCGTTTCGACCACGCGCGCGACCATATGGTTCAACCGCACATCGTATTTATCCCGGAAATAGGGCGACCCGTTGGGGACCAACAAAAACTCGGCCCCGGTTTCCTCCAGCGTTTCTGCCACGTCCGGGTGCCAGCTGTCTTCGCAGATCGGGCTGCCAATCCGGAAATTCCCTACCGAATACGGCCCACCCAGAGGTCCCGCATCGTAAAGGCGCACTTCGTCGAACACCGTCTCGTTCGGCAGGTGGTGCTTCAGAACCTTGCTGGTGATCCGGCCACCCTTCAGGATCAGGTAGGCGTTGTACAGCTTTCCATCATCGACCCAGGGACCACCTATGGCAATTGCAGGACCTTCGGCGCATTTTGCAGCCAGCGCTTCAACCGCAGACATGGCTGCGCGGTGGAATACCGGTTTGAGAACCAGATCCTGCGTGTTGTAGCCGGTGATGAACATCTCGGGGAAAGCCACCAGATCCGCGCCCGCTGCCTTGCCTTGTTCCCATGTCGCAAAGGCCTTTGCTGCGTTGCCTTCGATATCGCCAACGGTCGGGTTCAGTTGCGCCAGAGTGATGCGGAAACGGTCGGCCATGCTGCCCTCTTGCCTCGTAAGTCCTATTGCCATTTAGCAGATCACCGCGCGAGTAAAAGACCAATGCGGCAAAAGCCGTTGCTCTGCCTGCAACGGTACCTTAGTTTTGCGCAAGAGATATCACCAGCGACGACCGGGCAGACAGGACCAGAAATGAACGTGATCCGAAACTCAATTTTGGCAGCGGGGATGAGCCTGGCAGCTGCCACTGCTTTCGCGCAGGACGGGACTGTCATCGTCAAGGATGATGAAGTTGGCGGTGTCTATGAAGGCACTTACGAGAACGGGTTGCGGCACGGGACAGGAACGTATCGGCTGCCGAATGGGTTTGAATACACGGGGCAGTGGGTAGAAGGCGAAATTCAGGGTCAGGGTACGACACGCTACCCCGACGGGTCAGTCTACGAAGGCATGTTCGCCAAGGGTCAGCCCGAAGGGCGCGGCAAGATCATCTATGCCAATGGCAGCAGCTACGAGGGCGATTGGTCCAAAGGGTCAATCAACGGCACCGGCATCGCTGAATTCGCGAACGGCACGCGCTATGAGGGTGAGTTCAGGAACGCTCAGCGACATGGCAAAGGCGTGCTGAGTTTTCCCGACGGATATATCTATGATGGCGACTGGGTCGACGGTGAGCGGCAGGGCAAGGCCAGGATCACCTATACGGATGGCAGCGTTTACGACGGCGACGTCAACGCAGGTTTGCGCGATGGAACCGGCACGCAGACGATGCCCGACGGAATGGTGTATTCAGGGGATTGGTCCGGCGACCAGATCACCGGGACGGGCAGCCTGACTTATTCCAATGGCGATATATACGAAGGCGAACTTCAAGAAGGGCGCCGCTACGGTAAGGGCAAAGTGACCCACGCGCAGGGGGATGTTTACGAAGGCGATTTTGTCGACGACCGTCGCCACGGCAAAGGAACGTTCACCGGAACAGACGGCTTTGTGTATACCGGCGACTGGAACGCCGGGCAGATTGAAGGCCTAGGCGAAGTGACCTATCCGGATGGCTCTGTCTATGTCGGCGATTTCGTTGCCGATCTGGCCGAAGGAAACGGCAGCATCACCTATCCGGACGGATCGACCTATGAAGGCGAATGGATCGCGGGTGTTATCGAGGGTCAAGGCACGGCCACGTATACCAATGGTATGATCTACAAAGGCCAATTCAAAAACGCGCAAAGCCACGGCAAAGGTGTGGTTACGCGCGCAGATGGCTCGGTATATGACGGCGACTGGGTTGAAGGTGTGCGTCAGGGCAAAGGCAAGGCGACCTATTCCGATGGCACGGTCTACATCGGTGATTTCCAGAACGGAAAACGGCATGGCAAAGGCGAAATCGTAACCCCCGCCGGGTTCAAATATTCGGGCGACTGGTCGGACGGAAAAATCAACGGCGTGGGTACCGCCACCTACTCGAACGGCGACGTGTATGAGGGCAGCTTTGTCGACAACAAACGGCAGGGCAGTGGGACGATGCGCTATGCCAACGGCCAGGAGGAAAGCGGTGTCTGGGAAAACGGCGTGTTGCCGGACCAGACCTCGGACCAGCAGAGTGACGCTGACACCCCTGCCCCGCAACCCGGCCCGGATGCAAATACTGAGGCAACCGGAAGCTCGGACGGGTGAGGGCTCACCACGGGACCGGCTTACCGGCCCAATCATAGAACCCACCGGTATCAGCCAGCGTTAACCCGCGTATCACGTTCAACAGGTTGTCGGCGGCTGCTTCAGGTTCGACGGCAGGATGACGACCCAGGTATTTGTTCGTGAACTCTGTTTTTACCGTGCCGGGGTGAAGGGCGACGCAAATTGCTTGTTTATGTGTTCGGGCCAATTCAATTGCGGCGGTATGGACGACCTGATTGACCGCTGCCTTAGCCGCACGGTAGCTGATCCAACCACCTGTCCGATTATCCCCGATTGATCCCACCCGCGCCGAAAGCACCGCGAATACAGATCGTCTATGTCGCGGCAACAGCTGATACGCGCGGCTTAGCACCAATGCCGGACCAACGGCATTCAACGCAAACTGATCCATCATGGCTTTGGCTGAAATCGCCCGAATGGTCTTTTCCGGCAAAGCGCCGTCTATCTCTAACGCGCCCGAAGCCACCAGAATCAGATCAAACTGGTCTGGCAGGCTTTCAAGCATCAGCATCGTCCTGTCCCGATCAGTCAGGTCAAAGCCGTCCTCCGACCGGGACAAACGCGTGACCGAAACGCCCTGCTCAACCAGCCGTCCGGTAACAGCTGCGCCAATTCCGCCAGAAGCACCAATTATCAATGCAGTTTCCATCCGTGACCAGCTAGCGGCGCTGTGCGAACAATCAAGGCTGTCAAAAAAGGGCAGTTGCCAGAAGTTCGCGTATTGCAAATTGGTTCTTTCCATTCCCGGCGGGCTCTGTATAACCTCTATCCCATGATCAACCGCGCAGATATCCCTTGTGTCGACACCGCCCTTCGCGGTGCGTCGCTGCGTGGCCTACTGATCCTAATCCGCCTCTGAGCGTGCCATCCGGCGCGCCCGCTCAGAGGAGGACGCCAGCGCGCCATAGGCTTTAGGACAGAAGAAGAAAGAGAACCCCATGACCAACGTGACCGACCAAGACCGCGTCTTGATCTTCGATACCACTTTGCGCGACGGCGAGCAGAGCCCCGGCGCCACCATGACCCATGACGAAAAGCTCGAGATCGCCGAGTTGCTGGACGACATGGGCGTCGATATTATCGAGGCCGGCTTCCCCATCGCGTCGGAAGGCGATTTCAAGGCTGTGACCGAAATTGCACAACGGTCGAAAAACAGCCGCATCTGCGGTCTGGCCCGCGCGAATTTTGCCGATATCGACCGCTGCTGGGAGGCGGTAAAACACGCCGAGAAGAACCGCATTCACACGTTCATCGGCACTTCACCGCTGCACCGTGCCATCCCGAATCTGACGATGGACGAGATGGCCGACAAGATCCACGAAACGGTCAGCCATGCGCGCAACCTGTGCGAAAACGTGCAGTGGTCTCCGATGGACGCGACCCGAACCGAATGGGATTACCTGTGTCGTGTGATCGAGATCGCGATCAAGGCCGGGGCAACCACGATCAACATCCCGGATACGGTGGGCTATACCGCTCCGGTGGAAAGCGCGGACCTGATCAAGCGGCTGATCGAAACGGTGCCGGGGGCGGATGACGTGATCTTTGCCACCCATTGCCACAACGACCTTGGCATGGCGACCGCGAACTCGCTGGCCGCTGTCGCAGGCGGTGCGCGCCAGATTGAATGCACCATCAACGGTCTGGGCGAACGCGCAGGCAACACGGCGCTGGAAGAAGTGGTCATGGCACTGCGCACGCGCAACGATATCATGCCGTGGCACACTGGCATCGACACCACCAAGATCATGCACATCTCGCGTCGGGTTGCGACGGTCTCGGGTTTTCCGGTGCAGTTCAACAAGGCAATTGTCGGCAAGAACGCTTTTGCCCATGAAAGTGGCATCCATCAGGACGGGATGCTGAAAAACCGCGAAAACTTTGAAATCATGCGTCCTGAGGACATTGGTCTGTCGGGAACATCCTTGCCGCTTGGCAAACATTCGGGCCGCGCAGCCTTGCGCGACAAGCTCGAAACGCTAGGGTTTGAGGTTGGTGACAACCAACTCAAGGATATCTTCGTCCGGTTCAAGGATCTGGCGGATCGCAAGAAAGAGGTGTTCGACGACGATCTCATTGCGCTGATGACGCTGGACGAGGCTGACGACCACCTGCAACTGGTTTCGATGAAGGTGACTTGCGGCACGGGTGGTCAGGCGGAATCGACGGTCGAGCTGGAAGTTGAAGGCGTGGATAAAATCGCCACCGAACATGGCGACGGCCCGGTGGATGCAACCTTTAAGGCGATTCGTGCGATTTATCCCAACACGGCGCGTCTTCAGCTTTATCAGGTTCATGCCGTAACCGAGGGCACGGACGCGCAGGCAACGGTTTCCGTGCGCCTGGAAGAGGATGGCATGATCGCAACAGGCCAGTCGGCAAACACCGATACCGTCGTGGCGTCAGCTAAGGCTTATATCCACGCTCTCAACCGCCTGATCGTGCGCCGTGAAAAGGCTGGACCGGGCGCAGATGCGCGCGAGATCAGCTATAAAGACCTGACCTGATCGACGAAGCTCCAGAAAACGGCCCGAACTTCCGGGCCGTTTTTTACCTCAGGACAATCCGGCCTTAGCCAGCCCCTGGATAAGATGCTGCAAATCCTCTTCGCGTCCGTAATGAAGGTTCGCGACAAGGTCCTGAACAGTCAAATCCGGCTGTGACACATGGATTTCCTTGACATGTTGGCGGGCTTTGGCCTCGTTGCCCAGCCAACTGTGACACGCCGCAACATAGGCGTGCTGAACCACATCCAATGCCGGCAAGCGCGAAAAGTCCTCGATCGCAGCTTCATATTGCTTTGCGCCGAAATGGGCTTTGCCCAAATGGCTCCAGAACCGGGCCGGATGATGGGGGTTCAGACGCATCGCTTTTTCGATCCACCCGGCGCCTTCCTCGGGCCGACCAGACCAGGTCAGCAACTCTCCCATCTGCACCACGACCAAATCGTAGTTTGGATTCAAAGACAGCGCGCGTTCCTGATGGTAGCGGGCGCGCCCAAGGTCATTTTGCAAAATTTCCACCGCCGCCATCAGTCTGTGTACGTCGGCATCGTTATCGTCCAGTGACGCCGCCTTCTTGGCCGAATCCAACGCCAGCATCTTCATCGCCTCGCCGTCCTCGGCCCAGCCGTACCCCCAGGCCTGACCGCGAATGCAACCGCGCCAGGCATGGGCATGAGCATATTCCGGGTCCAGTTCGATGGCCCGCTCGATCAGCTTCATCGCTTCGGCATTGTCCTCACGTGTGCTGCGGTGGTGCAGAACCTTTGCGGCCAGAACGCACTCATACGCCGCGAAATTTGAAGGGGTCTTTCGCTTTAAGTCTTCCTGTTGCGACGCTTCGATGCGGCCCGGCAGTGTCGCCACAACTGCCGAAGTGACCTCGTCCTGGATGGTAAAAATATCATCCAGGTCACGGTCGTATTTCTCGGCCCAGATATGGGCGTCGTTCTGACTGTCGATCAACTGTACCGTGACGCGCAGGCGATTTCCGGCTTTGCGCACACTGCCTTCGACGATGTATTGCGCGCCCAGAGTCTCGCCGACTTGGCGAAGGTTCACGGCCTGCCCCTTGTAGACGAAACTGGAATTGCGCGAAATCACGAACAACTCGTGCCGACGGCTGAGTTCTGTTAACAGGTCTTCAGTCAAACCGTCGACGAAGAACTCCTGTTCGGGATCGCCGCTCATGTTCTCGAACGGCAGAACCGCAATTGTCGGTTTGACGACTCTGGTTGAGCCGTCCTCTTTGGAATTTTCACCAGCCGCCGCAGCAGGCGCGTCCAGTTCAACGCGGAAGGCATGAACCGGCTGGGAAATATTCTTGAGCGAAATCTCCCCCAGATCCTGAAAGCGAAGATCCAGCCGACTGGTCACCTGGTTGTGCACCGCGCCGGAAATCAACACGTCACCAGGAGAGGCAGATTGTTCCAGGCGCGCGGCCACATTGACCCCACTGCCGAAAATATCCCCGTCTTCAAAGATGATTTCATCCAGATTGATGCCGATCCGAAATTGGATGCGCTGATCCTTAGGCACATCTGCATTTCTGCGAAACATCCGGTTCTGGACTTCGACGGCACAAGCCACGGCATCGCAGGCGCTGGTGAACTCGACCAACATCCCATCGCCGGTTGTCTTGATAACAGTGCCTCGGTTTTTTTCGATCGACGGGTCGATTAATTCGATCCTATGAGTGCGCAAACGGGCCAAGGTGCCTTGTTCATCCGCTTCCATCAGGCGGCTGTAACCCACCATGTCTGCTGCCAGAACTGCTGCGAGTCTGCGATTCATTGCGATCCCCCCAGCGCCAAGTCTAGTGCCGCATGCCCTGACCGAACAAGAATTTTAATCGGTACATGCAGGGCGTGTATCGGCGAGGTGGCGTGCGCCTTCAACATGTCGTCTGGTGTCAGCCGAGACCGGAAAAAAGCGCATCCAGTTTTTGCGTTTCTTCGGCAAACCCGAATGGCGCATTCACAATGAACATCCCGGACCCCACCATCCGATGCCCTTCGCGCGCGGCGGGAAAGCGGACCTCATGACGCACAGATTTCGGCATATTCTGAGCCTTCAAAGCGGCGACCATCCCGACGTGCCTCTCATCCGTCAGGATCGGGTACCAAAGGGCAATCACGCCCACATTCCACTTGCGGTGCAGCTTGGCGATAATGCCGGGCATGCGGTCGTAATCGGTTTTCACCTCGTAACTGGGGTCAATCAGCATCATGCCCCGGCGCGGAGTCGGAGGCAGCAAAGACTGTGCCAGATCGAACCCATCCTGCTGATAGACCTTCGCCCCAAACGGCGACATCGCCAACGACAGGGCCGCAAATTCCTGTGGGTGCAGTTCCGCGAGGTGCAAACTGTCCTGTTCCCGCAACATAGTCGCGGCAATCATAGGTGATCCAGGATAGGCCATGTCGCCGTACCGGGTTTGTACTTGCTTCAGGACCTGCGCCATCGGGTGGTCGGGCCCGAACCACCCTTCCCGCTGTGCGCGACCGATCCCTGCCGCTGCCTCTCCTGTCCGAACGGATTCGTCTGCATCCAACCGGTACAACCCACGCCCGGAATGCGTCTCGATATAGCTGAGCGGCTTGTCTTTGCGTGTCAGATAATCCAGCACCCACGCCAGTAATGCGTGCTTTTGGACATCCGCCAGATTCCCGGCGTGGTAAATGTGTTGATAAGAGAGCATTTTGCCTTCTAAAGTCCCATTCAATAAGGCGGAAAGGTGCTGATTGTCGCGGAATCAGCCCTTTTACCGGGCGTGATGGCACCCTATAAGTCATCCGTCCCGAAACCGTCGAGTCGCGGGCAGTAGAAAACCGACATTACAGGATCAGGGAAAACATGGGGATCTTTGGCAATCTGGGCGGCCTGTTCACAGCGGACATGGCTATCGACCTTGGAACAGCAAACACGCTGGTTTACGTCAAGGGGCGCGGTGTCATCCTGTCTGAACCTTCGGTTGTGGCCTATCACGTCAAGGACGGTGTGAAGAAAGTTCTGGCCGTTGGCGAAGATGCAAAGCTGATGCTGGGTCGGACACCCGGTTCGATCGAGGCCATCCGTCCGATGCGCGAAGGTGTGATCGCCGATTTTGATACTGCCGAAGAAATGATCAAGCACTTCATCCGCAAGGTGCACAAGCGCTCGACTTTCTCGAAACCCAAGATCATTGTCTGCGTTCCCCATGGCGCAACCCCGGTCGAAAAGCGCGCAATTCGTCAGTCGGTCCTGTCAGCAGGTGCCCGTCGCGCGGGCCTGATTGCCGAACCGATTGCGGCCGCGATCGGGGCCGGCATGCCGATCACCGACCCGACCGGCAACATGGTTGTCGATATTGGCGGGGGCACCACCGAGGTTGCGGTTCTGTCGTTGGGCGACATTGTCTATGCCCGTTCGGTCCGTGTTGGTGGTGACCGGATGGACGAGGCCATCATTTCCTACCTGCGTCGCCAACAGAACCTTCTGGTGGGTGAATCCACGGCTGAGCGCATCAAGACAACCATCGGCACCGCCCGCATGCCCGACGACGGGCGCGGTCAGTCGATGCATATCCGGGGGCGTGACCTGTTGAACGGCGTGCCCAAGGAAATCGAGATCAGCCAGGCCCAGATAGCCGAAGCGTTGTCAGAGCCCGTGCAACAGATCTGCGAGGCGGTTATGACCGCACTTGAGACAACGCCCCCCGATCTGGCAGCTGACATTGTCGACCGTGGTGTGATGCTAACCGGTGGCGGCGCGCTGCTGGGCGATCTGGACCTGGCCCTGCGCGAACAGACAGGCCTGGCGGTATCCATTGCGGACGAAAGCCTGAATTGTGTGGCTTTGGGCACCGGCAAGGCACTGGAATATGAAAAACAGCTGCGCCACGCGATTGACTACGAAAGCTAAGGCGCGCACCCTCGGAAGATAGGGTTATATCGGCGCGAGCAGCACGGGAAGGTAACCTGTGGCAAAAGACCGATCACAGCGCGATGAGTACACGACCCCCCTGCGACGCTTGTTGCTGGGGATAGTTGTGCTGTGCCTGCTTGGTATCTTCCTTTTGTGGCGCATCGACAGCCCGCGCGTAGAACGGTTCCGCGCGCGAATCGTGGATACGGTTGTACCATCAATGGAATGGGCCATGGTCCCGGTGACTGCCGCCGTCAATCTGGTGCGTGACTTCCAAAGCTATCAGCGCCTGAGCGAGCAAAACAGGGAACTGCGTAGCGAACTGCGCCTAATGCGCGCCTGGAAAGAGGCTGCTTTGCAGCTCGAACAGGAAAACGCGCGACTGCTGGATTTGAACAATGTCCGCCTTGACCCTCGTCTGACCTACATCACCGGCGTTGTCATGGCCGACAGCGGGTCGCCATTCCGGCAATCCGTTCTGCTGAATGTCGGAGAGCGTGACGGGATCGTAGATGGATGGGCCACGATGGACGGCATTGGCCTGGTGGGCCGGATATCAGGTGTTGGCCCTGACACGGCACGCGTGATCCTTATGACGGACGCGACCAGCGCCATTCCCGCAACCATTCAACCTTCTGGGCAGACCGCTCTGATCAAAGGCGACAACAACCCCGCGCCCGCGGTGGAGTTTCTTGAGAACCGCGAGTTGGTTCGCCCCGGTGACCGGGTGATCACTTCGGGTGATGGCGGCGTGTTTCCTGCGGGCCTGCTGATCGGTCAAATCGCGGCAGACCCAGGGGGGCGCCTGCGGGTCCGACTGTCGGCAGATTTCGAAAGGCTCGAGTTTCTCAGGGTTCTGCGGTTTCACTCGGCTCCGCCCATTCAGGATCCGGGTAGTATCGTAGGCCCCACCCGCCCAGAGGTGGCATTGACCCCGGATGAGGTCAGCGATGGATAGACCGACTTCGCAAATCTGGGCCATGCGCAGCCTTTATGCCTTGCTGGCTTTTGCTGTGCTGTTTCTGCACCTGTTGCCATTGGACGCTCAACCCGATCGTTGGCCTTTTCCCGACGTCCTGATTGCCCTGACTTTTGCCTGGGTGTTGCGGCGGCCCGATTACGTCCCGACTGTTTTGGTCGCGCTTGTCATGCTGATGGCCGACTTTCTGCTGCAACGTCCACCGGGTCTATTGGCAGCGCTGACCGTAGTCGGGTCGACCTATCTGCGGTCAGCGGCTTTGGGTATGAGGGATGCGGGATTTGCCGGGGAGTGGATGTCTGTCGGCATTGTGATCACGGCGGTCATCTTGATGAACAGGTTAGTACTATCGGTGATGTCCGTGCAGCAGGCTGCACTGGGGCCGGTCGTGGTTCAGCTTGTGCTGACGGTCGCTGTCTACCCGTTGGTCGTGTTGCTTAGCCAAAGCGCGTTGGGGGTCCGCCGCATATCCGCTGCTGATGTCAGCGCTGTGAGAAGCCGGGCATGAAACAGCGCAAACCCAAATCCCAGGGCCTTGCCTATAAGCGTCTGCCACGCAGAGCGCTGTTGCTGGGCGGTCTACAGGCGGTGTTCATAGGCAGTCTGGCGGCACGAATGCGGTTCATGCAGGTAGAACAGGCCGACGAATATCGCTTGTTGGCCGAAGAAAACCGCATCAACATCCGGCTTATCCCACCGACCCGTGGGCGTATCTATGACCGGAACGGTCAGATCATCGGCCAGAACTCACCTTCCTATCGCATCGTCATTGTGCGTGAGGATGCCGATGACGTGGAAAAAGTCATCGCCAAACTGTCGGAACTGATCCCTCTGAACGAAGATGAGATCGAGCGCGCCAGGACTGAAATGCGCCGCTCGGCCCCGTTTCTGCCGGTGACGCTGGCGGATCAGGTTACGTGGGAGGATATCTCGAAGGTTGCGGTCAATGCTCCGGCGCTGCCGGGCGTAACGCCCGAGGTCGGCCTGACGCGGCAATACCCACGATACGAGGATTTCGCCCATATCGTCGGCTATGTCGGCCCGGTCAGCGACTATGACCTCAGCAAAATCGAAGACCCTGAGCCGGTATTGCGCATCCCAAGATTCCAGATTGGAAAGGTCGGCCTTGAGGCAAAGCAGGAAATCGAACTGCGCGGCAAAGCCGGTGCAAAGCGGGTCGAGGTCAACGCGACGGGGCGTGTCATGCGCGAGCTTGACCGGCAGGAAGGACAACCCGGGGCAGATCTGCAACTGTCCATCGACGCTGAACTGCAACAATATGCACAGGCGCGACTGGCGGGCGAAAGTGCGGCCGCAGTTGTCATAGACTGCGAAACCGGCGACCTGCGCGCGGTCGCCTCGGCACCCAGTTTTGATCCGAACCTGTTTGTTCGCGGCATTTCGGTCGCCGATTACCGGGCACTGACAGAAGACAAGTATCGTCCGCTGGCGAATAAGTCCGTGCAAGGCACATATCCTCCGGGATCGACCTTCAAGATGGTCACCGCGCTGGCCGCGTTGGAAGCTGGCGTAGTCTCCCCCGGCAACACCGTGTACTGCCCCGGGCACCTGAAGGTCGGCAGTCGTCGCTTCCATTGCTGGAAACGTGGTGGGCACGGGACGGTCGACCTCAACCTCTCGCTGAAACGCAGCTGCGATGTCTATTACTATGACGTGGCTCTGCGGGTTGGCATCGACAAGATCTCTGACATGGCCCGCACTTTGGGACTGGGGGTCAAGCATGATATCCCGATGTCTGCAGTGGCAGATGGGCTGGCCCCCAATCAGGAATGGAAGCAGCGCGCGTATGGTCAGGAGTGGCTTGTGGGCGATACGGCAAACGCGTCCATCGGTCAGGGCTTCATGCTGGCTTCGCCGCTGCAACTGGCTGTGATGACCGCCCGCATCGCCACCGGTCGTGCAGTCACGCCGCGCCTGGTGCGCTCGATCGACGGTGTTGAACAACCCTCGGGCGCCGGAGAACCACTGGGCCTCAATTCCTACAATCTGGAACAGGTCCGCAAGGCCATGTTCTCGGTCTCGAATGACAGGCGGGGCACGGCATATCGAAGCCGCATCATCGCGGATGAGTTCCGGATGGCAGGGAAAACCGGAACCAGCCAGGTTCGAAACATAACCAAGGCCGAACGGGCGGCAGGCGTGATCCGCAACGAGGACCTGCCGTGGGAACGCCGCGACCACGCACTGTTCGTTTGCTTTGCACCGTTTGATAACCCGAAATACGCCGTAGCCGTGGTTGTTGAGCATGGCGGCGGCGGGTCCACGGCCGCAGCCCCGATTGCACGCGACATCATGCTGCAAGCTCTTTATGACGGCACTCCGCCGCTTGAAGCCTACCCCGTCGCCGACCGCGAACACATCAAAGAACAGCAAAAACGGCTGGAGGGTGAAAAACGCCCCAAGGCGCGACCGGATGGAAAGGACCGTGCATGAGCTATCTTGAATATGCCGTCAAATCCACGCCGTCGGGGTTTCGCAAATTCCTGTATATGAACTGGCCGCTGACGTTGCTGTTGATCAGCACCGCCAGCGCGGGCTTTCTGATGTTGTATTCCGTTGCGGGCGGTTCGTGGACGCCCTGGGCCGAGCCGCAGATGGAACGTTTCGGGCTTGGTCTGGCAGTGATGTTCATCATCGCACTGGTTCCGATCTGGTTCTGGCGCAACATGTCGGTGCTGGCCTATCTCGGCTCGGTGGCTTTGCTGGTATTTGTTGAACTGTTCGGCACCATCGGAATGGGTGCGCAGCGCTGGATCGACCTTGGGTTCATGCGCCTGCAACCCTCGGAGGTCATGAAAGTCACGCTGGTCATGTTGCTTGCGGCCTATTACGACTGGCTTCCCTCGCATAAAACATCCCGCCCGCTTTGGGTTCTTATCCCGGTTGTCCTGATCATCCTGCCTACATTGCTGGTTCTGAAACAGCCCGATCTCGGCACATCTATCCTGCTTCTGGCCGCAGGAGGTGGGTTGATGTTTCTGGCAGGGGTTCACTGGGCCTATTTTGCCGCCGTTATTGCTGCTGTCGTGGGTCTGATCGCCACTGTTTTCAACAGCCGTGGGACCGACTGGCAATTGCTGAAGGACTATCAGTTTCGGCGCATCGACACCTTTCTGGACCCGTCCACCGATCCCCTGGGGGCCGGTTACCACATAACCCAATCCAAGATTGCCTTGGGTTCCGGGGGCTGGAACGGGCGTGGGTTCATGCAGGGCACGCAGTCCCGCCTGAACTTCCTGCCCGAAAAGCACACCGATTTCATTTTCACGACGTTGGCCGAAGAGTTCGGATTTGTCGGGGGAACGACCCTGTTGACCCTTTATGCCTTGATTCTGGTTTTCTGCATGGTCACGGCACTGGCAACCAAGGACCGGTTTTCATCTCTGGTCACGCTGGGTATCGCGCTGAACTTCTTCCTGTTTTTTGCCGTCAACATGTCGATGGTGATGGGCATGGCTCCTGTCGTGGGTGTACCATTGCCGATGGTCAGCTATGGTGGCTCGGCCATGCTGGTTCTAATGGCAGCCTTTGGCATCGTCCAAAGCGCCCATATTCACCGCCCCCGTTGATCTGAAAGGTCTCTGATGTCTGTGAACGTCCTGTTTTCCGCGCGCCCTGCCCTATGGCCGGTGTATGAGCCGCTGCTGACACAATATCTTGATGAGGCGGGTCTGGACGTTCAGCTTGGAACCGAGTTCGAACCGGATCAGGTCGACTACGTTGTTTACGCCCCAAACGGAGGGGTACAGGATTTCAGACCTTTCACGCGCCTGAAAGCGGTGCTGAGCCTTTGGGCCGGGGTCGAAAAAATCGTGGGTAACGAAACACTGACCGTTCCGCTGGCGCGGATGGTGGATCACGGTCTGACGCAGGGTATGATCGAGTGGGTGGTTGGCCACGTGCTGCGCTACCATCTGGGGATGGACCGGCACATCATGGTACAGGACGGTGTCTGGACCCCAGACGTCCCACCGCTGGCGCAAGAGCGCAACGTTTGTATTCTGGGGCTTGGTGCATTGGGCGAAGCCGTGGCCCGCGCGCTGACAGCGCTTGAGTTTCGGGTCTCAGGCTGGAGCCGTACAGCCAGGGACATTCCCGGTGTAACATGCCTGCATGGTGCCGAAGGGTTGCGCCAGGCGCTTTCTCACGCAGAAATTGTAGTACTGTTGCTGCCCGATACTACTGCCACTGAAAATGCGCTGAATGCGGAAACGCTGGCCCTGCTGCCCAAAGGTGCGCGGATCATCAACCCGGGACGCGGGCCGCTGATTGATGATGATGCGCTGTTGAATGCCCTGAACTCGGGTCAGGTGGGCCACGCAACGCTGGATGTGTTTCGTGTCGAGCCCTTGCCCGCCGACCACCCCTATTGGGCGCATCCGAATGTCACCGTGACCCCTCACATAGCGTCCGAGACACGCCCTGTCACTGCCGCACAGGTCATTTGCGAAAACATCCGGCGTGGCGAAGCCGGTGAGCCCTTTGTGCACCTGGTCGACCGCACGCTGGGCTACTGACGTCACGCCGCAATCAAACCGCGGCCTTTTAGCAGGGCATCCACGCCCGGCAATCGCCCCCGGAACGCAAGATACAGGTCCTCTGCCTCGCGCGAACCGCCGGTGGACAAGATACTATCTTCCAGCGCTTTGGCCCGTTCGGGATCGAAGGCGCCACCTGCTTCTTCGAAGGCGGCAAAGGCGTCAGCATCCATCACCTCGGACCACATATAACTGTAATAGCCCGAGCTATAGCCATCGCCTGCGAATACATGCGCAAAGTGGGGCGTGGCATGGCGCATTCCAATGGCTTGCGGCATCCCCAACCCGGCTAGAACCTCGGCCTGTTTTGCCATCGGGTCTGCTGGGGCGTCGCCATCGTGGAAGGCCAGATCAACAAGGGCCGAGGCGACATATTCCACCGTCTGGAACCCCTGGTCGAAATTGGCAGCATTCAGCACTTTTTCAAGCATCTCTTGCGGCATCGGCTCGCCCGTTTCGGCATGGGTGGCAAACTCGGCCAGAACTTCGGGCACTTCCAGCCAGTGTTCATAAAGCTGGCTGGGCAGTTCGACAAAATCGCGCGCAACCGAGGTACCCGAGATGCTTTCGTAGGTCACATTGGACAGCATCTGGTGCAAGGCGTGGCCAAATTCGTGGAACAGGGTGCGTGCATCGTCATAAGACAGCAGTGCCGGATCACCCTTGGCGAAGTTGCAGACATTGATGACAATCGGTGCCTGTTCATTCGGGAATCTGGCCTGTGCCCGCATCGCGCTGCACCAGGCACCTGATCGCTTTGACCCCCGTGCAAAGTAGTCACCGATGAACACGGCGACGTGCCGACCGTTGCGTGTAACCTCCCACGCGCGGCAATCAGGGTGATAAAGCGGCACGTTCAAAGGCTTGAATTCCAGCCCGAACAGGCGATTTGCGCAAGCAAACGATGCCTCGATCATTCGGTCAAGTTGTAGGTAGGGTTTCAGTTCCGCCTCATCCAGATCATGTTCCGCCTTACGCCGCTTTTCAGCATAATAGCGCCAGTCCCATGCTTCCAGCGGGCCGTTGACGCCGTCGTCCTGCATCATCCGGGTCAGGATTTCTGCGTCCGCATCGGCGCGGGCCCTGGCAGGTTCCCACACCTGCATCAACAGCTTACGCACCCGGTCCGGCGTGCGCGCCATCTCGGTTTCCACCTTGTAATCGGCGAAACTGTCATAACCCAACAGCTTGGCGCGTTCCTCACGCAAACCCAGAATCTCAGCCGCGATCTCGCGATTGTCGGTCTCGCCGCCATTCGCCCCGCGGGCAGCCCAGGCGCGATATGCTTTTTCGCGCAGGTCCCGACGAGGTGAAAACTGAAGAAACGGCACGATCAGCGACCGGGACAGAGTAACAACCGGCCCCCCCGCGCCCTTTTCCACACCAGCAGCGCGCGCCGCATTCACAACGAAATCCGGCAGGCCCTGCAGATCTTGTTCGGTCAGGTCCATGAACCAATCCCGCTCATCCGCCAGCAGGTTCTGGGTAAAGGATGTCCCCAACGAGGCGAGGCGCGACTTGATTTCTTGCATACGAGCGTCTTCCTCCCCGTCCAACGCCGCACCTGCACGAACAAAACCTCGATTGGTCAGCATCAGAACGCGTGCCTGTTCCTCGGTCAGGTTCAGGTCATCGCGCCGTGCCCAAAGGTCGGCAACGCGTTCAAACAGCGCCTTGTTCGAGGAAATTCCCGAGAAATGCGCCGAAAGCTTGGGTGAAAACGCGCGCTGCAACTCTTCCCGCTTTGGGTTGCTGTCTGCGCCTGCAACGGTGAAGAAGACCGACAGAACCTTGTCCAGCTGCTCGCCCGCAGCCTCGAGGGCTTCGACTGTGTTGGCGAAAGTAGAGGCCTCTGCATTTGCTGCAATCGCATCGATCTGGGCGTTATGCGCGGTCATCGCCTGATCCAGAGCCGGGGCAAAATCATCATCCGAAATATCGGCGAAAGGGGCTATTTCGAATGGGGTGGTCCAGTTGGACAGGATCGGGTTGGTCATGCGGATCTCCTTTGACCCTATAGCTAGTTCGCCATGGCCGGGTGTTCCAGAACCCCCAGCCCACGTTAAGAAAGGTTAATCGCTTGCGGTACCGCAGATGGGGCAATCAGCACGGCGGGTCAGTGTGATCTTGCGGCTTTCACCATATAGGGCGTCGTAGATCAGCATCTCACCCCGCAGCGCCATGCCAGCGCCCGTGATCACCTTTATCGCCTCAACCGCCATCATCGATCCGACGACGCCCGGCAACGGGCCAATCACACCGGCCTCGGAGCAGGACGGGGCCAGACCGGGGGCCGGGGCTTCGGGAAAGATACACTGATAGCACGGGCTGCCATTGGCTGGGTCAAACACGCTGAGCTGCCCTTCCCACTGCGACAAGGCCCCCGAAATCAGAGGCTTGCCCAGCGCGGCGGCAGTCCGGTTGGCCAGATAGCGGGTCTCAAAATTATCCGTACCGTCAAGGATCAGATCGAAGTCGGCAAAAAGATCTGCCGCGATATCATCGCTCAATCTGCGATGAAAGGGCAGAACCACCACATTCGGGTTCTGCGCCTCCATCGCTTGCTGGGCGGAAAAGACCTTGGGCATATCGATATCTGCATCGCGGTGGATCACCTGCCGCTGAAGGTTCGCATTCTCGACTATGTCGTCGTCAATGACCCCGATTGTACCCACACCTGCGGCCGCCAGGTATTGCAGCGCCGGGGCGCCCAAACCTCCCGCACCGATCACCAGAACACGGGCTTGTTTCAACTTTTTCTGACCCGGCCCGCCCAATTCGCGCAGCACGATGTGGCGGGCATACCGGTTCAGCTCGGTTTCAGTGAAACGGTCAGAGGGCAAGGTAGATTCCGGTTTGGAGGCCTTTACTGCACGGTTGCGAAGGGCCTTCAGCACACGGCCATATAGCAAAACGATGGCCGCGAAACCTGCAAGGATCAGCCACAGTGCCGCGGACCCACCGGTTGCTTCGCGCAGGGGATGCCCATCCGGAAAGATCAGATGAGACAGGATCACCCCGACCAACAACACACTCACCGACACCACACGCGCGGTTTTTGACGCGCCCGCGATATAGCCGACGCCCCATAGCCCAGCTGCCAGAACAAGAACCAGCAGCATCAGCCGCGCCCGGTCGAGCCGAAACCACCAGCCCCGCGATCTGTTTCACCCAATGCCTCAGCCAGTTCAAATGCCGCCTGCACAACAGGGGCAACTACCAGCTGCGCGATACGATCGCCATGAGCAATCTCGAACCGTTCCTGGCCGGAATTCATCACGATCACCCCCAAAGGTCCGCGATAGTCACTGTCAATAGTGCCCGGCGTATTGGGCAGCGTGATCCCGTGTTTCAGTGCAAGGCCCGAGCGGGGTCGAACTTGAACCTCGTATCCCTGCGGGATTTCAATGCGCAGACCGGTCGGCACAAGCGCCCGCTGTCCGGGCTCCAGCATAATCGAAACCCCCTCGGGCAAGTTGGCACGCACGTCCGCGCCAGCAGCACCCGCAGTTTCGTAAGACGGAAGCGCCACGGCGGGGTCTGCCCCGTCTTCGCGGATCACTCGAATTGCAACCATGGTTTTGCCTTTCCTTCAGCCCGCCAACGCGTCTGCGATCCTGCTTGCCAACCGCCGCGCAACCTCGGCCTTGCCCATACGCGGCCATTCTTCGGCTCCGCTGCCCGAGATCAGGATAACTGCATTCTCGGACCCGCCCATGATCCCGGTGGCAGGGCTGACATCGTTGGCAACAATCCAGTCACAGCCTTTGCGCAGTCGCTTGGCGGTGGCATGTTCGATCACGTCATCGGTCTCGGCTGCAAAGCCGACAACCAAAGGTGGGCGCCCATTTTCCATCCGCGAGACGCGTCTGAGAATGTCGGGGTTCTCGGCAAATTCCAGAACCGGCAGACCGTCGCGGCTTTTCTTCAGTTTCTTGTCCGACGCACTGGCCACGCGCCAATCTGCCACCGCCGCCGCAAACACGCCCGCGTCGACGGGCAGCGCCGCATCAACCGCGTCCGACATCTGTTGCGCGGTCTCGACCGGCACGACCTGCACACCCGCCGGTGGCGGTACGTCAGCAGGACCCGTGACAAAGATCACCTCGGCCCCCAAATCCGCAAGCGCCCGTGCCACGGCCGAGCCCTGCGCCCCGGAAGAGCGGTTCGCGATATACCGGACCGGATCAATCGGCTCATGCGTCGGGCCCGACGTCACCAGCACGCGCTTTCCCACCAAGGGTCCTGCCGCAAGCTGCGCCTCAACCGCCGCGACGATTTCCAGCGGTTCCGACATGCGTCCAGGGCCATATTCACCGCAGGCCATATCACCTTCGTTTGGGCCAACAAAGCGCACGCCATCCGCTTGAAGCTGCTTCAGGTTGCGTCGCGTCGCCGGGTGTTCCCACATGCGTACATTCATCGCGGGCGCACACAGAACAGGCGTGTCCGTCGCCATCAGAAGGGTCGATGCCAGATCATTTGCCAACCCCCCGGCCATCTTGCCCATCAGGTCCGCGGTTGCTGGGGCCACAACAATCAGATCGGCAGAGCGTGACAGCTGGATATGGCCCATCTCGGCCTCGGCGGTCAGATTGAACAGATCGCCATAGACCTTTTCTGAGGCAAGAGCAGACACGGACAGAGGTGTTACAAATTCCTCTGCCGCACGCGTCAGCACAGGCGTCACGGCCGCGCCACGCTCACGCAGCTTGCGGATCAGATCCAGCGATTTGTAGGCCGCTATGCCGCCGCCAATGATCAGCAGAATGCGTTTGGATGACAGCATGTTCAGCCCTTCCTGTCCCGGTCGGCCCCGACATTAGGCAAGGCCAGCAGGTTGTTCCAGCGATTAATTCTGAACCTGAAACGCCACACAGGGGTCTTCACGCTCTACTGTGGGGCTATCGATTACGAGATCAAAGTCGCCATCGATAATATCGTCCTCAGACTGTCCGACCGAGACCACCTTCCATCCGGGTTGTAGCCGTTCAAGATATGTCGGGATACCTCGGTCTTTGCGCGCATGTCCGTTCCCAGTGATCACGGCAACCGGGCCACCCGTTTCTTCCATCGCGCGCATCACGGCGCGAGCCAGCACAGCATCGCGCAGTCGCTGGATCGCAACCATCTGGGGTAACATCTCTGGCGGGAGAGCATCGCAATGCGCGGCCAGTTGATCCGCCTCGCGCGCCTCCTGCTCCTCAGGCGTCAGCGGTACAGTCAAACCATAACGCGCCGCATCTGCACCCAACGCGGTGGCTGCTCCGCGTTCCATCGCGGCCCGCGCGGAAGCACGCGGCACCATGGCCCCGTAAACCGGCGCGCCTGAGGCCTTGAACACCGGATAATACAGCCTAAGAGGTGGCCAACCGCTTTCTGCCCATTGCAGAATGCGGCTCAACTCTTCAGGGTTGGACACCGCTTTTTGCGCCAGCCGTTGCGCGCCTTCTTCGGTAACCATCTCCCAGACAACAGCCGAGGGTGAGATTTTCATAATCGCTTCAGCTTGAATAAGGTGGTGGCGGGGATTGTCGTGAACCTCTCCCAGAATGACCACATCCGCATCCCGCATCGCGAGAGCCACATCATCAGAAATAAGATTTTCCGCCAGTCCAGGTCGCGCTGCTGTAACCGTAAGGCCCAGAACACAGGCAAGAATCGCAAGCTGTTTCATGCGATGAAGTGTTGCACCTCGCTCGACTGGGCTTCAAGGTTCTTGCGCATTTTTGCGAACGCCGCAGCCTCAAGCTGTCGCACGCGTTCCTTGGACAGACCCAACTCGACGCCGAGACTTTCCAGTGTCCGCGCAGGCTCGCGCAGTTTGCGTTCGCGCACAATGAACCGCTCGCGGTCATTCAGTGCGTTCATCGCGATCAGCAACCACTGGCGCAATTGTTTGGTATCGTGGGTGTGTTCAACTGCTTCGGCGGCCTGTTCACGTTCATCTTCCAGCGCATCGATCCATTCACGCCCGTCTTCGTCGGCGGATTGCACCGCGTTCAGAGAAAAATCTGACCCTGACAGCCGACCTTCCATCAGTTCAACGTCGCGCAGAGGAACCCCGATTTCCGTGGCAATCATCTGATGCAGCTGGTGGCGATCCAATTCAAGACCTTCGGTCGCGGCCTCGCGTTCAAGGCGGGCCTGAACCCGACGCATGTTGAAAAACAGCGATTTCTGCGCCGAGGTGGACCCCGTTCGCACCATGGACCAGTTCCGCATCACATAGTCCTGAATGCTCGCCTTGATCCACCACACCGCATAAGTCGAAAACCGCACGCCGCGATCAGGGTCGAACTTGTCTGCGGCCTTCATCAATCCCAGACCGGCCTCTTGGATAAGGTCATTCATCGGCGCGCCATAGCGTTTGAACTTGGCCGCCATCGAAATTGCCAGCCGCATATACGCTGTGATCAGGCGGTGCAGTGCCTGTTCGTCACGCTGGTCACGCCAGGCATAGGCCAGCTTCAGTTCCGTTTCCGCATCCAGCAACTCGGCCTTCATCGCTTGCCGGGACATCGAAAAATCTGTCGCGTTGTCCAGTGCCATAAACCTCTCCCCTGTTTTGCAGGCGTTGGCCGGGCTTGCCATGCCGACCTATGACCGATACGCAAAACAGCACCAATTGGATCATCTTTAGGTAAGTACTGTGACGTCAGATTTAACCTTAATTCTGGGTGGAGCTGCTTCGGGCAAGTCGGCATTTGCCGAGAACCTCGTTGTTTCTACTGGGAAAAATAGAGTTTACCTAGCGACATCACAAGTGTTTGATGACGAGATGCGGCAGAAGGTTGATCGCCATCTGGTACAGCGGGGCGGCGGTTGGACCACGATTGAAGAGCCTCTTGACCTGGGACCGGTGCTGTCCAGCCTATCCTCGGATCAGGTGTGTCTGGTAGATTGCGCCACCATATGGCTCAGCAATCATTTGCTGGCCGAAACCGATCTGGGGGCAGTCCAAACTGACCTGCTAAAGGCCCTGCGCGCATGTACAGCGCAGGTAGTGATCGTGTCGAACGAGGTCGGGCACGGTATTGTTCCCGATAACCCGCTTGCCCGTCGCTTTCGCGAAGCGCAGGGTCGGCTGAACATCGCACTTGCGGCACAAGCTGATCTGGTGGTGCAAGTGGCTGCCGGGTTGCCGTTGGTCCTGAAAGGGCAGCTGCCGTGACGCGACTGCATCTTGTTCGCCATGGGCCTACGCATGCGAAGACGATGGTTGGCTGGTCCGATCTGCCTGCTGATCTAAGCGATACAGCAGCGCTGAAGCGCCTGCACGATCATTTGCCACCCGATGCACTTGTGATTTCGTCCGACCTGTCGCGTGCAATTGACACTGCTTCGGCCATTCAGGGCCAGCGTCACCGTCTGCCACATCACCCGAACCTGCGGGAAATCCATTTCGGTCAGTGGGAGCTTCGCGGGTTTGCCGATATTGAAGCCGAAGACCCCGAGCTGGCTCTTGCCTATTGGGACAACCCCGGTGATGTCCGCCCACCGCAAGGTGAAAGCTGGAATGAGGTCCGCGACCGGGTCGATTCCGCGATCGACGCGCTTATGTCCGCGCATACGGGCCGCGATCTGGTGATCGTCGCGCATTTCGGCGTAATCCTAACGCAAGTACAACGCGCCCTTGGTCTGGACGGGCAGCGGACCTTTGCGCATCGGATCGACAACCTTTCCGTTACGGATATTGCTGTCAACGGCGGGGTGTGGACTGTCGGATCGATCAATCACCTTCCGTGAACAGGTCCAACACAAATCACTGATTTACCGGTCCGCAAAGCTGAGGCATCGTCCGCGCATGACATATGACCTTTATATCGGCGATCGCCTCTTCTCCAGCTGGTCAATGCGCGGCTGGTTGATGCTTGAGAAATTCAACCTGCCCTATCGCAGCCACATGATCGGCCTCTATTCCGGCACCATGGCGCAAGACATGGAACCGCTGGCCCCTGCCCGCCTTGTCCCTGCCCTGCGCATGCCGGATGGAACGGTTGTGGGGGAAAGCCTGGCGATGGCCGAAACCCTGGCCGAACGCCACCCCGATGCCGGGTTGTGGCCTTCGGATGCCGCAGCCCGGGCAACAGCCCGCTGGCTATGCGCCGAAATGGTAGCCGGTTTCAGCGCCCTGCGTGGAGAATGCGCCATGCAGCTGCGCAACGTGTGGCAAGGCTTTACGCCGTCTGAGGCGACTTTGTCAGACCTGGAGAGGATTGAAACACTCTGGGCACATGCGCGGAGCGTGTCAGGGGCAGACCAAGGCCCGTTATTTGGTGCCTATTCACTGGCAGACGTCTTCTACACACCCGTTGCTGCGCGGATTATAGGATATGGGCTGCCGGTGTCAGAGGCGAACCGGGCTTATTGCATGGAATTGCTCTCTGATCCCATAGTCAGACAGTGGCGCGCCATGGGATTGACCGTTGTGTACGACACCTTCCCATACGCGCAGGGTTTACCGTCCAGCCCCTGGCCGGTCGGGGGTGTATCTGCTGCGAAGCCGGTTTCAGGTGGTCCGTCAATCAACGCCGCCTGCCCGTATTCCGGCAAGCCTGTCACCGATTTCCTGGAGCTAGACGGACAATGTTGGGGGTTCTGCAACCCATTCTGCCGGAACAAAACCGTGGCCGATCCCGAAGCATGGCCCAAATTCGCGGCCATGCGCGCAGCCGTTAACGACTCTTAAACCAGAACCGTGGCAGCAACGTCCTGTTAACCAAAACAGGACTGCCATGGTCGCCCGCGCCCACACCGTTGCTTTTCAAGGCGTTGATGCCCGCCCGGTCGAGGTGCAATGCGCAGTCTCACCCGGACTGCCAGCCTTTTCCATCGTGGGCCTGCCCGACAAAGCCGTGTCCGAGGCGCGTGACCGCGTCCGCAGCGCGCTGAACGCGATGGCCATTGCGCTGCCGTCCAAGCGGATCACCATCAACCTGTCCCCCGCCGACCTTCCTAAAGAAGGCAGCCATTTCGACCTGCCCATCGCGGTCGCGCTTTTGTCCGCGCTCGACATCATCCCTGCCGATGCCGCGGAAAGCACCGTTGCATTGGGGGAGTTGTCACTCGACGGTTCTCTGGTGCCCGTTGTTGGTGCTTTGCCCGCCGCGATGACGGCCGCGTCAGAAGACCGCACATTGCTTTGTCCGCGCGCCTCCAGCGCCGAGGCGGCCTGGGTCGATGCCACTCAGGTGATCGGTGCCGGATCGCTTGGAGAGGTCGTGCGCCATTTCTCAGGCCAATCCCCTTTGCCAGCGGCACAACCCGGCGAAGTGAACCTGACACCGTCCAACCGCGACCTGCGCGATGTGAAAGGGCAGGAGCGCGCCAAACGCGCCCTGGAAATCGCCGCCGCCGGACGTCACCATCTGATCATGATCGGCACGCCGGGATCGGGCAAATCCATGCTGGCGGCGCGGCTTCCCGGAATTCTACCGCCGCTTACAGCCGTGGAAGCCCTGGAAACGTCGATGATCCAATCGCTATGCGGGTTGCTGGATGAAGGCGGAATAAACCGCACACGCCCGTTCCGCGAACCGCACCACACGGCCTCGATGGCGGCCATAGTTGGTGGTGGGAAAGGGGCCAAACCGGGCGAAATCTCATTGGCCCACAATGGTGTGTTGTTCATGGATGAATTCCCTGAGTTTCCACGGCCGGTTCTGGAAACCCTGCGCCAACCCATTGAAACCGGCGAAGTCATGGTGGCGCGCGCGAACGCCCATGTGAAGTACCCTTGTCGTTTCATGCTGGTGGCCGCCGCCAACCCTTGCAAATGCGGCTATCTGACCGACCCGTCCCGTGCCTGTTCGCGGGCACCGGGATGTGGCGAAGATTACCTGAACCGAATCTCGGGCCCTTTGATGGACAGGTTCGATCTGCGGATCGAAGTTCCGCCCGTGGGCTTTATTGACCTTGATCTGCCCCCTTCGGGCGACAGTTCGTCGACGGTTGCAGCACGTGTCGAAAGGGCGCGTGCCATACAGGCAGACCGGTTCCGTGACACGCCGGAGTTACGACAAAACGCTGACGCAGAAGGCAAAATACTGGAAGAGATCGCCACGCCCGATGCCGAAGGAAAAGAACTGCTGTTGAAAGCTGCGGATCGGTTCGGCCTGTCAGCCCGGGCCTTCCATAGAATCCTGAGGGTGGCGCGCACCATCGCCGATCTGGACGGCGCGACCGATATCCGCCGCCCACACGTGGCCGAGGCACTGAGTTTTCGCATCTCTGCCCGGGTTATGGCCTAAAGCCTGGCCTCGATGGCCTGCCAGATCTTTTCCGCAATATTTACGCCATCAAACCGTTCCAGCTCTTGAATGCCAGTCGGTGAAGTCACGTTAATCTCGGTCAGATAGTCGCCAATAACGTCAATTCCGACAAAGACCTGACCCTTTTCCTTCAGCAGAGGCCCAATCGCCGCGCAGATCTCAAGATCGCGTTCGGACAAGCCGATCTTTTCCGGACGTCCGCCAACATGCATGTTCGACCGCGTTTCGCCTTCGGCTGGTACACGGTTAATCGCGCCGACCGCTTCGCCATCCACCAGGATCACCCGTTTGTCGCCATTGCTGACATCCGGCAGGAATTTCTGCACGATCAAAGGTTCGCGCGAGAATCCGGTGAACAGCTCATGCAAGGAAGTCAGGTTGCGGTCATTGGCATCAAGCCGGAACACACCCGCGCCGCCGTTCCCGTAAAGCGGTTTGAGGATGATATCGCCGTGCTTTTCCTTGAACGCCTTGATCGTCTGCAAGTCGCGCGCAATCGTTGTTGGCGGGGTCAGTTCGGGGAAATCCAGCACCAGCAGCTTTTCCGGGTAATTGCGCACCCAGAACGGATCGTTGACGACAAGCGTCTGCCCCTTGAGACGATCCAGCAAATGCGTGGACGTGATGTAATGCATGTCAAAAGGCGGGTCCTGACGCAGCCAGACGACATCGAAATCGGCCAGATCCACCTCACGTTCGGGGCCCAGAACCGCAGGATCTCCGGCAACCCTTTGCATGGTCATGTCGTGACCTCGCGCGGTGATGCGACCTTGCTGATAGGCCAAGTGATCCGGACCGTAGAAAAACAATGAATGCCCGCGCGCCTGTGCCTCTTCCGCCAGACGGAATGAGCTGTCGGCGTTGATATCCACGGCCCCGATCGGGTCCATTTGAAAGGCGATTTTCATGGCATGTCCCTCAGTTTCCCGCCAGATACATGGACCAGCACGCCTGTGGGTTCAATGGGGCTTAGCCAAAACCAAAGGCGTTTTCGATGATGTGAACAGCGCCAGAGCCATCCACAAGTGCCGCGTCAAAGCGTACGTTTGTCAGCTGCCCGGTCGGCTCGTTTTCCAAGAACTGAGCGGCAGAGGCATAGATTCGTTCGATCTGCCTGCGGCTGATCCGGGCAGCGGCCTTTTCAAAGCTGGTGCTTTTCTTAACTTCGATGAACACAAGCCCGTCGCCGTCGCGTGCAATCAGGTCGATCTCTCCGCCAGCGCCCCGCCAGCGGCGATGCGCTATGGCAAAACCCCGACGTTCGTAATCTGCGGCGACCTGTGACTCTGCGGCCTGTCCAGCGTGGTATGAGATCGAACCCTGTCGTTCACGCCGCCCCATGTCATCCCTTGCCCAATTTCAGAGCTTTCTGGTAAATCGGTCGGCGCGGCAGGTCGTACATTTCCGATACAAGATCCGCTGCATCCCGAACCGAGTGATTTTCCAAAGCTCGTTTCAAAGCTTCTTCTAGGTCGGATTCGTTAACACTTTGCGAATGACTGCGGTCCACCAACAGGACGATTTCGCCTTTGACGGTCTTGTCCCGATACTCCGCTGCCAGTTCGGACAGGCTGCCGCGGCGGACCTCTTCAAACTTTTTCGTTAGCTCTCGACAAAGCGCAGCCTGCCGTTCAGGCCCCAGGCACTCAGCCAGGTCCGACAGACAGGCGGCAACGCGTTTTGGAGATTCGTAGAACACCAATGTGCCGGGGATGTCCTTCAACGCCTCGATACGGGTACGGCGTGCTTTGGATGCGTTGGGAAGGAAGCCTGCAAAAAAGAAGGCGTCGGTGGGAAGCCCCGCCAACGTCAGGGCCGTTACAACAGCTGATGCGCCGGGGGCGCAGGTCACGGTATACCCGGCTTCCGCGGCCTGCTTGCCCAGATCGTAGCCTGGGTCAGCAATCAGCGGCATTCCCGCTTCGGACGCGTAGGCCACCGATTGCCCTTGCGCCAGTGCCTCGATGATCTTGCCGCGCGCGCCTGCGCCGCTGTGGTCGTGATAGGCTTGGATTCGCCGACCTTCCAGCGGGATGCCATGTATTTCCATCAAGCGACGTAAACTGCGGGTGTCTTCTGCCGCAATCACATCGGCTGAGGCCAAAACATCCAGGGCTCTGAGCGTAATGTCGCGTGCTGTTCCAATCGGAGTGGCAACAAAATACAGGCCCGCAGCCAACTTGATCTTTTGGAAATTCAAAGCTGGACCCTCACAGCGTGACGTTTATTATCGCGGCTCATCAGAACAGAAGCATTCGCAGCCGTCGGATCAGGGAGTTTTCATTTAGATGTTTACCGTTTGCAAGCCCGTAAGCAAGCTGGCGAAAGTCGCCGCTACCCTGACGACCGCAGCGTTTCTTGCTGCCTGTGAACCGAGTGGTCTTGGCGGAGGTCCATCGATCAATACCTCGAAACCGGTTCCTGTCGCCTTGCTGGTTCCCAGAGGATCTGCGCAATCTGGTGATGCAGCGCTGGCGCAAAGCCTTGAGAATGCCGCGCGTCTTGCGATGTCGGATTTGCCGAATGTCCAGGTCGACTTACGCGTTTATGACACGGCCGGAAACCCGAACACGGCGACGGCCGTTGCACAGCAGGCTGTCGCGGACGGAGCAAAAATCATCATTGGTCCGGTATATGCCCAGGCAGCAAATGCTGCCGGGTTGGCGGTGCTGAGCAAGAACGTCAACGTTCTTTCGTTTTCAAACAACGCCAGCATTGCAGGCGGCAACGTCTTTGTATTGGGCCCGACCTTTGACAACACGGCCAACCGGCTGGTGAATTATGCGGGCAGTCAGGGCAAGGTCAACACGGTGGTCGTGCACAGCAATGACGCCGCAGGACAGCTGGGCCGGTCCGCAATCGCCAATGCCATAGCGAACAGTCGGGTCAACAATGCAGGGACCGTCGCATACGACCGGTCGCAACAGGGCGTCATCAATGCGGTTCCCACGATCAAGGCCACCGTCGATTCGACGGGCGCGGATTCGATCTTTCTGACGGCGACCACGGCGGGGGCATTGCCGCTGTTCTCGCAATTGCTGCCAGAGGCCGGTGTTTCTCCGGCAACCACGCAATTCATTGGCCTGACACGTTGGGATATCCCTCCGCAAACTCTGGAGCTTCCTGGGGTTCAGGGTGGGTGGTTTGCGTTGCCTGACCCGTCCAAGGCACAAGCCTACCGTCAGCGTTACAACGCAACCTACGGCGAAGCACCGCACCCGATCAGCGGTTTAGCCTATGACGGTATCGCCGCAATTGGGGCCTTGGTCAGCCAGGGCAAATCAGATGCCCTGACCGCTTCGGCCCTGACACAGAACGCCGGTTTCCAGGGCGTTGGCGGCATCTTCCGCCTGCGCCCGGACGGCACCAACGAACGCGGTCTGGCGGTTGCCACGATCCAGAACAAACAGGTGGTTGTGATTGACCCTGCCCCACAAAGCTTCTCTGGCGCCGGTTTCTGATCTGACTGGCGCGATCAACGTGCCCGAAAGCGCGTTGATCTGCCCCGCCGGGGACATCTTCGACAGCACTGCCGTCAATGATGCACTGGCTCAGGCCTTTGAGGCCTGCCCGGACAACACCAAAATGCGGTCCGAGACGGTGCGCATTCTGCGCGAGGCTCAAAAGTCTGGCCGCGCGGTCATTGCAGAGGCATTTGGCGAACGTCCTTTCGACGCGCGGGCACTCACGCGCTCATACACTTACCTGACGGATCAACTGGTTGGGACGGCGATGCTGGTCTCAAGCACACGCCTGCATCCGCTTGCAACGCCCACCCAAGGTGAAAAGATCGCCGTTCTGGCTGTTGGCGGTTATGGGCGCGGGGAAATGGCGCCGTTTTCCGACGTCGATCTGCTGTTTCTCACCCCCTACAAGATCACCGCATGGGCCGAGAGCGTTATCGAGTCGATGCTTTATATCCTTTGGGATTTGCGGCTGAAGGTCGGGCATTCCTCACGCACGATCAAGGATTGTCTGCGGCTGGGCGCCGAGGATTTCACGATCCGCACAGCGATGTTGGAGCAACGCTATCTGGCCGGTGACAAGGCGCTGGCGGACGGGTTGGACCGAAGGCTGAAAGACGAACTGTTCAAGGGAACTGAACGCGAGTTCATCGAAGCAAAGTTGCACGAACGTGATGAACGCCACCACAAACAAGGCGAGCGTTACATGGTCGAACCCAACGTGAAGGAAGGCAAAGGCGGCCTACGCGATTTGCAATCCCTCTACTGGATCGCGAAATATGTCTATGGCGTTCAGGACGTGGCCGAACTGGTGCCTTTGGGCTTGTTCACACCCGAAGAGTTCAAGACCTTCGTTCAGGCCGAAGAATTCCTTTGGGCTGTGCGTTCGCACCTGCATCTTGTCACCGGTCGTGCGACCGAGCAGCTTACCTTTGACATGCAGGTCGAGGTTGCCGCGCGCATGGGGTACGAGGACCGCGCCGGGCGTCGCGCAGTCGAAGTGTTCATGCAGCGGTATTTCCGCGAAGCCACCCGCGTGGGTGAGTTGACGCGCATCTTCCTGACCAAACTCGAATCGCTGCATATGAAAGGTGCGCCGTTGCTGGAGCGCATTTTCCGCAGACGTCGACGGGTCAAGGCAGGGTACAAGGTGGTTCACGGCCGTCTGGATCTGGTGGAACCTGAAAAATTTCTATCCGACAAAGTGAACCTGCTGCGCCTGTTCGAAGAAGGTTTGCGGACAGGTATGCTGATCCATCCCGATGCCATGCGGCTGGTGAGCGCGAACCTGCATCTGATCGATGACGAGATGCGCGGCGACAAGGAAGCCCAGCGCATTTTCCTGGATCTGATGTTGAAACACGGCAACCCGGAACGTGCATTGCGACGTATGAACGAACTGGGCGTGCTGTCCGCTTTCCTACCCGAGTTCGAGCACATCGTGGCGATGATGCAGTTCAATATGTATCACAGCTATACGGTGGACGAGCATACGATCCAATGCATCGTCAATCTTGCCCAGATCGAACGCGGAGAGCTGGTCGAATCCCTGCCTCTGGCGTCATCGATTCTGAAAGGCGGGGTGAACCGAAAGGTGCTGTACGTCGCGCTTCTTCTGCATGACATTGCGAAAGGTCGCCCCGAAGATCACTCGATCCTTGGGGCACAGATCGCGCGCAAGGTGGCGCCTCGGCTCGGCCTGAACAAATCGGATTCCGAAACCGTTGAATGGCTGGTGCGTTATCACTTGCTGATGTCCGACATGGCGCAAAAACGCGATATCTCCGACCCTCGGACGGTGCGCGATTTTGCCAAAGCCGTTCAGACAACCAAACGGCTGGATTTGCTGACGGTTCTGACGGTTTGTGACATTCGCGGTGTTGGCCCGACCACCTGGAACAACTGGAAGGCCACCTTGCTGCGCGCCCTGCATGCTGAAACAAAGCGTGCACTGGAAACCGGTATGGAAGATCTGAACCGGGCGAACCGGGGGGCCGAGGCCAAAACAGCGCTACGCCGCGCCTTGGACAACTGGTCCAAGGCTGACCTCAAGGTCGAGACCGGGCGCCACTACGCCCCGTATTGGCAGGGCCTGAACCTTGCGACGCATATCGAGTTTGCCGAGATGCTGTACGCGCTGGAACAAAGCGGCGATCCCGGCGCGATGGAAATTCGCCTGCAACCTGATGAAGACCGTGATGCGACGCGGGCCTGTTTCGCCATGGGAGATCACCCCGGTATTTTTGCCCGCATCGCCGGGGCACTGGCTCTGGTCGGCGCGAATGTCGTGGATGCACGTAGCTATACCACCAAAGACGGCTACGTGACGGACGCGTTCTGGATTCAGGACGCCGAAGGGCACCCGTTCGAGGCATCGCGCCTTCCACGCCTGACGCAGATGATTCACAAGACCCTGCGCGGCGAAGTCGTCGCCAAGGAAGCACTGAAGTCGCGTGACAAGATCAAGAAACGCGAACGCGCTTTCAACGTGCCAACTCATATCACGTTCGACAATGAGGGCTCTGAAATCTACACAATCATCGAGGTGGACACACGCGACCGCCCAGGCCTGCTGTTTGATCTGACCCGGACCCTGGCCGCGGCGAACGTGTATATCGCCAATGCCGTGATCGCGACCTATGGCGAACAGGTGGTCGATACGTTCTACGTCAAGGATATGTTTGGCTTGAAGTATTACTCGGAAAGCAAGCAGCGCGGACTTGAGGCGAAGCTGCGCACGGCAATCACCGAAGGCGCCGAGCGTGCGGCCTCATGAAGCAAATACGGTTGTTCTCTGGCCTGTTCACGGTCGGCTTCTGGACGCTCGCCAGCCGAATTCTGGGGTTTCTGCGGGAAATACTGTTGACGGCCTATATTGGACCAGGCCCTGTGATGGATGCCTTTGTTGCAGCCTTTCGCCTGCCCAACATGTTCCGCCGCTTTTTCGCCGAGGGGGCATTTAACGCGGCCTTTGTGCCGATGTTCTCCAAACGACTGGAAGCCGACGAAGACCCTCAGGGTTTCGCGCAGGACGCATTCAATCTTCTGGCCGTGGCTGTTCTGGCGCTGGTCGGGCTGGCCATGGTTTTCATGCCCGGTCTGGTGTGGCTGACCGCCGAAGGGTTTTACGGCGATGAACGGTTCGATCTGGCGGTGGATTATGGATATGTTGTGTTTCCATACATCCTGTTCATGTCTCTGGCTGCCTTGTTTTCTGGTGTTCTGAATGCAACCGGGCGGTTTGCGGCAGCGGCAGCTGCACCTGTTCTGCTGAACATTTTCGCCTGCACCGCCCTGATCGCCGGTGCCATGTCCGGCGGCGAAGTGATCCGGTGGTTGATCCCGGTCATTCCGGTGGCCGGTGTCGCGCAACTGGCGCTGGTCTGGGTTGCTACCGAACGCGCCGGCATCCACATCCGCCCCAGCATGCCGCGTCTGACGCCCGAAATGCGACGGATGGTACGTATCGCAGTCCCGGCCGCGCTGGCGATGGGGGTCACGCAGGTCAATCTGGTTGTCGGGCAATTGGTTGCATCGAAAACCGCAAATGCCGTCAGCTGGCTTTTTGCCGCAGACAGGCTCTACCAGTTGCCTTTGGGTGTTGTAGGCATTGCTGTCGGCATAGTCTTGTTGCCGGACCTGTCCCGCCGTTTGCGTGCGAATGACAAAGAAGGCGCACGCAATGCCTTTTCCCGGGCCGGTGAGTTCACACTGCTGCTGACGCTGCCTTCGACTGTCGCCCTCGTGGTTATGCCAACCCCCCTCGTGTCGGTGCTGTTCGAACGTGGTCAGTTCGGCCCCGAGGATACGGCCGCCACGGCCCTTGCGGTTGCCATCTACGGGGTCGGGCTTCCGGCTTTCATGTTGCAAAAATTGCTGCAACCGCTGTTTTTTGCGCGCGAGGATACACGTTCCCCGTTTCACTACGCGGTTGTTGCGATGATCGTGAACGCAGCTCTGGCGTTTGGTCTGTTTCCACTGGTGGGCTGGATCGCACCGGCAATTGCTGCATCGACTGCCGGGTGGGCGATGGTTGTGCTACTGGCCTTGGGCTCACGACGTATGGGTGAAGAGGCACGCTTCGATGACCGGTTCAAAAAGTGCGCGAGCAGGATTGTGGCCGCTTCGCTTGGGATGGGCGCGATCTTATACGCCGCGCTCTACCTGTTCGGGTGGGCGTTGGAAGTTCCCGGCTGGCGTTATCTGGCACTGCTGATCCTGATCATGGTCGCTGCCGTCTCATATTTCCTTCTGGGTCATATCTTCGGCGCCTTCAAACTGTCGGAGTTCAAACACACTCTGCGCCGGTCCTGATCAATCCCGGCGAATGCGTCCGACGATCCGGGACCACGCGCCCGGTGCAACAAGAAAAGACAAGCCAAAACCGGTGGCAAACCCACCCAGATCGGCAACCCATTCCCAGTTGCCACCAAAGATCAGGCCGAAAAGAAACTGTATGCCCATAAGGACTGCAATCAATTGAAATGCCCGTGCTTGGTTTGCACCTACAAGTGACAGTTTGCGCCACAACAGCCACGTGAATGCGCCGATCAGGCCATACACCGGCGGGAACCCTCCAATCAGCGGATAGCGTGGGTCCAGTAACACAGCGTAGGCAAGCGCGCCGCCAATGCCTGATACGATAAAAATCAGCAGCATCGAGAAACCGCCGAACACTTCGCCAACCATTTTGCCCATCGCCAGCACGAAAACACAGACGAAAATCGCCTGCGTGAAATTTGCGGACACGAAGGGGTAGGTCACGAAGCGGATGACATGTTCGAATGGCCAGCGCCCGTTCAGTACCATCCAGTCGAAAATATCCGCCGAGAACGCATAATGCTGGATCGCATCCAGCCGCCAGCCCACCGCTGCTGGTCCTCCAACCAGCCCGCGTGATCCCAGCGTGAAGGCAATTTCTATCCCGATGATGAACAGAACCAGCGCCACCACGGCAGGTGGCAGGGGGTTCACAGGCGGTGTGTAATGTTCACTGCTCATTGGGCTGGCCTTTCGCGGCTGTTGACGTCCCTTTGCCTCATGGGTAAGCGACGGGGGCTGATTTTTCCAGACAGGAGTTCCCTTTGATGACTGAGTCCCAATTCACGCCGCGCGTGTTTTCTGGTGCGCAGCCTTCGGGCAATCTACACCTCGGCAACTATCTCGGGGCGCTTCGGAACTGGGTGAGAATGCAGAGCGAGGAGTTTGAGACTATCTATTGCATGGTCGATCTGCACGCGATCACCGTCTGGCAAGACCCAACCGAGTTGCAGCATGCAACGCGGGAGCTTTGTGCCGGTTACATCGCTTCCGGTCTAAACCCGGAAAAATCAATCTTGTTCAACCAAAGTCAGGTGCCGGAACACGCGCAACTGGCCTGGATATTCAACTGTGTCGCGCGCATGGGATGGATGCAGCGCATGACCCAGTGGAAGGACAAGGCTGGCAAAAACCAGCAGAACGCTTCGCTTGGCCTGTTTGCCTACCCTGCTCTGATGGCAGCCGATATTCTGATCTATCACGCAACCCATGTGCCAGTTGGCGAAGACCAGAAACAGCATCTGGAGTTGACCCGCGACATCGCCATAAAATTCAACAACGATTTTGGCGTCGATTTCTTTCCCATCACCGAACCGGTGATCGAAGGGTCAGCGACAAGGGTCATGAGCTTGCGGGATGGGTCCAAGAAGATGTCAAAGTCCGATCCCTCGGACATGAGTCGGATCAACCTGACCGACGATGCAGATGCGATCGCAAAGAAAATCCGCAAGGCCAAGACCGACCCTGACGCTTTGCCGTCGGATGTCGAAGGTCTGGAGGGCCGCCCCGAAGCGCGTAATCTGGTCAATATCTACGCAGCACTCAGCGAACAAAGCATCGAGCAGGTTCTGGCCGAAGTTGGCGGCAAGCAGTTCGGTGATTTCAAACCGATGCTGGCTGATCTGGCGGTCGCCAAGCTGGCCCCAATCTCGACTGAGATGTCGCGCCTTATGGGAGAACAGGCCGAGATTGACCGGATTCTGGCTCACGGGGCCGAACGCGCCCGCCAGATCGCTGCTCCGATCCTGCAAAAGACCTATGAAATCGTCGGTATGGTCGGATCGGCATCACGCTGAATGCACTGGACCTTCGCCTGACGCCCACCTAGGGTCTGCCTGAACCAGAGGAGGGCGTCATGGCAACCGGCAAAAACATCCGGACCTACTTTCAGGGCCAATGGCATGACGGGGATACACCCATCATGCGCGCAGCGGATCATGGGGCCTGGCTTGGATCATCCGTATTCGATGGTGCCCGCTATTTCGACGGGCTGGCCCCTGATCTGCACGCCCATTGCGCCCGGGTGAACCGGTCCGCCGAAGCCCTGATGCTGACACCCACCATGACAACCGAACAGATGGTCGAATTGGTGCATGAAGGGTTGCAAGCCTACAGCCCTGACACAGCTGTTTATATCCGCCCGATGTATTGGGGCATTGATGGCGACAGCACGGCAATCGTTCCGCAGGAAAACAGCACAGGGTTTGCCATCTGTCTGGAAGAAATCCCGATGGCACCGGAAACGGCTTCAGCCACGCTGTCGACCACGCGGTTCCGTCGCCCGGTACTGGAATCAGCAGTGGTCAACGCCAAGGCCGGGTGCCTTTACCCCAACAATGCGCGCATGTTGCAAGAGGCGCGCTCCAAGGGATTCTCGAACGCACTGGTCGCTGACGCGATGGGCAATGTGGCCGAAACGGCAACAGCCAACATCTTCATGGTCAAGGATGGCGAGGTCTTTACCCCGATCCCCAACGGCACATTTTTGGCAGGGATCACGCGGGCGCGACATATCAAGAATCTGCGCGAGGATGGTGTTACAGTTCATGAAACGGTCTTGGGTTTCGAGGATTTTCACCAGGCGGACGAGGTTTTCATGTCCGGCAATATGAGCAAGATCACACCTGTGACTGCGCTAGAAGACACACAGTTTCAGGTTGGTCCAATTGCCCGCCGTGCCCGCGCACTTTACTGGGACTGGGCTGCAAGCGAACGCTAGTAATCGACATGAACGTGTCCGAGTTGCCAGCACGCAAACGCTCGGGCATGATCTCTTAAAATTGAAGAGGACACCCATGCGTAAGTTCTTAGTTGTTCTGGATGACAGCCGTGAATGCCTGAACGCAATGCGGTTCGCCGCGATGCGTGCCGCGCATACAGGTGGCGGCGTGACGATCTTGTCGGTTATTCCGCCGGACGAGTTCAATCACTGGATCGGTGTTGCCGAAACCATGCGCGAAGAAGCCCGGGAACGTATCCATGCCCATTTCGAAGTCTTCGCCAAATGGATGCGCGACAAACAGAATGTAGAACCTGAACTGGCCATTCGCGAAGGTGATCCGGTGCCGCAGATCATCGAACATGTTCAGTCTGACCCTGAGATCGGCGTTCTCGTTCTTGGGGCGGGAACTGACAAGAAAGGCCCCGGCCCGCTGGTGACCCAGCTCACAAAGAACTCTGGCAGCCTGCCGATCCCGATAACGATTGTTCCCGGTGATCTGAGCAAGGAAAAGCTGGAAGAAATCACCTGAGGATCGAACGTGGCGAAGACGTTGCAGTTCTGGTTCGACTTCGCCTCGACCTATTCCTATCTCAGCGCGATGCGAGTCGAACAGGCCGCACGGGGCACAGGTGTCTCGGTCGACTGGCAACCTTTTCTGTTGGGGCCGATTTTCGCGGATCAGGGATGGCGCACATCGCCGTTCAACCTGTATCCGGCCAAAGGGCGCTATATGTGGCGTGACATGGAACGTCTTTGCAGCGCACGCGGGCTGAAATTAGTTCGGCCTGACCCGTTCCCGCAAAACTCCCTCACCGCAGCGCGCCTGACTCTGGCCCTTGCGCATCGCGAAGAACGGGCTGCCTTCGCAAAGGCTGTCTTCAGCGCTGAATTCGGGGACGGGAAGAACATCTCTGACGAAGGCGTGCTTGAGGATTGCCTGAAGGTGGCAGGTCTGCCTGCGGCAGTGATGAATCGCGCAAAAGATCCGAGCATCAAGGCTGCTCTGTTCGAGCAATCCGCGCGCGCAAAAGCACTTGGCCTGTTCGGCGCACCGAGTTTTGTGGCGGGGGCAGAGCTGTTTTGGGGAGATGACCGGCTGGATGAGGCGATTCGTTACTCGCTCACGATTTAGAATCGTTCCAAATATTGACTTCTCCGACCCCTGAGCGCATATCAGAAACACCTCAGACGGAGCTGCCTCATGTTCATCCAGACCGAATCCACCCCAAACCCGGCCACATTGAAATTTCTGCCCGGCCAAACGGTGCTTGAGGCTGGAACCGCGGATTTCCCGACAGCCGAGGCTGGTGATAAGTCCCCACTGGCCAAACGAATCTTTGCGGTAAACGGTGTGACCGGTGTGTTTTTTGGAAACGACTTTGTCACTGTGACCAAATCCGACGAAGTTCAGTGGGATCACATCAAACCTGCAATTCTTGGCGCAGTGATGGAGCATTATCAATCCGGCCAGCCTGTCATGGGTGCAGACGCGGCAGCGGCCTCGGGTCATGCCGAACATACCGGAGAAGATGCGGAAATCGTCAATCAGATCAAAGATCTGCTGGACAGCCGCGTGCGCCCGGCCGTGGCACAGGATGGTGGCGACATTACCTTTCATGGCTTTGATCGCGGCGTGGTCTATCTGCACATGCAAGGTGCCTGCGCGGGGTGCCCGTCATCGACCCTGACACTGAAGATGGGTATCGAAAACCTGCTGCGCCACTACATCCCTGAAGTGACCGAGGTTCGACCAGTTGCCGTCTGACCCGACGATCCTGGCATTTGATACATCGGCCGCGCATTGCGCGGCCGCTTTGTTGCGTGGCGGTGTGATCGCAATATCCCGTGTCGAAGACATGGCACGCGGCCAGGCCGAACGGTTGATACCCTTGTTGCAAGAAGTACTGACCGAAGCCGGTTGCGTATGGGCCGATCTGGACGCAATCGGTGTTGGGATTGGGCCCGGCAATTTCACGGGTATACGCATTTCGGTCTCTGCCGCCCGGGGCCTTGCCTTGGGCCTTGGCGTCCCCGCGGTGGGTGTTTCTGGATTCGATGCTCTGATTGAACTGGCAGAAGAGAGCCAACGTCCAGCCATCCCTGCGCCGCGCGAACAGGTGTATGTACAACTTCCCGGAACCGGCCCTTGCCTGTTGCCTTTGGGCGAGGCCGAACAGCATGGGCCTTTGTATGTCTGCCCCGACCCCGCATTGCAGGTACAAGCCGTTGCCAGACTTGCCGCAAGACGATGGCACAGCGTCAGTGCGCCTCCAGCCCCGCTATATGTCAGACCTGCGGACGCGGCCCCGTCCCGAGATGTGCCGCCTGTGTTGCTGGACCAATGACGCCTTACGAGATGGCAGCGACACATGCAGCGGCGTTCACCCAGTCACGCCCATGGACTGCCGATGAGTTCGCCAGCCTTTTGGAGAACCGGTTCACTGATTACGTCGGGGATGACCGTTGCTTTGTCCTGTTTCAGGTGATCGCGGGTGAGGCAGAGTTGCTGACGATTGCGACTCACCCCGCGTTTCAAAGACAAGGGCTCGGGTCACAGGCGATGCACGACTGGCACGACCGGGCAGTCACTTTGCAGGCAAACCGCGCTTTTCTGGACGTCGCTGCCGACAATGTTGCAGCAATCGCTTTGTACTGGCGATGCGGGTATCACCAGTGCGGTCAGCGCAAGGGTTATTATTCCAGAAAAACAGGCCCAAATATCGATGCTCTCGTGATGGAACGCCGACTGCCCTAACGGCAACCAAAGATTTTTTAGACCATTTGGTCAGAAATCAATTGACCATCACGGTTGCAAACGTCCTTAATTCCCGCCATCACAACACTTATGCTCGCTAAAAGTGGGTAAACGGGGCTAATCTTACCTCGTGCCAACAAAAAAAATGGGAGACTTAAATGACCCTGATGAAATCCTTGATGGGTGCTGCCGCTGCTGTCGCTCTGACCGCAGGTGCAACTTTCGCCGAACCGGCGCTGATCTTTGACCTGGGCGGCAAGTTCGACAAATCTTTCAACGAAGCCGCGTATAATGGCGCGCAGCGTTGGGCCGATGAGACCGGCGGCGAGTACCGCGAGATCGAGATCCAGTCGGAAGCACAGCGCGAACAGGCTCTGCGCCGTTTCGCAGAATCAGGTGCCAATCCGATCATCACCATGGGCTTTGGTATGGCCGATCCGTTGTCGGCCGTTGCAGGCGATTATCCCGAAACCAAATTCGTGGCTGTCGACGTGAACTGGCTGGACATCCCCAACATCCGCCAGATCGGCTTTGCCGAGCATGAAGGATCGTACCTGGTTGGCATGATGGCAGCGATGGCATCGAAATCGGGAACCGTTGGCTTTATCGGCGGTATGGACATTCCGCTGATCCGCCACTTTGGTTGCGGATACGCACAAGGCGCCAAAGCCGTGAACCCGGACATCAATGTTGTCGCCAACATGACCGGCACCACCCCTGCGGCATGGAACGACCCGGTAAAAGGTTCGGAACTTACAAAAGCACAGATCAGCCAGGGTGCTGACGTGATCTATGCCGCGGCTGGCGGTACAGGTGTTGGCGTTCTGCAAACGGCAGCCGACGAAGGCATCCTGTCGATCGGCGTGGACAGCAACCAGAACCACCTGCATCCGGGCAAGGTCCTGACGTCGATGCTGAAACGTGTGGACGTCGCGGTGTATGACGCGATGAAAGCAGGTGACGCCGTAGAAACCGGCGTTTTCACCATGGGACTGGCCGAAGAAGGTGTAGGCGTCGCCATGGACGATAACAACAAAGAGCTTGTTTCGGTCCAAATGAACGATGCGGTGGAAGAAGCCCGCAAAGCCATCATCAACGGCGATATCACCGTTGTCAGCTATTACGAGAACGACAGCTGCCCCGCACTGCAGTTCTGATATCGCGCGGGGCGGAAGGAACCCTTCCGCCCCGCCATCCACTCTGCCATCCGTGCCACCTGCCGGATGGGCTTTTCGGCAGTTGAGGGTAAGACATGACCGTCCCCGCCATTGAGCTCAAAGGGATCTCCAAATCCTTTGGGCCGGTTCAGGCCAACAAAGACATCTCAATCAGCGTCGCCCCCGGTACGATCCATGGGATCATCGGTGAAAACGGTGCGGGCAAATCCACGCTGATGAGCATCCTCTACGGCTTTTACAAAGCCGACAAAGGTGAAATTTGGATCAACGGGACAAAGACCGAAATCCCTGACAGCCAGGCGGCTATCGCCTCGGGCATCGGGATGGTGTTTCAGCACTTCAAGCTGGTGGAGAATTTCACTGTTCTGGAAAACATCGTTCTGGGTGCCGAAGATGGCGGCCTTCTGGCTCCGTCTCTGGCCAAGGCCCGCAAAGAACTGAAAGAACTGGAAGAAGAATACGAACTGTTCGTTGACCCCGACAAACGCATTGATGAGATCGGTGTGGGGATGCAGCAGCGTGTCGAAATTTTGAAGGCATTGTATCGCAAGGCCGAGATTCTGATTCTGGATGAACCGACTGGCGTTCTGACCCCGGCAGAGGCTGACCAGCTGTTCCGTATCCTGGATCGTCTGCGAGCCGAAGGGAAAACGATCATCGTGATCACCCACAAGCTGCGCGAAATCATGGAAAACACCGATACCGTTTCGGTCATGCGCCGTGGGCAGATGACGGCTACGGTGAAAACTTCAGACACCAGCCCTGAAGAACTGGCCGAACTGATGGTAGGCCGTAAGGTTTTGCTGCAAGTCGACAAGGTGCCTGCGACGCCGGGCAAACCCATCCTTGAGATCGAAAAGCTGAGCGTTTTTGATTCCGCTGGTGTTGAACGGGTTAAAGGTATCGACCTGACCGTTCGTGCCGGTGAGATCGTTGGCATTGCCGGTGTGGCGGGCAATGGACAGTCGGAGTTGCTAGAGGTTCTGGGCGGGATGCGTCCGGGACAAGGCTCGATCAAGCTGAATGGCGAACCGCTGGCACTAAGCGGTGCCGGATCAGACGGTCAGGCGCGTCGTGCACAGCGCATCGCGCATGTGCCCGAAGACCGTCAGCGCGAAGGCCTGATTATGGATTTCCACGCGTGGGAGAACGTGGCCTTTGGCTATCACCGGGACCCCGCTTATCAGCGTGGCCTGTTCATGGACAATTCCGCGCTGCGCGCTGATACCGAAGCCAAGATCGAGAAATTCGATGTTCGGCCACCGGATCCTTGGCTTGCCGCCAAGAGCTTTTCGGGCGGGAACCAGCAGAAAATCGTCGTTGCCCGCGAAATCGAGCGAAACCCTGACCTGCTGCTGGTCGGCCAGCCGACACGTGGCGTTGATATTGGTGCGATCGAGTTCATTCACAAGCAGATCGTTGCCCTGCGCGACCAAGGCAAGGCGATCCTGCTGGTTTCGGTTGAGTTGGAAGAGATCTTCTCGCTGTCCGACCGGATCGCAGTGATGTTCGACGGGCATATCATGGGCGAACGCCTGCCCAGCGAAACAGATGAAAAAGAACTTGGCCTGCTGATGGCCGGTGTTGCAGGAGAGGCCGCGTAGGATGGAAAAAATGCCTAAATGGGCCGATGTCGTTCTGATCCCGCTGATCAGTCTGTTGCTGGCCGCTTTCCTGTCTGCGCTAGTCATCCTCGCCATCGGAGAAAACCCCGTCGAAGCTGTTAAGCTGATGGTTACAGGCGCGTTGGGGTCAACCTATGGCTGGGGCTATACGCTCTATTACGCGACAAACTTCATGTTTACCGGCCTTGCGGTCGCCGTCGCATTCCACGCCCGCTTGTTCAACATTGGTGGCGAAGGTCAGGCGATGTTGGGCGGTCTTGGGGTGGCCATGGTTTGCCTGTACGTCGACTGGCCGCATTGGAGCATTGCATTGCTTGCGGCCTGCGCGGCATCAATGCTGTTCGGTGCGTTTTGGGCCGCTATCCCAGCCTACCTTCAGGCCAAGCGCGGCAGCCATATCGTGATTACCACGATCATGTTCAATTTCATTGCCGCTGCCTTTCTGAACTACATGTTGGTCAACATCATGCGCCCGCAAGGGTCGCAGGACCCGGCAACCGCGCGATTCCCCGAAACCGTCCATCTGCCAACTTTCCAGTCAATGTTCTCGACCGCAGAAAACGTGGTGTTCCGGGGGGCTCCGGTAAACATTACATTCTTCATCGCGTTGCTGGCCTGTGTCGTCGTCTGGGCGCTGATCTGGCGGACCCGGCTGGGCTATGAAATCCGAGCTTATGGCCACTCTGAAACCGGCGCGGTCTATGCCGGTATCTCACCGGTTCGCATTACTATTGTTGCGATGCTGATCTCGGGTGCGCTGGCAGGTTTGATGGCCATCAATAACGTCATGGGCGAGGCGGAGCGCCTTGTCCTGAACTCGACCGAAGGCGCTGGGTTCATCGGGATTGCCGTGGCCCTTATGGGGCGCTCACATCCTTTCGGCGTATTGCTGGCCGCGCTTTTGTTCGGGTTCCTGTATCAGGGCGGGGCCGAGCTGGCACTGTGGGCATCGATCCCGCGCGAGCTGATCGTGGTCATTCAGGCGCTGGTGATCCTGTTCACCGGTGCGCTGGACAACATGGTACGGATGCCGCTTGAGAAACTGTTCCTTGGTATGCGGAAGAGGGCAGAGTAATGGACTTCTTTGTAACCCTCATCCAGGTTCTGGATTCGACCATCCGCCTATCCACGCCTCTTTTGCTGGCCTGTTTGGCCGGTCTGTATTCGGAACGGGCTGGCATTTTCGACATCGGGCTGGAAGGCAAAATGCTGGTGGCCGCGTTCTTTTCTGCGGCTGTCGCGGCGGTTACGGGTTCAGTCTGGCTGGGCTTGCTGGCTGGCATCGGATCCTCATTGGCGCTGTCAGGGCTGCACGGGTTGGCATCGATAACCTTCCGGGGCAACCAGCTGATTTCGGGTGTTGCAATAAACTTTCTCGCCTCGGGCCTGACAGTGCTTGTCGCCCAAAGCTGGTTCCAACAGGGCGGTCGTACGCCCTCGCTCTTTGGTGGCGGCCGGTTCGAGCCTATCAACTTTCCATTTGCCGATGCGCTTGGAGGGGTTCCGATTGTCGGCCCTATCTATTCCGAACTGCTCTCGGGCCATTCGATCCTTGTTTATGTGGCATTCCTGATGGTTCCAGCAACGTGGTGGGTGCTTTTCCGCACACGGTTCGGCCTGCGCCTGCGGGCTGTGGGTGAAAACCCGGCAGCCGTCGACACGGCAGGTGTATCCGTGGTTGGCCTGCGCTTCGCAGCCGTCGCGATCTGTGGCGTACTTTGTGGTATCGCGGGCGCTTATCTGGCGACGGCTTTGCAGGCGGGGTTCGTCAAGGAAATGACCGCTGGTCGTGGCTTTATTGCGCTGGCCGCCTTGATCTTTGCCAAATGGCGCCCGTGGCACGCCATGTGGGCCTGTTTGCTGTTTGGCCTGCTTCAGGCGGTAGCACTTCGGTTCCAAAACATCGATCTTGGCGGCGTAGTGATTCCGGTCCAGGTGATGGACGCCCTGCCCTATATCCTGACAGTTGTTATTCTGGCCGGTTTTGTCGGCAAGGCCGTGCCACCACGGGCAGGCGGAGAGCCCTACATCAAAGAGCGCTGATAAGGCCAGTTCCGAATGGAGTTTCGGTCCTGTTCGCTGCAAGGCGGCATGCAGAGTTGATTTTGCATGCTGCAACCGTTCTAAGAGGGTATGCACGTATACCTTCCCATAGCCGAAGTTTCTGTCAGCCCATTCCTGCTGTTGGGGATCGGTGGGGTCGTCGGTGTTTTATCTGGTATGTTCGGGGTCGGCGGAGGATTTTTGATCACTCCGCTGCTGTTTTTTATCGGCATTCCCCCGGCGGTTGCCGTTGCGACATCAGCCAATCAGGTTGTCGCTTCTTCCATTTCGGGATTGTTGGCGCATCTCAGGCGCAAGACCGTGGACCTGAAAATGGGAAGCGTTCTGCTGACCGGAGGGTTGTTTGGCGCGGCCCTGGGTATGGTGGTTTTCAATTTTCTCAAGCATCTCGGACAGGTCGATCTGGCTGTACAGATTTGCTATGTCGTGTTTCTGGGTGCCATCGGAACCCTGATGTTCATTGAAAGCCTTGCCGCCATCCGAAAAGCCAGAAAGTCCGGGTATCAACCTGCCCCCAAGCGACGCCAGCGTACATGGGTTCACGCACTGCCCTTCAAGATGCGGTTTCGGGCATCAAGCCTTTACATCTCGGTCATACCACCTGCACTGGTCGGGTTTGGTGTTGGCATCCTGTCGGCGATCATGGGTGTCGGCGGCGGGTTCATCATGGTACCCGCGATGATCTATGTTCTTGGCATTCCGACCAAAGTGGTTATCGGGACATCCCTGTTCCAGATCATTTTCGTCGCCGGTTTCACAACCATGATACATGCGTCGACAAATTTCAGCGTCGACATAGTGCTTGCCCTGTTCTTGTTGCTTGGCGGCGTTCTGGGCGCGCAATTGGGGACGCAGATCGGTGCACGTCTGAAAGCCGAACAGCTGCGCATTCTGTTGGCGTTGCTGGTCATGGGCGTTGCCGGAAAGATCGGATTTGACCTTCTATTGCCGCCGTTGGAGATCTTTTCTCTGGCAGAGCCTGGAGGGGTATGATGTTGTTTTCTCCGTACCACGCGACAATAACCGCTCTTGAATTCGAGTTTGATAGAAGGCAAGCCAAGACCCAGCGCAAAGTGACGGTATCATGCATATTTACCTGCCCATAGCCGAAGTCTCGGTAAATGCATTTCTACTCCTTGGTCTGGGTGGAATGGTTGGAATTCTGTCGGGGATGTTCGGGGTCGGCGGCGGGTTTCTCATGACGCCGCTGCTGTTTTTCATTGGCATACCACCGGCTGTTGCGGTTGCGACAGAGGCCAATCAGATTGTTGCATCGTCCTTTTCCGGGGTGCTGGCCCATTTTCGACGAAAGACCGTTGACCTCAAGATGGGTACGGTTTTGTTGACAGGCGGTCTAGTCGGGGCTGCATTGGGCGTTGTTGTCTTTAACTATCTAAAAAGCCTAGGCCAGGTCGACCTTCTGGTAACCCTTTGTTACGTGGTCTTCCTTGGTATCATTGGCAGCCTGATGTTCATCGAAAGCTTGAGGGCGCTGCGCAAAGCCAAGAAAGGCGGGGCAGCGCCAGCCAAGCGCCGCCAACGTGGCTGGGTTCATTCGATGCCCTTCAAGATGCGCTTTCGCACATCAGGTCTTTATATCTCGGTCATTCCACCGGTTGTAGTTGGTCTAAGCGTCGGGGTCTTGTCCGCGATTATGGGGGTCGGTGGCGGCTTCATCATGGTCCCGGCGATGATTTACCTGCTGGGAATGCCCACGAAAGTCGTTGTCGGCACATCGTTGTTTCAGATCATCTTCGTAACCGCATTTACCACGATGCTGCACGCGACCACCAACTATACAGTGGACATTGTCCTGGCGGTATTGCTGCTGGTCGGGGGCGTCATTGGCGCCCAGATCGGAACCGTAATCGGTTCGCGCATGCCGGCAGAACAACTACGCGTTCTGTTGGCGGCGCTGGTTCTGGTCGTCTGCGGCAAGCTGGCCCTTGATTTGCTTCTTGAACCATCCGAGCTTTATTCGCTTGGCAACAGCGGGGGGCATTAAGAATGCTGCGCTATGTCTTTGCCGCTTTGTGCCTGTTCTGCCCGCCCGCCGCAGCCGATGAAGAGCAGGTCGTCCTGGGCCTCAGCCAGGATCGTGTTGCGATCACTGCCGACTTTGACGGGTCTGAGATCCTCATTTTCGGGGCCATCAAACGGGAATCACCCATTCCGCCAGGCCCACCAGTCGCGGTTATTGTAGCGGTTGCAGGCCCGTCCGAGCCCGTAACGGTTCGCCGCAAAGAGCGAAAGCTTGGGATTTGGGTAAACACCGATAGCGTTCTGGTCGACCTGGCACCAAGTTTCTACGCAGTTGCCACCAGCGAACCGTTGGATCAAATTCTGACCGATACCGAAGACCTGCGTCACCGCATTTCGATCGAACGCGCGATCCGGTCGGTCGGAGCGGCGATGCACATCCGTGGTGCTCAGGATTTTGCAGATGCCGTGATCCGTATCCGTGAATCTGAACAGCTGTATTCCATCCGCGAGAACACTGTGGCCGTGGACGAACAAACCTTGTTCCGGACGTCAATTGACATGCCTGCGGACCTGACCGAAGGGGATTACTCAGCTCGGATCTTCCTGACCCGCGGAGGAGAGGTTGTATCGCAATACGAAACCAAAATCGACGTCCGCAAAGTCGGGTTGGAGCGGTTTCTGTACAATATGTCCCGTCAGCAACCCGTTTGGTACGGGCTGATGTCATTGGTTATCGCAATTGCCGCGGGTTGGGGCGCGTCGACAGCGTTCCGACTGTTGCGGGAAAACTGACACTCACCCCCTGCCGATATAGGGCATGGTCGTGGCCATGACCGTCATGAACTGCACATTCGCCTCGGGCGGCAGGGTGGCCATATGCAGAACGGACCGCGCGGCATCTTCAACCGCCATGGTTGGGTCCGGCGTCTGGCCTGCCGCCTGCGCCGCATCCACCAGATCCTGAACCATCTGCGTGCGTGCGTTGCCGATATCGATCTGACCACATGCAATTCCAAAGGATCGTCCATCCAGTGAAAGGCTGCGCGTCAGCCCCGTAATGGCATGTTTGGTCGCCGAATAATGTACAGAATTCGGACGCGGAACATGCGCTGCAATCGAGCCGTTATTGATGATCCGCCCGCCCTGCGGGCTTTGATGACGCATGATCCCAAAGGCCTCACGCGCGCATAGAAACATACCGTTCAGGTTGACGTTGACGGTTTGATACCAATCGTCCAACGCGATTTCGTCGATTGTGCCCCCGCGGGCAAAAATACCAGCGTTGTTAAACAGAACATCAAGTCGCCCTGTCCGATCCATGAATACGTGGAACGCCTGTTTGACTGCGTCCGGGTCGGTCACATCGGCGGGCATTGCTATGGCCGCCGGGTATTCTTGCGCGAGGGCATTCAGCTTGTCCGCGCTGCGCGCCAGCAGCCCGACCGTCCAGCCCTGCGCCAGAAAAAGCTCGGCGGTGGCCCGACCGATGCCAGAGCTTGCACCAGTTACGATTATGGAACCCATGTCTCTTCTGCCTTCAGTGCGAGTGAAACTGCGGGGACCGCGCGCAAATCATCTATCTGCAACGGGTGGGTGGGTTTTGACAATCGATTGCGAACCACCCAGATCAAACGCTCCTGTGCGCGGGTGATCGCGACATAAGCCAAACGCTTCCACAAAGGTTGCCCGGCCTCAGTACGGCCCATCCGGGCGGCGGCGTAAATGTCAGGGGCAAACACCTGAACCGTGTCCCACTGTGATCCTTGTGCCTTGTGTATCGTCACTGCAGCCCCGTGCAAAAACGTCGCCCCCATACGGGCGGCAAAAGGAATGAAGGGCTCTTCCTCATCCGGTTTTTCGATCTGGACAATCGATGCAGCGCTGACCTGTGGGTCTTCGGCCCCCATCACATGCAAGCGAGAAAACCCCGGCTTGCGACCGGGGCCAAGATAGACAACCTGGGCCCCCTTGATCAGGCCGCGCGCCTCAAGATCCAACCGCTTTTTGCGGTGCTTCAACGGCAACTCGATCCCGTCGCAGATCAGCGGCTCACCTTCCAAAAGCTCCGTATCCGGTGCGCCATGAACTTGCCTGAACGCCTGTATCAAACGAATGCGCGTGGCGTTGCGCCAGACCAGAACCGGGCTGCGCGCCATCAGATCAACTTCGACCCGCTGCCCCCAAACGACCCTGTCATCCCGGCGGGCGGTGTCTTCGACCAAACGCTCAAATTCTTCAAATCCCATCGACGGATTGGCAAGAGCGTGCGCCAGATCCAGGATCGGGTTATCCGCGTCTTGCCGATGTACCCGCTGAAGCGTCAGCTTTCGTGGTTCGGGCAAGGCTTCAAACACCATGCTGCCGGACTGATTGACCGGAGCCAGCTGTGCGGGATCACCGAACAGCAGAAGGGTCGGGAATATCTCTTTCAGGTCTTCGAACTGACGATCATCCAGCATCGACGCCTCGTCGACAAACCCGATGTCCAGCGGTTCCTCGCGGCGTTTCCAACCTGTAATGAAGTCAGATCCGCGCAATCCGGCAGCGGCCAGCGCTCCGGGAATCGATTTGTTGTTACGATAAAACGCAGCAGCACGGTCCAAAGCTTCGTCTGTCAGACCTTCGATCTCGGGGCGCTCGTCATTTCCGGCCAGCCATTCGGCGATACGCTCGTATTCCGGGTCATAGACCGGCGTATAAAGGATGCGGTGAATTGTGGTTGCCGGAACACCTCGAAGGCGCAGAACACTTGCGGCTTTGTTCGTAGGGGCCAGAATAGCAAGGCTGCGCTTGTCTCTGGATTTACGACTTTCGTAGTCGCCGGACACGACCTGAACACCGGTCTCAGCCAGCGCTTTGTAAAGTTTGGCCAACAGCAACGTCTTGCCGGACCCGGCCTTGCCGATCACAGCCATCACGCCAGACTTCCCTGCCCCCGGCAGTTTCAGAAGGGCATCGTCCTCCAGGTCGACACCGGCTGAGCGCAGCATCTCGGCGATGCTGTCATACGCGGCGGCCTGATCATCTGAGAAGGTCACATTCGGCAAAGACATGGCGCGACCCTACAGGGCCGCGCCAACCATCACCAGATGCGGATTTGCGTTTTCCGGTCCTTAGGCAGACAGGGCAAATCGGTGCAGTTTGGATCGCCCGAAAGCTGCATTGAACCACATGCGCGAAAGCTCACGCGGGATGCCCGCCCGTTCGGCCACGCGGTTGCAATCATCCGCTGAATAGGGCCATAGCCCGACCGAGATCTGGTCACGCCCTGTGCCTTGGGTTCCAAGAACCTCGGGGGACGACCCGATCAGACGATAGATCCGGATCATGCGGGCATCAAATACACCGGCAATATGCGTCAGGCCAAAGCCCTCCATCATCTCACCGCCGCTGAGCATGATGGCCCCGGCAGTGTGCGGGCTGGCTGTGCGGGACAGGCAGAACCGGGTCACCTCCCAGATCAGAGGGCTGCAAATCGGCTTTCCACCGTTGAGATGCCCAAACACCTCATTGATCATTACCCGGCCGGTTGTCGGCAATACCCGCATTGACCCACCATGGCTGCCATCCGGTTCTTCCCAGATGACATAAAGCGGGTTGAGGTCGTCGTACTCATCCCGCTCTTCTCCTTTTTTGTTGACATGGACGTCCCACCCCAACCGGGTTTTGAACTGATCTGCGCGATCCTTGAACATCCCCTCAGCCAGAGTCGGAAATCTGTGTAACTCATCGGCATATAGATAACGCAACATGACTTTTCCCCTTGTCGTCCTGTGCAGGAACGAAGGGGGTACAGAGTCGTGGTTAATATTGCGTTTTGAGGACGCTTTGCCCTTAAACGACTATTAATCCCCGGCTGAGTGCCGTTGCGATTGCGTGGGTCGTGTTAAGGGCTCCGAGTTTCGATCGGGCGCTTTCAATGTAAACGCGTAACGTGTGTTCGGAAATCGACAGGGAATGCGCCACCTGAGCGCGGCTGTAACCCAGTGCCAAAAGGGTAATGGCGTCGATTTCACGGGGCGACAGGCTGCGCGTTGCATCCGGTTGCCTGTCTTTTTCAAACTCCAGCGCTTTGCGATTGATATAGTGCGCAACAAGAATCAACTCGCGCCCAAAGGTCGAGATGAAGGTCTGCCAAGTTTGATCGTCGCAACTATGGTTAACGGTAAAAAGAGCGAACTGGCCGTTTGGCCCTCGGATCGGGATCGAGCATCCCTGATTGCCGACCCCATGGTCGTGGGCATCCTGAAGGAATGATTTGGCCACCTTGCTGGACCAGTCCAGAGACTTCCAGTCAACCGGGTGAAATCGCTGGAAACACCCCAGAATTACAGGATCAATACGATGATAGTTTTTTTCCCTGTATCGTTCGTCCCAGGCGTCTGAGTAGGTCGTATAGCCGTATTGGTCCCCCGCGCCGTCAACCCAGTGATATGTCAGATGTGCGACCTTCAAAGTGTCTCGCAGACATTCGGCAACGGTGCTGAGCTCTTCAAGCGTGCTGGTGTTTTCCAAATCCTGAAGGATTTGACCCAAATCGGTTTTCGTTCCCATCCGCGGGCGCCCGTGCCTCGTTCTTTAGGGACGCGATCTCGGCCGCCGCAATCAGCCTTGTATCATCAAGCTGTTCTGCAAGCGCGCTCAACCCATTCGCAACGGCAAAAGCGTTGAGGTCCGATAGTACGTCCAATATCCACTCATTTTGCGCCATCAGGGTCTCTCTGAAACAGTTAACGAAGCGTTAACACAACCATAACATGTATGATCTTTTTCGACCTATTCACCGGTTTCTACTCCCCAAAAATAGCGGGAGTAATAATCGCAAGCATTTGAAACCATGAAAAAGGTCTGCAAACAGCAAACCACCCGCGAACCGGCAGTGCGATTCGCGGGTGGTTTTTGTCTAAGGTCCTGAACTGTTTCAGCCTGCGTCCAAAACTTCTTCGAGTGTGCGCAGCCCGGTACGCGGCGCCTGAACAAGCACAGACATGTTGCCCGGCTTGTGTTCATTCCGCAGCATTTTCATATGTGCTTCCGGAAGGTCGTTCCAGGCAAACACCTCGGACATACAGGGGTCCAGACGGCGCTCGACCATCAGCTTGTTCGCCGCTGCCGCTTGTTTCAGATGGGCAAAATGCGAACCCTGCAGGCGTTTCTGGTGCATCCACATGTAACGTACGTCGAATGTGCAGTTGAACCCGGACGTCCCCGCACAAATCACAACCATGCCGCCTTTTTTCACCACGAAGGTCGAGACCGGGAAGGTGCTTTCGCCCGGATGCTCGAACACCATGTCGACATTGTTGCCCTTGCCGGTGATATCCCAGATCGCCTTGCCGAACTTGCGGGCCTCTTTGAACCACTCGGCGTATTCAGGCGTATTGACCGTGGGCAGTTGGCCCCAGCAATTAAAGTCGCGGCGGTTCAAAACCCCTTTTGCGCCCAGACCCATGACGAAATCGCGCTTGCTTTCGTCCGAAATCACCCCGATCGCGTTTGCCCCGGCTGTGTTGATCAACTGGATAGCATAAGACCCCAGACCGCCCGAGGCACCCCAGACCAGAACGTTCTGACCCGGTTTCAGGTCGTGCGGTTCGTGACCAAACAGCATACGGTAAGCTGTCGCGAGTGTCAGCGTGTAGCACGCCGCTTCTTCCCAGGTCAGGTGCTTGGGGCGCGGCATCAACTGCTGAGCTTGCACGCGTGTGAACTGGCTGAACGAGCCGTCAGGTGTTTCATAGCCCCAGATCCGCTGACTGGTCGAGTACATTGGGTCGCCGCCGTTGCATTCTTCGTCGTCGCCATCGTCCTGGTTGCAGTGGATGACAACTTCATCGCCAACCTTCCAGCGCTTGACCTTGTCACCAACAGCCCAGACGATACCCGATGCATCAGAGCCTGCGACATGGTACGGTGCCTTGTGGCCATCGAAGGGGCTGATCGGCTGGCCCAGTGCAGCCCAGACACCGTTGTAGTTAACGCCTGCTGCCATCACCAGAACAAGTACCTCATTGCTGTCCAGCGTGGGTACATCGACCACTTCCTGCTGCATCGCAGTGTTTGGCTCGCCATGGCGTTCCTTTCGGATGGCCCATGCGTACATTTGTTTCGGGACATATCCCATCGGAGGGATCTCACCCATTTCATAGAGGTCTTTTTCAGGTGCCTCATACGACGCGATACCGGTTTCGGTGTCCAAAGCCATGCTGGCCTCCTTTTTCAATACTTTTGCCGCGACGCAGAATCGCGTGCTTTATCAGATGAAATATTGGCCATCGCGAAATATTGCAACCGTTTTTGATGCTAAATTGTAATTTTATGACCCAGCGGTCGCAGAAATTATTTTGCATACGCAGAAACAGAAGGGCGCGCGGAAACCGGTACAGACGCTGCATAATACTCCAGCAAATCACCGCGTTGGCCAGATTCGGAAAGAACATGCCCCTGCCGCTTGAGTATCCGTCGTTCAATCAACTGATCCAAAGCGCTTGATATGGCCGACGCATTGTCTTGGGTCTGCTTACCGTCACGTTCCATCATCGCCTGAATACAGGACCGCAGATCCTGTTCCGCCATCGGCCCATTGTCACGTATCAGCAAACAAGCCGCAGGGGCCGGGACCAACGGGATCGCGTTCTGGATACGCTGCATCAATGTGCGCGCCAGATCGGTCATCATGTCGTCACTGCCCTCGGCCCGGAACTCTTTCAGAGAAATCGGGATTCCGTACCGGACCGATGCCAGCCCGAACCGCTTGTAGCGCCCGATCACTCGCCGCCAGAACTGTTTGAGAATCCAACGCGTGATGACCCCGATCCGGGCCCGAAAACGACGTTCTGTTCCTAACGCTGCGCGGGTCAGAATGGTGTCTTCAAGCACGCGGTCATAATTCAAAGCGACAGGAACGAATACGACATCACGCCCCTGCGACGTCGTCCCATCCATTATATACTTGAGCAATCCAAGCTTTGGGCGGGCGAGCGCTCCTGTCAGGCTTAAACCACCTTCTGGAAACATGGCTTGCGTAACACCGGCTTCGGTCGCATGGCGCACATAGGTGGACAAAACCTGCCGGTAGAGCTCGCTGCCTGACTTGCGCCGGATAAAGTAGGCCCCCATTGCCCGGATCAACCGGCTCAGCGGCCAAACCCGCGCCCATTCTCCTACTGCGTAGGATAAAGCAGAGTGCGGGGCCGCCAGATATGTAACCAACACGTAGTCCATATTGCTTCTGTGGTTCATCACAAAAACAACGGTTGCATCAGGGTCGATTGTCCTGACCGCGTCTTCGTCCTCGTAGCTAAGCCGCACCTCGTAGAACGTGTTGCTTAACAGCCGGGCTAGCCGGATCGCAAAACTGAAATAGGCGAAGGCGGAAAAGGACGGCACGATCTCGCGGGCATAGCGGCGTGCCTGTTCGGACGCAACGGCTTCGGGTATTCCAGTTTCGAGGGCGTGATGCTGAACCGCTTTACCAACCTGCGGATCATAAATCAGCCGTTGAATCATGTCGTGCCGACGGGCCAGCTTGAACGGTTGGATCGGACGTTGCAGGCGCTGGTTCAAACGCGCCACGGCACGTTCCAACCGGCGGCGGAAAAACCATCGGACTGACGGGAACAGAAAATGTGAAGCGAAAGTAACCATGGCAAAGACCACGATCAGCACAAAAAGCCAAAGCGGAAGTTCCACGGTTTGCGTCATGGCCGCACCTTGCCACCAATCGCAGCTGCTCACAATCTGAACAATTGCGGGATGCCGCAACGCAGCGAATTGACATGTCCCGAAAATTGCGCTTTAGAACCTCAGGACGTAATTTTATTGCCCACCGAAACGCGAGGCCCCTTCATGACGCAGATGCAGAAAGATCGCCCCTGGCTCATCCGGACCTATGCCGGTCATTCCACCGCCAAGGCCTCGAACGCGCTTTATCGTGGCAACCTCGCCAAAGGGCAAACCGGTCTTTCAGTTGCCTTCGATCTGCCCACCCAGACCGGATATGACAGTGACCACACGTTGGCACGTGGCGAAGTTGGCAAGGTCGGGGTGCCCGTCTGCCATCTGGGCGATATGCGGGTTTTGTTCGATCAGATTCCGCTGGAACAGATGAACACGTCAATGACGATCAACGCGACCGCCCCTTGGTTGCTAGCCCTTTACATCGCCGCGGCCGAGGAACAAGGCGCTGACGTTTCCAAATTGCAGGGCACGGTCCAGAACGACCTGATCAAGGAATATCTGAGCCGGGGCACTTATGTTTGCCCGCCAAAACCGTCGCTGAAGATGATCGCAGACGTGGCTGAGTATTGCTATTCCAACGTCCCCAAGTGGAACCCGATGAATGTGTGTTCCTATCACCTGCAAGAGGCAGGCGCGACACCGGAACAAGAACTTGCTTATGCGCTGGCAACAGCCATTGCCGTGCTGGACGAGCTGCGCCCCCGTGTTCCGGTCGAAGATTTTCCGGCACTGTGTGGTCGGATTTCGTTTTTCGTGAATGCAGGAATCCGTTTTGTTACCGAAATGTGCAAAATGCGCGCGTTTGTTGATCTTTGGGATGAAATTCTGCAACAGCGGTATAGTGTTGAGAACCCAAAGTTCCGCCGCTTCCGCTATGGTGTGCAGGTAAACTCACTGGGCCTGACCGAACAGCAGCCAGAGAACAACGTATACCGCATCCTTATTGAAATGCTGGCCGTGACGCTGTCGAAAAGCGCGCGCGCCCGCGCGGTGCAGTTGCCTGCATGGAACGAGGCACTTGGCCTGCCACGCCCCTGGGACCAGCAATGGTCCATGCGGATGCAGCAAATTCTGGCCTATGAAACTGATCTGTTGGAATTCGATGACCTGTTCGATGGCAACCCGGCTGTTGATGCCAAGGTCGAAGAATTGAAAGCAGGCGCGCGGGCAGAGCTGGCAAACCTAGATTCGATGGGCGGTGCGGTTGCGTCTATTGAGTATATGAAATCCCGCCTTGTGGATTCCAACGCCGAACGTCTGAACCGGATCGAACGCAACGAAACCGTCGTTGTCGGCGTGAACAAATGGATGGAAGGCGAGGCTTCCCCCCTTCAGACTGAAGATGGCGGCATCATGGTCGTTGATCCTGCCGTGGAACAGGAACAGATCGACCGCTTGAATGCGTGGCGGGCTGAGCGGGACGAAGCGGCTGTTGCAGCGACCTTGGCCGCGTTGCGCCAAGCGGCTCAGACAGGAGCAAACGTCATGGAGCCGTCCATTGCCGCTGCCAAGGCGGGTGTGACCACCGGCGAATGGGCCGAAGAGATGCGCAAGGTCTTCGGCACTTATCGTGGTCCGACCGGCGTTTCCGGATCGGTCTCGAACAAAACCGAAGGGTTGGATGACCTGCGCGCGGCGGTTGATGCCGTCAGCGACAAACTGGGGCGACGCCTGAAATTTCTGGTTGGAAAACCGGGATTGGACGGCCATTCCAACGGCGCCGAACAAATCGCGTTCCGTGCCCGCGACTGCGGCATGGATATCAGCTATGAGGGTATCCGGCTGACCCCGGAAGAAATTGTCACCTCAGCCCGCGACGATGACGCACATGTCATCGGGTTGTCGATCCTGTCCGGTAGCCATCTGCCTTTGGTCGAAGATGTAATGGATCGGCTGCAGAAGGCTGGCTTGTCTCACATTCCCGTGGTTGTTGGCGGAATTATTCCGGATGACGATGCCGCAAAATTGAAAGCCATGGGTGTAGCCAAGGTTTACACCCCCAAAAACTTTGAACTTAATGCGATCATGAGCGATATCGTAACACTGGTTGACCCCAAAAACCTCGCAGCCGAGTAACTGAGGTTTTAGACCCTTAATTCCCCGTTTCTTCCCTTTTGATATTTGGGATGGAATAAACCATTCGTTAGAATTACGGTGCGCACTCAAGTGCACCGTAAATAATATCCTTCGGAGATGAATGATGGGGATCAATCTTGAACAGATGTCGCGTAAAGACCTTTTGGCATTGCGTGACGATGTCGAAAAAGCCTTGGTAGGAGCAGAAAAACGCGAGCGCCGTGAGGCTTTGAAAGCCGCAGAAAAGGCTGCCGCGGAATTCGGATACTCGCTGTCCGAGCTTTCAGGCGACGCACCCCGCGCATCCAAGAACACGAAAACAAAAGAAAAATACCGCAACCCTGCCAATCCGGAACAAACCTGGACAGGTCGTGGCCGCAAGCCGAAATGGGTGCATGACGCGTTGCAGGCGGGTGCCGATATTTCCGATCTTGAAATCTGATCGGGGCGGAACAAACAATGACAATTCATATCGGCGCTGAAAAAGGTGAAATTGCAGAAACCGTTCTATTACCCGGAGATCCTTATCGGGCGAAATGGGCGGCCGAGACGTTTTTGGACGATGTGAAGCAAGTCAATAACGTTCGGGGGATGCTTGGGTTTACCGGAAATTGGAAGGGAAATCCTGTAACGATACAGGGTAGCGGCATGGGAATGCCCTCGCTTTCCATTTACGTAAACGAGTTAATTTGCGATTACGGCGCAAAAACCCTGATCCGAATTGGGTCGTGTGGCGGAATGCAGGAAAGCGCAAAAATTCGAGACGTCATTCTGGCAATGACGTCAACAACGCTGAGTACGCCGTCACGCGGTATCATGAAAGAACTGAACTTTGCACCCTGCGCCGATTGGAGTTTGTTGCAGGCGGCCGCAAAGGCGGCGGCTGCCAAAGCAACCCCTACCCATGTCGGCGGGATTTATTCTTCGGACGTTTTCTATGATGAGCGCCCGGACCTGAATGAACAGATGGTGCGCCACGGGATTCTCGGCGTCGAAATGGAGGCGGCCGAGCTCTATATCCTTGCAGCGCGCCACAAATGCCGTGCTCTGGCAGTTCTCACCGTTTCCGATCACCTTCTAACGGGAGAGGCTCTGCCATCCTCGGAACGTGAAAGCAGCTTTGGAGACATGGTGGAAATCGCGCTACAGGCCGCATTTCCGAGCAGCTGACAATGATGTAGTTGCCCGCTGAACCTAGCGCCCGTGCGTGCGATCATAGCCATTGCGCGCCGGGCTTTCCCAGCCATCCAGGTCTGTGACCGTCGCGGCAAATGTTTCGACCAACAAGGGAAAACACGCGGCTGTGTCCGAGGAATGTTCGGAGGAACAATCCCCACCCGGACAAGCGCTGAGATTGCCCAGCAGATCGATCTCAGCAAAGAACTCCAGATAGTCGCCGGGGCGAACGGGCGATGCTTTCATGAAATACTGACCTGTATCCCGAGTGAAACCGGTACACATGAAGACGTTCAGAACGTCGTGCACCACAGGTTCGGCCTCATCCATCGGAATACTCAGATGATCCGCCAGCGCGCGGGTCAGGTTGGAATGACAACAGTGGTGATACTGCGTGCCGGACAGCAAATTGCCCGTATATGGATCACAACGCGTGCCGATTACGTCATGAACCGATCCCCCGTATGCATCGATCCCGTACCATTCCAGTGTATCCGCTATGATCGTGGCCATCGGGCGCAGATGTGGGAAACTGGACCACATCCGCTCTCCGGTGGTCAGGTGCGTGCCATGCAAAGCCCGCGTTTTTCCGGAATAAAAGCGCTCGGATAAATCATTGCGGTTCCACAGGTTCAAATCGCCAACCTGCGGGCCTTCAACCGATGTGATGCGAAAGAAATGCCCGGCAGGTACATCAAAACAGCACGCCTCACGCGGAGGAACCAGGACTTCGCCGGTTTTGACTGCCCGTTGGCGTACAGATCTCATCCAGGGCAAATCTGGTCGCGGCAAGGCATCGTTCGGATAACAAATAACAGGGGCGACCGAACGACGGGCTTCGGCATCTTCGGGGGGGCGGGCAGTATTCTCAGAACCAGTCATGGCGTGCAGAGTGGCGGATTCTCTGGCTCGCGAAAAGCCCTATTCTCAACCATCACTTGCCTTCAGGCATCGCATAGGTTGGTCCGTCGCAGCGATTTCCGCTCCACAATAGTTGCACCGCCAGATGCCATGACGTCTGTCCTGTCGCCAGCGACAATCACGTGTCAGCGTTGAATGGCGCGAGCGCCAGAAAAAATAGGCGAACACTCCGGCAACCAACAAAAGCAGAAGAACAGGCATTCCTCTGCTTTGCCGATTGACCGAAGTTTTTCAAGGGCTGTCGTATTGGATCAGGCCGCGTTTGCGTATTCGAACAGCTCGGGCTCTTTGTCGGCTTTAACCGGTTCCGGCGTGTAGTAGGCCCATGCCTGCTCCAGCAGTTTCAGCGCCTCTTTAGCGTCGATTTTTTGTTTGGATGTGTTTGCATTCATTGGAGTGATCCTGACTCGAACTCATCACTCCTCCCTGACCAAAAAATAAGGCAATGCAGCCGGGGCCACATCGCCTTATTTTGCAAGATCGACATGCGTTTACCGCAATTCGGTGCAGGTTATTATACCGCGCGTTCGACCATCATCTTTTTAATCTCGGCAATCGCCTTGGCCGGGTTCAAACCTTTGGGGCAGGTCTTGGCACAGTTCATGATGGTGTGGCAGCGATAGAGCTTGAACGGATCTTCCAACTCGTCCAGACGCTCACCCGTGGCCTCATCCCGGCTGTCGATGATCCAGCGATATGCGTGCAACAGAGCAGCAGGGCCGAGATACCGGTCGCCGTTCCACCAGTAGCTCGGGCACGAGGTCGAGCAGCTGGCGCACATCACACACTCATAGAGACCATCCAGCTTTTTCCGATCTTCGATCGACTGCTTCCATTCCTTTGCAGGACGGTTGGTCTTGGTTTCCAGCCACGGCATGATCGACGCATGCTGGGCATAGAAATGGGTCAGATCAGGGATAAGGTCCTTGACCACAGGCATATGCGGCAGCGGATAGATTTTCACGTCGCCCTTGATCTCATCCATGCCATAGATACAGGCCAGCGTGTTGATCCCGTCAATATTCATCGCGCACGAGCCGCAGATGCCTTCACGGCATGACCGGCGAAATGTCAGGGTCGGGTCGATTTCGTTCTTGATCTTGATCAGCGCGTCCAAAACCATCGGCCCGCACGTGTCCATATCGACAAAGTAGGTATCGACACGGGGGTTCTGTCCGTCATCCGGGTTCCAGCGATAGATCTGGAACTTTCGCACATTGGTCGCGCCATCCGGCTTTGGCCAAGTCTTGCCGGTGATAATCCGGGAATTTTTGGGCAGGGTCAGTTGAACCATGTCAATTCTCCATTCAGCACAAGGCCGCCTTTCAGCCTGTCCGGGCGCGCTGAGACGCCCCTCGGTTATAATGCCCCCAATGGGCGATGTTCACGTCAAAATCCGACGCGAGCCAGTCCGCAACGCGTTGCGGATCGTCACAGTCGATATCAAAGCGCAGGAAGCGCGGGTTGCCGTCGAAATAGGCTTCTACTTCGGCATGGTGCACATCATACATATGTGCCCAGCCGTGTTTCACTTCATCGGCCGTTTGTCCATTGGCCTTGCAGCATCGCTCAAGGTACCTACCGCCGGAATGGTTGGCACGGGATGCGATCCAGTCATCGCGATTGCGCGTGTTCAGCAAGAAAAAGGCGTCCGGGTAAGCCGCATGCAATTCACGGAAGAAACGCGCCCCGTCCAGCATGAAGCGTGAGCTGACGAAAGCGATGTCGGTGAAGGCCCGCACCGCTCCGAACCCGTCCAGTGGTCGTCGCCCCATGGCTATGTTGGTCAACATGCGGTGCGCAAGGTTTCGGCCCTGGTCATCTTCCCAATGAACTGACGGTATCCCGCTGTTCTGGAACAGCCTGTGAAACGAGGTCGTTGCACAGCGGTTCAGCCCGATCAGGATGATCTTGGGATAGCCTGAACCGGATTGCAGGACCTCGACCGTCATGACAAGCACCGGACGCGGACCGACCACTGGCCAATGGCCATTGCGGTTTTCGTGGGTATTTGGCGCTTGCTCACCATTGCCTGCTGTCCGAGCCTTTTAGAACGTACGTGCCTTGGGTGCGATTTTCTTCAGGCTGATGCCACCTTCCTCTTCGGTCGTCAGCGGATCGACGATCACGGGACGATAGCTGAGCTCAACCTTGTTGCCTTCGACCCGACTAACCGTGTGAACACGCCAGTTTTCGTCATCACGTGCAGAGAAATCCTCGTGCGCGTGGGCACCACGGGATTCCTTGCGCGCCTCTGCGCCGACGATCGTGGCCAGCGCGTTAGGCATCAGGTTGGTCAGTTCCAGCGTTTCCATCAGGTCACTGTTCCAGACCAGCGACCGGTCTGTGACTTTCAGATCGTCCATCTTCGCAGCGATTGCCGTCATCTTCTCGACGCCTTCGGCCATGGTCTTGGCGGTACGGAACACGGCAGCATCCGCCTGCATGGTTTTCTGCATCTCAAGCCGCAACTCGGCGGTCGGGATGGAACCGCTAGCGTTGCGCACCGCGTCGAACCGGTCAAAGGCCTTATCGACCGATGCCTGGTTCAGAACCGGGTTCGCAGCTTCAGGATTCACGACTTTGCCTGCCCGGATCGCCGCCGCGCGGCCAAAGACCACAAGGTCAATCAGCGAGTTCGAGCCCAAGCGGTTCGCGCCGTGGACCGAGGCGCAACCGGCTTCGCCCACTGCCATGAGGCCCGGAACCACAGCTGTCGGGTTCTCGGCCGTTGGGTTCAGAACTTCACCCCAATAGTTTGTGGGGATACCGCCCATGTTATAGTGCACGGTTGGCAGAACCGGGATCGGTTCCTTGGTGACATCCACGCCGGCAAAGATCTTGGCGCTTTCCGAGATGCCGGGCAGACGTTCTGCCAAAGCTTCGGCTGGGAGGTGACTGAGGTTCAGGTGAATATGATCCCCTTCCGCACCGACACCACGGCCTTCGCGGATTTCCAAGGTCATCGAGCGCGAGACGTAATCGCGCGGTGCGAGGTCCTTGTACTGGGGGGCGTAACGCTCCATGAACCGTTCACCTTCCGAGTTGGTCAGGTAACCGCCCTCGCCACGCGCGCCTTCGGTGATCAGGCAGCCCGATCCGTAGATGCCGGTCGGGTGGAACTGAACGAACTCCATATCCTGCAGCGCCAAGCCCGCGCGGGCCACCATACCGCCACCGTCACCGGTGCAGGTATGGGCCGAGGTCGCGCTGAAATAGGCGCGGCCATACCCGCCGGTCGCCAGCACAACCATCTTGGCATTGAAGACATGCATCGTGCCATCGTCCAGCTTCCAGCAGACAACACCCTGACACTGGCCGTCATCGGACATGATCAGGTCGATGGCGAAGTATTCGATATAAAACTCGGCATTGTTCTTCAGCGACTGGCCATACAGCGTATGAAGGATCGCGTGGCCGGTCCTGTCCGCAGCGGCACAGGTGCGCTGGACTGCCGGGCCTTCGCCGAATTCAGTGGTGTGACCACCAAACGGGCGTTGATAGATCTTACCCTCTTCGGTTCGGCTGAACGGAACGCCATAGTGCTCCAGTTCGTAAACAGCCTTGGGCGCTTCCCGAGCTAGGTATTCCATCGCATCGGTATCGCCCAGCCAATCCGAGCCTTTCACAGTGTCGTACATGTGCCACTGCCAGTGGTCGGGCCCCATGTTTGACAACGACGCGGCGATACCGCCCTGAGCGGCCACAGTATGCGAACGGGTTGGGAAAACCTTGGTTACGCAAGCCGTGCGAAGACCCTGTTCCGCCATACCCAGTGTTGCCCGCAGACCGGCCCCACCGGCACCGACAACGACCACGTCATATTCATGCGTTTCGTATTCGTATGCAGCCATTTCTTTCAGCTCCGGGAATTAAAGGGCAATGCGAGCGACGGCAAAGATGCCAGCCGCAGCCGCGCCATAAGACAAGCAGGTCAACAGAATGATCAGGACCTTTTCAAGCGTGCCGTGAACATAATCTTCAAGCATCACCTGCGCACCGTCCGCGAAGTGTTTGAAGCCAACCGCCAGCGTCAGTGCTGCCACGATGGCAGGGAAAGGTCGCGAGTAGTAGTCGAGAACGACCTCGAATGGCTGGCCCAGGATCGGGCCAAAGGTGAATACAAACAACGGCACAAGGATCAGCAAAGCAACCGAGCTGACTTTCATCGCCCAGAAATGGGCAGTACCGGATTTCGCCGAGCCAAGTCCAGCGGCGCGTTTGCGGTCGGTCAGATAACGCATGTCAGGCCTCCAATCACGCGACGAGGACAAGGGTCAGAAGGGTCAAGACGACCGATCCGATAACAACAGCCCAACCCATTTTGGTCGCTGTCGGAATATCCAGACCAACTGCATTGTCCCAGATCAGATGCCGCACACCGGCCAGCGTGTGATACCAGAGCCCCCAAACGGACAGCGCCATCACAAGGTCTCCAAGCATCGAGGTTATTACCCCATTCGCTACGGCAAAGGCCTCGGGCGAGGTTGCAGCGGCCAGAAACCACCAGACGATCAACAGAGCTGCGAGCAGAAGGGCGTTACCGGTGATGCGCGTCAGGATGGACGTGATCGACGTCAGCTGCGGGCGATAAATCGACAGATGCGGCGAAAGTGGGCGATTGCCCCGATTTACATCGGCCATGGCGGCTCCTTTTCGGTTGGCTACCGAACGTTTTACTGGTTTTTGCGACACTGTCACGTGCTGCGAGTGCAAAAACCATCAAATTGCGCTCAATTATACGGATAATTCAATTATGTGATCACACAAAATAATCTCGTGATCACATATCACATTCCGCACTGTCAATGTTAGCGTTTTCAAGGCCGAAGAGATGTGATCACGAATCTCTCAAGCCGTCATTTCAGGTCTGCCGTTTGCTGCGTCACTTCGCGCAGCAGTTTTCGACGAATTCGTTCCGGGTAATCCGCGAACCCGGTGGCAGAAACGACAAAGGCACCTTCGCCCACGATGACATTCTCAAAGAAATATGCCGTCAGGTCCGGTTCGCTTTCCTCAATAGCCAGCGCGTTGACAACGATTCCCTCGGCGCGCAGGGCCGCATGTACCCGTGTAGGTTCAATCCCTTCATTGGACACACCGTCCCCTGAAAGGTCAATCAGATGCCGTCGGCAGTCGGAAACCGAATCAAATGAACTCAGGGTCATTTGAAGCGCCTCGCCGATTGCCGTCGAAAAATTCCGCCAGATGCGCGGATCGGCGGCGACCCGGTCTGCAAACTGATCCAGCGTGGCAAAGCTATCGATACGGGTCCAGGGGATAGTGATCCGCTGGCGCGATGAGCCGGTCCACTGCACCAGCATCAGCCGCGCCTGCCCCCGCACCAGTGCCTCGGACACGATCGGGTCGCGCAAACCTGCGGCCAACCCATCCATCTGGATGCGATATTCGCTGCTATCGACCGAACCAGAAACGTCCACAGCCAAAGCCAAGGCCAGATCGCAGGCCTGAGCCGCAGGTGCCAGAGTGACGCTGGCCAATATCGCGCGTAGCAGGTTCATTGTGCGAACCTATCACGCCTTGCAAGCCGTGGCGTCACATATCCGTCAGATCACCTATTTGGGCATCAATGCCCAATAGTCGAGATCCAGAAGAACATCTGGCAGGTACCGCCCTTCTTCGTTCTTCAGCTTGAACGGATCACCGCCCTTGGTCGCGACCAGACGCAATCGCACAGCGCCTATGCCGGGAACCCCGGTTTCCGCTTTGTCCAAAACTTCGGACCATGCCTTGATCGTATCACCCGCAAAACAAGGGTTAGCATGGGCGCCACCATTCAAGCCGACAATCATCTGCGCATTTGCAAGGCCATTGAAGGAAAATGCCCGCGCCATCGAGATTACATGCCCACCGTAAATGAGCCGCCCTTCCGGACGGAACGTCAGGTCGTAATGCACCTTGGCGGTGTTCTGCCACAAACGTGTGGCCAGCATATGCTCGGCCTCTTCCACGGTGACACCGTCCACATGATCGATGGTTTCACCGACCTCATAATCGCCCCAGCGGTGCGCCTCGCCCGCGAGGGCAAAATCGTAGTTTGCAAAATCGAGCCCTTCCGGCACGATCAGGTCCTGCGGATCAAGCACAGCCTTCAAATCGGGAACAACCGTCTCGGGCGCGGGTGCATCCATGTTTGCCTTGCGCACCATGACCCAGCGCACATATTCAAGAACCACCTCGTCCAACTGGTTCAACCCGCGGGTACGAACCCAGACAACACCAGTTTTTCCGTTGGAATTCTGCTTCAGGCCGATAACCTCTGATACGGATCGCAGCGTATCGCCGGCAAAAACAGGTTTCAGCCAACGACCTTCGGCATAGCCCAGATTGGCAACCGCGTTCAGAGAAACATCAGGCACGGTCTTGCCGAACACGATGTGGAACGCGGCCAGATCATCTATCGGGCTTTCCGGCAACCCACAGTCCCGGGCAAATTCATCCGAGGAGTAAAGCGCGTGACGTGCGGGATAGAGCGCGTGATACAAGCCGCGCTCTCCCTCGGTCACGGTGCGAGGTACTGCATGCTGCAACACCTGCCCGACAGAATAGTCCTCGAAAAATCGGCCCGGATTTGTTTTTGCCATTACTGCTGTCCCAGTTTCATGTCGGGGGAATAGTCGGCCTCGACCTCTTTGGTCACGGCCTGCGCGCAACGCATTACGTTGCCGTTGGCATCAAAGGCGTAAGCCGGGTCGCCATACAGCTCCCATCCCTTTGACAGGGCGTCGGACACCTTGTGACAGAAGGCCGAAGTGTCTTCTTCGGTCAGCAAGCGATAAAGCTTCGACATCAAATCAAATCCTTATGAGCCGAACGGAGATGGGCCAACCAGCCCATGGATGTACCCGATAATTCCCATCAGAACGATCGAAGCCACAACGAACATCGCATCCTTGCCGTAAGTGCCAGGCTCTGCCGGGGTCCACTCAGGTTCAGACTTGTTGATTACAATGACTTCGACCACCGCCCATGCCAGAAGGCCACCAAACAGGATGATCGAGGCCAGATCGCCGTTCACCAACAGGTGCGCAAAAGCCCACAGTTTGAACCCGCCGAGCATCGGGTGGCGCAGCTTGTTCAGAAGCCGGCCTTTTGTGCCCGCAGGACTCATCAAATAAATCGCGATCAAAACCAACAGGTTGTTGACGTGAATCAGAAAGGTCGGCGGCGCCCAAACGTGGATGAAGTCGGTCATGCGATACCCGAAGATCATCAGAAGGATCGACGCGACCAAAGCCAGGGCAACAGCGCCTTTACCCGCGTCACCCATTGCGGCACGGCGTTCAGGTGCCACACGTTTGAACAGATGCGCCCCCCACCACAGCGCCACACCCAAGATCAGAAGAACAAAGCCCATGCTGGCCTACCCCGCTTGCAAAGCTAATATCGCCTCTGCTTTTGCCAGAATTTCGCGGGCAGTTACAACGTGCAGATTTTCGACAATCTTGCCATCGACAACGGCGACCCCTTGGCCAAGGGCCTCGGTCTCTTCAAAGGCCGAGATCTGGCGGCGAGCCAGGTCGATCTCATCATCCGATGGCGCGAAGGCGGTATTTGCCACTTCGACCTGGGCCGGGTGGATCAGCGTTTTGCCATCAAAGCCCATATCGCGGCCTTGCGCACATTCGAACGCCAGACCTTCGACATCCTTGAAGGCGTTGTAAACACCGTCGATGATGATCAGCCCTTCGGCCTTGGCAGCCAACAAGCACAGCCCTAACGAGGTCATCATCGGCAGGCGATCTGGGCGGAAGCGGGTTTGCAGCTCTTTCGCCAGATCATTTGTTCCCATCACGAATCCGGCCATCAGCGGATGCGCGGCGATTTCTGCTGCGTTCAGCATTCCACGCGGGGTTTCCATCATAGCCCAGATCGGCAAATCTCCGGTGATCGCAGCCAGCGCGTCTACGTCAGCCGCCGAATTCACTTTAGGCAACAGGACAACGTCGGCATCCATTTCGCGCACAGCCTCGGCATCCGCACGGCCCCATTCGGTGTCTAACCCGTTGATCCGAACAATCTTGACGCGTGATCCGTACCCTCCGGCAGCCAAAGCCGCCTTGAGCGTTTCGCGCGCATTGTCCTTTTCGTCGGCTGCGACCGCATCTTCCAGATCAAATATGATTGCATCTACCGGCAGAGTGCGGGCCTTTTCCAAAGCCCGGTCCCGGGACCCGGGGATATAGAGAACCGAACGATAGGGGCGCTGACGAGGATCCATGGACCACTCCCATTGAAATAAAGTTGCGCGGAATGGGGCATTTTTTACCGGAAAGTTCAAGCCCAAAATTGCCGCACCGCAGCAAACACGACGCAACGTGCTTTGCCTTAACTGAATTTCGGCCCCTGCGCGGCACCCTGACCGGCAGAGGGAACCGAAAGGATTCGGGATGCGAAAGACAATGTTCAAGATGACGATGGGACTAGGGATCATGGTACTTGCGGCACAACAGGTACAGGCCCAGGGGCAAAACTGCGCACCGCGAGAGGATGTGCTGGAAAGGTTGACCGACACTTATGGCGAAACGCGCAGGGGCTTTGGTCTGGCCCAGCAAGGCGCGGTCATGGAACTTTTCGCCTCAACTCAAAGCGGCAGCTGGACCATCACGGTGACCTTGCCCAACGGGGTCACCTGCCTCGTCGCTTCGGGGCAAGCTTTTGAGGCTGTAGCCGAAGCGCTGCCCCCGAACGCCTGATCAGGTAAGTGCGTCCCAGATCAGCTTACCGCCGGTGAGGGTCAGCAGCACATAGGCAATTCCAAAGAACAGGCGTTCGGACAACATGAAATGTGCACGGACGCCCAGCCAGGCACCGAGAACAGCAAACGGTGTTAACAGCATATCGGCCCATGCCGTCTGCCACGTGAACATGCCAAGATAAGCGTAGGGTACAAACTTCGCGATATTAATCACCCAGAAGACCAATACTGTACTGGCTTGAAACTCGGTCTTGGTCAGCCGTTGGGACAACAGGTAAACGGCAGCCGGAGGGCCTCCGGCATGGCTGACAAAGCTGGTGAATCCCGCGACCAGCCCTGCAAACAGGCCAGCGGAGGGCGGCAACCGTCTGGCAAACCCGCGCACCCAGCCTTTTGACTGTGCGATGTGCCAGATCACGAACCCGACCGAGATGCCGCCTATCAACAGGCGCAGCAGGTCATCATCCGTTGAACGGTAGAGCCATGCCCCCATTGCCACACCGGGTACAGCACCCAGGATCAGCAGGCGCGCATCCCCCCAGTTCCACCGCTTCCAATAAGGGCCCAAAGTGGCCACATCGATCACCATCAGAATCGGCAGCATCAGGGCCAGGGCCTGCCCGGGCGTTAGGATCAAGGCCAGAATCGATGATGACGCAAAGGCCACGCCCGAGCCGAAACCACCCTTCGAGATACCCGCAAAAATCACCGCCGGGATCGCCACTGCAAAAAACATCAGGTTCAATTCAAACATGCACCGGTCCCGGTTTTGGCTTGTCTCAAAGGCCCTTTAGCGCAACCACATAGGGTCTCGCAAACGGTATGCGGTTGTATGCCACGTCGCAGAACTCTTGCCTAATGCCGTTTTAACGACTAGCACAGCCGCGATTTCAAAACCGACCGGAGATATTCCAAATGGCCAGACCCAAGATTGCGCTGATCGGCGCGGGGAACATCGGCGGCACGCTTGCGCATCTTGCAGCTGTCAAAGAACTGGGTGACGTTGTCCTGTTTGACATCGCTGACGGGTTGCCACAGGGCAAGGCGCTTGACATCGCCGAATCCGGCCCGTCCGAAGGCTTTGACGCCTCGATGAAAGGCACCAGCGACTATGCCGATATCGCCGGCGCGGATGTCTGCATCGTGACCGCAGGCGTAGCCCGCAAACCGGGCATGAGCCGCGATGACCTGCTGGGCATCAACCTGAAAGTCATGAAGTCGGTCGGCGAAGGTATCGCAGCACATGCGCCCGATGCGTTCGTGATCTGCATCACCAACCCGCTGGACGCGATGGTCTGGGCGCTGCGCGAATTCTCGGGCCTGCCGCATAACAAAGTCTGCGGCATGGCTGGCGTGCTGGATTCAGCACGTTTCGCGCATTTCCTGTCGGAAGAGTTCAACGTCTCGATGCGCGATGTGACCGCGTTCGTATTGGGCGGCCACGGCGACACCATGGTACCATCAGTTCGTTATTCGACCGTTGCTGGTATCCCTCTGCCTGATCTGGTTGAAATGGGCTGGACCTCGCAAGAAAAGCTGGACGCCATCGTACAGCGCACCCGTGATGGTGGCGCCGAAATCGTAGGCCTGCTGAAAACCGGATCGGCTTATTACGCGCCCGCCACCTCGGCGATCGAAATGACCGAAGCCTATCTGAAAGACCAAAAGCGTGTTCTGCCTTGTGCGGCGTACTGCAGCGGTGAGTTGGGCGTTAACGGCCTTTATGTCGGGGTGCCGACAGTCATTGGCGCAGGCGGCGTCGAGCGCATCGTTAACATCAAGCTGAACGAAGACGAGCAAGCCGGTTTCGACAATTCGGTCAACGCCGTGAAAGGCCTGATCGAGGCGTGCAAAGGCATCGACAGCTCGTTGGCGTAAAACTGCCAGACAATCCGAATTTGAGGCCGGCCCAATTATGGGCCGGTTTTCATTTTCCACCGCGGACCCCGGCCGCATATGTTGGCGCAAACGTCGCAAATCCCTTTTTTCGAATGTGATTTCAAAAAACTGTGCAGGAATATCGAATCAATCGATGGCACTTGAATTTTTGTGATCACACCCTAAAAACCCGTGATCACAAATGTTGAAAATCTTCGACAATTTCCCGTCTCAGGTCAAAAAACCCTTTAAATTTGCCCGCTAGACACGCCTATAACGGTTAAACGCAGTCAGACGGGACAATTTCGATGAACATTCACGAATATCAGGCCAAGGCTCTTCTTCGCAGCTACGGCGCTCCGGTCTCCGATGGTCGCGCCGTGCTGCGCGCCGAGGAAGCCAAAACCGCAGCCGGTGAACTGGATGGGCCGCTTTGGGTCGTCAAGGCGCAGATACACGCGGGCGGCCGCGGCAAAGGATCCTTCAAAGAGGCCGATGCAGGTGAAAAGGGCGGTGTCCGTCTGACGAAGTCGGTCGAAGAAGCGGCCGAAGAAGCCAAGAAGATGCTGGGTCGCACTCTGGTCACCCATCAGACGGGTCCGGCAGGCAAGCAGGTCAATCGCATCTATATCGAAGCCGGTTCCGGCATCGAGCGTGAACTGTACCTGGCCCTGCTGGTAGATCGTCAGACCAGCCGTATCTCGTTTGTCTGCTCGACGGAAGGCGGTATGGACATCGAAGAGGTTGCTGCCGCGACGCCCGAGAAAATCCTGTCCTTCTCGGTTGACCCGGCCACCGGTTACCAACCCTACCACGGCCGCCGCATTGCGTTTTCGCTGGGTTTGGAGGGCGCGCAGGTCAAGCAATGTGTCAGGCTTATGGGCATCCTCTACAAGGCCTTCGTCGAGAAGGATATGGAGATGCTGGAGATTAACCCACTGATCGTATCCGACAGTAGCGACCTGAAAGTGCTGGATGCCAAGGTTGGCTTTGACGGCAATGCGGTCTACCGCCACCCGGATATCGCCGAACTGCGCGACACGACCGAGGAAGATCCCAAGGAACTGGAAGCCAGCAAATACGACCTGAACTACATCGCACTGGATGGTGAGATCGGCTGCATGGTGAACGGTGCCGGTCTGGCGATGGCTACGATGGACATCATCAAACTGTATGGTGCCGAACCTGCCAACTTCCTCGACGTGGGTGGCGGTGCAACCAAAGAGAAGGTGACCGAGGCATTCAAGATCATCACCTCGGACCCGCAGGTCAAAGGCATTCTGGTCAATATCTTCGGCGGCATCATGCGCTGTGACGTCATCGCCGAGGGCGTGGTGGCTGCGGTGAAAGAGGTCGGTCTGCAGGTTCCGCTTGTCGTGCGACTGGAAGGCACCAATGTCGAGAAAGGCAAAGAAATCATCAACAACTCGGGTCTGGACGTGATCGCGGCGGACAACCTGAAAGACGGTGCCGAGAAGATCGTCAAGGCGGTTAAGGGGTAAGCAAGTTGCTGTGGAGTGGGCTACAGGCCGACCCCACGGCAACTACAATCCAACTTTATCCATTTCACGCGGGAAATCGAAAGAAACAATCGATCTGATGTCCATCCCCATCTTCCTCATAGGCCTAGAACGCGCCACCGGGCGGGCGCGTTTGATGGCGCAGGAGCTGCAAAAGGCAGGCCTGTCGGCAACGCGCATCAACGCTGTTGATTGCGACGCCGCCACCCGTGAGGAATTCCTGCGTGAATGCCGGTCTGAGGGACCTTGGGGCTATTTCCATACCAAGGACATGGCCTGCACTCTTAGCCACGCCAAAGCGTGGGAGGCCGTTGTCGCCTCTGGCGCGGAACAGGCCTTGATCCTTGAGGATGATGTTTTCCTGTCGCCAGAACTGGCGGATTGGTTGAACGATGCATCCTGGTGGCCAGAGGATGCCGATATCGTGCGGTTCGAACGCTGGCGCAGTACAAAGCTATACCTCGCACTTGAGCGCAAAAGCTCATCCCATCTGGGTCGGGAACTGCGCCTGATGCACTCACGCCACCCCGGAGGTGCAGCATATGCGTTGACCCGGCAAGCGGCAGAACACTTTCTGGCGCAAAAGCCCTATGACATCACGCTGGATGGCCTGTTGTTCAACCCGTCAGCCTCGCCTGCGGCGCGTCAGGTCAATGTCTATCAGGTGGTCCCCGCGATGGTCGAGCAAGGCAACGAAGCGCCGGGCGAAATCCAGATGGGTGCCCCCCGCGAACGCCCTACGGGGTGGCCGCTGGTCCGACAAAAAATCAGGCGCGGTATCGCCGAAATCAGCAGTGGCCTGCGCACGATGGCCAACCTGGCCCTTGGTCGCGCCACGCTTCAGAAAATTACCTATGCGCCGCAGGTTCTTCCAGCGGCAGAACCCTATCAATCCAACACCGCCTAGAGAAAGGGACAAAATGGCAGTCCTCATCGACGAAAACACCAAAGTGATCTGTCAGGGCTTTACCGGCTCGCAAGGTACATTCCACAGCGAACAGGCCATTGCCTATGGCACCAAGATGGTTGGCGGCGTAACCCCGGGCAAAGGCGGGATGGAGCATCTGGGCCTGCCCGTGTTCAACTCGGTCCACGAGGCAAAGCACGTGACCGAAGCCAACGCATCGGTGATCTACGTACCGCCACCATTCGCGGCGGACTCGATCCTCGAAGCGATTGATGCCGAGATGGAAGTGATTGTCTGCATCACCGAAGGTATCCCGGTTCTGGATATGATGAAGGTGAAACGCGCGCTGGAAGGCAGTAAGTCGCGCCTGATCGGCCCGAACTGCCCCGGTGTCATCACGCCTGACGCCTGCAAGATCGGCATCATGCCCGGCCATATTCACAAACGCGGGAGCGTGGGTGTCGTTTCCCGCTCGGGTACGCTTACTTATGAAGCCGTGAAACAGACAACGGATGTAGGACTGGGCCAGTCCACCTGTGTGGGCATTGGCGGCGACCCGATCAAAGGGACTGAACATATCGACGTGCTGGAATGGTTCCTGGCAGATGACGAAACCACGTCGATTATCATGATTGGCGAGATCGGCGGCTCGGCCGAGGAAGAGGCCGCACAGTTCCTGGCAGATGAGGCCAAGAAAGGCCGCAAAAAGCCGGTTGCAGGCTTCATCGCAGGCCGCACAGCCCCTCCGGGCCGCCGCATGGGCCACGCAGGTGCCATCGTCGCCGGTGGCAAAGGCGGTGCCGAGGACAAGATCGAAGCCATGCGCTCGGCCGGTATCGTCGTGGCCGAAAGCCCGGCGCAGCTGGGTGAGGCTGTACTGGAAGCGATTGGGTAAGCGCGATGGCGCACCATAGCATAGGCTTTGCGGAGCGGGGGAAGAAGTTCCCTCGTTTTCGGCATGTTTTGGCCTTTCTTCTTGGTGGCCTGTACTCCGCCTCAATAGCTAGTGCGACCGCGTCGCCTGACTTCTCCAAGCCAACAAAGGACGTAATCGAACTTTGCACTTGGTCGACCGAGAATAGCGCAACTGTTGCGAAAGAGTTTTATGCAAGAGGGTGGATGCCTTTCCGAGCACCCTTCACTGACAAAATGCTGAATATTGTCGCGGACGGATATTTACTGCCTGCATTTACCTACAAGGATCACAACCCGCTAGAGTTGGATCTAGAAACTGGAGTGTCTATCGGAATTCTCGATCACGTAAACGCAATTTCTGAAGGGGCAGAATTAGGCTACTATGAAGTGTTGTGGACGGACCAAGACTCTATCGCATTTTTGTTGCTGTCTGACCGCAAAGGCGGCACTGCTTCCGGCGAAAGTTTGGGTTGTAACTATTCCAGTACTTCGACCGATGACACTAAAAAAATAAGAGATGCAATCTGGGCATTTAACATCAAGGACCTAGGCGAAACTCGCGAACGTGGGTATGGTCCGTCTAGGTACCTTTCGGCGACAACTTGGGGATACACATCTGGCCAAACCAACGTAAACGCGCAGGATTTGGACCGGGAGCCTGTCGAACTGACAAATCGCCCACTTCGAGAACCCGATCTGGGTGCCGGCCCCGCAAAAATTAGATTTTGGAGATTTGACGAAGTGGAGTTCAACGAGGCCTTCGGCAGAACGCCTCATACCGCCTTAACTCTGGACATAAGGCGTCGCACAATAAGGCAAAAGCCATGACCTTCTCTGACGCCATCCGCACCTGTTTCTCCAAGTTCTTCACCTTCTCAGGGCGTGCCTCTCGGCCCGAATACTGGTTCTTTTTCCTGTTCATCGTGATCTGGAGCATCCTTGCCGGGATCATCGATGCGCAGTTCTTCACTCAAGTTGCAGTGACCGAAACCGAAACATCCAAATCCGTGTCGGCCACGTCCTCGCAACCGGTGCAGGGCATCGTCAGCCTGATCGTCTTCTTTCCCCATCTGGCAGTTGCTTTCCGGCGGATGCACGATACCGGTCGCAGCGGGCTGTATGCTCTGCTGCCGATCCTGTTGATCCTTGGCGCCGGAGCTGTGCTCGTTTTCGGTATCGGCTTGGCCTCTCATTTCCAGCATGGCGGCAGGCTAGATATCCTGTTCACCCGCGCCACGTTGCTCATCGTTCTTCCGACACTACTGGTACTGGTGGTGTCGCCCCTCCTGGTTCTATGGTGGCTGACACGCCCCAGCCAGCCAGGCACCAATCAATACGGTCCCAACCCAACAGAGGTAGCCCTATGACCGAACATTCGCCCAATTCCGCCTTTCATGCCTCAAGCTTCATGCAGGGGCATAATGCCGAATATCTGGAGCAGCTTTATGCGCAATACACAAAGAACCCCGGTGCGGTGGATGCCGCATGGGGCGCGTTCTTTGATGCCATGGGCGATGATGCCCCCGATGTTCAACGCGAAGCCGAAGGCCCGTCCTGGGCGCGCACCGACTGGCCGCCGATGCCAGCAGACGACCTGACTGGTGCGCTGACTGGTGAATGGGCCGAGATTGACGCCAAAGCGGCGGGCAAGAAGATCAAGGACAAGGCGGCTGAAAAAGGGGCTGAGGTCAGCGACGACCAGATCAAACGCGCCGTGCTGGACAGTTTGCGAGCACTGATGCTGATCCGGGCCTATCGCATCCGGGGCCATCTGGCCGCGGATCTGGACCCGCTGGGCATGCGCGCTGCCAGCACCCATCCTGAGCTGGACCCGAAGACTTACGGTTTCACCGATGCCGACATGGATCGCCCGATCTTTATCGACAACGTGCTGGGATTACAGGTCGCTTCGATGCGGCAGATCGTTGAGATCGTGAAACGCACATATTGCGGCACCTTTGCGCTGCAATACATGCATATCTCGAACCCGGAAGAGGCCGCGTGGCTGAAGGAGCGGATCGAGGGCTATGGCAAGGAAATCGCGTTCACCAAGGAAGGCCGCAAGGCGATCCTGAACAAGATGGTCGAGGCCGAGGGCTTTGAGAAGTTCCTGCACGTCAAGTACATGGGCACCAAGCGCTTCGGTCTGGACGGTGGCGAGGCGCTAATCCCGGCGATGGAACAGATCATCAAGCGCGGTGGCGCGCTTGGCCTCAGTGACATCGTCATCGGGATGCCGCACCGGGGTCGCCTGAACATTCTGGCCAACGTGATGGGCAAGCCTTATCGCGCGATTTTCAACGAATTCCAGGGCGGTAGCTTCAAGCCAGAGGACGTGGACGGCTCTGGCGATGTGAAATATCACCTCGGCGCCTCCAGCGATCGCGAATTCGATGGCAACAGTGTGCATCTGTCATTGACCGCCAACCCCTCTCACCTTGAGGCGGTAAACCCGGTAGTTCTGGGTAAGGTTCGCGCCAAGCAAGACCAACTGGGCGACACGGACCGTACCAGGGTCATGGCGATATTGCTGCACGGTGACGCGGCCTTTGCCGGTCAGGGTGTTGTGGCCGAGGGCTTTGGCCTGTCCGGCCTGAAAGGGCACAGAACCGGCGGCACCATGCACATCGTGGTCAACAACCAGATCGGGTTCACTACCGCGCCGCATTTCAGCCGCTCGAGCCCCTATCCCACCGATATCGCGCTGATGGTCGAGGCCCCGATCTTCCATGTGAACGGCGACGACCCCGAGGCGGTAGTTCACGCCGCGAAGGTGGCGACCGAGTTCCGCCAGAAGTTCCATAAAGACGTGGTTCTGGACATCTTCTGCTATCGCCGGTTTGGCCATAACGAGGGCGACGAGCCCATGTTCACCAACCCGATCATGTACAAGAAGATCAAAACCCATAAGACAACGCTTTCCTTGTATACCGAGCGACTGGTCAAGGACGGGCTGATCCCCGAGGGTGAGATCGAAGATATGAAGGCCGCCTTTCAGGCCCATCTGAACGACGAATTCGAGGCCGGGAAGGACTATAAACCCAACAAGGCCGACTGGCTGGATGGGCGCTGGTCGCATCTGGACAGGAACAAGGATGATTATGTCCGGGGTGAAACAGCGATCTCGGCAGAGACACTGGCGGAAATCGGAGCCGCGCTGACCAAGGCTCCTGACGATTTCGCAATGCACAAAACCGTTGAGCGGTTGCTGGAACATAAGAAACAAATGTTCGAGACCGGTGCAGGCTTCGACTGGGCCACGGGCGAGGCACTGGCGTTTGGCTCGTTGCTGACCGAGGGATACCCCGTGCGTCTGGCCGGACAGGATGCAACACGGGGCACGTTCAGCCAGCGACACTCTGGGTTTGTTCATCAGGAAACCGAAGAACGGTATTACCCGCTTAACAACATCCGTGCCGGGCAATCCCAATACGATGTCATTGATTCGATGCTGTCGGAATACGCGGTGCTGGGTTTCGAATACGGCTATTCGCTGGCAGAACCGAACGCTCTGGTTCTGTGGGAGGCGCAGTTCGGCGACTTTGCCAACGGTGCGCAGATCATGTTCGATCAGTTCATCAGCTCGGGTGAAAGCAAGTGGCTGCGGATGTCCGGTCTGGTCACACTGCTGCCGCATGGCTTTGAAGGGCAAGGCCCAGAACACTCGTCAGCGCGTTTGGAACGGTTCCTGCAAATGTGCGGTCAGGACAACTGGATCGTGGCGAATTGTACGACACCCGCGAACTATTTCCACATCCTGCGCCGTCAGTTGCACCGGACCTTCCGGAAACCACTGATCCTAGTGACGCCGAAGTCGCTGTTGCGTCACAAGCTGGCCGTCAGCACGGCGGATGACTTCACCACAGGCTCCAGCTTCCACCGGGTGCTGTGGGATGACGCGCAAAAAGGCAACTCTGACACCAAGCTGGTGGCCGATGACAAGATCAAGCGCGTCGTCATGTGTTCCGGCAAGGTCTATTTCGACCTGTTGGAGGAACGCGATGCGCGTGGCATCGACGACATCTACCTGATGCGGATCGAACAATTCTATCCGTTCCCGGCACATTCACTGATCAACGAACTCGAACGGTTCAAGAATGCCGAGATGGTCTGGTGTCAGGAAGAGCCCAAGAACCAAGGTGCGTGGACCTTTATTGAACCCAACATTGAATGGGTCCTGTCCCGTATCGATGCAAAACACACGCGCCCGACCTATGCCGGTCGCGCCACATCGGCCTCGCCCGCAACGGGGCTGGCCAGCCAACACAAAGCCCAACAAGAAGCGCTGGTAAACGAAGCGCTGAGCATTGAAGGAAAGTAAGCGATGACGATTGAAGTTCGTGTTCCCACGCTTGGCGAATCGGTCACCGAAGCCACAGTTGCAACCTGGTTCAAAAAGCCCGGTGATGCGGTCGCCATGGATGAGATGCTGTGTGAGCTGGAGACAGACAAGGTCACCGTCGAGGTTCCTTCACCCGCAGCGGGTGTAATGGGTGAAATCGTGGCAGCCGAAGGCGAAACCGTCGGTGTTGATGCCTTGCTGGCAACGATTGCGGCTGGAGAAGGCGCAGCGCCAGCTGCAGCTCCGGCAGCGGCACCTGCCGCATCGGCCGGGTCGGTTGACGTGATGGTGCCGACACTTGGTGAATCTGTGACAGAAGCAACCGTTTCGACCTGGTTCAAAAAGGTTGGCGACAACGTCGCGCAGGACGAGATGCTGTGCGAATTGGAAACCGATAAAGTCTCGGTTGAAGTTCCCGCACCGACTTCGGGTGTTCTTGCAGAAATCGTTGCTCCAGAAGGTTCGACCGTGGATGCGGCTGCCAAGCTGGCTGTCATCTCCGGAGCAGCCGCTGGTGCAACAGCCGCGCCGGCCCAGGCAGCGGCGGCTGCGCCCGCAGCAACCAGCACAGGAAAAGACATCGCAAACGCGCCGTCAGCCCAGAAGGCAATGGCCGAAGCCGGACTGTCAGCTGATCAGGTCACCGGAACAGGCCGCGACGGTCGCATCATGAAGGAGGACGTGGCCAAAGCCGTTGCAGCAGTTTCGGCCCCGGCACCTGTGGCGGCTGCCCCCACCCCTGTGGCCCAAGCCCCGCGCGCCCCTGTGGCTGCCGAGGACGAGGCACGCGAAGAACGCGTGCGGATGACCCGCCTGCGTCAGACAATCGCCAAGCGTCTGAAAGATGCACAGAACACAGCCGCGATCCTGACCACCTACAACGAGGTGGACATGACCGAGGTCATGGCCCTGCGCAATCAGTACAAGGACCAGTTCGAGAAGAAGCACGGCGTAAGGCTGGGCTTTATGTCCTTCTTCACCAAGGCCTGCTGCCATGCCCTGAAAGAAGTGCCCGAGGTCAATGCCGAGATTGATGGGACCGACATCGTCTACAAGAACTTCGTGCATATGGGCGTCGCCGCCGGTACGCCGCAGGGTCTGGTCGTGCCTGTCATCCGCGATGCGGACAGCATGTCCTTTGCCGCGATCGAAAAAGCCATCGCCGAAAAGGGCAAGCGCGCCCGTGACGGCAAGCTGAGCATGGCTGAGATGCAGGGTGGCACCTTCACCATCTCGAATGGTGGTGTCTATGGCTCGCTGATGTCCTCGCCGATCCTGAACCCCCCGCAGTCGGGTATTCTGGGCATGCACAAGATCCAGGACCGTCCGATGGTCATCAATGGTGAGATCAAGATCCGTCCGATGATGTATCTGGCCCTGTCCTATGACCACCGGATCGTCGATGGCAAAGGTGCCGTGACCTTCCTCGTCCGTGTGAAAGAGGCGCTGGAAGACCCGCGCCGCCTGCTGATGGACCTGTAAGCATGGCAACGCATGTCCTCTGGCAGGCCGATGTGGCCGATTTCAATGCTTGGCTGAAAGTGTTCCGCGAGGACAAACCGATGCGCAAGGCCGCGGGTATCCGCGACCTTCATGTCTGGCGCGACCCCGACCAAAAGGACCACGCCATCGCGATGTTCGAGGTTACAAACCTGGACAAGGCCAAAGCCTTCTTTGGTTCCGAAGAATTGGCGATGCATCACGAGCGGGGCGGAATTGCCCATATCTCGATCAAGCTGCTGGAACCTGTTTGACAAAGACTATTTCCGACCCGCCAAATCGGGTCGGGGAAGCGCCGGATCGTCCGGTCGATTTAGGAGAATGTAATGGCAAATTATGACGTCATCGTAATCGGCGCCGGACCCGGCGGCTATGTCTGCGCGATCCGCTGCGCTCAACTGGGTTTGAAAACCGCCGTGGTCGAAGGGCGCGAAACACTGGGTGGCACTTGCCTGAACGTGGGCTGCATTCCCTCTAAGGCGCTGCTACATGCCAGCCATCAGCTGCACGAGGCCGAGCATAACTTTGCCAAGATGGGCCTGAAGGGCAAAGCGCCTTCGGTCGATTGGAGGCAGATGCAGGCCTACAAGGACGAAGTCATCGACGGCAACACCAAGGGCATCGAATTCCTGTTCAAAAAGAACAAGATCGACTGGCTGAAAGGTTGGGGATCAATCCCTGCCGAAGGTCAGGTAAAAGTGGGTGATGAAGTCCACGTGACCAAGAACATTATCATCGCATCCGGGTCGGAACCATCTTCCCTGCCCGGTGTTGAAGTTGATGAGAAAGTTGTCGTGACCTCGACCGGTGCTTTGTCACTGAACAAGATCCCGAAGAAAATGGTTGTGATCGGCGCGGGTGTGATCGGTCTGGAGCTGGGATCGGTTTACAGCCGCCTGGGCGCTGAAGTTACCGTGATCGAGTTCCTCAAGGAGATCACGCCGGGCATGGACCCAGAGGTGCAAAAAACCTTCCAGCGCATTCTCAAGAAACAGGGCCTGACATTTGTCATGGGCGCGGCGGTGCAGAAAACCGAAGCGACCAAGACCAAGGCCAAAGTTACTTACAAGCTGCTCAAAGACGACAGTGAACATGTGATCGACGCCGACACTGTGCTGGTTGCCACAGGCCGCAAACCCTATTCGGATGGTCTGGGACTGGACGCTCTGGGCATCGAGATGACACCGCGTGGTCAGATCAAGGTTGGTGCCGACTGGCAGACCAACGTGCCGGGCATCTATGCAATTGGCGACGTGACCGAAGGCCCGATGCTGGCGCACAAGGCCGAAGACGAAGGCATGGCCGCAGCCGAGCAGGTTGCAGGCAAGCACGGTCATGTCAACTATGGCGTGATTCCGGGCGTGATCTACACCTGGCCCGAAGTCGCCAATGTCGGTGAAACCGAAGCGACGCTCAAAGAACAGGGTCGTGCCTATAAGGTCGGCAAGTTCATGTTTATGGGCAATGGGCGTGCCAAGGCGAATTTTGCGGCAGACGGGTTCGTCAAGATTCTGGCCGACAAGGAAACCGATCGCATCCTGGGTGCCCATATCATCGGCCCCGGCGCGGGCGATCTGATCCACGAAGTTTGTGTGGCAATGGAATTCGGTGCTTCTGCCGAGGATCTGGCGCTCACCTGCCACGCGCATCCGACGTATTCAGAAGCGGTGCGCGAGGCTGCCCTGGCCTGCGGAGACGGCCCGATCCACAGCTAACACCCCTGACCCCGGCGGCGATCAGCTTGCCGGGGTCAGCCATGCATCCAGATATGTTTCCAGTCTGTCTGTGAACGTTGTCGCTGAATGCAGCGCGCAATATTGTAAGGACATGGCCTGAATGGCAAAGGCCTGCACGCCTTCTGCCAACAGCTCAGATGGTACATCCTTGCGCACCTCTGCGGTTTCAAGCCACATCATCACGACCCGAAAATATCGTTCAAAACAATAGGCAATCGGCCCAATATCTGCGATAGCCGTTGCCCCCGAGTATCTGATCAACAGATCGAACACGTACCGTTCGGACGTCATGAATTCGTGGACCGGTTCCAGCGAAGCGATGATCTCTGGTACCGTTTTGGGTGGAGTTCCGGATTGGGCAAGATCCAGACACGCATTCAGCTTGTCCGCTATCAAGATTTCCATCAGCGCGTCCTTGTCGCGGAAATGCGCAAAGAAGGTCCCCTTGGCAACACCCGCGGCCTTTACAACTTCATCCACCCGCAAAGCTTCATATCCGCCGTGTCGGATAACCTCTTCCGCAGCTGAGAGAAGCTTGGCGCGGGTCTTGATGGTACGTTTCTGGATCGTTTTTTGCATAACGCCCAATCGCACATTTTTTGACCGTGGTCAAATTTTATATTGACCGTGGTCATTTTTTGATTCTATAAACTGACCACGGTCATTTTCAGGAGAACTACAATGCACCCCAAGAAAATCCTCATCCTCGATGGACATCCTGCAGAAAGCAGCTTGTCACGCACATTCGCAGAAACCTATGGCGAGGCAGCCCGCAAAAACGGACATGACGTCCGGATAGTCCATCTGAGCGACCTACAGTTCGATTTTGATTTCGGTCAGGGCAACTATCACGACTTCAAGCCGCTTGAACCGGTTCTGGAACACGTGTTGCAGGACTTCGAATGGAGCGATCATTTGGTCCTGACCACACCTATGTGGTGGGGCGGGCTGCCTGCAAAACTCAAAGGATTGATTGACCGGATGTTCATACCTGGACGGACATTCGACACCCGCAACACGACGATGGCCGGCCTGCCAGCCCCGATGCTGACCGGACGCACCGCGCGCGTTATCCTGACCTCAGATACGCCCGGCTGGTTCATGCGTCTGATGTACAGGCAAGCGCTTATTCGGCAGGTTCGCGGCCAGATCCTCGGGTTTGTTGGCTTCAAACCAACGCGGTTTACGTACTTTTCAGGCGCAAGCTATCCCAAACCGGGCAGCGTTGATCGCTGGATCAAAAAGGTGTCCAGAATCGGAGCCGCCGCAGCTTGACTGAACAGCCGTCCGTTACCTACCACATTGTTTTGGCGGCGCGTGCAGCCCAGTCTTTGTCATATTGCGCGCCGCCCTCTTCACCTTCTGACGCCTCGGACAGAAGCTGCCCAATCGTCGGAAGGTCCTTGCTTTCGTCGCCACAAGTCCAAGTTCGGGCGCGTATCAGTGCACGCGCGCACTGGCTGTAAATTTCATCAATCTGCACAACGATAACCGTCGCCGGAACCTTGCCAGCCTTTTCGAACTGGTTGCGCAATGCCGCGTCTGCGGTCAATCGGGCCGTTCCGTTCACCCGAACGACATTGTCAGAGCCCGGCACAAAGAACATCAGCGAAACGCGCGGGTCCCGAACGATGTTACGCAAGCTGTCCAGGCGGTTGTTTCCCCGCCAGTCAGGCAGCGCCAGTGTTTTTTGGTTCAATTCGCGCACAACAGCACCATCGTCCCCGCGTGGGCTTCCGTCCACCCCCTCGGGACCAACTGTACTGAGAATGCAAAGACGCGAGGCTTCAATCCACTTGCGATAGAGCGGAGTTAAGTGTCGAACGACCTTTCGTAACGAAGCAGCACCTGGCGTTCCGTACAACGCCTCGAGAGCTTCTACTTTTTCAATGAATTCCATCAGGATCAAACCCCACTTCGCGCATCAACTCGTTCGAGCGTGTTTCAATCACTTTCTCCAACCGCGCGAGGAACTCATCGCGGGCAACACCCGGTTTGATCGGCTCCAGAAAATCTACAATGGCAAGGCCGGGTTTACGCAAAACGCCTGTGCGGGGCCAGAACACGCCAGCATTCGTCGCAACCGGAACGCACGGAAAACCAAGGCCTTCATACAGAATCGCCGTACCAACCTTGTAGGGTTTCTTTGCGCCCGGCGCCACACGCGTGCCCTGCGGATAGATTACCAGCTGTCCAGGTTCAGAAAACTCTTTTGAGACGTCCTTGACCATTTTTGCCACAGCCGCACCGCGCTTGCCTCGATTGACCGGGATACAGCCAAGGCGTCGCGCATACATGCCAATAACGGGTGTGAACAACAGCTCGCGCTTCATGATAAACTTGCCGTGCGGAATGGCGTCGAAAATCATGATGATATCAAGAAACGACTGATGTTTGGCCCCGATGACCACTTCATTCGTCGGGGCATTGCCCCGCACCTCGCAACGGATACCAACCATCCACCGGGCCAGCCACATGGTGCTTTTGGCGTAGGTTTTACACGCTTTCAGCGCACCGTTTCTGGAAAACAGCGCATAAGGCAGAAACGCGATGCCAAGGACCAGCATCCAGGCATAGATTACAATCATGAAGATGAGGGAACGAACCCACTGAATTGCCATCAACATCAGGAAAGCTCCTTCAACTTGCGTCGGGCTGCGGCCCATGTGGCAACAAAGGCAACGGCTGCCCCAAGGACGGGGATAAGAACCGGCAACACCCAGTCTTTACCCTGAAATCCAACTCCGGTCAGAAATCCACCCGCATCCGAAGCTTCGGGCAAAAGCAAGACACCTGTCATTCCCAGAAGGGTCCCAACCGAGGCGCCGAAAAACGCGCGATAGGTAAACCGCCGTACAAAAGCACCTGCGATGAAACCATCCTGCGCGCCAACCAATCGCAGAACTTCGATAATCTGCGCATTGGCCGCGAGTGATGCGTTGGCCGCAAGAGTGATCATCGCAGCGGTCGCGCCACCGATCAGCAGGATTGATATCCACCCCAGACGACGCAGGGACATCGCAGCATCGACCAGCGGTTCGCGCCATCGCGTGTGATCATCAAGAACCGCGCCGGGCACCTCGGCCCCCAATCGCAATCGCAGTCCGATTGCATCCAGCCCCGGTTCACCCTCGATGATCTCTATCAGCTGCGGGATTGGCAAAGTATCCAACGGCAGGTCCGGCCCGAACCAAGGTGACAGCAACGCGGCTTGTTCATCTGCGCTAAGCGCACGGGCAGACGCGACACCGGGTGTCTGGCTGAGGACGGTCAATGCCGCTTCTGTTTGGGCAGCAAGCTGCTCGGCCGGTGCATTGATGCGTAAGGTTACGGCGCCCGCCAGTTCCGAAGCCCACCGATCCGCGATGCGGCCAGAGGCGAGGGACAAAGCCAAAGCGAAAACAGCAAGAAATGCCATGGCACCAGCGACAAACAGGGTCAGGTGGGCGGTGTAGCCGGTTGGCGGAACAACGCGGTCAGCACGGGTATCGCCGCGCAGCAGGTTTCGGATATCAGCCCCAGTCACAGGTCTGCCCCCGCCAGATGCAGCTTTCGCTGCGAAATCCGCAAAACACGCGCCTGAACATGGCTTTTTGCAGCTCGGATCAGGCTCAGGTCATGGGTGGCAATCAGAACGGTCTTTCCCATGCGGTTCAGCTCAACCAGCAGGTGCAGCAAACGTTGCGACATCTCCCAATCGATATTGCCCGTGGGTTCATCCGCCAATATGACATCGGGCGACAGGATGACGGCACGCGCCAGAGCTGCTCGTTGACGTTCACCGCCGGATAATTCCGGTGGCCGTGCTTCGAGACGTGCACCAAGCCCCACCCAGCTAAGCAGTTCGGTCAGATTGTCTTGCCCGGACGATTCCCCGCGCCCGGACACCATCAGTGGCAAGGCGACATTTTCAGCAAGCGTCATATGGTCAAGAAACTGGCAATCCTGATGCACAACGCCGACACGGCGGCGCAGCACGGCCAGCTGATCCCGATCAAGGGTCGAGACGTCCTGATCAAACACGCTAAGACGCCCTGAGGTCGGCAACAGCGCCCCGTAACACAACTTGAGCAATGTCGTCTTGCCCGCCCCCGACGGCCCGGTCAGAAAATGGAACGACCCTGGCTGTAATTGAACCGAGACATCGCTCAGCAACTCGCCGCCACCGTAGGTATAGCTGACATTTTCCAGCTCGATCACACGTGCCCCCAATATTTTGCCGCTCTTCTTGCCCGAGCAGGGCGACGGTTTCAATGGCTCTACCGAGTCCAATTGGTGACACTTGACCTATGAAACCGAAAACGCCCTTTGCTGTTGGGTCTTAACGGAATATCATCCCTGAAAAAACTATTATCGGCCCTTCACCCGGTCGAGGAGGCAGTATGCGTCTTACATGTCCGAATTGCACTGCGCAGTACGAAGTTCCTGACGAGGTCATCCCCGAGGAAGGCCGCGACGTGCAGTGTTCGAACTGCGATCAAACCTGGTTTCAGGCCAAGCATCCATCCGAGCCGACGGTTGAACCGAACGCGCCCGAGGACAAGCCTGTTGTGGCAGATACACCTGACACCGAGGTCGAGGCCCAGAAGGACGCCGAGCCCGCAGAAAAAACAGCGCCAGAGGTTGAAAAACCTGCTGCATCCACAGGAAATGTTGCCCCATCAGTCGCCAGTATCCTGAAAGAAGAAGCCGCACGAGAAGCAGAGTTGCGCGCGCAGGAAGGCGGCGGCCTGGAAAGCCAGCCCGATCTGGGCCTAGAAGCCCCACCAGAGCCAAAGGTCAGGCCCAAACGCCCTGCAACTTCGGAAACCGCCGTTGATGCCGGGCAAAAGGATGCACTGCCGGATGTCGATGCCATCAACTCGAGCATGCGGTCCGACCCCGCAGAAGATGTGGCGCAGGCGCCCCGCAAGTCCGGTGGGTTCTTGCGTGGTTTTGCGCTGATGCTGATCATCGGCGTGGTTCTGTACCTGATCTACGGGAATGCCCGCCAAATCAGCGAGGCTGTACCGCAGGCCGATCCGCTGCTCAGCTCATATGTGTCGCTGGTGGATCAGGCGCGAATCTGGCTCGAAACTCAGGCAGGATCTGGAGCGCAGAACTGAGAGCTAGAACCGCTCCAGCAACCGCTTGAGGTATTCCAACTCGATCTGGGGACGGTCTGTTTCACCGGTCCGGCGACGGATTTCATCCAGCAACTCGCGGGCCCGGCGATAGACATCTTCGCCTTGCAACAGGTTCTCGTCGGTTGAAATCGAACCCGCAGCACCCGGGTTTCGGCCCAGCGGATCGCGGTTGTTGGCCTGCATGTCGCCGTCTTGTGTTCCCTGCCCCGGTTGGTTCTGCTGTTCCTGCGCCATAGCTTCACCCAGCGACCGCATCCCTTCGCGCAACGCTTCCATCGCTTCGGACTGACGGTCGATAGCTTCGGCGAGATCATCGCCACGCAGGGCCTGCTCGGCCTCGTCCATGGCACGCCCGGCCCGATCCAGCGCTTCGCGGGCGGCGTCACCTTCGGGTGTGCCGACACCGGGCAGTCCTTGTTGCTGGCGACCCAGCTCGTCTCTCAACGCTTGCTGTCGGTCGGCGAGCGAACCTTGCCCCTGCTCACCGTCTCCGGCCTGATCCGAACCTTCACCCTGTCCGCCCTGCCCTTCGTGGCTTTGCCCCCGACCTTGACCACCGTTGCGACCTTCGTTCCCTTGGCTTTCACCTGATTGCGCGCCGGGGTTGAACTGTTCCTGCAAATCACGAAAGGCCTGATCGCTAAGACCCTGCTGTTCGCGCAGGGTTTCGGCGAGACCTTCCATGGCCTGCTGGCCTTCAGATTGCTGCCCTTGGCCCTGACCCTGAGTTACACGCATGTTCTCCATCATCTGCTGGAATTCTTCCAGCGCCTGCTGAGCTTCGGCCATGCGACCTTGTTCCATCAGTTCCTGAATACGGTCCATCATGCGTTGCAGGTCATCCTGCGTCATTTGCAAAGATTCACCATTCTGGCCGGGCTGACGCTCGCCGTCTTCACCATTTTGCTGTGCCAGCCGTTGTAATTGCTGCAGGTAATCCTGCGTCGCCTCGCGCAATTCCTGCATCAACTCCGCTATTTCTTCATCGCTGGCCCCGTTCTTCATTGCTTCGGTCAGACGTTCCTGCGCGCGGCGCATTCGTTCCAATGCATCCGCCAGCGTCCCGTCCTCGATCAGTACGGCAAGGTCCCACAGGGCCTGTGCAATCTCCTCTTGTTGTTTGGGTTTCAACCCGTATCGATGAAAAGTTTCCAATCGCCGCAGAACAACCCGCAGACGCAGATAGGCTGTGTCAGAACGAAACAGTTCCTCAGGGCGGTGCGACACAGCCCTCAGGACTTGCGAGACACGAGGCGCATTGGAACGCGACCAAAGCAAGTCGCGCCTTTGCTCAATCACGGCTGCCGCCAGCGGATCAAAGAAGCGCCGTGCTGGCAATGCCGTCGCATAGGGATCCGAAGACGTTTGCTGATCCGCTGCATCTGTTGCCCTCAAGGTAATCCTGACCGGCAGATGCGCCCACGGATGTTGCGAGAAATCCTCGATCAGGTCTTCGGTGAAATCTGCGCGGTCACCGGTGATCGGCATGGGTAATTCGATTTCGATCACCTCGCGCGGCTCTGGCTCGACCGCCAGTCCGTACCGACGGTCAATCGCCGCCTGATCCAACTCGATCCGGGCCAAGCCCGAAACCACGCCGTAATCATCGCTGGCGGAAAATGGCAGCTTCATCTGCCCGCCCGCTTCAGACTCGGCGGTTCCGGAAACCGCGATCTTCGGAGCCGCGTCATCAATGACCAGCACCGACCAGTCCTGCCCCGCCGGTCCATCTATGCGCAACTGACCCGAGCGTTCGGCGACAAACTCCAGTTCCGGGTCTGTTGCCGCCTCGGTTCCGCTGGCAGAACTGCTCTCGGTCAGACTATGTGCGCCGACCTCACCGTACAGTCTCAAGGTGATGCGACTGCCCTTGGGAACAGAAAGCGCCGCCCCCGTTTGGTCGGCAAGATATAAGGTCGGCAAACCTGTGTATCTGGGGGGTTCCACCCATCCTTCCCAAGTTGGACCCTGTCCAGCCACGGCCGTGCCCGGGGTCATGTCCGCCACTGAACCCACACGCCACAACGATCCAAAGATCAGCGCCACAACAAATGCCAGCAGAGCGGCATAGCGCAACGCATACGGGTCGCGCGACGCAAGCCGAAGATCTGGTTTCACAGCCTCAGCAGTGGCCGCACGCTGTGCCATGCGGGCTTTGTGCGCCTGCCACAAGGCAACCGAGTCCCCATCGTTGGCACCGATTGCCTGATCATCGAGCAAAGCCTGAATCGGTCGACCGGGCAGAGCCTCATCCAGCCGCGCCAGCGCATCAGCGCGGGACGGCAGTTTGAATTTCGTGACACCCCGGACAGATGCTGCACCAAAAGATATCAACGACAGCGCACCAGCACCCCAGACAATTTCAACGGGCAGATGATCCTGCAACCCCAGCATCAGAGCGGCGAGCAAAGCCAGAACAATCGAGAACGCAGGCCAGAACGCGCGCAGCACCTGTTCAGCCACCATACCGAGATGGGTTAGCCACAGGGACAGGCGCGGAATGGGCAGGTTCGTTCTGTTGGTCAAGACGGGCCTCCGGGACGGGCCCGCGCGGTTATCGCGTCAAAGCCACGATGGTATGGTATCGCGGTTTATGATTTCGTCAAAGCTTGGCCGTTCACGAATGACTGCAAATTGATCGCCATTCACCAGAACTTCGGGGATCAACGGGCGGGTGTTGTATTCGCTGGACATCACCGCACCGTATGCACCCGCGCTGCGAAATGCGACCAGATCACCCGATTTCAGCGGCGGCATATTGCGCTGCTTGGCAAAGGTATCCCCGGATTCGCAGACCGGACCGACAATGTCGTAAGGGCGCTGTTCCACACCGGCGACAGGTTCCTGCACCGAAACGATATCGTGGTAAGCTTCGTACATTGCGGGGCGGATTAGGTCGTTCATCGCCCCATCAAGGATCAAAAAGTCGCGACCTTCGCCTGATTTCACATAGATCACCTTGCTGACCATGATCCCGGCGTTGCCCGCGATCAGGCGTCCGGGCTCAATCTCGATCTCACAGCCCAGATGGCTCAGTGTTTTCTTGACCAGCGCACCATATTCAATCGGCAATGGGGGTGCGTTGTTCGACCGGGTGTAAGGAATGCCCAGACCGCCACCCAGATCAAGACGCCGAATGTTGTGACCTTCAGAGCGGAGTCGTTCGGTTAGCTCGGCCACCTTTGTGTAGGCCAGCTCATACGGTTCAAGTTCGGTCAGTTGCGAGCCAATATGAACGTCGATGCCGATCACCTCCAGCCCCGGCAGGCTGGCGGCGTGGGCGTAAACTTCCGAGGCACGGGCAATCGGAATGCCAAACTTGTTCTCAGACTTGCCGGTGGCAATCTTAGCGTGCGTCCTGGCATCGACATCCGGGTTCACCCTGACGGTGATCGGCGCGATTACGCCAAGCTCAAGCGCAATGGCGTTGATCACTTCCATCTCGGGCTCGGACTCGACGTTGAACTGGCGAATGCCACCGCTCAGCGCTATGCGTATCTCGTCCGCTGTTTTCCCCACACCTGAGAACACGATTTTGTCACCGGGAACACCAGCCGCCTTCGCCCGCAGATATTCTCCGCCCGAGACCACGTCCATCCCAGCGCCTGCTTGGGCCAATGTCTTAAGGATCGCCTGATTGCTGGCCGCTTTCATCGCGTAGCAGATCAGGTGATCGGTGCCGTCCAACGCGTCATCGAACAGTTTGAAATGCCGCAACAATGTAGCCGTGGAATAGACGTAGAACGGTGTTCCAACCGCGGCTGCAATTTCGGAGACGGGGACATCCTCGGCGTAAAGCGCGCCGTCGCGGTACAAAAAGTGATCCATGCTTGCGCGCTTAGACCATAAAAGGACTTCGGATCAATGGATTCCGTATCCTTGGTCGCGGTTTAGTTTTGAGTTGAAACACCAACTCGGCCATAGCCCGAGATAGAAATGCCGGTGCCCGATTGTTTTGGTTCGGCCGCAGGTTCCGGGCGTCGCGCTGACGAAGGCTCACAGGCCGCCAAAACCGCAAGTGCACAAACCAGTCCCAGAATTCTCATCTCAATACCATTCCTTTGTGTGACAGGTTATCGATACGCGCGCGCAACATGAGGTGTCAGGACCAGAGGCGCAACACGCAAAGGGGTCAGAATCCAAGATAAATGCCCAGCGGCCCGCGACTTAGCCCGACACCTCCGCCGACATACGCACCGCTTGATCCAACCCCGATTGTGGCACTGACCGTGGGCTGAGGGGCAGTTGGTTGGTCAGGCTCGCCATCAGCCCCGCACCCGGCCAGTACCAGGCCGGAAACCGTAATCAGGATCGCACGTAGCGCGGTCGTCATACCATTGCCTTCCATCGTTCGATCTGGACCCGCACCTGATCGGGGGCGGTACCGCCGTAGGACTGGCGCGAGTTTACCGAATTGTCGACGCCAAGGACAGAGTAGACGTCATCCGAAATTTCACCATGGACCGATTGCATATCGTCCAGTGTCAGGTCGGGCAGGTCACAACCCATACCCTCGGCCATGGCCACCAGTGATCCGGTGACGTGATGCGCATCCCGGAACGGCAGGCCCAGCACGCGTACCAGCCAGTCGGCCAGATCCGTCGCGGTCGAGAAACCCGAGCCGGCGGCGGCGGCAAGGCTGTCGCGGTTGGCGGTCATGTCCTTGACCATCCCTTCCATCGCCGCCAGCGCCAGCATCCAATTGTCGGCGGCGTCAAAGACCTGTTCCTTATCTTCCTGCATGTCCTTTGAATAGGCCAGCGGCAGGCCCTTCATCACCATCATCAGCGCGGTGTTGGCCCCATAGATGCGCCCAACCTTGGCGCGGATCAGTTCAGCTGCATCCGGGTTCTTTTTCTGCGGCATGATCGACGAGCCGGTCGAAAACCGGTCGGACAGGGACACGAAACGGAACTGGGCCGAAGACCAGATCACCAATTCCTCGGCAAAACGCGACAGGTGCAAGGCGCAGATCGAGGCGGTCGACAGGAATTCCAATGCAAAATCGCGGTCGCTGACGGCATCCAGCGAGTTGGCGGCGGGGCGATCAAAGCCCAACGCCCGCGCTGTCATATGGCGGTCGATGGGGAAGGATGTGCCTGCCAGCGCGGCAGCCCCCAACGGGGATTCGTTCATTCGGGCACGGGCGTCGCGGACTCGGCTCAGGTCGCGGCCAAACATCTCGACATAGGCCATCATGTGATGCCCCCAAGTTACGGGTTGCGCAGTTTGCAGATGGGTAAAGCCCGGCATGACCCAATCGGCGCCTGCTTCGGCCTGCGCCAAAAGCGCGCGGATCAGGGCCAGAATACCGGACTCCGCCGCATCAAACTGATCCCGGACCCACAGTTTGAAATCCGTCGCCACCTGATCGTTACGCGAACGCCCTGTGTGCAAACGGCCTGCCGGCTCGCCAATGATCTCTTTCAGCCGCGCCTCGACATTCATGTGGATGTCTTCCAGCGCGGTCGAAAACTGAAACGTGCCGCTCTGGATTTCTGACAAAACGGTGAGCAGCCCTTCCCGAATGGCCTGCGCATCACTATCACTTATGACGCCTGTGGCAGCCAACATGGCCGCATGGGCGCGCGAGCCTGCGATGTCCTGGGCTGCCATCCGCTGATCGAACCCGATCGAGGCATTGATCGCCTCCATGATCGCGTCTGGACCGGCGGCAAAGCGGCCGCCCCACATCTGGTTCGAGGATTGATCGGTCATGTAAGAAAACCCGGAGTTGATATGCGCCTAATTCGTTTGATCCCCCTTTATATGGCCCTTGCGCTGGGTGCAAACGCCGCTTTTGCGACCGATGCAGAAACGCTGGCTCCTCTGCGGGAAGACAGCCTGAAACGTCTGATCCTGCACGAGGAGCCCAAACCGGCAAAAGTGATCGAGTTTCAGCGGGAAGATGACGGGGGTGTCGGCACGCTGGCCGATTATGAGGGTAAGTATGTTCTGCTGAACTTCTGGGCCACCTGGTGTGCCCCCTGCCGCAAAGAAATGCCGCAGATCGCCGAATTGCAGGACGAGTTTGGGGGTGACAAGTTTCAGGTCCTGACCCTTGCCACAGGCCGCAACTCACCAGCAGGGATCAAGAAGTTCTTTGAAGAGAATGGCATCTCCAACCTGCCGCGTCATCAGGACCTCAGCTCGGCTGCCGCGCGCGAGTTTGGCATCATCGCGTTGCCCATCACGGTCATTCTGAATCCCGAAGGTCAGGAAATCGCGCGGCTGATCGGTGATGCTGAATGGAACTCGGATAGCGCGAAGGCGATTATCTCGACGCTTGTTGGCGCAGAAAACTGAGGAAATAGCCTTAATATCAGCAAATCTTGATTTCCTCCGGGCATTCAACTCGGAGGATTTTTGATGAATTCTATTGCAGGAGTTGCCGCGATGGCGGGTGTTTTTTGGATGGCCACCGATGCTGCTACCACCAAAGATGTACGCAAGAGAGGCAAGGGAGATCAAGTAACCTACATGATCTCCGACTAGTATTCCTGCTTGTCGGATGGCTGCGATCAAAGCCTTGGTTTTGGAACACAGCTGACGCGACGCCACCTTTGACAGTGTTTCGACTCCTTTGCACTCTGCGCTAAGGAGGACGGAATGCCGCTGGAAATTCTATTGGTGTTGGTCGTTGGGGGCATAGCCGGGATTACGCTGTTGCTGCATCTGACAGGCAAGTCGCGGTTGCATGTGCTGACGCCGGACACGGCGCCACGCCAGTGGCTCCGGCATTTTCCCGATGACACGGTGATCGGCGTGACAATCGCCCATGACGGTCACGCGGCGCTGGTGCGGACACAGAATGGGGCCGGGTTGATCTGGTCCTTCGGGGCCGACACCGTTGCGCGGCAACTCCAGGATTTCGACTGGCTTGAGACTGCCAATGGCATCGAAGTTCGGTTTCACGACTTCAGCACCCCACGCGCGACCCTTCACCTTGACCAGACCGAACGCCAACACTGGCAACACTTGATGAGGCCCGCATGACAGACCAGGTAAGCTTCCCCGATGCGGTGCAATGGGCCGTCCCGTTTTTCATCGCTGCTATTCTGGCAGAATTCCTGTGGATCGCAGTCAAAGGCAAAGGCGGTCGGTATGAAACGCGCGATGCGGTGACCTCGCTGATCATGGGGGCCGGGAACATCGCGTCGGGCTTTTTGCTGGGCTTTATCGCCTATGCGTTTTTCATGTGGCTTTGGCAGATCACTCCTCTGGATCTTGGCACGTCAATTCCCGTTATCATTCTGTGCTTTGTTCTGGATGATCTTCGCTATTACTGGGTACATCGTTTTGGGCATCGCATTCGCTGGGTCTGGGCCAGCCATGTCAACCACCACAGCTCGCAGCACTACAATCTGACCACAGCGCTGCGGCAAACTTGGACCTATACCTTTACGTTCATGATGGTCGTTCGCGCGCCGCTGATCCTGCTGGGTTTCCATCCGGCCATGGTTCTGTTCGTTGGCGGATTGAACCTGATCTATCAGTTCTGGATTCACACCGAGGCCATCGGCAAGATGCCCCGATGGTTTGAGGCGGTCATGAATACCCCCAGCCATCATCGCGCGCATCACGGCCGAAACGCACGGTATCTGGATTGCAATTACGCCGGAGTTTTCATCATCTGGGACAAGATGTTCGGGACATTTGTGCCTGAACAGGAAAACGACCGGGTCGATTACGGGCTGGTTCACAATATCGGCACCTTCAACCCTTTGCGCGTTGCGTTTCACGAATGGGTCGGCATCTGGCACGACGCCACGCAGCCCGGCCTGACACTGCGGCAACGTCTGGCCTATTGTTTCGCACCGCCGGGTTACAGCCACGACGGCAGCCGCGACAACTCGGAACAGATAAAAGCCAAGCACCTGGCTCGCCACCCCGAGGACCGGGGAACGCCCGGATTTGAGCAGGTCGACAAGATCTTGCCCAAAGGACAGGCAGAGCAGGCCTGACACAGCTGTCAGGCCCCACTACGACTTGAACTCCGGCTTTTGCACGCCATATCGGTCATTGAATGTGGCGCACAGTTGAGCGAGGGGCGGCATGAAACGTTTGGCAACCATTTCGACCTTCGTCGGGTTATTTGGCCTGTTGCTGGCCATGCTTGCCGCGCTCGGCAGCTTTGTTGGCACGCTGATCGCACTGGGTTTTGTCCTGATGATTCTGGGTGCGACAGGAGCCCTTCTTGGAGCCGCGGCATCACTGGCCCGTGCCGGGCATTCCGCGCGCTGAAACCGCATTAAGCAACTTCTTCTGACGCTTTAACCGCAGATTCATCTGTTTGCCCCGAAACTGTGTCAAAACACCTGTTTCGGACACAAGAGAATCTGCGCCTATGGGAAACAAAAAGCTCGCCAATCTTCCCGAAGGGTTGGACACCCCTTTGAATGCAGCAGTGTCAACACGGGATCGTTCGGTGGTTCAGATGGCAACCGATGCTGTGAAGCACAAGCAATGTCGGTTGGCCTTTCAGCCAGTTGTTCAGGCGCACCCGCCGCATGGCATCGCGTTTTACGAAGGGTTCATTCGCGTGCTGGATGAAACAGGGCGTGTTATACCCGCCCGCGAATTCATACCGCAGGTTGAAAACACCCCGATCGGACGTGATCTCGACTGCGTCGCGTTGGAACTTGGTCTGCGCACGTTGGTGAAGAACCCCCAGATCCGCCTGTCGATCAACATGTCCGCCCGCTCGATCGGTTATTCCAACTGGTCCGGTATACTGGACCGGTTTCTGAAACGGGACCCGCAGCTGGGCGAACGGCTGATCCTAGAAATCTCCGAAAGCTCTGCCATGCAGGTGCCTGAATTGGTGGTCGACTTCATGGACCGCCTTCAGGATCGCGGCATCGCCTTTGCGCTGGACGACTTTGGTGCCAGCAACTTCAGTTTCCGCCACTTTCGCGAATTTCTGTTCGACGTCGCAGAGATCGATGGTCAGTTTATCAGGGGTATCAGCGACAGCCCCGACAACCAGGCTTTGGTGCGGGCCTTGATTGCCGTGGCGCGTGAGTTTGAAATTCTGGTCACTGCCGAATCGGTCGAAACACAGAAGGATGCGGCGTTTTTGCTTGCAAGTGGCGTGGATTGCATGCAGGGCTTTTTATTCGGTGCGCCCAGTGTTTCACCCCCGTGGAAGCAGGAAAGAAGTTCAAAAACAGCAAGTTGATCCGTGGGTGATCGACATTTTTCCGCCATTTCCCAAGCTGAGACAAGCTGCCCGTTGCTGCATGTGCAGCATTACGCTATTGCAGAAGTACTTGAGCGGGGGATAACGGGGCGCTCTTGTTTCGAGAGGGAAACTCTCGGCCTGCGCCGTCAGACATTCCGCCAGATAATGACGGTAAAGGACTGATCATATGACCAACGTAGTAATCGCATCCGCCGCACGAACAGGTGTTGGCAGCTTTAGTGGTTCGTTTGCGAACACCCCCGCACATGATCTGGGCGCGGCCGTCCTGGAAGCAGTTGTCGAGCGCGCCGGGATTGAAAAAGGCGAAGTCAGCGAAACCATCATGGGTCAGGTTCTGACTGCGGCTCAGGGCCAGAACCCGGCTCGGCAGGCGCATATCAACGCCGGTTTGCCGCAGGAAAGCGCCGCCTGGGGAATCAACCAGGTTTGCGGCTCGGGCCTGCGTGCCGTCGCATTGGGCGCTCAGCACATCCAGCTGGGCGATGCCGATATCGTCGCCGCTGGTGGTCAAGAAAACATGACCCTGTCACCCCACGCCGCCGCCCTGCGCGCGGGTCACAAGATGGGCGATATGAAGTATATCGACACCATGATCCGCGATGGTCTGTGGGATGCCTTCAACGGCTATCACATGGGTCAGACGGCGGAAAACGTTGCCGAGAAATGGCAGATCAGCCGCGACATGCAGGATGAATTCGCTGTCGCTTCGCAGAACAAGGCCGAGGCGGCGCAAAAAGCTGGCAAGTTTGTCGACGAAATCGTGCCCTTCACCATCAAGACCCGCAAGGGCGACATCGTGATGGACAAGGACGAATACATCCGCCACGGCGCTACAATGGAAGCCATGGCAAAGCTGCGCCCCGCCTTTACCAAGGACGGATCGGTCACAGCTGCAAACGCTTCGGGCCTGAACGACGGCGCCGCCGCGACCCTGTTGATGTCGGCTCAAAACGCAGAAAAGCGCGGAATCGAACCTTTGGCTCGCATCGCGTCCTACGCAACTGCCGGGCTGGACCCGTCGATCATGGGCGTTGGCCCGATCTACGCTTCGCGCAAGGCATTGGAAAAAGCAGGTTGGTCCGTCGACGATCTGGACCTGGTTGAAGCCAACGAAGCCTTTGCGGCGCAAGCCTGCGCAGTGAACAAGGACATGGGCTGGGACCCGTCGATTGTGAACGTGAACGGCGGCGCAATTGCCATCGGCCACCCGATCGGTGCATCAGGTTGCCGCGTTCTGAACACGCTGCTGTTCGAAATGAAGCGCCGCGACGCAAAGAAAGGTCTGGCCACTCTGTGCATCGGCGGCGGCATGGGTGTCGCCCTGTGTGTGGAGCGCGACTAAGTGCGCCAATAACCAAATAGAAAAGGGCGTCCATGGGACGCCCTTTTTTGTTACACTGGGGTCGTACCCCTTAGGTGCGACGATATTGCCATCCGAAATAAACACCTTAACGACGAAACAATATTGCGCACAAGCATCTCTCAAAGTAACAGCATTACCAAGGCGACTAAAATTGGAGGAGTCCTAAATGGCACGTACAGCACTCGTTACCGGCGGTTCTCGCGGCATTGGCGCAGCAATTTCCAAGGCGCTCAAAGCCGAAGGATATAACGTTGCGGCCACCTATGCAGGGAATGACGAAGCCGCCGCGAAATTCACCGAAGAGACCGGCATTAAGACCTACAAGTGGAACGTCGCCGATTATGACGAATCCAAAGCAGGTATCGAAAAGGTTGAGGCCGAGGTTGGCCCCATCGATATCGTTGTCGCCAACGCTGGCATCACCCGTGATGCACCTTTCCATAAAATGACACCCGATCAGTGGAAAGACGTGATCGACACCAACCTGACTGGCGTGTTCAACACTGTGCACCCTGTCTGGCCTGGCATGCGCGAGCGCAAGTTTGGCCGTGTCATCGTCATCAGCTCCATCAACGGTCAGAAGGGCCAGTTCGCTCAGGTGAACTATGCTGCGACCAAAGCTGGCGATTTGGGCATCGTGAAATCTCTGGCGCAGGAAGGCGCGCGGGCGGGCATCACGGCCAACGCAATCTGCCCCGGTTATATCGCAACCGAGATGGTGATGGCGGTGCCTGAAAAGGTACGCGAATCGATTATTGGCCAGATCCCTGCCGGTCGTCTGGGCGAGCCTGAAGAGATTGCACGCTGTGTGACCTTCTTGGCCTCGGACGAATCTCAGTTCATCAACGGCTCGACCATCTCGGCCAACGGTGCTCAGTTCTTCGTCTGATCCAGGCTTGTGAACAAAAAAACGGGCCGGCCCCTTTGGACCGGCCCTTTCTGATCCCGTAAGAACGCGCGCGCTGCGATCAGCGGGAACCCAATACCCAATTCCACATCTGCCGGACCACCTTGCCACGCTCTTCATGAGCGCGCAGGATCGCCACTTGGGCGGCGGGATTTGTTGTCATCTCGATCATGGCAGCCGCCTTTCAATTCAGTTTTGCTTGACCTGATGTGAATATGAAGGTCACTTAAAGCCGTGACAAACGAAGTTTCCTGAACCTTCAGTTAAGAATTTCTTGGCTATGAGTGATTATCTGCCCCCACTTACCGCGCTTCGGGCTTTTGATGCCGCGGCCCGGCACATGTCCTTCGCGAAAGCGGCGGAAGAGCTGCACGTGACGCCAGCGGCCCTGTCCTTTCAGATCAAATCGCTTGAGGAGCATCTGGGCCGCCCTCTGTTCCGCCGTCTGAACCGCGCTGTGGAACTGACCGATGCGGGCCGCGCCCTGGCCCCCGGCGCGGCAGAAGGCTTTGCCACCTTGCAAGCCGCGTGGCGTGCCGTACGCAGGCAGGAGGATGGCACCGGACTGACCGTCACCGCAGGTCCGGCGCTGACCGCAAAGTGGCTGGCGCCTCGCCTTTACGAGTTTGCCCGTGCGCATCCGGAAATCGATCTGAAATTCTCGGCCACGTTGCGCAATATGGATCTGGAGCGGGATGATGTGGATGTTGCCATCCGGTTTGGCAATTCCGCCGATGAGGGGCTGTATTCCGTACCTGTAAGAAAGGAGTGGCTGACTCCGGTCATGACCCCGGAGCTGGCGGAACAATTCACCACGCCAGACAGCCTGCGCGACGCACCGTTGATCCACGACGATTCGATCAACTTTCTGACCCCACCCTGCGACTGGCCTGCCTGGTTCCGCGCTGTGGGTATCGATTTCACACCCACTCATGGGGCGCATTTTTCCAACGCAGATCACGCGATTGACGCCGCTGTCGCTGGTGTTGGTGTCGCCCTTGGACGGCGTGCCATGATCCTCAAGGACTTGACCGAAGGTCGGCTGGTTGCCCCCTTCAAGGTCGCGCTGGAAACGCAGGGCCGGTTCCGATTCCTGTGCCTTCCGGGGGCCGAGAAACGTCCTCAGATCGCAGCATTTCGGGATTGGTTCCTGACCGAGATTGAAAAGACCGCGCATATTTCGGATGAGTTCGACATTATTCCGATCGAAGAGGTTTCCGGATCATGACCAAAACGCGCGCAACAGCCATCGGTTTTGGGGCCGTACTATTATGGGCTTTGCTGGCGCTTTTGACCGTCGGCTCTGCACCTACACCGCCTTTGCTGCTGAACACGATCTGCTTTTCGATTGGTGGTACACTTGGGTTGATCTGGACAGCCGCAACCGGTGGGTTCAGCGGGTTGAAACAGATCCCCTGGACGACCTACCTGTTCGGTTCATTGGGCCTGTTCGGGTACCACGTATTGTATTTTTCAGCCCTACGCATGGCCCCCGCGGCCGAGGCCGGACTGATTGCCTATCTCTGGCCCCTTCTTATCGTTCTGTTTTCCGGCCTGCTACCGGGCGAGCAGCTTCGCGCTGGTCACTTGATTGGGGCGTGCCTTGGCTTTGCTGGGGCTGCTTTGATCATCACCGGAGGCGGGAGCGCAGGTTTTCAGGCGCAACATCTGCCAGGATACACATTGGCCCTGCTTTGCGCGATGACATGGTCAGGCTATTCAGTTCTGTCACGCAGATTGGGTGATACACCGACCAGTTCGGTTGCGGTCTTTTGTCTGATGGCTGCGTTGGCTTCGGGTCTGCTGCATCTGGCAATGGAAGACACCGTGCTGCCCGACTCGACACTAGGGTGGGTTTCTGTACTGGCACTTGGCCTTGGGCCCGTTGGGCTGGCCTTTTATGTCTGGGATATCGGGGTGAAGCAGGGTGATATTCAAATGCTCGGGACCTCATCTTACGCGGCCCCGCTATTGTCGACACTTGCTTTGGTGATGGCCGGGATCGCTGCCCCATCCTGGGGGCTGGCGATCGCGGCTTTTCTGATTACCGGCGGGGCCTTGATCGCGGCCCGTTCCAGTTTGAAATCTTAAGCAGACAGTCGCTCGATCTCTTCCTTCAGCTTGAGCTTCTGTTTCTTCAGCTGGGCTATGTGGAGATCATCGATGCCTGGCGAGCGTTGGGCTTGTTCTACTTCTAGACCGAGAGATTCATGCTTTTTCTTCAGTTCTGTCAGATGTGCGCTCACGCTCATTGCGATCCTCCTTTTATACGTGTCTGTATGTCACGTAAGAAGTTGATCACATCGTTTCCACCCTGTCACGCTGCAGACGCACAGAATCTGAAACAAATCCGACAAAATCGGCTGGACATTGCCGGTCGTCGTCAGAACCCGGGCAGGGCAGCGGCCTTCCGAAGCACAGCCGAAACCGCATCCGTATAGCTTTCGCCGTCTTTTTTGTGACGTTCACCCGCGTGCAGAATCAAAGGTGGGTGGAGGCGAAATGCCGCACGCCCTCCTTTGCGGGCGCGCAGAATGATCAGTTCAGCCTCTCGCCCTGTCCGTGGGCTTAGCGGCAACAACTCTACCGATCCCAATCTCCCTTGGCACGCTGCCAGCATGTCGGGCAGTCGATCGGCTTTCTGGATCATGTGCAGGTACCCTTTTTGCGCAAGGCGTCTGGCAGCCACTGCAATCCAGTCGGCCAACTGGGTGTCTTCGCTCAGGGCCACACTTCTTCCAGCATCCTTTGCAGGGCTATGCGCCCCCGCCCGATAATAGGGCGGATTCGCAATGACGTGATCGAACTGGCGCTGCCGAAGCGCCTCGGGCAAAGCGGTCAGGTCAGCTTCGACAACTTCCAGTTCTATCCCGTTGATTTCCGCGTTTCTACGGGCCAATTCCGCATAGGCGGGCTGGAGCTCGATACCTGTCACGTGCAAACCGGGCACTCGTGAGGACAAGCAAAGAATGGCGGCACCGGCACCGCACCCCAGCTCCAACACAGACTGACCTGCCCTGACCGGAACGGATGCGGCAAGCAATACCGGATCGACCCCGGCACGATAACCCGACTGAGGTTGCAGCAACCGGATCCTGCCCCCCAGGAAATCATTGCAGCTGAGTTCACCATCGGAAAACCGGTTCATCGGCCCAGCGGAATTTCATTGTCGCGCATCACACGTTCGGCACGGGTCAGGTCTTCGGCGCGAACCATCAGTCGGCGGGGAAAGATCCCGATCCCACCTTCGAGGATGCTCATATTTACGTCCATCTGAAAGCAGTCTATATCCTCGCCTTCAAGGAGAGCGGATGCAAAGGCCAGGATCGTCGGATCGGTACTGCGCAATAGTTCTTTCATGGGGATGGATGTAAGGGCAAGGCGGGGCGGAAGTCGAGCCTTGTATCAGGAGTGTGATGACCGTCGGCATGATCTCAAAACCGCATGAGCGCCTCGCTGAAATTCTGGCGGGTGAAATGGAGGCTGTGAACACGTTGATCCGCGCCCGGATGGCGTCGGACCATGCCCCACGTATCCCCGAAGTGACCCAGCACCTGGTCGAGGCAGGCGGAAAGCGCCTGCGCCCAATGCTGACATTGGCAGCGGCGCGGCTGTTTCGCTATTCAGGTGAGCACCACGTGCGCCTTGCTGCCACGGTCGAGTTCATCCACACCGCCACCCTTCTGCACGACGACGTTGTGGATGAGAGCGCCCAACGGCGCGGACGCCCGACCGCAAATCTACTTTGGGATAACAAATCCAGCGTGCTGGTCGGTGATTACCTGTTTTCCCGCAGCTTCCAATTGATGGTCGAAACGGGTTCGCTGCGGGTTCTGGATATCTTGGCTAATGCCTCAGCAACCATCGCCGAAGGCGAGGTGCTGCAAATGACCGCGGCAACCGACCTGCGTACAGATGAAAGCGTTTACCTACAGGTCGTGCGCGGCAAGACAGCAGCTTTGTTTTCAGCTGCGACCGAGGTGGGTGGCGTGATCGCCGGTGCATCGGAAGAACAGATCAAAGCTCTGTTCGATTATGGTGACGCATTGGGGATCGCATTCCAGATTGCGGACGACCTGCTGGATTATCAGGGTGACAGCAAGACAACCGGCAAAAATGTGGGCGATGATTTCCGCGAACGAAAGCTGACCCTGCCTGTCATCAAGGCAGTTGCACAGGCCACGCCCGAAGAACGCGCGTTCTGGGAGCGTACGATCGAAAAGGGCCGCCAACAGGAAGGCGATCTGGATCATGCGCTGGGCCTGATGGACAAATACGCAACGCTGGAAGAAACCCGGCAGGACGCATTGGGCTGGGCGAACAAGGCAAAGGCATCTTTGGATGTTCTACCTGATCATGAAATTCGCAGCCTGCTGCGCGAACTGGCCGATTACGTGGTCTCGCGCCTTAGTTAAGCTGCGTCGCGCGGCACCACCAATCAGGATGCGCCGCACCGATCTCATAGGCCGCGAAATGCGCGTCTTTCATTGTGGGGTACAGCGCATAACAGGTCGAGCCGGAGCCCGACATGCGCGTTACAAGGGCACGATTGGTCATGTTCAACTCGTCCAGAACCTGCTCGATCTCAGGTGCAACGCCCATGGCAGGTACCTGCAGGTCATTGCGTTGATCACGCAACCACAGGGCACAGACTTCAGCGTCTACAAAATCTGGGACTAACTCAGGCATCGGCGGATTGTCTCTGGACGACAATGCGTTGAAAACGGCATTTGTCGGCACCGGCACATTCGGGTTGACCAAAAGGGCGGGTAAGTGCGGAAGGTTCACCGCCGCCAAACGATCGCCAATGCCTTGCATTCTGATCGCCCGGCTTTCCAGGCAAACGGGCACATCTGCCCCCAGTGACAACGGCAAGTCAGGCGGGACGTCACATCCCTGCCCTGCCAATGTCCAAAGCGTGGCGGCCGCATCCGATGACCCACCCCCTATACCTGCCCCGTGGGGCAGCGACTTGATCAGGTCTACATGCCCGGTCCAGCCGACGCCTTCGGCCGCTTTCCAGACCAGATTACGGTTGTCCGTGGGCACGCCTTCAGCAAACTCCCCAATCACGTCCATAGACAGTTCGGGGCCGGGTGTGAATGTCAACTGATCGCCCAGATCAGCAAAAACCACTAACGAATCCAACAGGTGATAACCGTCCTTACGACGTCCGGTCACATGGAGGGTCAGGTTGATCTTGGCGGGCGCAAACGCCTTAATTTCCATTTGCGACTTTCAAAGGTTCCGCACCTTCTTCGGCCAGAACGGCGCTTAGTCCGACTTCGATCTTGCGTCGAATGCGATCCGGGTCAGCCTCGCCATCCGTGTCTTCGGGGTCAACGAAGGACAGAGCCCGTTTCCACTGGAACTCGGCCTCACGCGCTCGTCCAACAGCCCAATAGACGTCCCCCAGATGATCATTGACGACCGGATCAACGGGCATCAGCTCGACCGCGCGCTCCATATGCTCGACCGCTTCTTCGTAACGACCCAGACGGAACAAAACCCAACCCAGACTATCCACGATGTAGCCACTATCCGGGCGGGCCTCGACCGCGCGCTGGATCATGTCCAGCGCTTCATCCAGCTTTTCTTTCCTTTCTACCAAAGAATAGCCCAGATAGTTCAGCACCTGCGGCTGATCCGGATTCAACTCCAGCGCCCGGCGGAAATCGGATTCAGCCTGATCCCACTGCTTCAGCCGCTCGTGGCTTATACCGCGCGCGTAGTGCAGGAACCAATTCCCGCCTGCCTGACTGTCCGTCAAACCAATCGCAGTGTCATAAGAGGCAACCGCAGCCGCATAGTTTTCCTGACGACGTTGAAGATCTGCCAGAGAAACATGGACGCTGGGTAAATCAGGATTTTGCAGCGCCAGGTTTTGCAGAACTTCAATGGCCGCATCGGTTTTTCCGGACTTGTCCAGGATTTCGGCCCGTCCAAGTTCTGCGGCATGGTGGTCATTACTGCCGGCCTGGACCATGCGATAGGCGGCAACAGCCAGATCATACTGTTGCAGCTTATCCAGCAATTCCGCGCTCAGCAGAATGGCGTCCACGTGGTCAGGGCGCAGAAAACTCGCCAGTCGTGCGTAAAGCAGGACGTAGTCAGCCGAAGCCTCGCTGTTCAATGCGGCACCAACGGTAAAGAATATTTCCGCCATTCCATCCAGCGCAGAACCAGCGTGGGTGAACGGAAGCGTCTCGCCCGCAGTCAATTGGCCGGTATAGGCTTCAATGGTCGGATCGCTACCGGAAACAAACACATCGTCCAGAAACTGTATGGCGTCTTCGTTGCGATCCAGCTGTGACAGCACCTCTGCACGGGCCAGCGCGGCCCGACGCGAGAACCGCGCAACCGCGCCGTTGTTATCCGCAAAAATCACCTCGGCACCTTCGAAATCGCCGATAGAGGCCAGTGCCATGGCTTTGTGATACAGCGCAAATTCCCTGAGGCCTTCCTGCGTTGCCACGGCATCGAACTGATCCATGGCCTTTGTCATTTCACCTTGCCCCAGATGGGCCCATGCGATCATCAGCCCATCAACCAAAGGACCGATCCCCTGCGTTTCAGGGTCACGCGCCAGAAGTTCGTCAAACTTGCCGTCTGCGATCAAATTGGCCGAAATCGCCATGCGCGCGGCCTGGCTGGGAATGTTGGCTTCCTCGATCTGCTTTGCAACAGGTAAAGCACGGGCAATTTCCCCCAGCGCAAGGCGGGCGACAACAACGCTTTCCAAGAGCAGCGCGTTTTCCGGATCAAACCTGAGAGCCTGGGCGTAGTATCTTTCCGCCGCAGAATAGTCGCTTTCGTAGATCGCCTGACGCCCGGCCAGATAAGAACCAGCACCCGATTCTGAAAAGGCCGGAACTGCGACCGACGACATGAGCAGCACGGACAATGCCGCGCGACGAACCAGGGAAACCACCGAAATCCTGCCTTGCTATCGTTGACTGACGGTTAAGCTAGGGCTTCGGTCGGCAAGAGGCAATGGCAGAGCCTTCACGACCCTGCCATTGCCGGTTTTTTGCTTACATGTTCGGATAGTTTGGTCCGTCGCCACCCTGCGGCGTGGTCCAGGTGATATTCTGGCTTGGATCCTTGATGTCGCAGGTTTTGCAGTGAACGCAGTTCTGGAAGTTGATGACGAATCGCGGACCGTTGTCATCCTTGACCATTTCATACACGCCTGCCGGGCAATAGCGCTGCGCCGGTTCGTCGAACTTGGGCAGGTTGACCTTGACCGGGATATCCGGGTCCGTCAGGCGCAGGTGGCAGGGCTGGCTTTCCTCGTGATTGGTTGCCGCAAAGGACACGTTGGTCAGACGGTCAAAGGACAGCGTCCCATCGGGCTTGGGATAATCGATCGGCTTGTGCTTGCTGGCTTCCTCAGTCGACTGGGCATCGTTCTTGCCGTGTCCCAGCGTACCAAAGAACGAAAAGCCCAATGTGTTGGTCCACATGTCCAGGCCACCCAGCACCAGCGAGGGGATCATGCCCCACTTGGACCACATCGGCTTGACGTTGCGCACCTTCTTCAGGTCCTTGCCAATCGCGCCATTGCGAACGTCGGCCTCGTAAGCGGTCAGCTCATCGCCCGAACGGTCAGCCTTGATCGCGTCATAGGCGGCCTCGGCGGCAGCCTTGCCCGATAGCATCGCATTGTGGTTGCCCTTGATGCGCGGCACGTTGACCATGCCCGCTGAACAGCCCAGCAGCGCAACGCCCGGCGCCACCAGCTTGGGCATCGACTGAAGACCACCCTCGGTGATCGCACGGGCACCGTATGCCACGCGCTTGCCGCCTTTAAGCAGCTCGGCCACCATTGGGTGATGCTTGAAGCGCTGGAACTCCATATAGGGGTACAGGTGCGGGTTCTTGTAGTTCAGGTGAACCACAAAGCCGACATAGACCTGATTGTTTTCAAGATGGTAGATGAACGATCCGCCGCCTGCGTTGCCGCCCAGAGGCCAGCCCATTGTGTGCGTGACCGTACCTTCCTTGTGCTTGGCCGGGTCAATCTCCCAGATCTCTTTCATGCCGACGCCGTATTTCTGCGGCTCTTTGCCGACAGACAGGTCATATTTGGCGATGACTTCCTTGGACAGTGATCCGCGCACACCTTCCGACAGGAAGACGTATTTGCCGTGCAGTTCCATGCCCGGCTCAGTATTGGGGCCATAAGAACCGTCCGCTTCCAGACCAAAGACACCAGCCACGACGCCTTTGACTTCGCCATTGTCGCCGTAAACCAGCTCGGAACAGGCCATGCCGGGGAAGATTTCCACGCCCAGCTCTTCGGCCTGCTCGGCCATCCAGCGGCAGACATTGCCCATCGACACGATATAGTTACCATGGTTGTTCATCAGCGGCGGCATCGGGAAGTTGGGGATTCGGATTTTGCCTGCCTCACCCAGCATGTAGAAATTGTCTTCATGCACCGGCACGTTCAGCGGAGCACCTTTTGCCTTCCAATCCGGGATCAAAGCGTCCAGCCCGCAGGGATCGAGAACTGCGCCAGACAGGATATGAGCGCCCACTTCTGAGCCTTTTTCCAACACGACAACATTCAGATCCGCGTCCAACTGTTTCAGTCGAATGGCCGCCGACAGGCCCGCAGGACCTGCGCCTACGATCACCACGTCATATTCCATTGCTTCGCGTTCAATCTCGGCCATCGCGGGCTCCCTAGCTTACTTTCCGAATTGGCGCTGTCACTGCAGGATCTGCGCAATTTTGTTTCACGGCTGATTACATGGTCAGAAAGACTTTGGTCAATCGAAACACGGCGTAACAAGGGCGCTATTCGACACATCAGTCCTCTGGTGCATCACCCATCAGGTATCTGGGACCGCTACCATGAGATTTTGCCCTGTCATCGGGGTTATAAAGCTTGCATTTCGGCAAGCTGAGGCATCCGCATCCGATGCAGCCGTCCAGATTGTCGCGCAATCGCATCAGGGTATCGATTCGCTGGTCCAGATGAGTGCGCAACCGCACGCTTATGGCTTTCCAATCCTGCGGTGTCGGTGTTCGCTTTCCCGGCAAGCCCGACAAGACCTCGCGGATTTCAGGTAAAGTCAGGCCGAACTGCTGCGCGATCATGACAAAGCTCAGCCGCCGGATATCTGCCCGCTGGTAACGTCGCTGCCTACCCGCATTGCGCCAGGGCGCAATCAAACCCTGTGCTTCGTAATACCGTATCGCTGAAACGGCCAACCCCGTACGTCGGGCCAATGCCCCGATTGCCAACCCTTCTGAAACAGCCATGTCATCCTCGAAGAAATACCTTGACCTAAAGTTAGGTTTAGAAATTACGGTGAGTCGAAACAAGCCAAAAAGGAGATCCCATGATGGCAACGCTTGAGCATACCAATTTCACTGTCAGCGACCCACAGGCCTCGGCCGCCTGGATGCAGCAGGTCTTTGGCTGGAAAACACGGTGGGAAGGGCCCGCAATATCAGGCGGATATACAGTGCATGTCGGATCGGCACACACCTATCTTGCGCTTTACAAACCCGATGCGCCGAAACCATTGGTCGAAAGCAGCTACGATGTCGTCGGCGGGCTGAACCATGTTGGTGTTCTGGTCGAAGATATCGACGCAACCGAGGTCAAGGTGCGCAAGGCGGGGTTCGAACCCCATAATCATGCCGATTACGAACCGGGGCGTCGGTTCTATTTCAGGGATGACAACGGCATCGAGTTTGAAGTGGTTCAATATGATTGAGATGCTGTGGCTCTGCACGCCTTCGAGGCGATGGTGCAAGGGCGGGCAACCGGACCATCGCCACAGGCCACACCCGAAACAATCCAGACGGCACGATGTTGCGAATTGATCGCTGCACCTGCTGACACCTCTTGCAATTCACGTGGTATTTGGGTCAGGTAATCGTCAACCTAGGACTCGCCCCGACGCTTCTGTGCGGCGGGGCGAGTCAGTTTATGCGTGGACGTAGAGAGTATGGAAAAGATCCCTATGACGCCTGCGGGCAATGCCGCACTCGCAGCTGAGCTGAAGAACCTCAAATCCGTTGAACGCCCTGCGATCATCGAAGCCATCGCATCGGCGCGTGAACTTGGCGACCTGAAAGAAAATGCCGAATACCATTCAGCCCGCGAAAAGCAGGGGTTTATCGAAGGCCGCATTAAAGAACTGGAAGGTATCCTTTCGCTAGCGGATGTAATTGATCCAACAAAACTGTCCGGCGCAGTCAAATTTGGCGCAAAGGTTACTTTGGTTGACGAGGATACCGACGAAGAAAAGACGTGGCAAATCGTCGGTGAATATGAAGCCAATATCGAAGCCGGCCTTTTGAATATCAAATCCCCCATCGCCCGCGCCCTGATCGGCAAGGACGAAGGTGACAGCGTCGAGGTGCGCACCCCTGGCGGCGTGCGTTCTTATGAAATTCTGAGTATCAAGTACGCCTAACCGGAGCGCATGTAATGTCGGGGCCCAAACCTGACCCGGAAACTGAAAGACCGACTTCGCTGGGCATCTATGACCGCCCAAAGGCACCGTCTGTCACCGAGATTGAGATTGCCGCACTGGTGCTCAGCCTAATTTGGCTGGTGGTGTCGGTTGTTTTTCTGGTGTTGCCAGATAAGGCGCAAAGCGGTGGTTTTGTTGTCACCTTTCTGGCCGTTTTCATGCCTGTGGCGATGATCTGGGTCGCGGCCACTGCCATGCGTGCCAGCCGCGTGATGCGCGAGGAAAGCGAGCGGCTGCAAACTGCGATTGATGCGATCCGTCAGGCTTATGTGGCGCAGCAGCAGCGCGCATCCAGCACCTACGAACCGGCAGTGGCCAAGAAACTGGATGAGATCGCAGCCGCGACGCGGAAAACCGAAAGCACGCTGGCAACATTTTCGACCAAGCGCACAACGCCCCCTTATGCCCCGGCAAAACCACTCGTTGCGGGTGCTCAGACCTCGCTTGAACTGGGCACATCTGCGGAAGAAATTGCGCCACCGCTGAGCACCGATATCTTTATCCGCGCCTTGAATTTTCCGGAAACTCAGAATGACACCGAAGGGTTCAACGCCCTGCGCGTGGCGCTGAAAGACCGCAAGACGGCACAGATCGTGCAAGCCTCGCAGGATGTTCTTACACTGCTCAGCCAGGAAGGCATCTATATGGACGACTTGCGCCCTGACATGGCCCGGCCCGAAATCTGGCGCCAGTTCGCGCAGGGCGCGCGGGGTCGCGCCGTTGCCGCGCTGGGGGGTGTACGGGACAGGTCCTCGCTGGCACTGACAGCTGCGCGGATGAAACAGGATCCGATTTTCCGCGACGCCGCCCACCATTTTCTCCGCCGCTTCGACAAGATGATGGCCGAGTTCGAGCCCAACGCAAGCGATGCAGAACTGAGCGCTTTGGGTGAGACCCGCACGGCGCGGGCGTTCATGTTGCTGGGACGCGTGGCCGGGACGTTTGATTAGTCCGATTTGACGACCCAAGACATCTTGGTCGCGCTGCTGAAACCAAACACGTAACTTAAAGGTCCGGTTTTTTCTTCACCCACAGGCCGAAATCCTTCGCGCTCATATAAAGCGCGGGCGCGGGGGTTTGTGTCGATAACGTCAAGCTGAACGACTGACATGTTTTGTTTCCGCGCCTCACGCTTAACGGCATCCAGCAAGGCCGTACCAACACCTTTACCACGCGAGCCCGCGGCCACAAATATGCCATCCATCTGAAACACGCCGGGTTTCAGTTCGCGCTCCAAAATGCTGAGGATGAGGGCGCGCCAAATGGCCCCAAACCAGCCATAGACCTTTGCTAGGTCTGACATTCTGCCTCCGGCCAATGCACCATCGCGTGTCTTGAAACCTGCAAGCCCCAAAACCCGGTCTTCCTTGTCCCGTGCAACCAGCGCATAATCCGGGTTCAACGAAGTTTCGAAGAAAGCCAGCCCCTTTTCATCCGGGCCCATGACTTTATTCAGTTTCGCCGAAAATGCCTGCCAGAACAGGGTCGCCACCAGTGGGCGTTCAGCATCAGAAAAACCGCGTGAGACCGTGATTTTCACAATCCGAAACTTCCATACGGTATGAAGCGAACCATATCCCCGGGTTGGATGTGCCGAGCTCCATCTTCAATTTCGACCAGCCCTTCGGCCCAGCTGAGCCCGCTGATCCTGCCCGATCCTTCTGACTTGAAGACTTCAACCCGGCCTTCCCGTATGCGCGCGCGCAGGTATTCGCGGCGGCCCGGTTTCTTGCGCTTTTCAAAGGCCGCGGGAACTTCGAACCCTTGCGGTTCGATCCAGCCTTCGCCAGACATCAGGCCCAGCGCCGGTCGCGCAAAGATCAAGGTGCAGACCAAGGCGGCAACGGGATTGCCGGGCAGTCCAAAGACAGGGGTTCCGGACCACAACCCCAAAGCCAGAGGGCGACCGGGTTTCAAGGCGATCCTCCAGTGTTGCATCGCCCCCGCCTGGCGCAGCAAGGCAGATACGTGGTCTTCGTCACCAGCAGATGCGCCACCACTCGTCAGTATCACATCTGCCTGTTCCGCAGCCTGATCCAGCCGTTCCCGCAGGGCGTCCCGATCATCTGAAACACGCCCCATATCCACAGGTACAAACCCCAGCCTTTCGACCAGAGACAACAGCATCGGGCGGTTGGCGTCGAATATCTGACCCGGTCCGGCGCGCGCTCCGGCGTCGATCAGTTCATCGCCGGTCGATACCACGGCGACACGCAGCGGCTTGCGCACATTCACCTCGGCAATGCCCAAAGCGGTGAGTAACGCAAGATCAGCCGGTGTCAATCGGCGTCCTGTAGGCAGGGCCAGATCGCCTGCGGCCACATCCTCGCCCGCTTGCCTGGTATTTGCCCCCTTTTTCAGCGGACCATGGAACGCGATATGCCCGTCTTTAACTGTGACATCTTCTTCCAGAATAACCGTATCCACCCCGTCAGGCAGCGCCGCACCCGTCAGAACGCGCAATGCCTGGCCCACGGGAACGTCACCTTCAAACGGGATACCGGCTGCTGCGCGCCCATCGACCAGCGGCAGGATCTGTGGCCCATCTGAAACCGGACCAGCGAACCCGAACCCATCCACGGCTGTATTCGGTTGCGGCGGGTTGGAACGTTGGGCTGTAACATCTTCTGCCAGAATGCGCCCACCCGCCTTATTCAGCGCGACCGTGTCAACCGAGGTAATCGGATGCAACCTGTCGCGCAAATAGGCCAAGGCGTCATCAACCGGCGTCCACTCCACACCCGCTGGCAGCGCAAAACAATCGTTGCGCAACGGTGGCGGGGCTATGTTCGGCTTGTTCTGTGTAACACCCAATATCCAGCCTTCCTCTGCCGCAGAAACATCTAATTGCGCATTCAACTCCTGCTCTGTCAAACGCGACAGAGTCAAGGCGACCTGTTCGACTTGCCAAGCATCCTTGATCCGCCCATCTGGTTGCGCTCCCAAGGTGAGCGACGGCCAGATCTCCACAAAGGCGACGGGTTTATCCAACGGCTCGAACGGCCAGACCGCGACTTGTCCGGCAAAGCGATGGCGGAGCCTGCTTAGGACTGGAAGCCCCATCATCACCTGCCCACCGACCGCGCCTGCACCCGCCATCTGCCAGCAGGTGAAACTGCCTTTTGCCGAGGCTTCAACCGCACGACGGTCGGAAAACGGATTGGAATAGCCCGTCTTGGTTCGCGGCAAACCATCAATTTCGCGCCCAAGGCCATTCATCCAAAATGGGCCTCTTCCTCCGAATTGTCGATTGATCCGGCCTGCCAAGTCGAAACGATTGTTCGTTTTCGGACCGTCCTCGACATGCTGTTCGAACCAATCCCACAAGACCAAGGGGTCATCCGTTCCGGTCATCGCGCGGGCAAAACCCTTCGGGTATCCAAAAGGGAAGTCAAACCCCAGAAATAGGCGTCGGCCTGCTTTCAGTTCGGTGTGGATCAGGGCATCCAGCCACGCCTCGGCAAGCGCCCGGTTGCGTAGGTATTCAGGTCCCTGTGCCCGCCCTTCACGCGCAATACAGACCCAGATCGCGTCTTTGCGCGGTGTTGGCCCGGTGTCATTTCCACCAGACCAGTCCACCATGGCAAAGGTCTGGAACAGGGTCACAAACCGACCTCATCCAATATGAAGTCCGCGATCCTGACTGTATCATTCAAGTCGAAAACCGGGCAATCCAGTTCCAGCGCCGTGTCGCTGGCAACGGCTCGAACGGTATCGTTTTCAATCGCGATCAAAGGGTTTCCCGCCTCGGCGCGAAACGCCTCGATCTTTGGGTGACCTTCCCGCTTGAAGCCTTCGACCAGCACCAGATCAACCGGAGAAAGCCGCGCCAGCAATTCGGCCAAAGTTGGCTCGTGCGCACCGCGCAGCTCTTGCATCAAGGCGACGCGCTGCCCCGACGCAAGCAACACCTCGCTGGCACCAGCAACGCGGTGACGATGACTGTCCGTGCCCGGCTGGTCCACATCGACGCCGTGATGCGCATGTTTGACAGTTGAGACGGTAAAACCCCGCCCCGTGATCTCGGTCAACAGCCGTTCCATCAGCCCGGTTTTGCCTGCGTTTTTCCAGCCAGTGACACCGTAGACTCTCATACCTGCTCCAACAGTGTCCGGGCGCGGTCCAAATCGTCAGGTGTATTGACGTTGAAGAACGGATCAAACGGGTCAGCCTGGAACATAGCCTCGCGTCCGTCATGTTTATCAGTCCACAGCACGACCTTGCGCAACCCGTCCGTCAGAGCCGCCCGCAGATCATCGCGCAGAGCCACAGGCCAGAGCCCAAAGGTCGGGTGCCGGTTGACCCGCCTGCCCCCTCCGGATTTCAGCGCTTCGTCGCCCGTTCGCGGAGTAGTGGCCAAGACCAGAGGATGCACCTGCCCCTCTGCCGCCTCTTGCAGGCGCGCCACCAAATCACGCGGGAAGAACGGTGTATCTGCGGCAGCCGTTACGATACTGTCGGCCCCCTGATCTGCCGCCCAGTCGAGCCCCGCCAGAACACCGGCCAAAGGGCCAGCGAAGCCTTCAATCGTGTCAGGCAGAACGGGTAGCGTCAAATCGCTGAAACGCTCGGGGTCACCATTTGCGTTCAGGGCCAAACCACCGACTTGAGGAGACAGCCGATCAACGACATGGGACAGCAGGCTCCGCCCGCCAATCTGCAATAAACCTTTGTCACCACCACCCATCCGGGTGGCCTGCCCGCCTGCGAGGATGACGCCGAGAGGTTTTTTGTTTTCATCACTCATTGGCTACTCTTCCGCCGGTGTTTCCTGTCTTCGGCCACAACCGTCGACGGGTCCACATCGCGAACCAACCGTTCCTCACCGGAAAGACAAACAAAGCGCTGTCCGCGCATCCGGCCGATCAGCGTAAGGCCGAGCTCACGCGCGATCTCGACACCCCAGGCGGTGAAGCCGGAACGGGACGCCAACACAGGAATACCCATCATCGCCGTTTTGATCACCATCTCGGATGTCAGGCGACCGGTGGTATAGAGGATCTTGTCCTCTGCCGTCGCCCCCTCGGACAGCATCCAGCCTGCGATCTTGTCGACGGCATTATGGCGACCCACGTCTTCCATATAAACCAGCGGACGGTTTTCGCGGCACAATACAGTCCCATGAATTGCCCCGGCCTCAAGATAAAGCGACGGGGTGCGATTGATCTTGGCCGCCAGTTCGTAAAGCCACGAGGTACGCACCTGCACTTGCGGCAGCTGAACGCCCTCAAGACCCTCCATCATGTCCCCGAACACCGTTCCCACAGCGCAGCCACTGGTGCGCGTCTTTTTCTTCAGCTTGTCCTCGTACGAAGTCGCGCGTGCGGTGCGGACAACAACGGTTTCAAGATCATCATCGTAATCGACACGGGTAATCTCATCATCGGCCAGCAACATGCCCTGATTTCGCAGGAAACCCAGCGCCAGATATTCGGGATAGTCGCCAATCGTCATCGCCGTCACAATTTCCTGCGCGTTGAGGAAGATCGTCAGTGGGCGCTCTTCAACCACTGAAATCTGACTGACCTCGCCATTCTGGTCCACCCCCTCGACGGCACGGGTCAAGCGGGCCGCGCCCGGATCAGGAGCGATTACATAGTCTGACACGTCGGTTTCGGTGACCAATTGCAACCCCTCCACAAGACCGATACTGCTGCTGGCGTCACCATAGGATTTAGCCATGGCCTCTGCCACATCCAAGTCTTACTTCTGGAAAGGTTTTCGCGACGGCACGCCGTTTGTCTTCGTGGCTGTGCCTTTTGGCCTGTTGTTTGGTGTCTTCGCGACAGAAGCCGGGCTGAATATCGTGCAGACCATTGCCTTCTCCGTCACCGTTTTTGCAGGCGCGGCGCAGTTCACAGCTCTGCAACTTCTGCAGGATGAAACGCCTACAATCATCGTTTTGATTTCGGCGCTGGCAGTGAACCTGCGGGTTGCGATGTATTCCGCATCGCTGACGCCGTTCTTGGGTGCCGCCCCCTTGTGGCAAAGAGCATGTGCGGCTTACCTGATCGTGGATCAGTCTTACGCCTGTTCAATCGTGCAGTTCGAAAAAGAGCCTGATCTAACGATCCCCCAGCGAATGGCATATTTCCTGGGTTCGATCACTCCGATCACACCGCTGTGGGTTCTGGGAACCTGTCTGGGTGCCGTGCTGGGCGCTCAGATTCCAGAGAGTTGGGCGCTGGACTTTGCCCTGCCGATCACCTTTCTGGCGATGATCGGGCCAATGATGCGTACGCTGGCCCATGTCATCGCCGCCCTGGTCGCCATTGTCGTTGCCCTGCTGACCGTGAGTGTGCCGTTCAATCTGGGCCTGCTGATCGCAGGCGCGGCAGGGATGATGGCCGGCGCGCAGGCGGAATTGATGCTAAAGCGGAACACGCCATGAACCAGATCGATCAGACAACAATATGGATCATCATCGTGGGTCTTGCGGTGGGCAGCTATGCTTTGCGCTTTACCTTCATCGGTCTCGTCGGTGATCGCCCAATGCCGCCCTGGTTGTTACGTCACCTTCGATATACAGCCGTGGCCATCCTGCCCGCACTGATCGCGCCGCTGGTGGTTTGGCCTGCAGCCACCGAAGGACAACCGGATATACCCCGTTTGTCGGCCGCAGCGGTTGCATTGTCTGTGGGCATTCTAACCAAGAACGTGCTGGCGGCCATTTTTACCGGGGCGGCAACACTTTACACATTGCTGTATCTAGTTGGATGAAGCCGCGTCCAGCTGGTTCAGGCGCGCATTGTTGAACGCCAGTCCCTTTTGCAGGTCCGCGTCGTCGTTTTCACGGTATTCCGCCGTTTGAACACCTTGCAACGCTCCAAACTGATCCGACAGTTTGACCGGATAGAATGTAGTCGTGATCTGTTCGAACCCCGGAACCTGCTGCAACAGTTGCGAAGTAGAGTTCGCACAGAAAGCACCAGCCACCGGGCCCATCTGCTTGGCCAGTTGCAATGCAATTTCGGCCTGTTGCGGGGTGACCTCGATCGTCTGGATGCGCGCATAATGTGTTTCGCGGGCGTGGCTGCTGCGATACGCACGTTCGACATTCGGAGTGATTCCGTACAGCACGTCGTTCCTGATCGGTACAACATCCGCCCGGAACGATCCTGCCGGGTCGAAAATAACCCGCTCACTGCCGCTGATCATCAACGACGTATGCGCGCCCGAACCGGTCCGGGTGCTGATCATCGTGTACAAGGTCAGGGTCGATGGCCCCGGATCGCGATAGGAACGGGACGTTATTTCAGTCTGATCCGCTTGCGGGCGCTGTGATGCAGCGCAACCAGCCAGCGTTGCGGCCACAAGGCACGCAGTCAATATCCTGAGCAAAGCCGCCCCCGAATTGCTTACGAGGCGAAAACTGCCAGGAACAGGCACAACAAGGCGATCGCGACCACACACCAGGTGGTGGCTTTGATGAAACCGTTGAAAGTTTTGGTTTGAACGTCGATGTTCATTTCGCCGTGCTTGTATTCAGCCATGAGTCTCAGAATCCCAATTCGCGTGTTTGATTTGTTGGATAATGGAAAACAAAACGCCTGTCACCACGTCATTCGCGCGCAGGGCGCGCTTACTTGAGGACCGAGCATCCGGGATAACCGAACCCCCATCGCCAGGGCAGGCCGCTGCACGGCCCGCCACCGAAACGAACCGCCCCATACATGGCATCCGCGGTGATCGCGTGAATGGTGCGAATCTGGTCAGGTTCCATATCATAGCGATCCGCGTATTCGTCGGCATACAGATCTCCATGCGCCTTAACACAGGCATGCAGGGCATCATCCGCCGCCAAACGCGCGTCATAGCTTTCCTCGGCCGAATCCGCGCCGCCGGCATTGTGATATGCCCGGTCGTGGATCACACAACAGTTTTCCCAAGGCGGATGTTCTTCAAAAAGCTCGCCAACCTGCGGGAACTGCTTTGCCACCCAGCGCCAGCTTGCGGACAACCCACCCGAACACCCGTCTGTTTCGAATGGTTGCAGCTCGGCGCTTTCGCTCTGGTCCATCAAGGCGCGATGGGCAGGCATTTCGAACCGGCGCATCAAGTCCTGTGCCAAGGCGGCGTGCGGAATAACGAGCAACAGCAGCGAAAGATTAAGGGCTTTCATCGCGCATCGCCTTGGTGTCGACCTGCAATCCGAAAGTCGTGGCCAACCACAACATCAGCCGCTCTGCTGGTCCCATTTCGGCACGCACGCGCAGAACCTCATTGGCCATGGCCGGGCGGTCGGTGATCAGACCATCAACGCCCATAGACGCCATTTTGGACATTTGCAGCGGATCGTTCACTGTCCAGACATAGATATCCTTACCGGCATCGTGAACCTTTCGGATCAGGCCCGGAGTTGCCATCCCTGCATTGATTGCGACAAACTCGCCCTCCAACCCCGACAGATCACCAATGGCTGTGGCCGCCAATACACCCGAACGCCAGTCCGGGCGCAGTTTCTTCATCTTTTGGACGGCCGGATATTTCAACGACATGGTGGCGACCTCGTCCTGCATCTCCAACTCTTCCACCAGATTGATCACCCGGTTTTCCAGATCAATATCATGGCCATAGTATTTCAGTTCGATAAGAACCCTGGACTTGCCTTTGGCCGCCTCCAGCACATCACGCAGAGTTGGCGTTCGTTCCGAGGCGTATTCCGGATCAAACCAGCTGCCGATGTCGATATCTGCCACATCCGCCATCGTTGCATCCCAGACCTTCAGGTTAACACCCGCCAGCTTCATGAAATCGCTGTCATGGGCCACGATGATCACATCATCCGCAGATTCCTGAACGTCGATTTCAACCCAATCCGCGCCGTCCTCGATGGCTTTCAGAACCGAGGCCATCGTGTTTTCCGGCCGCAAGGCCGCTGCACCCCGGTGGCCAATGACCTCGGCATGATCCGGGGCCTGCACACGTTCCAGCAGACTTTGACCTGACCAAAGGCCAATAACCAACGCGGCAAGGGATGCGCCCACTGTCACAAATACAGGCGCCCGAATTTTCCGGGGTTCTGGGTGGGCGATCTTTTTTGCGTCAATATCGAAAAACCCGTCCAACAAGACGGCCAACGCGCCCAGCGCCGTTGCCGCCAGAACCAGCCCCGCCAATGACCACAGCCCTGCGACGACAAAACTGAAGGTCAGGGCCAGCTTGAGGTTGCTGCCGTCCTGCACGGGTACGAAAGTAAACAAAAGGCTGGCCACTGCGGCAATCAAAGCGGCGATGACAAGGCGCATCCCCAGCCAAAGGGCAAGTTCGATCTTCAACCGCCCGCGCCTGCCTTCCATCTTCTGCGCACTTTGGGCAAACGCCGTTCGGGGCGCAGTTCGTTCGAAAAGGACCAAATGCAGGGCCAGCGCCCAGGCGGACAGGCGACGGATCAAAAGCCACGCCAGTACAAGAACAACCACTCCGATCAAAAGAACCGCCACCTTGAAGGCGGGGGGGCGGAAGGTCAGGTAATAGTTGATGTCATATTCAGTCAGCGTCCACCACGCGATCAGGCCAGCGACAGCCACGAATGGCAGGGCAAGCAACAGGACACGCAGGATGAAACGCACGGCAAATCCGAACAACGCCGGGAAACGGGACAGGATCAACGCGAGCGCCGCACTGCCAGCGCGCCAGGGATCTTGTTCGCCCATACGCAGCGACCCGGCCATGACCGAGAACACAAAGACCTCGGCCAGCAGAAACAGGCTCAGAACTACAAAAGACGAGATAAACCCGACCGGAGACAGCAGGAACATGGCAATGTCCTGATCCGTCAAGGCCGTCTGGTCAGACAGAGAGACTGCCAGATTGACCGTCAGTGCCACCCCTGGCGCAATCAGCGCAACAAGCAGTAATCGCACAGCGATATAAATTGGCACAAAAACCCGACGCCGGGCCCAAGCCCCCGCGTAGGCATGTGTTACGGCATGGAAATATCTGTTCACGCGGTCGCCTCCGAACTGATTCATTCATTCAAAGGCGCGCAAACGTGAATTGCAAGTCAGCTGTCTTTCAGGTCCGCAGCCAGGCGGAACCCGATGCGGTTGGCTGGCTTGTCTTCAACCGATTTGGGAAGCGCACGCAACATCACGTTCAACTGGCTGACATGTTGCACCAGTTGCGTGCGGGCTCCGGTCCCGTCGGACCCGTAAAAGGTTATCATGTCGGGGTCGAAATAACCCATCCCCTCGATCCGCATCACGCCTGCATCGCCGCCAGTGAAACCCATGGCGACCTCATGATCGCCGTCCAATGTCTGTTCGAAATTCTGGATATACAGGATTAGCCGCTCGTAGGCCCATTGTGCGGGGCTTTTGCTGGCCACCGGTTTTTTCAGCGTCTCTGGCAGTTTTTTGGTTCCGGATTCGGCTTTCGGATCGGCGTGCACCTCGTAACATCTTGGCAACGCTGCGGCTTCTGCGGCCTCGGCCGAGGTTTCGATCTGGTCCTGCATTCGTCTACCCTTTGCGCTGATACAGCCATGCCCCATCCGCGCGTTGCGTCCGGGTTACTGCACCAATGTGGTAGAGGTGATTTACATGTGCAACCGCCTCAACCAGCGCAAGGCCATACTCACCCTCTTGGATTGTACGTTTGAACAGCGGCATAAAGCAGTCAGCGGCAGATTTGGGCTGATCCAGATGATCCAGCAACCGTTCCAGCGCGCCATGGTGGTTGTCAATCAACTGCTTCATGCGCAACGGCAGACCGGTGAAGGGCAATTTGTGCCCGCCTAAAACCAGATGATCGGGACGGGCGAGTACCTGAAGCCTCTCACAGGCCTCCATCCATCCTGACACCGGATCTGCCATGGGTTCGGTCGCATAGACACCCAGATTGGGACTGATTGAACTGAGGATCTGATCACCGCTGAGTACCAGATTGTCATCGCGGCTCCAGAAGGTGGCGTGTTCCGGCGCATGGCCATTGCCCATATGAAGGTCCCAGTCACGTCCACCCATACGGATCACGTCACCCTGCTTGATCCCGGTAAAACCCAGCGGCATGGGATAGACCGTGTCGGCAAAATTAAAGGGCCGGTCCGCCATCCGTTTGTTCAGAACATCGGATGCCATCCCCGCACTGCGATAGAATTCCAGCGTTTCTTGCGGCCAGGTTTCCTGCACATCCAGCGTCAGCATCCGCGCAAACAGCCACGAGGTGCGGCTTGTCACCAGCTCGGCGCCGTGTTCCGTCTGAAACCATCCGGCATTGCCAACATGGTCGGGATGATGGTGAGTCACCACCACCCTCCTGATCGGCTTGCCTGCAAGTGGCCCGGCCATCAACGCTTCCAAGATGCGCCGCGTCTTGTTCGAGGACAGCCCCGTATCGATCACGGTCCAGCTGTCGCCATCGTCCAGAGCGTAGATGTTTACATGGTCCAGCGCCATCGGCAGGGGCAGGCGCATCCAGAGAACACCTTGGGCAATCTCGGTGGCCGCGCCCTGCGCGGGCGGTTCAGCCCACGGATATCTGATCCCCAAGACGTGATCCCCATCCATCAGGCCGCAAACTCGTCCGTGCTCAGCGCGAAAAGGTCATCCGCCCCGTTCTGCGCCCGCGCCAAAAGGCCCGAATGTTCGGGCAACAGGGTGTTGATATAATATCGCGCCAGTTTCGCCCGCGGTCCCTCTGGGTCGGCAAGGGCTGCGGTCAGGTGATAATGCCCGCCCAGCACCCGGGCAAAAGCCTGCAAATAAGCAACGGCGCCTGCAAAGCGGTTATTCAAATCATCCTGTGCCACCAGCCATTCTGTCGCCTCGCGCAGTGTTTCGGTGGCTTCCCAGACCGGACCCGCCAGATCAGGCAGCGTTGCACGGGCGCGTTCGGCCTGGTCTTCGATCTCATCCAGCAGGTTCGAAGCAGCCTCGCCCCCGTCCATCATCTTCCGCGCAACAAGGTCCATCGCCTGAATACCGTTGGTGCCCTCGTAGATCGCGGTGACACGCGCATCGCGATAGAACTGTGCCGCGCCGGTTTCCTCAATATACCCCATGCCACCATGCACCTGGACCCCGGTTTCAGCCACACGCATCCCGGTCTGAGTACCAAACGCCTTGCTGATCGGCGTCAACAGCGCGGCCCGCGCAGCCCAATCGGCGTCACCAGTGGCCTCTGCCATATCGATCGCAACCGCATTGGCCAACAGGATCGCGCGCGCGGCATAAACATCAGCACGCATATCCAAAAGCATGCGGCGCACATCCGCATGATCGATGATCGTCTCGGACCGCGTTTTGCCTTGTTTCCGTTCCAGGGCATAGGCCAACGCATGCTGGTATGCACCTTCGGCCACGCCCACGCCCTGTCCGCCCACACCAAGACGCGCATTGTTCATCATGGTAAACATGGCAGCCATACCGCCATGTTCGGCACCCACCAGCCAGCCTTTGGCTCTGTCATATTGCATCACGCAGGTGGGCGATCCGTGCAAACCCATCTTGTGTTCCAGCGAAACCACTTTTAGATCATTGGCCGCGCCCGGGTCACCATTTGCGTCAGGCAGGAATTTAGGGACAAGGAACAATGAAATCCCTTTGGTGCCGGGCACCCCATCGGGAAGGCGAGCCAGTACCAGATGGCAGACATTCTCGGTAAAATCGGTATCGCCCCACGAGATGAATATCTTTTGACCGGTGATCGAATATGTCCCGTCACCGTTCGGCTCAGCCTTCGCAGACAGCGCGCCAACATCCGATCCGGCCTGAGCTTCGGTCAGGTTCATGGTGCCCGACCATTCCCCCGTCATCATCTTAGGCAGATACAGCGCTTTCAATTCGTCGCTGGCGTGATGCTCCAACGCCTCAATCTGGCCCTGAGACATAAGCGGCGCAAGTTGAAGCGACAGGCAAGCAGCACTCATCATCTCGTTGACCGCCGTGGTGATGGTCATAGGCAGCCCCATCCCCCCGTATTTAGGATTGCCACTGATCCCGATCCAGCCACCTTCGGCAATTGCCTTCCAACCGTCTGCATATCCCGGAGAAGTTCGCAGCACGCCATTTTCAAGTCGTGCAGGTTCCAGATCACCGGGGCGCTGCAGAGGGGCCATCACCTCTTCGCACATTTTTCCAGCTTCGGTCAGGATCGCATTGACCACATCCCCGCTGGCATCAACAAATTTATCCGTCGCAGCGACCTGGTCGAACCCGACCACATGGTCCAGCAGGAACTGGTAATCTGAAATTGGGGTGCGATAGGGCATGATCACTCTCGAAGGCTAACAATTCAGAACATATCGGCAGGCTTGGAATTGTGGGCAAGCGCCGGTAAGCGTATGAGCTTGGATCAATTACCTACTGTCCCTTATGTTTCAAGCAACCAAAACGCGGCGTCACCAGTTATGATCTCAACCGGCACTCAGGAATTGACGGCGGATCCCGGCGGTATCGCGCGGGCTGCAGATATGTTGCGACAGGGCCTTCTGGTCGCCTTCCCGACCGAGACGGTCTATGGCCTGGGCGGCGATGCACGCAACGGGCAGGCGGTGGCGTCGATCTACGAGGCCAAGGGGCGGCCCAGTTTCAACCCCCTGATCGCACATGTCGCATCGGTCGCCGCGGCGCAACGGTATGTGCTATGGTCAAATCAGGCCGAGCATCTGGCGCAGGCCTTTTGGCCCGGTCCGCTTACCTTGGTTTTGCCCTTGCGCGAAGGGCACGGGATTTCTTCGCTAGTGACGGCAGGTTTGGACACGCTGGCCGTGCGCGTTCCGGCACATCCGACAGCGCACGCGCTGCTGGCCGAATTTGATGGCCCGGTTGCTGCGCCATCTGCAAACCCGTCGGGTCAGATCAGTCCGACCAAGGCAAGTCATGTCTGGTCAGGTCTTGGCGGCAAGATCGCGGCTGTTCTGGATGACGGGCCGTGCGGTGTCGGGCTTGAATCCACCATCATCGGTCTGGCTGGGGAACCCGCGCTTTTGCGTCCAGGTGGCATCGCGCTGGAGCAAATCGAAGAGACGCTGAAAACACACCTACATCTGCATCAATCCGGTGACCTTCTGACCGCCCCCGGCCAGTTGCAATCGCATTATGCGCCGGATGCTCCGGTCCGTTTGAATGCCGAAACCCGTCAGGGTGACGAGGTGTTGCTGGGATTTGGACAGGTTGAGTGCGACCTGAACTTGTCCGCCATTGGCGACCTGACCGAAGCGGCGGCAAATCTGTTTGCGTTTCTGCATCAACTGAACGAAACCGGGCGACCGATTGCCGTTTCTCCGATCCCAGGCACGGCATTGGGGGCGGCAATCAATGACCGGCTGCGGCGCGCTGCAGCACCTCGCGACAGCTGATCAGGCCCGCCCTGCGCTGGCAGAAAGGGTTAGCGGGTCCACGCCCAAAGTAGCCAACGCTGCCTCCCATTTCGCATCATCGGGCACATCGAAAACAAGCTTGGGTGTCGCGTCGGTGGTCAGCCAACCGTTCATGGCAATTTCATCCTCAAGCTGACCGGGCCCCCAGCCGGAATAACCCAGCGCCAGCATCGAGTTCAGCGGCCCGCTGCCTGACGCCAAATCCTCGAGCACATCAAGTGTCGCCGTCATGCTGAAGTCCTCAGAAATCTGCATTGAATGCAGGTTGGCCTCGTAATCGGCGCTGTGAAGGACAAAGCCGCGCGACATCTCGACCGGCCCACCGAAATGCACAAGGCGCTCTCCGACAATCGGAATACGGCAGGCGATGTTCAGTTGACCCAGCAAGGTCTTTATCCGCAGGTCCGAGGGCTTGTTCACAATCAAACCCATGGCTCCATCGTCGCCGTGGCTGCACACATACACCACCGAATGGTCGAATCGCGGATCCCCCATACCGGGCATCGCAATCAACAGTTTTCCGGTCAGGTCCATGGGCCGCCATCTCTTTCTCAGAACACCTCAACAATGGCCCCGCAGCATGTCTATTGGCAAGAGAACAACGGGTATTTTGGCGGATTTCATCCCAGTGAACAGAACGTGACTTGGAATCCGGGCCAACGCCGCGCATTTAAGAGGGATGAAGATGTCGATGAAACACACTGCTGTCGCCGCACTTGCTTGCCTGCATCTGTCCGCCCCGGTTGCCGCACAGGGTCTGGATGGTGTCGTTCAGCTGGATGTTCTGGATGGTGGCCGGACTGCAAACGGCACTTATCTTACCGCCTTAAAGCTGACGCTCGAGGATGGTTGGAAAACCTACTGGCGCGCGCCCGGAGACGCTGGCATCCCGCCGGAAATCAACTGGAAACGGTCAAGCAATGTCGGGCGGATTGAGATCACATGGCCTGCCCCCGATGTCTTTGATCAGAACGGGTTGCAGTCGATCGGTTACAAGAACCAACTGGTCCTTCCTATTGAGATTACGCCGCGCAACCCTGCCAAGCCGGTCCGATTGCAGGGCGAAATGGATCTGGGCGTCTGCAAAGACGTTTGTGTTCCGGAACGTCTGGGCTTTGACCACACGCTCGACGCCAATGCCGGGCGCCATCCCGCGATTGCCGCGGCACTGGCGCAACGTCCCTATTCCGCGCAGGAAGCTCGCGTGTCCAGTGCCACGTGTCGTCTGACGCCAACGAAAGATGGTATGCGTATCGAAGCACGAGTGACCATGCCATCGGCAGGTGGTCATGAAGTTGCTGTGATCGAACCCGGCAATCCCACCCTCTGGGCTTCGCAGCCGGTTGCGCAACGGCAGGGCGATACGTTGGTGGCCGAGGCCGAGATTATCAATGCATCGGGTACACCCTTTGCGCTGGATCGGTCTGAAATCCGGATTACAGTTCTGGGCGCCAATCACGCAGTTGATATTCAGGGTTGCAGCGCAGGCTGAATTCATGACCCAATCGCCAAAAATCGGTGCCCTGGCCGTTGTTCTGCACCAGGATCAGGTTCTTCTGGTTCAGCGCAGCAAGCAGCCCGACGCCGGGCTGTGGGGGTTTCCCGGTGGCCATGTCGAATGGGGTGAAACCGTATTGGAAGCGGCGCAACGCGAATTGCTGGAAGAAACCTCGGTGATCGCGCAACCGTCACATTATCTGAACAATCTGGACCTTCTGCGCCGAACCCCAGATGGGCTGGTCGTGTCCCATTACCTGCTGGTCGGGGTCGCATGTCAGTATCGCTCGGGCACGCCGAGGGCCGGTGACGACGCACTTGATGCCCGGTGGTTTCCCATCGATCAGATACGCCAGGGCAACCTGCCCATGAGCGCGCGGGTCATTGAGCTTTTGGAATATGCCTTGCTTGCGGTTTAAGTACCTGCCGATTTCGTGAGGCGACCATAGAGTATACCTGAGGCAGCAATGCTTAGAATCACAATCGGTACAGCGCCGGCAACAAACGCGCCCAGCCCCATTTTCAATGCGGCAATGCCATCATCACCGGGATAAAGGCTTTGTAGCATGGCAAGCGGTGCACCGTTGACAGCGGGCCAGATCATCGTCAAGGCAAACCAGATCCCAAGTATCACGCCGGTTCCGGCCAACGCGCCACGAACAACCTTGTCAGGGGCCCGTGCAGCACGGCGCATGGCTGTCATCGGACGTGCCACGTCATTAAGAATTCCCAGCAAGGCAGGTACAAGAACCAACACCAGCAACATTCCGAAACCAAGCCCGTATACCAGTGTGATTACAGTCGGTTTCAAGAATTGCGCCTGTTGAGAGCCTTCATATAGTAAGGGCGCAAGGCCAAGAACCGTCGTCAGCGTGGTCAGCATCACGGGGCGCAACCTGTCTGCCGTGCCATCCAGAATAGACGGAATCAACCCGCGATCCTGCTGGTATGCGTCGATCGTAGTCACCAAAACGATCGAATCGTTGATGATGATCCCTGTCATGCCCAACAACCCGACAACCGTGAACATGCTCAGCGGAACCTCCCAGATGTAATGGCCCCAAATTGCCCCGACCAGGCCAAAGGGAATAATCGCCATAACCACAAGGGGTCGTGTCCAGCTGGCAAAAACCCAGGCCAGTACAAGATAAATACCGGTCAGGCACAGGATCAGACCGTTGCGGGCCTCGGACAGGAATTCGTTTTCCTGTTCGCTCAGACCCGACATGCGCCACTCAACCTGCCTTTCGGCCGCGATATTGGGAAGGATCTCGTCCTGCATCACGCGTTCAATTTCGGCGGCCCGTGCCGGATCGTCTTCCGAAATATCGCCTGTTACCGAAACCACCCTCAGGCCGTTTTCACGCCGAACCGTCGAAAACCCGGACTTGCGCTCGACCGAAACGATATCAGCCAAAGGTACGTAGACCCCATCAGGAGAACGCATCAGAGTTCGTTCCAGAAAATCTGCTGTCAGTTCACCTTCGGGCAGTTCGACACGGATCTCGGCACTGCGCGGCCCGTCAGGGAAGGTTGCGGCCTCAATCCCGTTCAAACGGTTGCGCAAAGCCCGCCCCAGCGTTTCGATCCGAAAGCCCAGCGCCTGACCCTGCGCCGTCAGGTCAAGAAGAAACTCTTCCTTGTCATATGCCAAAGTGTCCTCAAGTGCCGAAACTTCAGGAAACTTCGACAGCGCAGTTTGCAGATCTTCAGATGCGGCTTTCAGGACATTTACGTCTGAGCCATAAAATTGCACATCGATTGCATCGCCGCCGGGGCCGGACCGCCAACCGCGGAAGCTGATCACTTCGACCTTGGGGTGACGCGGTACGAAATCCTGTAGCTCGCCCACAAACTCAAAACTCGAATATGGGCGCAGATCGGCGTCGATCAATTCAATCGAAATACCTCCCAGCACACTGCCGTCCTTGCCGTCAGCCGCAGCAAGCGCACGCCCGGCATTGCCACCAACTTCAGCCAGGACATAGTCAATTGGATTTCGGCCATGACGCTCTTCGTAGATCCGACCCAGTTCGTTGGTTGCATCCTGTAGAATGCGCATCATCTCAAGTGTATCTGACCGGGTCGACCCTTCGCGCATAATAAACCCGCCGCTAACCGAACTGCGTTCAGGCGCGTTGAAGAACCGCCAGTTCACGTCGCCACGAATGAACAATGCGACCTGACTGGCCAGGATGGCGATCATCAGCGCGGCCACCACATAACGCGCCCAGATCACCCAGGCGATCAGCGGACGGAACAAGTGATCCCGAACCCAACGAAAGCCACGATTGACGACACGGTTCGGCAGATCGTACCAGTGTTCTTTGGCCGAATGCGCAATTGCATGCGCCATGTGATTGGGCAGGATCAGGAAGCATTCCACCAGCGATGCAACCAGTACTGCGATCACCGTGAAAGGGATATCGCGGATCAGCTCTCCGAAACGTCCTCCAACCAACGTCAGGCCGAAAAACGCAATCACCGTCGTTACCGTGGCGGCCAGAACCGGCATTGCCATTCGACGCGCGGCGCGCTCTGCGGCTTCCACTGGTGTCTCGCCCAATCGGCGGGAGCGAAAATCAGCGTGCTCCCCCACGACAATGGCATCATCTACAACGATCCCCAACGTAATGATCAGACCAAACAGTGAAACCATGTTCAGCGACAGACCGCCCAGATACATCAGCGCAATCGCCGCCGACATCGCCACCGGGATACCCGCAGCAACCCAAAACGCAATGCGCGCATTGAGAAATAGGAACAACAGGATGACAACAAGCCCCAGCCCCATCAGCCCGTTATCCACGAGGATGTTCAACCGGTCGGTAATTGCTTGCGCCCGGGTGCGGATCAGATCAATTCTCACACCTTCAGGCAGGCTGGCCTGCATCTCGCGGGCAACGTCCTCCACCGTGTGCTGAATACCTATCGCATCGCCCAGGTTCGACCGGTCCACTCTGATCGACATGGCGGGATTGTCGCCCACATAATAGCTGCGGTCGCGGGTGACGCCTTCTACCCAAATTCTGGCAATGTCACCAACCTTCAGTTTCGACCCATCTTCGTTCGTCCGCAGAGCGATGCCTTCGATCTGTTCTGGCGTGCGTTTCTCAGTTCCCGCCCGGACACGAGCACCCGCACCTTCGACATTGCCAGCGGGGTCCGTATTGACTTCGGCACCTATCGCTGCCGCGATTTCGGCCATCGTTATATCGTTTGCGATTAACTGAGCGGTGGTGACCTCGACAACGATGCGCGGTGCGGCAATACCCCGGATTGTCGTGCGGGTCACACCTGATGCGAATAAACGATTGATAAGCTCATCCGTCAGCTTAGCCAGCTGAGCAGTATCGGTCGGACCGGTAATCACCACATCCGTCACCCGATCACGCCACGCACCGCGTTGAATCTTGGGCTCCTCAGCGTCTTCCGGCAGATCTGTGACAGCGTCTACGGCGGTCCGGACTTCCTCAACAGCGCGGGACACATCCCAGTTGGGTTCGAATTCCAGCCTGATACGGGTCCAGCCCGGATGCGAGGAAGCCTCGGTACTGGTCACCCCTTCGACGGCCAGCAGCGCAGGTTCCAGCAACTGCACGATCCCGGCGTCCATGTCCTCGGGCCCGGCACCATCCCAGGTTACGGATACATCGACGCGTTCCAGAATGACGTCCGGAAAGAACTGTGCACGCATGTTCGGGATTGCCGCCGCGCCAAGAACCAGCATGACAAGCAACAGCAGGTTGGCAACTGTCCGATGCCGCGTGAAATAACTGAGAAGGCCACCCGCCGCGCCAGGTATCTCGCGCATCATGGCGTTTATCCCCCAGCCCTGGTTTCAATACTGCGCACCAAAGATGTCGGCACTCGAGCTTCGCGCAGCCGGGTTAGAACCTTCGTCTTTTCCTTCGGTGGCATCGCACTGTTCGCCTCGACTTGAGCTACAAGTTCGGCGCGTTTCTCGTCCGTCAGCTCGACCATTCCGGGGTCTGCACCCGCCTCAAGCCGCAGGGGCCGAACACGCACGCCCGACCCAAGCAGGGGGGTTCGTCCGACGACGACCTCACGCCCTTCCAACCCGTCGCCCCGCAGCAGAACTTCGTCCCCCTGGCGGCGGATGAGCTGAACCGGCAGACTTTCCAATCGGTCATCAGGGCCAAGCACCAGAACAGTTCCGGATGCATCAAGGACCGAAGACGGCAGTCGGTAAACTCCGGCAAGGGGCTGTTCCTGAACTGAAACCGTAACGAAATCTCCAGGTTTAAACCCCGATGCCTCTTGCAGGCGGGCATAGATCAACCGCCCGGTCTGGCCTTCACCGGCAGACCCGCTATCGCGGCTAATCTGGCCAACCGCGGTCAGATCGGTCCCTGTCACTTCAAGAGATATGGTGACCGGCGCATTGATCAGACGATCGCCGCCATCCAGAAGCCGCACATATTGCGCGGTCGACACCCGAAACGCCACTTCAAGGTCGTTGGGATCAACCAGTTCGGCCAGCTTTTCATTTGCCGATACCAGCCGCCCTTCCACAAGCGTCACATCCGTTAAAGTGCCGCCAAAGCCTGCCCGGATTGTCATGTCGCCCAGATCGCGCTCCGCAGCTTCCAGTGCTATCATGGCTCGGGCAAACAGGGTTGATGCCTGATCCACACGGGATTCAGCCTGTGCCAGCGCAATACGCCGCGCCAGAACGGCCTGTTGCGATGATGCTGCGGCCAGTTCGGCCTCTTCCACGCTGGCGGCGGCCCCCACGCCCCGTGATTCCAGATCCCGTTGGCGTTGCAACGCCCTTTCCCGCAGTTCCGCCTGAGCCTCGGCCGATTTCAGCTCGTCCTGCGCCAGCAGCAACGAGCGTTCTGCATCTCGCTCTTCAAATTGGGCGTCCAAGAGATCGGACTTTGCCCGATCCAGCGCAGATTGCGCATCTGCCGGATCCAGTTCGACCAGCACTTCGCCAGCCTCAACAATTCCACCATCTTCAAAGTCTTCTGCCAGCGCGACAACGCGACCTCCAAGCGCCGCACGCAGCTCCAGCCTGCGGCGGCTTTGAACCTCTCCGAAAGCTTCAAGATATGGGGTGACGGTTTCCGCCTCGGCAGGCCGAACCGCAACAGCAAAGATCCTTTCTCGCGAGGGCGGTGTCGCGTTATCGTGCGTCAAAGCCTCCTGAACGGCCCCCACGATCATCTGCACGGCAACGAACAACAAAGCCAGCGCCAGAAACGCCAGAAAAATACCGACAAGACTATGCCGCAGAAATCGCATCGATCAGTTACCCCGGTTGCACCACGCTGCCGTCCACAACATGTAGCTGGATCAGGAAATATGCCAAGCCACAAGGCGGTTATACGGAACGGAACGTATGACCAGTCTACTTCCGTCGCAGATGTTCGTCCAATCTGGGCATTATTTCCACAAAATTGCACGGGCGATGGCGATAATCGAACTGTTTTTCTAATATACCGTCCCACGCATCCTTGCAGGCTCCCGGGCTGCCGGGCAAGGCGAACAGGTATGTCCCCCCGGCAACGCCCCCCGTCGCCCGCGACTGCACCGCCGAAGTTCCAATCTTCTCCATCGAGATGATCGTGAAGACGGTGCCAAAGGCTTCTATCTCTTTCTCATAGACATCGCGATGCGCCTCGACGGTGACATCGCGCCCGGTCAGGCCCGTTCCGCCGGTCGAAATCACAACGTCGATCTGTTCGTCCGCCACCCACGCGCGCAACTGATCTGCGATCTCTCTGCGCTCGTCCCGAATTATCCTCCGATCGGCGACGACATGGCCTGCCTTTTCGATCCGGTCCACCAATGTCTGACCCGAGCGGTCCTCTTCCATCGATCTGGTATCCGAGATTGTCAGAACGGCGATCTTAACCGGGATGAACTCCATTGTTTCGTCAATGCGCGACATGTGGTGTCAGGCCCTTTCCAGGATGGCAAGCCGGACCGCAAGGGCCGCAAAAATGCCCCCTGTAATCCAGCCCAAAATACGTGAGGCGCGCGGATTCGAGACCAGATGACGCCCCGCGCTTCCGGCGAAAACACCAACCAGCCCGTTCACCACGAACCCACCGGTGCCGATGATTGTGCCAAAGATCAAAAACTGCACCAGGACTGATCCCCGCGACGGGTCAACAAATTGAGGGATGAAGGCAAGAACGAACAGGATAACCTTGGGGTTCGTCAGATTGACAAGCATTCCGTCCCAAAAAGACAACCGGGCCGGTTTGACGGGTGCCTCGGCTGATACTGCGCCATTTCGAATGGCACACCAGGCCAGATACAACAGGTATGCAACACCAACCCAGCGAATGACATCGAACAGCGATGGCACGGCCGTAACCGCCGCGCCAAGGCCCAGCCCAGCCAGAAGGACCTGTATCATTCCACCCGCGGAAATCCCGGCACTTGCGGCAATTGCAGCACGCGGACCTGATCGCAAACCCTGACCGAAACAGAACATCATATCCGCCCCCGGTGTCAGGTTCAGCGCCAGCGCAGCGGGAATGAAGGCAAGCAGCGTTACCGTCTCGATCATACGGCGACCTCGAACCAGTTTACCTTGGGACCGAGATTGGCGATCCGGGTGCGGCCAATCGAGCCGCGATAACCCCAGCTGTCGTGAATATGGCCGCAAAACGTGAAACGGGGCTGTATCCTTTCGATCGCGTTCCGGACAGCGACCGAACCAACAGCCATACCTTGCGAGGTCACATCCCCATGACCCTTGGGCGGTGAGTGCGAGATCAGGATATCCGCTCTGTCACAGCGCGCCAGCAGTTCGGCGGCCTCACCCTCGGTCAGATCACAGGACCAATCACCAAACGGTGTGGGTGGAACACCGTAGCCGAGTCCGAACAGGCGCAATCCATCCACTGTCATTCCCGTTCCATGCAGAACATGCACACCCTCGGGCACAGCTTTGCCCAGATCCTCTGCGCTTTCGGCATTCCCGGGTATCAGGACCAGGGGCGCTGAAACGCCCGAAAGCATCTGCATCGCTTCGTCCAGACCCAGACGCATGTTACAATAATCCCCGGCGCCAATAACCAGGTCGGCATCAGCGCTGGCCGCCACCAGATCAGCGGCGCGATTGCGCGCCATGTGAAGATCGGAAAACGCCAAGACCTTCATGACTCACCTCGCAGCCGGGCTTTCAACTCCAGCAGATCAGCCCAGGCCTGACGCTTCATTTGCGGCTGGCGCAGCAAATAAGCTGGATGAAACATCGGGATCACAGGCAGGTCCAGCGCCTGATCCCACTGGCCGCGCAATCGGGTAATCCCGCGCTTGCCCAGAACGGCCTGACAGCTGATATTACCCATCACCACCAGCACCTCGGGCCGGGCCAGCGCCACGTGACGTTCCAGGAACGGCTTCATCATCCCGATTTCTTCGGGCTTTGGGTCACGGTTCTGTGGGGGCCGCCATGGCAGCACGTTTGTGATATAGACGTTCTGCCTGCGATCCAGATCAATCGCGGCCAACATGCGATCCAGCAACTGGCCCGCGCGCCCGACAAAGGGCTTGCCCTCGCGGTCTTCGTCGCGGCCCGGAGCCTCACCGATGATCATCACCCGCGCACCGGGCGTTCCATCAGCAAAAACCATCTGCCGCGCCCCGCGCTTCAGCTCGCAGTGATCAAAAGCTTCCATCGCATCGCGCAGCTGATCCAGTGACCCCGCCCCCTTGGCCGCTGCTTGCGCAACCGTTACCGGGTCAATCTGTCCGGGCTTTGACGGGGTGGTTGCCGCAACCTCTGCCTTTTTGGGCTTTGGTGACGTATCCTGCACCGAATATCGATCAACCGGAGCGTCCCCGATTGCCTCGGTCACGCCCAGTTCGACCTGCCATTCCAGCAGGGCCCGTGCAGAGTAATAGTCCAAGCCCGATTCCATATGGGTAATTTACCTGCCTGAGGGCTGATGGAAAGCGAATTGGGCTTGATCGGTCGCTCTGTCGCGTCGACCATCAGGGCACGATGCTCAGAACCTTGCGAATCCTCCTGATCGGGCTTGGACTGGTGCTTACCGGCAATCCGGTATTGGCGACGTTCCACAACGAACAGGGCCAGTGCCGTGCGGGCCAGTTCAAATGCGGCACCACCTGCTGTTCCGGCGGTCAAAGATGCAGCTTTGATGGGCACTGCATACTGCTGGGCGGCACCTATTGCGGTGGCGGGCGCAGTTGCGGTCCGTTTGAACGCTGCGTTGCCGGAGGAGCGAGCTGTGCACCCACAGGCGCGAACAAATGCACATCGCGTCTGGATTGCCCCGGTGACAGTTTTTGCAATGGGCGCGGCGAATGTGAACGGATCACACCAGATCCGGGTACAGCCCCCCCCACAATATGCGAGGATGGCCGCACTTGCGCGCGCGGCGCGTCCTGCTTGCCGGGTGGGGGTTGTTCCCGCCCGGGATGGTTCCTGTGCGAAGAAACAGGCTCGCAGTGCCGTCCGGGATTCAAATGCTCGACCCATCAGGGTTGCGTGCCGATCAAAGCCATCGACTGTGGATACGGCAAATGGTGCAAACCGGGTGAACAATGCCTGCCAGAAGGCGGCTGCGAAAAACTGCCAGAGGGTTCTGATCCCTAGGTTGCTTTGCCCCGCGTGGCTTTCTATAAGCGGCCCGATTGTCAGACAGGAGCCCGCCCATGCGTTTCGCCCATCGTCACCTTCTTGGCATCGAGCATCTGTCGCAATCCGATATCACCGAAATTCTCGACCTGGCCGAAACCTATGTCGACATGAACCGCCAGTCGACCAAACATTCGGACGTGCTGTCGGGGCTGACCCAGATCAACATGTTCTTTGAAAACTCAACCCGAACGCAGGCAAGCTTCGAACTGGCTGGCAAGCGTCTGGGCGCGGACGTGATGAACATGGCGATGCAGGCCAGTTCGATCAAAAAGGGCGAGACGTTGATCGACACTGCGCTGACCCTGAACGCGATGCATCCCGACCTTTTGGTGGTGCGTCACCCGCATTCAGGCGCGGTCGATCTGCTGGCGCAAAAGGTCAACTGTGCTGTTCTGAACGCAGGCGACGGGCGGCATGAACATCCGACACAAGCGCTACTGGACGCGCTGACGATCCGCCGCGCAAAAGGTCGCCTGCACCGTCTGAACATCGCCATTTGCGGCGATGTCGCGCACTCCCGTGTTGCACGCTCGAACCTGATCCTGCTGGGCAAGATGGAAAACCGCATTCGTCTGATCGGCCCGCCCACACTCGTGCCGTCGCAATTCGCCGAGTTCGGGGCCGAGGTATATGACGACATGAACGAAGGCCTCAAAGACGTCGATGTGGTCATGATGCTGCGCCTTCAGAAAGAACGAATGGATGGGGGCTTCATCCCGTCAGAACGCGAGTACTACCACCGGTACGGCCTGAATGCGGAAAAACTGGCGCTGGCCAAACCCGATGCCATTGTCATGCACCCCGGCCCAATGAACCGCGGGGTTGAGATCGACGGAACCCTGGCTGATGACATCAATCGATCCGTTATACAGGAGCAGGTGGAGATGGGGGTCGCTGTCCGGATGGCCGCCATGGACCTTCTGGCCCGCAACCTGCGCGAGGTTGCATGAACAATCTGAAGGTCGCCCCCCATGAACGCGGCGTCCTGCGCCTGTTCACGATGGACATGCGCCCAGAAGAGGCAAAGTTCCTGCGCGAACCGGGTGCCGCCGATCAGGTGCTTGGCGTCGACGGGCTGGACCCCGAGCAGATCGACATCTTTCCGGTGTCCGACCTCGAGGAACTTGGGCTTTACGGCTATCTGAACGAAGGGTGTGGCGTGTCCGAGGATCAGTTGGACCGTGCCGCGCTGGCGCAGATCGGCGGATGGGTCATGGTCCTGCGCAGCGCAGCGTTCAAAGACCAGACCATGACACTTGAACCCGATCCCCGGCTGCACCTGACGGGCCTTTTCACGGAAGAGGCAACCAATTGGACCGGCGGAACGATCGAAACCGAAAGCGCCAGACCTTTCTCGGCCCCGCAAACCGCGCCGGTTGACAACAAACCGCTCCGCATAGGCTCGGCTGTTATGGCATTGGTAGTACTTTTGATCACCGGAGGGATTCTATGGCTGATCCTGTAGTCTTTGCCCCGGACAAGGGCGCGTATATCCGCACCAATGCGTGGCTTGCGGCCGCTGCCATGGCCGGTGCAATGGCTGTGTTGTGGTTGACCGGCAACCCTTATGTCTGGACCGGAGCACCTGCTGGCCTCGCCGCTATCGGCATCCGCGCGTGGTATCTGGCATCGGAAGAACTGGCCGCAAACTGGAAGATGACCGACACTTTGTTGACCGGTCCCGGCGAGCGAAAAGTTGCGCTGAATCAGATCGAGGCGGTCAAAACCATGGGCAGTTTCGTGCAAGTCGTTACCAAGGGCGGAGACAAACACCTGATCAAGTATCAGGCCGATCCCGCCGCCACGAAGGCCGCCATCGAAAGGGCTGTTCCATGAATACCGTTCTTTTCACCAACGCACGCCTGATCGACCCCGAAGCGGGAGCAGAGTCAACTGGCTGGTTGCAGGTGAACGATGGCCGGATTACCGCCCGAGGCGAAGGAATTGCTCCGAGTACGGAGGGGCATATCGTAGATTGCAACGGCAAGTGCCTCGCCCCTGGCATCATCGATATTGGCGTCAAGGTCTGTGAACCCGGTGAACGTCATAAGGAAAGCTATCGGTCAGCAGGACTTGCTGCCGCGGCTGGCGGTGTCACGACGATTGTCACCCGACCAGATACTCTGCCAGCAGTCGACACACCGGAAACGCTGGAATTCGCGACACGCCGGGCGCAGGCCGATGCGCCGGTCAATGTTCTGCCGATGGCTGCCCTGACCAAAGGGCGCGAAGGGCGCGAGATGACCGAAATCGGGTTTTTGTTGGACGCGGGCGCGATCGCCTTCACCGATTGCGATCACGTCATCACCAATACAAAGGTGTTTTACCGCGCCCTGACCTATGCGAAGTCCTGTGGCGCGCTTGTGATAGCCCATCCGCAAGAGCCGGGGCTGAGCGCCGGGGCCGCGGCGACCAGCGGCAAGTTCGCAGCATTACGCGGCCTGCCTGCGGTTTCGCCAATGGCGGAACGAATGGGGCTGGACCGCGACATTGCCCTGTTGGAGATGACCGGCGCCGCCTATCACGCCGACCAGATCACCACGGCCCGGGCGCTGCCTGCACTGGAGCGCGCCAAGCACAATGGGCTGGACATAACCGCAGGGACGTCGATCCACCACTTGACGTTGAACGAGCTTGACGTGGCCGACTATCGCACCTTCTTCAAGGTCAAGCCGCCGCTGCGATCAGAAAACGACAGGCAAGCGGTTATCGAAGCCGTTAGCACCGGGCTGATCGATATCATCAGCTCGATGCACACCCCTCAGGACGAAGAAAGCAAGCGCCTGCCGTTTGAAGAAGCGGCCTCGGGTGCGGTCGCACTGGAAACGCTTCTGCCCGCGGCCTTGCGCCTGTATCACGCGGGCCAGCTGGATCTGCCGACGCTGTTTCGGGCCATGGCCCTTAACCCGGCCAAGCGGCTTGGGTTGGACAGCGGTCGCCTGTCGAAAGGCGCGCCAGCCGATCTGGTTCTGTTCGATCCGGATGTGCCTTTTGTGCTTGATCGGTTTGCACTAAAATCAAAATCTCAGAACACTCCATTTGACGGCCAGCGGATGCAAGGTAAGGTCATTTCGACCTATGTAGCAGGTAATGAAGTGTTCCGGAGACCCTGATGCCCCCAATCGACAACTCGACTAGCGAACTGCTCCAATGGGCGGTGGTTGGATACCTGATGGGCTCCATTCCCTTCGGCTTGTTGCTTGCCAAGATCATGGGGCTGGGAAATCTGCGCGAGATCGGGTCCGGCAATATCGGGGCGACAAATGTCCTGCGCACCGGCAACAAGGCCGCTGCGGCGCTGACCTTGCTGTTTGACGCAGGTAAAGGCGCGGCGGCCGTTCTGATTGCACGTGCCTATGCGGGTGAAGATGCGGCCCAAGTGGCTGCACTATTGGCGTTTTTGGGCCATTGCTTTCCGGTTTGGCTGAGCTTCAAGGGCGGCAAGGGCGTGGCGACCTTTCTGGGGCTTTGGCTGGCACTGGACTGGCGCGTCGGTGTTGCCTGCTGCCTCACTTGGCTGGTCGCGGCGGCAATCTGGCGAATATCTTCAGTTGGTGCACTGGCAGCTGCTGCGCTTTCCACAACCTGGGTGTTGTTGCTGACAAACGGGACTACATTTATCCTTGGGATAATTCTGACACTTCTTGTCTACTGGCGGCACAGCTCGAACGTTGCCCGGATCAAGGCCGGAACGGAACCCAGAATCGGAAAACCGTGACTGCGTCAGACGCGTTTCTGTCTGCCCTTTTTGCACTGCCGTTGGGCAGTTTCACCGGAACCTCCGGCGGTCGACGCTATGTTGTTGTGCGTCAACAAATAGCGCGTGGTAAATCCCACAAGCTGGTTGCGCACGAGCTAGGCGGAACCGACTATATCAGCCTGAACCTGTATCAGACCCAGGGCAGCGGCGCGTTGCTTCGACCCTGTGAAATGCCCGCAAACAAAGTCATCGCATTTGTCCTGAACCTAACGCCGGATACCTGAGGCGGCTCCGCAAAAAAGAACAGTGGCTCTATCACCTGCGCACAATCACAATTCATTGTTTTGAACGTGATCAGCCCGCTTCCCAAATCGCTATCGTGACGGTCAATTACGGGCCACACAGGACAACAATCTGGGCCTTACGGCGGCAATTATTGCGGTGCTGAACGGGCTCATTTCACGAAAGGTGAAGCAATGAACAAGTTTAAATCTCTGATCAGTGGCGTGGCACTGTCTGTCACGTTGGCAACCTCCGCACTGGCGGCTGGCGTCGAAATCAACGCAAGCTCGACTGGTCTGGCCATGCAGGGCTATGATCCGGTGGCGTACTTCACCGCTGGCGAAGCGACCAAGGGCGATTACCGCATTACTGCATTGCACGATGATGCACTGTACCGGTTTTCGTCGGAAGAAAACAAAGTAGCCTTTGAAGCCAATCCTGATGCATATCTGCCCGCATATGGCGGCTATTGTGCCTTCGGCGCGGCCATGGGCTTTAAATTCGACGGCGACCCGAACCACTGGAAGATCGTTGACAACAAGCTGTATCTGAACCTGTCCAAAGACATTCAGGAGCGCTGGGAAGGCGACATCCCGGGTTTCATCGAAAGCGCGAGCGCAAACTGGGAAACGATTGCTGAAAAATCCCCGGCAGAGCTGCAATCGCAGTAAAACCTGATTATTTCAGGCACAGCGGCGGCGGGTTTTCCGCCGCCGTATGTTATTGAAGACCTCTTGCCCTTCCCATTCAGCGCATCAAGTGTCCCAATTCAATGGGCAATATCGTTTGGATACTGCGTTACAGGTCCAGAGTTACAGGTCCAGAATTGTGCTGCCAGTCGTTTGCCGCGCCTCAAGCGCACGATGCGCATCAGCAACCTGATCCAAGGCAAAACGCTGATCGACATGGACTTTGACCTCACCCCCCTCGACTTTGCCAAACAGGCGACGTGCCATTGCCTGACACACCGCATGATCCGCGATATGAGTAAACAACGTGGGCCGGGTGATCTTGAGCGAGCCTTTCTGGCCCAGAATCCCAAGGTTGAACGGTGGAACCGGGCCCGAGGCGTTGCCGAAGGAAATCATCATGCCCAGCGGTTTCAGGCAATCCAGTGATCCTTCGAACGTGTCCGCTCCGACCGAGTCCATCACCACGTCTACGCCCTGACCCTTTGTAATCTCAGCCACGCGTTCTGCGAAATTCTCGGACCTGTAATTGATGCAATGCGCGGCCCCGTTAAACCGCGCAAGGCTGCATTTCTCGTCACTCCCCGCCGTTCCGATCAAGGTGATGCCTTCGGATTTAGCCCATTGGCATGCGATCAGCCCGACCCCGCCAGCTGCCGCATGGAACAGGACCGTATCACCCCGTTTCAATGGTGTGGTCCGGTGAAATAGGTATTCAACCGTCAGACCTTTCAGCATCATCGCTGCACCGGCTTCGAATGTGATGCCATCCGGTAGCGGGCAAACCTGCGCAGCGGGCATCACGCGCGCCTCACAATAAGCACCGGGCGGGGCTGCGGCGTAAGCGGCCCGCTGCCCCGGCTGAAGGTGGGTCACCCCATCCCCAACCGCCTCAACGGTTCCCGCCGCTTCCATGCCTAAAGCATGGGGAAGATCAAGGGGATACAGGCCGGTGCGTTGATATACGTCGATGAAGTTCAACCCGCAGGCCTGATGCCGAATACGTATCTCACCCGGACCGGGGTCACCTACAGGCCTGTCTTCGATCCGCAAAACCTCAGGCCCACCAAATTCGTGAATCACAACCGTTTTCGCTGTTTTCTGCATCCTGACCTCCTCTTGCCTGCCATCAAGCTAACATGACTGTGACACAGGGCAATCCGTCCGATGCCGGAGTATTGATCCAGATTTCGAAAATTTATGTTATACTGAGGCATGGCGTTGCCGGTTGGGCCGGCCACGGGCAACTGAATGCCGGATCCGTTCCGCGGCGCAAGTCTCGCCAGGGAAGGGTGAAGAAATGGCTAAGACAATCGGAAACCCGATCAGCTGGGCGGCCCAGGCTCTGGGCGCCACAGGTGACCACGTTACAGAAAGCGTCTCGCAACTTGGCAGTGCAGATCCAACGCAAGTGCCAATGGTGCAGACCTTGACCCTGCAAGACCTACGCGCCTGCCTGAGGGCGGGGTATCAGGATTTTCTCGAAACCCGAGCGGATGTGGTGTTCATTGTCCTGGTATACCCGGTTGCCGGGCTTTTGATGTTCGGCTTTGCCCTGAATGCCAACCTGGTTCCGCTTCTGGCCCCTCTGGTCGCTGGCTTCGCGCTGATCGGGCCAGTTGCGGCCGTGGGCCTCTATGAGATCAGCCGCAAGCGTGAACAGGGCAGCGAGGTTCACTGGCTGGACGCATTTGGTGTGCTCCGCTCGCCGTCATTCGGAGCAATTCTGGTTTTGGGGTTTTACCTTGTGATGCTGCTGCTGCTTTGGCTGATGGTGGCACAAAGCATTCACACCTACACGATGGGCCCCGAGGTTCCAGCGTCGCTCAGCGCATTTGCCACGCAGGTGTTCACGACCTCCGCGGGCTGGACGATGGTCATTGTTGGAACAGCGGTTGGATTCGTTTTTGCGCTTTGCGCACTGGCGATCAGCGTCGTCAGTTTTCCCTTGCTGCTGGACCGTAAAGTAGGCCTGCCGGTTGCTGTTGTGACATCATTCAGGGTGCTGCGTCACAACCCCGGCGTCATTCTGACCTGGGGATTCATCGTAGCGGTGCTTTTGTTCCTGGGAGCTTTGCCACTGCTGTTGGGGCTTATCGTGGTGATGCCCGTTCTGGGTCATGCCACGTGGCATCTGTATCGCCGCGCCGTTGCGTGAACGCGCGGGACACGCCCGCGCATTCTAAATTCAACCCGCGATCTTCAGAACAATCTTGCCAATATGACCCGAGCTTTCCATGCGCGCATGGGCGGCGGCGGCTTCGGTCAGATCAAACTCGCTGTCCATCACGGGCGCAACTTTTCCGGCATCCAACAGAGGCCAGACAGCTTCGCGCAGGTCCTGCGCGATTTGCGCCTTGGCCAGATCACTTTGTGGGCGCAAGGTGCTGCCGGTCAGGGTCAGGCGCTTGACCATCATCAGGGCAAAGTTCAGCTCGACCACAGGCCCTTGCAGAAACGCGATTTGCACCAGCCGCCCATCTTCGGCCAGGGCCTTGACGTTGCGGGGGATGTAATCACCGCCGACCATATCAAGAATCAGGTTTGCCCCACCTTCGGCGCGCATGGCTGCTACGAAATCCTCGTCGCGATAGTTGATCGCTTTCTCCGCGCCCAGCTTGATGCAAGCCTCACATTTCTCATCCGACCCAGCCGTGGAGAAAACGCGCGCGCCAAAGGCATTGGCCAGTTGGATTGCCGTCGTACCAATACCGCTGGACCCACCGTGAACCAGAAAACGTTCACCTGCCCTCAACCCGCCACGCATGAACACGTTGGACCAGACTGTAAAGAAGGTCTCGGGAAGACACGCTGCCTCTTTCATTCCCATACCCGCGGGCACAGGCAAACAATGAGCCGCTGGGGTCGAAACGTATTCCGCATAGCCACCGCCGGGCAACAGTGCGCAGACCTGATCACCGACAGACAGTCCTTCGACCCCCGCACCGACCGAGACCACTTCGCCCGAAGCTTCAAGCCCCGGCAGGTCACTGGCGCCCGGCGGCGGATCGTAAGCGCCCGCGCGTTGCAAAGCGTCGGGGCGGTTCACCCCGGCATAGGCCACTTTCAATACAACCTGTCCGGCCCCCGGCTTAGGGATAGGACGTTCGGTCAGCTGCAAAACATTGGGACCACCCGGTTGAGTGATCTCAACAGCACGCATCATCTGGGTCATAGGCACCTCCTTTGCCCAATGCCTAACAGGCATCAGAGGCAAGGCCCAGCACCAAGACGCGTTACTTTCGGGGGTTCAACATGCCAGGCAGATCATCCCGCATCTTGGCCGGCGCCCTCACCTGACCCGCCAGCCAGTTCGGAACTGCAAGAAAGGGTTTCAACACCGGGTTGTCACGCACCTGAGCCTTGAGCTTTTCGAACTCCATGACATTTGCGATCCGGCGATCCAGAAACTCCCACGTGCGCTGATGGTCAGGGCTGTCATCACCCAGCCAGAACAGCAAGGTCGAGGAATAGACCCCCGACAAGGTTGCCCGTTTGGTATACCAGTTCACATCTTCCGACGTATCGCCCAGCGCGTCCCATATCAGGTCGCAGGTCTGCCATAAGGCCTTGGCTCCATCGGCCGCATATGCTGGCAGGGAAAACAGCGTCATGCCCCGGCGCACCAGTTCTTTGTCTTCAACAGCCTGCAACCGGAACCGGACCGCAGCGGCAATCTTATCGCGGAATTTTAGACCGCTCATGTCCTCGGACCTGAGGCGGTCCAGCATCACCTGATCGCCGCGCGCATGAAAGGCCAGTGCCAGATCAACCGCCCCGCGCGGGCAAATTGCACGTGCCAAACCGTCATCCAGACCACAATCGGAAACCGAGGCGCGAAAGCTGGTTTCCGACCAGCCGTCGAAAGGAACATGATTCAGCATCGCGTCCAAAAGCTGCCGTTTTGCATCTTCATATGTTGTGGTCATGACGGTTCTCCGGTTGTCAGGTCCAGTACTAGACAAGTTAGGGCGGCTTTGCTATACGGCCAACTCCTGCAATTTCCTTGCAACTCTATCTAGAAAGGTGGTGACAACCACATGCAGGTTAGTGTTCGCGACAATAACGTCGATCAGGCGCTTCGTGCCCTGAAGAAAAAGCTGCAGCGCGAAGGCGTGTTCCGTGAAATGAAGCTCAAGCAACATTTCGAGAAACCGTCCGAGAAGAAAGCGCGCGAGAAAGCTGAAGCGATTCGCCGTGCCCGTAAACTGGCGCGCAAGAAAGCCCAGCGCGAAGGTCTGCTCTGAGATCTTTGATTTCGTCCAGCTTTGGATGACACTATTTGACGACCCCCGAGGCATGGCCCGGGGGTTTGTCGTTTCCGGGCTCGGATACAATCCGCCGACTCGTGGTTCAGGTTGTGCGGCAAGCTGCCATTTCCGTACAGGCAGTGTTTTGCCCGGCGCTTTGCAGCGCAGCGAATCTCGTCTCGGTAGCATCGGGCCGCCAAAACTCGCCTAAATTGCGCCGCCCTCTATCACCCGCGACGTCCCCGCCTCTAAGTGAGCCCGTCCGCAAGGACACAAACACAAACGGAGGCAAATATGTCGACTGCAAGTACATACGAACGCGAGATGCTGGCGCTGATAAACCAGGAGCGCACATCCCGCGGTCTCAACCCGCTGCAACTTGAAACGCAGCTGAACGACTCGTCCGAAGATCACAGCACCTGGATGCTGAATACAGACACCTTCAGCCACACCGGTTCAGGCGGTTCCAGCGCAACCCAGCGGATGCAAAACGCGGGGTTCGATCTTGAAGGAAGCTGGCGCACCGGGGAAAACATCGCATGGCAGTCCGAACGCGGCGCGCCGGGTATCAGCGACGATGTCGCCCAGTTGCATCAAAACCTGATGAACAGTCCGGGTCACCGCGCCAATATCCTGAACCCGGATTTCAAGTATGTCGGGATCGGGATCGAAACCGGTGACATGCAGGGCTTCGATGCGGTGATGGTCACGCAAAACTTTGCTGCGACTGACGCGGCTGTCATGCTGGACAACGGCAATACAAACACACCGCCCGTTCCCCCGACAACACCGGATGAAGTTGCAGAGCCAGAGGAACCGGAAACCGAAACCCCAGATACTGACGTCACCGTGACCGAAGAGCCTGGGACTGAGACCCCCGAAACCGAGGAGCCGACACCCGAGACACCGGACACCGACGTCACAGAGACGGAAGAACCGGACCCCGAATCGCCTGATACCGACGTCACTGAGACCGAAGAACCGGAACCTGAAACCCCCGGTACCGAGGAACCAACACCGGAAACACCGGACACTGACGTAACCGAAACTGAAGAACCGGAACCTGAAGCGCCCGATACTGACGTAACCGAAACCGGGGAACCGCAACCTGAAACGCCCGATACCGAAGTCGTTGATGGCGGTGAGCCGGAAGCCTTCTGCTTTGACATTCAGGCCTTCCTGGATGAAATCGCCAGCTTCCTTGAAAACCTGCAAGCGCAGTTTGACGAGTTTGATTGGGCCGACGACATGAATGGCGGCACTGATGTGGCAGATGTCGACGACGTCGATATCATGCCGACCCTAGATACCACCCCGGAGACCGAGATTGAGCCTGTCGACACCGAAACATCCGAAGACGATAGCTGCGATGTCTTCATGATCAATATCTTCACCCATGACTGCATGATGGATGCAGCCTGATCACTTGAAATTGTGCGAGGTCGGCCCTGCCGACCTCGCATGCGTTGCTCAGTAGATCTTTGGAACGTAAAGCTCGTCTGGCAAAACCCGCCGCTCGTATTCAGGATTGTACCGCCGGTCCGGCAAATTGACCTTTTCCTGTGGCACGTCTTCGTAGGGGATTCTGGTCAACAGATGCTCAATACAATTCAGACGTTCGCGTTTCTTGTCATTGCCCTCAACGATATACCACGGTGCTTCGGGTATGTTGGTTCGGAACAACATGTCTTCCTTGGCCTTCGTATACGCCTCCCAGCGAATACGGGATTCAAGATCCATCGGTGACAGTTTCCACTGTTTCATCGGGTCGTGAATACGCATGAGGAACCGCAGTTGCTGCTCTTCATCCGTGATCGAAAACCAGTATTTCAGCAGAATGATCCCTGACCGCACCAGCATCCGTTCAAATTCGGGAACGTCCTGAAAGAACTGTTCGACCTGATCCTCGGACGCAAAGCCCATCACTCGCTCAACCCCCGCCCTGTTGTACCACGAGCGGTCGAACAACACGATTTCACCAGCCGCAGGCAGATGCGGCACGTAGCGTTGAAAATACCATTGGCTCTGCTCGCGGCGACTGGGGGCTGGCAGAGCGACCACACGGGCGACACGGGGGTTCAGGCGCTGCGTGATCCGTTTGATCACGCCCCCCTTGCCCGCACTATCACGGCCTTCAAACAGGATACAAACCTTGGCGCCAGTGTGCTGAACCCAATCCTGCACCTTGATCAACTCGGCCTGCAACCGCAGCAGGTTTCGGAAATAGACTTTGCGATCCAGCATTTCGGGGTGCTGGTCCCGATAGATTTTGCGGACTTCCATCGACAGCATAGGCTCGCTGAACTCGATTTCGAAATCTTCATCCAGCGTGTCTTCCAATTCGGCCTCAAGCCAGTTCTTGGTGCCCCCATCGTTCTCGTAAGCCAAGATCAGCTCCTTCTCAGTCATCGGGTTCGAACCATATCGGGCCTGTGTAACCGCCTGATGTCGTCGGATAAATCGAAGCCGATCCGTTGCAGCAGTCTCTATCGGAAATCAGGGTCTGGACGGGTATATGGTCTTTTACCCGAATGTGTACGCCTGGCCCAAAGGATACAAGCACAAGAATTGACACAAGGCGCCAATCGCGCGCTTTCAGGTTGCTTGCATTGCCTTGTTTTTGTGCGGCATGACTGGGTCCACAATTCAGACGAGAACGCCTTGACGTATTTCTTTTCGACATTGCCGGTCACCTGGCCCTGGCTGATCTTGATCACAGCGCAAGTCGCGGCGATGGGGCGACAATCCGGATTTGCGTATGCCCTGCTGATTCTGTTCGTCAGTGTCGCCTCGGTTACCGGACTGATGTCACCGACAACAATCGTGGCGGTGGCGCTTGGTCTGATCGTGGCCTTCTTCCTCCCACGCCGGACAGGTCTGCTGGCTATTGCGGGGCATACGCTGTTGATCCTGTGGTGCCTGGCATTGGGGGCACATCTGTTCCCAGGGTTCAACAATTTGAAACTGCTGGATCAAGTGCAGGCAAGTGCCTCGAGCACAAGTTTCACACTGCACCTGAATCTGGACAAACCCATGGTCTTCTTTGCCGTTCTTTTGGCTTGGCCCGGAATGCTGAACAGCGCAATCCAGACCAGAATAAGACCTTTGCTAGCGGGTTTTCTGATTCTGCCCGGCCTGTTTCTGCTGGGTCTATCGCTGGGCGCCGTGCGCTTGGACCTCTCAACCCCTTATTGGTGGATGGTATTTTGCCTGTCCAACCTGTTTCTGACTTGTCTTACGGAAGAGGCGTTCTTTCGCGGCTACTTGCAGTCGGCCATTACCTCGCGCCTTGGGGCAACAGGCGGTCTGGTCGCTGCCAGCCTGCTCTTTGGATTGGCGCATATCGGCGGAGGACCCGCGCTTGTAGTATTCGCAGCCCTTCTCGGGCTGGGGTGCGGGTTGGGATATTATGCTACCGGTCGGCTCTGGGTGCCTGTTGCGATGCATTTCGGGTTTAACCTGACCCACCTGCTGCTGTTCACCTATCCCGGCTCATTATGACGGTCAGACCGGCAAGGCCGTGGTCTTGAACACGGTACGCAGCGCAAATGAACTTTGCATCTGCGCCACCCCAGGCAAGCGCGACAAGTATTGCCGGTGGATACGCGCGAAATCTTCTGTGTTTTCCGCCACGACCTTCAGAATGTAGTCTGCGGTTCCGGCCATCAGATGGCACTCCAGCACATCTGGTATTCGGGCCACCGCCTTTTCGAACACATCCAGAACCTCTTCGGCCTGGCCTTGTAGCGTGATCTCGACAAAGACAGTGGTAGGCACGTTCATTTTCCGCGCATCCAGCAGAGCCACATAGTTGCGGATATAGCCGTCAACCTCCAACCGTTGAACGCGGCGGTGGCACGCAGATGGAGACAGGTTGACCTGTTCAGACAGTTCCGAATTCGACATCCGGCCATTCTTCTGAAGTGCGGCCAGAATCTTTCGATCAGTCGTATCCAGGCTCATTCCTGCAATTCCTTTGCGAGTTTTTTGAATAGTACGGGAAATTCTTCCAAAGAAAAGTCTACTGACACGTTTTCTTTCACAGAAATTGCGCCACGAAATGCACATAATTTAAGCAGCTTATGAACGGAGAGCCCAATGAAAATCGGTTGCCCCAAGGAAATCAAACCTCAGGAATTCCGCGTCGGGATGACGCCCAATGCTGCTCAGGAAGCGGTCGCTCGCGGACACCAAGTCCTGATCGAGTCCGGCGCGGGCATCGGCGCAGGTTTCGACAATGACGCCTATGTCGCCGCAGGCGCGCAAATTATCGACACCGCGGAAGAGGTGTTTGCCACCGCCGACATGATCGTCAAGGTCAAGGAACCGCAGGCCGTGGAACGCAAGATGCTGCGTGAAGACCAGCTGCTGTTCACCTATCTGCACCTGGCTCCGGACCCGGATCAGACACATGACCTGCTGGAATCGGGTTGTACCGCAATTGCTTACGAAACCGTAACGGATGCCAACGGCGGCCTGCCGCTGCTGGCACCTATGTCCGAGGTCGCCGGTCGTCTGGCCCCTCAGGTCGGATCCTGGACCCTGCAGAAGGCCAATGGCGGCCGTGGGGTTCTGATGGGTGGCGTTCCAGGCGTCGGCCCGGCCAAAGTTGTTGTGATTGGCGGCGGTGTCGTCGGAACACACGCAGCCAAGATTGCCGCCGGAATGGGGGCTGATGTTACCGTTCTGGATCGGTCGCTGCCGCGCCTTCGCTATCTGGACGATGTCTTTGGTGGAACTTTCAAGAACCAGTATTCGACGGCAGGCGCGACCGCTGAACTGATCCAGGACGCCGATATGGTCATCGGTGCTGTTCTGATCCCCGGCGCAGCCGCACCGAAACTGGTGTCGCGCGCTCAACTGTCGACGATGAAACCCGGCGCAGTACTGGTGGATGTCGCCATCGACCAAGGCGGGTGCTTTGAAACGTCAAAAGCCACTACCCATGCCGATCCGATCTACGATGTCGATGGCATTATGCATTACTGCGTTGCCAACATGCCGGGCGCTGTCGCGCGCACCTCGACCATCGCACTGGGCAATGCCACGATGCCGTTCATGCTGTCGCTGGCCGACAAGGGATGGAAACAGGCATGTCAGGACGATCCGCACCTGCTGGAAGGTCTGAACGTTCATGCTGGTAAACTGACCTACTATGCCGTTGGCAAGGCCCTTGGCATCGACGTCGTTTCGCCAAACGTGGTGGTCAAATCGTAAGCGCCTCCACTCCTGAAGTTGCCTGTTGATGGTAATTCTCAGGGTGGCGCGGTCGGTATCGAACCGACGACTTTCACAAAAAAGGGCACCGCGTTTCTGCGCGGTGCCCTTTTCAATACGCGGAAAGGATGAATGCTCGCCCAAACAATGGGCGCCAGCTGTCACCCCTGTTTCTGAATTTCGACCGAATGCGGATACGGAATCGAAACACCTTTGGCGTCAAACGCCTCTTTCACCGCCTTCGTAAGCTCGAACTTGACGTCCCAGTAATCGGCTGCGGCACACCATAGCCGCGCAGTCAGATCGACTGAGCTGTCGCCCAGATTCGTGACCCGCACCCAGGGTTCAGGATCGCTGTGAATGCGCTGGTCGGCCTTGGCCACATCCAGAATGATCTGCATGGCGGTATCTGCGCTGTCCCCGTAATCAATTCCAAACACCAGATCGACACGTCGTGTGTCATGGGCTGAATAATTGGTGATGATCGACCCCCATGCCTGACCGTTTGGAACAATGATCTGCACATTGTCGGGGGTCACAAGCTCGGTCGTGAACAGGCTCAGGTCCATAACGGTTCCTGCCGTGCCACCGATATCCACATACTGTCCAAGCTTGTAGGGCCGGAAAACCACCAACATTACACCGGCCGCAAGATCACTCAACGTACCCTGAAGTGCCAACCCGACAGCCAGCGAGGCAGCACCCAGAATAGCGACGATACTGGTGGCTTCTATCCCGAAGATCCCCAGAACGGCGACCAGAACTATGGCCAGAATTGCCCACTTGATCACACTGGCGGCAAAATTCCCAAGTGTCGGGTCGATCTGTGGTGTTTTGTTGATCCGGCGGCGTACTACACCCGCAATCGTTCGGGCGGCGATCCAACCCAAAACAAGAACGATCAGAGCTTTCGCTGCATTCAAGGCAATGGGCAAGTATTGATTGGCCATACCAATCGCCTGCTCAGCCAAGTCGGCGGTTTGTTCCATCTCGAATTTCCTCGTGTTTTCTGTTCGGCAATTCTAATAATACAGGCTCCGCGATTGGTGCGGAGCCCGATGTCGCGACGAAACGACAGGTCTACTTCTTCAAAGCGTCCCGGATTTCCATCAGGATGTCCAATTCGCTAGGACCTGTGGGGGCTTCTTCAGCCGCTTCTTCCTCTGCTTCGGCAGCGTCTTTGACCTTGTTCACCATCTTTACCAGCATGAAGACAACCCAGGCGATGATCAGGAAATTGATGATCGCCATTATGAAAGCACCATAGGCAAAGACGGATGCGCCTGCTTCACGTGCCGCTTCAAGGCTGGCACCTTCGGCCACATCGCCTGCCAGAACGGCGTAGTTGTTCGTAAAGTCGATACCCCCTGTGAACAATCCAATAAGCGGATTGATCAGGTCGCCCACCAACGAGGTAACAATTGCGGTAAATGCGGCACCGATAATGATCCCGACCGCCATGTCCATGACATTGCCCTTGGCAATGAACGTCTTGAATTCTTCCAGCATAGCATCCCTCTTGCTTTTTTAAGACCACGCCTCTGTTCACGCATGAGCGCATAGGAATTGTGCGTTAAACGCATGAAGAAGGGTATGTTTTTTAGGGGAAAGCCACCCTACTTTTCCCCAAACGGCATTACTCAGGAGGTTTCATGTCTCAACTTACGCCTTTTTTCGTAACCGACAGATGGCCTGCGAAGGATCCCAGCATCCTTCAACTTTACTCCTATCCAACGCCAAACGGCGTAAAAGCCTCGATCATGCTTGAGGAAACCGGCCTGCCCTATGAGGCGCATCTGGTGACACTGGCAGATGCGGATGTCAAAAGCTCCGAGTTCCTGTCGCTGAACCCGAACAACAAGATCCCGGCGATAATCGACCCCGACGGTCCGGATGGCGTGCCGCTGGCCCTGTTCGAAAGCGGTGCCATCCTTCTGTATCTGGCCGAGAAAACAGGTAAGTTCCTTGGCCAAAACGCGGCAGACAAGCACCGGATCACACAATGGCTGATGTTTCAAATGGGCGGCATCGGGCCAATGTTTGGCCAGCTAGGCTTTTTCTACAAATTCGCAGGCAGCGCGATAGAAGATCCGCGCCCGCGCGAGCGTTACATCAACGAAGCCAAGCGCCTGCTGAACGTGGTGAATACGCAACTGGAAGGACAGGATTGGATCGCGGGCGAGTATTCCATCGCGGATATCGCTCTTGCTCCGTGGCTGAATGCACTGGATTTCTATGGCGCTAAGGATGTTGTTGACTGGGACGGTTATTCCAATATCGTCGCTTATGTCGATCGTTTCTTCCAACGCCCAGCGGTTCAGCGCGGCAAAGCCATACCCGCACGAGACTGATAACAGTTAAAAGAAATGGGGCGCCAAACCGGCGCCCCTTTTATCGATCAGCCGGGCAGAGCGCCTGTCAGCACGTAACGCAGAATTTCGACCACCTGAACGGGTTCTTCCGCCACAGCCAACGCGGCGGCATCAACCTCTTTCAGCGCGTGCTGGTGATCCGAGCCATGCAGAACGATGATCGACTTGCCCAATGCTGCAGCATAACCCGCGTCAAAGGCGGCGTTCCACTGCTTGTATTTGTCGCCAAACCTGACGACGACAACATCCGCATCTGCAATCCCCTTACGGGTCCGGATCGCATTGACCATCGCTCCCTTGTGGTCGTGCCAATACTTGTTCGGCTCGGCCCCAAGAATGGCCACACCACAATCATCACTGGCCGCGTGATCAGTAACAGGGCTGTTGAAGGTCACGTCCAAGCCTTGCGCCCCATCGATGATCTGCTCACGCCAGTCAGTGTGGATTTCTCCGGAAAGATAAACGTTCAGGCCCATGGCAAACTCCGCTGTTGTTTCCGACCAATTTAAGGGTCCCACACCCAAAGCCCAACGCGAATTCCGGAAAAACCCCTACATTTTGCGAGCCACTAGGAATCGGCGAGCGTCACGTACGGGGAAACTGTCGCTCTCGATGATGCGGAACCCGGCGTGTTCAATGGCCGCATCAAGATCCGCCTCAGACAGGAATCGCACAAACGGAGCCTTACCAAAGAACTGCATGATCGGAAGCGCGAGGCGAATAGCGTAATACTTCAGGCTCGCTCCGCTGGACGGTCGGCAAAATGTTTTCGAAATAAACAGTCCGCCGGGTCTAAGGACCGAATGTACTCGGCTCAATGTCAGATCCAGATCTTCGACCAGGTGCAAAAGATTGAATGCCAGCGCCGCATCAAAAGAACCCTCAGGCGGTCGATTTGCATCAGCCTCGGTAAAGGTGACGTTTTCGATGCTTTGCGAAGCGGCGTTTCGACGTCCAACGGCCAACATACCGGGGGACACATCGGTTGCAGTGATAGATCCTACATATCCGGACAGCTTCAGAGCAGTCATGCCTGTGCCGCACCCAAGTTCCAGAACATCATCGGATTTCTTCAGGTAAGACGCTGTCCGTTCCAGCGTATGCTCGTACGAAGCCATGTCTTTTATGGGCGAGCGGGCATATTTCTCGGCCACTCCATCCCAGAATTTCGCAGTGGTGGTCATTGAGGAGTCTCCTTTCGGCGAGAATTTATTCATGCGCAGACCGAATATAAATTGCCGAAATTTGCAGGTTTACTATACATTTTTGTATGAATGAGTTTGGCGATTTTGATTGGAACCACATCCGGGCCTTTCTGGCGACGGCTGAAACTGGGTCATTTTCCGCGGCGGCACGGCAGCTGCGGCAAACGCAGCCTACCCTGAGTCGCCAGATAGCAGCGCTTGAACAGGACTTGGGCGTGATGCTGTTTGAACGGGTTGGCAGAACCCTTGAGATCACTCAGGCCGGATTGGAGCTGCTGGATCATACTCGCAAAATGGGGGACGCCGCCAACCGCATCGCGCTGACGGCATCCGGACAGGCACAATCCATTGAAGGCCGGGTTCGCATCACCGCCAGTGACGTGATGTCGGCCTATGTCTTGCCCGACCTGCTGCGCGAAATCCGGGCGCAAGCCCCGCGCCTGCGGATTGACGTGATTGCCTCAAACGATATTCAGGATCTTATGCGGCGCGAGGCAGATATCGCGATCCGCCATGTCCGTCCTGATCAACCCGACCTAATCGCGAAGCTGGTACAGGAGGCGTCGGGGCATTTCTATGCAACCACAGAGTATCTCAACCGTGCGGGACGCCCAAAATCAAAGCAGGACCTTTCACGGCATGAGTTCATCAGCTTTGGCGACAACAATCAGATGATCGCCTATCTGAAGCCGCTTGGCATTCACCTGACCAACGAGAATTTCCGGCTTGGGTCTCAGAACGGAATAGTGGCTTGGGAATACGCCAAACAAGGCTTTGGCATCGCGCCCATGTCGCAGACCGTCGGCGATGCGACACCAGGTATGGAGCGTGTATGCCCCGGGATGGAGGCTATCACATTTCCGATCTGGTTGACCACGCATCGCGAGTTGCACACCAGCCGCCGCATCCGGCTGGTCTATGACTTACTGACCAAGTTCCTGTCCAAATAAAAAACGCGCCCGAAGGCGCGCTTTCCATTGGAGCCTCAGAGCTCTAACCGCGCAGAACTCCGCCCGTCGCCTTGGCAACCTTAGCAATGATCTTCTCGGCCACGGCTTCGATGTCTTTTTCCTTCAGCGTCGCCTCAGTCGGTTGCAGGCGCACGGTAATGGCAAGAGACTTTTTGCCTTCGCCAAGGCTGCCGCCGATGAATTCGTCAAAGACACGCACGCTCTCGACCAGCGCCTTGTCGGCACCCGCGGCTGCGTTCACCAACGTCAGCGCTTCGACATCGGCATCGACGACAAAGGCAAAATCACGCTCGACCGCCTGCAAGTCGCGTAGTTCCAGCGCAGCGCGAGTGGCACCGTATTTGCGGGGCAAAGGCACTTCGTCCGGCCAGATGGTGAACGCCATTGCCGGACCTTTTATGTCCATCGCCTGCAAAACGCGCGGATGCAGCTCTCCGAAGACACCCAGTACTTTTTTCGGACCCAGACAGATTTTGCCATGGCGACCCGGATGCCACCATGGATCGCCGTCGCGCAAAATCTGAACCTTTTCGGGCGCACCAATGGCAGCCAGTACAGCCTCGACATCAGCCTTGGCATCGAACACATCCACCGGACGCGCAGCACCGTGCACATCCTTGGGGCCCGAACGTCCAACCAGCAGGCCGGTGATCTGGGTTTTCTGATCACCCGGCTCGCCATTGTGAAAGACCGGGCCGACCTCGAACAAGGCGACATCCGCGAAACCGCGCGCCTGATTGCGGGCCGCAGCCTGCAACAAGCCAGGCAGCAGATCGGGGCGCATATGGCTCATCTCGGATGAAATCGGGTTTTCGAGCATGGTCGTAGTATCGCCACCACCGAACAAAGCCGCCGAGGCCTGATCAATGAACGTATAACTGACGCATTCGTTGTAACCCAGCACCGTGCAGGTACGGCGCGCCATGGACTGACGGCGTTGTGTCGGGGTCATTACCGGTTTCGGTATCCCCTCGGTCACGCGCGGCAGCGGCCTGCCTTGCAGCTTTGTCAAGGAAGCAATCCGCGCGACTTCTTCCACCAGATCGGCCTCGCCCAGGATATCCGGGCGCCAGCTGGGGACATGGGCCATCTCACCTTCCAGACGAAAGCCCAGACGGGTCAGGGTCTGTCGCTGTTCGCTTTCGGGAATATCCATCCCGACCAGAGACTGCACCTTTTCCGCATTCAGCTTGTAGGCGCGTGCATGGTTCGGTGCTTTGCCCGCCTCTACCACGTTGGAGGCTTCTCCGCCGCAGATATCCAGAATCATCTGGGTCGCGTGTTCCAGCCCCTCGCGGGTGTATTCCGGGTCGACACCGCGCTCGAACCGATAGCGTGCGTCAGAATTGATCTTGAGCGCACGGCCCGTCAGAGCGATCTGAACATGATCCCAGAACGCGCTTTCAAGGAAGACGTTTACCGTTTCCTCGTTACATCCGGTTTCCTCACCGCCCATGATGCCCGCAATCGACTCCGGACCTTTGTCATCCGAAATCACCATCATTCCGGGTTGCAGCGTGTATTCTTTTTCATCCAGCGCGACCAGCGTCTCGCCGCCTTTGGCGCGGTGCACCCGCAGGTTGCCCTGAACCTTGTCGGCGTCGAATACGTGCAGCGGGCGATTGTGATCGTAGGTCATATAATTGGTGATATCCACCAGCGCCGAGATAGGACGCAGACCTATGGCCTTCAACATATCCTGCAGCCATTGCGGGCTGGGGCCATTCTTCACGCCACGGATCAGACGGCCAGTGAAATGTGGCGCGCCATCCAGCGTGTCTTCGTCGATCGTCACCTTGATCGGGCAATCGAAATCACCCGGAACATGCGTATAGTCACGCTGCTTCAACGTGCCAATTCCACGCGCGGCCAGATCGCGCGCAATCCCTTCAACCCCCAGCGCATCCGGGCGGTTCGGAGTGATCGCGATTTCGATCATCGGGTCGACTTTGGAAGGGTCGTTTTCTGCAAGCCAGTCCACAAATGTATCACCCACTTCGCCCGAGGGCAGTTCGATGATGCCGTCATGTTCATCCGACAGTTCCAGCTCACGCTCGGACGCCATCATGCCAAAGCTTTCGACACCGCGGATCTTGCCGACGCTGATGGTCAGGTCCAGGCCAGGGATGTACATGCCCGGTTTGCAGACCACGACCGTGATCCCTTCACGCGCATTGGGCGCACCGCAGATGATCTGTAGCTCACCCTCGTCTGTATCGACCTTGCAAACGCGCAGCTTGTCCGCATCAGGGTGTTTTTCCGCGTGCTTCACATAGCCCAGCGTAAAGCCTGCCAGCCGTTCGGCCGGGTTCACGATCTCTTCGACCTCAAGCCCGAGATCGGTCAGCGCCTCGGCGATTTCATCAACCGAAGCATCAGTGTCGAGGTGGTCTTTCAGCCAGGACAGAGTGAATTTCATTGCACGGGGCCTTTTTTGGCAAACATCCAGTCGGCACAGGCAATGGCAAAGAATGCGCCGGGGTGCAAGCTCTGCGCGTCACGGATAGGTGGGGGTGCGGCCCAAAAGCTCATCCAGCTGCCATCCGATCCAGCCATGGGGGATGAAATGCCCACCGGGATGCGTGTCCAGCGTCACCTGCCCCTGCGCGCAATCGGTCCATTCCACTCGTCTGAGCGTCAGGAACGGTTCCACACTCCAATCACCGCGCGGAGTCGCTGCACCGCAGCCAAATTTCTCACGCCACAGCGCCACCGGGTATGTCATGTCGCCACCCGGACCAAACGGGAAATCCATTACCGTGTCATCTGTCCCATGGACATGCCGCGCCTCTCGCGGGGCTTGCGGGCAGGTCTCGGTCTGGCGGAGTGTTCCCGCCACACCCAGCAGTGCCGCGATATCATCGCCGGTTTCGCAGACAAAGCGCCACGCCATCGCACTGCCAAAGGAATAGCCTGATACATAGATGCGGGTCGGGTCTATCGGATAGCGCCTGGCGATATCCTCAAGCACCCGGTCGGCAAAAGGCACATCATCCGAGCTTGCGGACCAGAAATCCCAGCTTTTGCCCAAACCGTTCGGGGCCACCAGCAGCACACCCCGACGCTTCGTGGCCCCGGCAATCCGTTCGTGGTTCACGACCACGGCGCCCTGCCGGGACCAGCCATGGAAATGCAGCAGCACCGGCAGAGGTGTTTCACCATCCCAGCCATCAGGTTCAAGAACGTGATACGAGCGGTCACCGAGACCACAGGCAATATCGCCGTGGCATTCGGTTTTCCAGGGACCCATGGCAAAGGCAGGCGCGGTCATAAGCAGGAGAAGGCAGAGCAATCGACAGATCATGCGCCCGACCCTAACGGGGCATTCCGCCCTGTCACTTAACATATCGGTGTAGTCCGAACGTAGGCCGGGCTTCAGCCCGGCACCCACCCATCGCACATGGCGGGCTGAAGCCCGCCCTACATCAGGTCAAAACACCAAGCCGCGCTATGGCCAGACCGCGGGATGGCGATCCTTGGGTTGTGGTGGGCAGTTTATGCTGGCCAAATCCGCGCGCTGTTCGAGCGTTGTACTGTCGGGGACAAATCGCCAGCCCGTGCGGGCGGTCTGGCGATAGCGCGGCGGCCTGTCGGCCTTTGCTTCGCGCTCTAGAAACCTTCAACGCGTTTCCTTTACATAAGCCGACAGACGAGATCGATTTGCTGCACCGACAAGAAACGAAAATCCGACGTGTCGTTTGATATCTAGTTTGACTGCTTCAACAAACTTCTTCTCTGAAGTTTGATATGAAGAACCAAGATCAGACAAGATGTCTATATCAGTCTGCTCAGGATTCTCTTTGTTCAATACAGATCGCCGTTGAGCGTCCAACCTAATCAAAAAGGCTAGCATTGCTTTGGCTTCAAGCAGCACATCAGACGGAGCCCCGGCGATTTCCATCCCCAATAGGTCCCGTTGACACCTAGCAATGAACACCTCGTTTCGCTCATAGTCCATAAGGGTGCTGGCCCTCTGGTGAAACTCAGCACAAGACTCGACGTAGTTTGTATATGAACGCCTGAGTTCTTCTTGGAGCTTTGTGTTGCGATCAATGTTCTTCTGCCACCGATAAACAATCGTTGCGACGAAAATCGCTACTAGGCCAAGAAAAAACTGCCCTAATGTCACCTACTCAACCCACCATGCAGGTTCGGCATATCCAGCGCTGCAAACCCGTAGTGGCGCAGCCAGCGCAGGTCGCTGTCAAAGAACGCCCGCAAATCCGGAATACCGTATTTCAGCATCGCCAGACGGTCGATCCCAATCCCAAAGGCAAAGCCCTGATAGACGTCCGGGTCGATCCCACCAGCGGCGATCACCTTGGGGTGGACCATGCCGGAACCAAGGATTTCCATCCAGTCGTCGCCCTCGCCGATCTTCAGCTGGCCGTTATCCCACGAACAGCGGATATCAACCTCGGCCGATGGCTCGGTGAAGGGGAAATGCGAGGCGCGGAAGCGCAGTTCGACATCGTCGACCTCGAAGAACGCCTTAACGAACTCTTCCAAAACCCATTTCAGGTTTGCCATCGAGATGTCCTTGTCGATGGCCAGCCCTTCGACCTGATGGAACATCGGCGTGTGGGTCTGGTCGTAATCGGCGCGGTACACGCCGCCCGGACAGATGACGCGTATCGGTGCACCCTGCTTTTCCATCGACCGGATCTGTACCGGCGAGGTATGGGTGCGCAGCACGTGCGGCGGGCGGTTATCACCCTCGGCGCGGTGCATATAGAACGTGTCCATCTCGGCCCGTGCGGGGTGGTGACCGGGGATGTTCAGCGCGTCGAAATTGTACCAGTCGTCTTCAACACGCGGCCCTTCGGCCACCGAGAAGCCCAGTTCAGCAAAGATCGCGGTCAGTTCCTCGGTCGCCTGGCTGATCGGGTGGATTGACCCCTGACGGCGCGGGCGGGTCGGCAGGGTGACGTCCAGCCATTCGGTCCGCAGGCGCTCATCCAGTGCAACATCGGCCAGCGCGGCTTTTTTGGCGGACAGCGCCGAGTTAATCTCATCCTTCAGGGCATTCAGCGCCGGGCCTGCGACCTGACGTTCCTCGGGCGTCATCTTGCCCAGCTCGCGCATCTTCAACGCGACCTCGCCTTTTTTGCCAACAGCCGCGACGCGGATCGCCTCAAGCGCGTTTTCGTCGCCTGCCTCGGCGATTTGGCCCAGATACTTTGCCTTAAGATCGTCCATGACGGCCCTCTGAATTTGGTCGAGAACCTGCTATCGGCCCCGCCCCGCGAATGCAAGCGGGACGGTGCGCATCAATAGCTGTATTCGGGATAAATCCGGGTCAGGTCTCCATTCCAGTCGCCATTGTAGTGTTCCAGCAACTCATCTGCGGGAACCTTGCCGGTGTCGATGCTTTCCTTCAGCGCGTTCAGGAAATGCGTCTCATCCGGGACCAGCCCACCAGCACCAGGGCGCGCACGGGCTTTCAGGCCCGCCTCGGAAATTGCCACGACTTCACGCGCCAGATCATGCATGTTGACGTTGCCAACCTGCGCCTGAAGACCGTCTTTGGCCGCTGCAACACGCAGCCCCTCGCGCGTTTCAGCATCCCAGCCCTTGACCAGATCCCACGCCGCATTCAGCGCGGTTTGGTCATAGGTCAGCCCAACCCAGAAGGCCGGCAAGGCGCAAAGTCGTCGCCAAGGGCCACCATCCGCGCCGCGCATCTCCATGAACTTCTTGATCCGCGCCTCGGGAAAGGCCGTCGTCAGGTGATCGGCCCAATCCGACAGGGTCGGCGTTTCCCCCGGCAATGCAGGCAATTCACCCTTGAGGAAATCGCGAAACGACATGCCCAGCGCGTTGATGTACTGCCCGTCGCGGTAGACGAAATACATCGGCACATCGAGCGCGTATTGGACATAGCGTTCGAATCCAAAGCCATCCTCGAACACGAAGGGCAACATGCCCGTGCGCGCATCGTCCAGATGTCGCCAGATATGGCTGCGCCAGCTTTTCTGGCCGTTCACCTTGCCTTCGAAGAACGGAGAATTGGCAAACAGCGCCGTCGCCACCGGCTGCAACGCCAGCGCCACGCGCAGTTTCTGTACCATGTCGTCCTCGGACCCGAAGTCGATATTGACCTGAACGGTACACGTCCGCCGCATCATGGCGCGGCCCATGGTGCCGACTTTTTCCATATAATCGTTCATCAGCCGATACCGCCCCTTGGGCATCAGCGGCATCTGGTCATGCGTCCAGATCGGCGCCGCGCCCAGGCCGATGAATCCAACGCCGATCTCATCGGCGATATCCTTCACCTCGCGCAGGTGAGTGTTCACCTCATCGCAGGTTTCATGGATCGTCTCCAGAGGGGCGCCCGACAGCTCCAGCGCGCCACCCGGTTCAAGGCTGACATTTGCGCCGTCCTTTTCCAGACCGATCAGATGACCGGATTCACGGACCTCTCCCCAGCCGTGGCGATCCCGCAACCCCTCCAACACGGCGACAATGGATCGCTTTCCTTCAAAAGGCAGAGGTTTCAGCGTGTCCTTGCAATAGCCGAATTTCTCATGCTCGGTGCCGATGCGCCAATCTTGCTTGGGTTTGCAACCCGATTCCAGATATTCGGCCAGTTGTTCATGGCGTTCGATCGGACCGCCGCCGGACTGAGGGATGGACATGAACCGTGCTCCGATCCTGCTGTGTCTGTTTTGAAGGTCAAGTGGTGGTCGTAAATGGCGCCAGTGTCAATGCAACGGCAAATGCGCCGGACGCGACGGTGTGCGTTCCCAGATAACGACCGGATGCCGCGATTTGCCGTTGAGTTCCGACAGCATTTGCTCGGTTTTGAGGCCCGGCAGGTTTGAGAATACGTCGAACAACGCCTCGGCTCCTTCCGCATTCACAGGAATGTGAAGCGCAGGTTGGCCCGGCTGATCCAGAACCCAATGTGCGGGGTCGGAGGTCGGGTCAAGGGCCAGACGCTCAATTTCGCGGGACGCGACGATGCCGCCATCCAAGGGGCCCAGATAAGTGATCTGACCTTCATCAATCGTCACGACACCTTGCCCGCCCGCGCCTGTTCTGAAACGCGCGCGCTGTATGCCGATCACAGCCAAAGCCGCTGACACGACAATCAGAAACCAGCCTACCCAGGCCAACAGCCCACCCGGCCCGCTGATCCAGCTCAGACCAAGGATCAGGATAAAAGCCGCGACCAGAACCTCACGCCAACGCCAAAGCGCCAGTTTTGCTTCGGGTCGGATGAAACTCATGCCATCGCCTCAAACGAAAATGACACCGCATAGCGAACAAGCTTCAGGTTTGGCACGGCCTTTGCAGCCGATACTGTGCGTTTGTCGAAGTCGTGGGCGACAATGATGCCCCGGATTGACTCATCCTCACCTTCTTCCAAAAGATCGCCCATATAGCCCAAGATCTGAGCCACAACCTTTGGGTCCGTCCTTCCCGCTTTCAACTCAATAACTACTAAGCCGCCTTCTACATCTCGACACAAAATATCAATAAAACCAGAGACTACTGCGCGTTCGGCGCCATCATCAATGATTGACAGGCTTCCATCTAACAAAGAAATCTCTCGTCGCAGGGCAGACTGCATATCCCGCTCGAGCGCAAATCTCTGGCGCTCAGAGGTCAGAGCTTCTATTGGGGCGGCAGGATCGTTCGCGGGTGCCTCTTTGTTTTGCGAACTAGCTTCGCGCCGAAATCGAGCGTAACGCTGAACCGCGTTTTTGTAAGACTGAAGTCCATTTCGCAAATTGCCGTTTATTGGAATTCGAGAAGGGTTCTTTCGACCGCTGCGCTCGTCTGCGGTGGAATAATTCAAGCCTAAAACAACGTCCTGCAGCTTTCCAGCGTTAAAGGCATCATCTAATGAACCATAGTGCTCTTCCACTTTCTGCACACGATGAATCTGGGCGATACAGGTGTTTTCGGCATACCCTTCCGAAACAAGCCAATCATGATAATTTTTATCCATACCGATTCCTTAAGTCCAATCCCCCAATGCCTGCTGCCACATGGTCAACGCGGCCACCGCCGCTGTATCCGCCCGCAGAATACGCGGGCCAAGACTGACCACATGCGCATAGGGTAAAGCCGACAACCGTGCGCGCTCAGCGTTGGAAAACCCGCCTTCCGGGCCGATGAGAATCGCCCAGGGGCGCCCTTTTTCGTGCGCTGCCAGCCGCAGGGCCGAGCCGACCTCGGCTTCGTTGCAGAACATCAACTGCCGACCTTCAGGCCAGGTCTTCAGCACGCGGTCCAGCCGCTGAAGGTCTGCCACCTCGGGCACGTAGGTTCCTCCGCATTGTTCAGCGGCTTCGATTGCATGAGCCTGAAGCCGGTCTTGCCGGATACGGTCTGCGTTGGTGAATTCGGTCTGAACTGGCAGGATGCGTGCCGCGCCCATTTCAGCTGCTTTTTCAACAATGAAATCGGTGCGCGCCTTTTTGATTGGCGCAAACAGGAACCACAGATCGGGGGGCAGCTGCAAAGGTTTGGTCTGCCTGATACAGGTCAGAGCGCCGCCACGCTTTCCGGACTCGGCGACCTCGGCCAGCCACTCGCCATCCTTACCGTTAAACAGCGCCACTGCTCCGCCAACCGGCAGTCGCATGACGCCAAACAGATAGTGCGCCTGATCGCGCGTCAAAGGAACCGATTGCCCCTGACCCAAGGGCTGCTCTACATACAGTCTGATTTTCGCACTCATGAGACCTACATATGCAAGGCAATGCCCCAACACCAGATGGTCAAGTCGCCGATGCCGTCACCGGCAACTGGGTCGACACCCATGCCCCAGCCTTTGCCCGACCGTATCTGCGGCTGAGCCGCGCGGACCGGCCCATCGGCACATGGCTGTTGCTGCTTCCATGTTGGTGGGGGCTGGCGCTGGCCATCCTGCATGACGGCCAACCGCGTTGGGAAGATCTGTGGATTGCCCTAGGCTGCGCATTCGGAGCCTTTTTGATGCGAGGTGCCGGTTGCACGTGGAATGACATTACAGACCGGGAATTCGACGCACAGGTTGAACGCACACGATCACGCCCGATACCGTCGGGGCAAGTCAGTGTCCGGCAAGCTGCGGCCTGGATGATCCTGCAAAGTCTTCTGGCGCTTGGCATTCTGCTCAGCTTCAATCAGGCGGCCATTGCCATGGGTGTGTTATCTTTGCTGCCGGTGACCGTTTATCCGTTTGCCAAGCGGTTTACCTGGTGGCCTCAGGTTTTTCTGGGTCTGGCCTTCAACTGGGGCGCATTGCTGGCCTGGACGGCGCATAGCGGGTCGCTCGGCTGGCCTGCTGTCACACTGTACCTGTCCGGCATCGCGTGGACCCTGTTCTATGACACGATCTATGCACATCAGGATACCGAGGATGATGAACTGGTCGGCATCAAATCCACCGCGCGCCTGTTCGGCACCGACACGGCGAAATGGCTGAAGTATTTTCTGGTCGCAACAGTATCGCTGATGGGGCTGGCCATTATTGATGCCGGGGTGCCTGACGCGTCGATTCTGGCGTTGGGGATCGCGCTTTGCGGTCCCTGGGCCATGGGCTGGCACATGATGTGGCAATTGCGCGGGCTAGATACCGAAGACAACGCCAAACTACTGCTGCTGTTTCGGGCCAACCGCGATACCGGCTTTATTCCGCTGATCTTCCTCTGCGTCGCCTTGCTGCTCTGATTGCACCCGCTGTACGGGGCCTGTAAAGATCGGCGCAAACGCCTGAGGAGTGCCAAACCCAAACATGCGTCTGCCGTATTTTATCGCTGTTTCCCTGATCTTTCTCGTATCAGCAGGCCTGTCGCTTCTGGCAGCCAGCTATGCCGTTACCGAGATCGAAGAATCATCAGAACTGGCTGTACGGCGCTCGCTGGACCTAAAAGGACATGATTGGGCCGAGGTCGAGGCCGATGGTTTGCGGGTGGTCCTGACCGGTACAGCGCCAGATGAGGCGACCCGCTTTAACGCTCTGACCGCCGCGGGAACCGAAGTTGATACATCTCGCGTAATCGACGAAATGGAGGTTATCGCAACTTCTGCCCTCGCAGCACCGCGCTTTTCGGTAGAAATCCTGCGCAATGACAGTGGAATCTCGGTGATTGGTCTGATCCCGGCCAGTGAGAACAGGGACAAGCTGATCCAACGGCTGGGCAATCTGGACAGATCCGTTGCCGTGTCGGACCTGATGGAAACAGCGGATTATCCAAAGCCCAAAGGATGGGATGCCGCAATTTCTTACGCGTTAGAGGCCCTAACCCACCTGCCCCGCGCCAAAATTTCCGCCAACCCGGATTTGGTCAGGATCACGGCAATTGCCAACAGTCAGCAAGAAAAACAAAAACTGGAACGCGACCTGACCCGTACGGCACCGCCCAGCCTGCGGGTTGGGCTGGCAATTTCAGCACCTCGCCCGGTCGTCACGCCTTTTACTTTGCGTTACCTGATCGACGAAGGAGGTGGGCATTTTGACGCCTGTTCCGCCCAGGATGAGAAGGCACGTGACCGTATCGTGGCCGCCGCGAAAAACGCGGGGTTGACGGGGTCTTATTCCTGCACCGTCGCCTTGGGCGAACCATCGCCACGCTGGCCAGAAGCAGCCGAGAAAAGCATTCAGGCGCTGTTCAGGATCGGCCAGGGTTCGGTCACCATTTCCGACGCAGACATTACCCTGATTGCTGCCGAGGGCACCGATCCTACGGTGTTCGACCGGGTTGTGGGCGAGCTTGAAACCGAGCTGCCTGCGGTTTTCGCACTGCACGCCGTTTTGCCAGAGCCTGAAACAACGAACGCAAACGGCCCGGTCGAGTTCTCGGCCACCCGCAGCCCTGAAGGGCTGGTGCAATTGCGCGGACGGCTGGGTGATGAAACTCTGCGCGACATGGTCGACAGCTACGCGCGCGCGGCCTTTGGGTCCGATCAGGTGTATACTGCCACCCGCATCGTTTCGGATCTTCCGGCGGACTGGCCAGTACGTGTACTGGCCGGTCTGGAGGCTTTGGGTCAGCTCCACAACGGCGTATTGACCGTAACACCCGATACGGTCGAACTGATCGGCCTCAGCCACGAAGAAGACGCCAAGGCCCGTATCGCAGGTCAACTGTCCGACAAGCTGGGCGAGGGGCAGGAATACACCCTGACCATCACCTATCAGCCCCCACCGGAACCCGAGGACGCCCTGCCCGACCCGGAAGTCTGCGAGGCCCAGATCGCCGAAATTCAGGCCACCGGTAAGATCGCCTTTGAGCCCGGATCGGCCACGATTGCATCAGACTCGCGCGATGTGGTGAACCAGATTGCGGATATCCTGCGCGACTGCGGTCCAATCCGTATGGAGATTCAGGGCCACACTGACAGTCAGGGCCGGGAAGAGATGAACCAACAACTCAGCCAGGCGCGGGCACAATCCATTCTGAACGAATTGCGCGGGCGGCGCATTCCTACCAGCAGCTACACCGCTGTGGGATATGGGGAAACGCAACCCATCGCTGACAACGACACAGAAGAGGGCCGGGAAGAAAACCGCCGGATCGAGTTCCGTCTGATCCGCCCTGAGCCTGTTGCAAGTACCAAAACAGGGCTTGAAGCGCTTGAGACCGAGGCTGCGACATCCGCAGAGGACCAAACCGACACGACCGCACCTGATGCGGATGCAGGGGACCAGTAAGTTGAACAGAACAGAATTCGTCATTGTCACTGCCATTATCCTGTTCGCGGCCTTCTGCATGGGCTGGTTTGCCAACTGGCTGGCGCACCGCCTGTCCCGCGTAAGTCAAAGCGATGTCGCTGATCTGGACCGGATGAGTCAGGAGTTGCACGAGGCCGAGGAAACCCGCGATCAGGCCATCACCTATTTGCAGCAACGTGAGGCCGAATTGACGAACCAGCTAACCCAGACAGAGGCCGAGCTGGCAGCCGCAATGGATGGCCTGCGGGCCGCGCGTCAGGAGGCCGAAGAACTGCGCGGACGGATCAACAACGCGGATTAAGCGCACGACCTTGCGCCGTCGCCGAAGTTTGCAAGAATAAACGGTCGCTAAGTACTACCACCGGGTCAGCGCGTCTTCGTCTTCGTCTTTGGCTGCGACCCATTCCGCACCAGAGTGGGTGATTTCCTTCTTCCAGAAGGGTGCGCGAGACTTCAGATAATCCATCAAGTATTCCGCTGCCTCAAACGCATCTTTACGATGCGGCGCAGCGGTGGCCACCATCATGATCCTGTCCCCCGGGGCCAGTCGGCCATGACGGTGAATCACCAGGACGTCACCCAATGACCACCGCTCCTTGGCTTCCCGGGCAATCTTGGTCAGGGCCCGTTCCGTCATACCCGGATAGTATTCAATCTCCATCACGTCCAGATCACCGCTTGCCAAGTCGCGCACAACGCCAGTGAAGGTGACAATGGCTCCGTTGGCATCATCCCCGGCGGCAAAAGCATTGGCCTCGGCCCCCAGATCGAATGCTTCCTGCTGAACAGCGATCCGCATGGGTCAGCCGCCTGTCATTGGTGGAAAAAATGCCACTTCCCGAACGCCCGACAGCGAGGCGTCGAAATCCGACAACTCCTGATCCAGTGCAACGCGCAGGGCGGACAAATCGGCAAATGCCGCGGCATAGCGATCTTCCCGCGCGCTCAACTCGGCCACCAGGTCATTGACTGTGACTGCCTGCGTCTCGACCTTTTCCTTTGGCAAGCCGATACGCTCGCGAACCCATGCAAAATACAGCACATCCATCCCTTAGATCTCCTTCAGATGTGGCATGGCTTTACGTAGGTAATCATAGCCGGTGATCAATGTCAGCGTCGCCGCAATCCACAGCAACCACAGCCCGATCTGGCCCGCCCAAAACATGCCATGGATGTTCCAGCGCAGGTGGTTCACATCTTCAACCTGGCCCGCGATGACCTGTTCTACCAGCGCAGCGTCCATGCCGAAACTCGCCATCACGGCATAGTGTTCAAAGATACCCTGCGAAAACAGCACGGCAATGGCGATCATCTGCGCTGTTGTTTTCCACTTAGCCAGCTTTGTAACCTTCAGCGTCCCCGCAACATCGCCCAGATATTCGCGCAGACCCGAGACAAATACCTCGCGGAACAAGATTACGGTGGCGGGTAGCACGAGCCATGGCGTCCAGTGTTCGGTCGAATAGCCAACCAGAATCATCAGCGCGATCACCACCATTGCCTTGTCGGCAATAGGGTCCAGCATCGCACCCATCTTGGTTTCCTGTTTCCACGCACGGGCCAGATAGCCATCAAACCAATCGGTGATCGCCGCCGACAGGAACAGGATCAAAGCGAACCAGTCCGCATAGGGCCGCGTGAAGTACAAAAACATAACGGCCAGACCGGGCGCAGCCAGCAGGCGTAGAACCGTCAGGATATTGGGCAAATTCCACTTCATGGCTTGGACCCTATATCGCCGGTTCAAGACAGAAAAGACAAACTGGTAAAAAACTACATCACTCACAACAGCTTGGTCAAAGCGCCGCAGGTCCGACGCTTTGGACCTTGTGCACTTGGCGTTTCACGTCTTTGCGGTCAGATTGCCCGTCAACTGCAAAGCGGAACGTACAGGATGACAGCGCATATTCAAACCGACGCCCGGTCGAACATGGTCGGCAGCCTGTGGATGGTGGCCGCAATGGCGGGCTTTGCGCTGGAGGATGCGTTGCTGAAAGCAGCTTCGACCGCGCTTCCGATCTGGCAGGTAATGGTGCTGTTCGGGACGGGCGGGTCCGTTATCTTTGCCGCGCTGGCGTCAGCTCGTGGAAAACGCCTGATGCACCCAGACGTTCTTTCCCGCCCGATGAAAGTTCGGGTGCTGTTCGAAGTCTTTGGTCGGCTGTTCTATGTGCTCGCCATCGCATTGACGCCCTTGTCCTCGGCCACGGTGATCCTGCAAGCGACGCCGTTGGTTGTGGTCGCAGGCGCGGCGTTGTTCTTTGGTGAAACGGTTGGTTGGCGGCGATGGAGCGCGATTTTTGTCGGTATGATCGGCGTCGTCATTATTCTGCAACCCACTGGAAACAGTTTTTCGCTGCTGTCGATACTGGCCGTGCTGGGTATGTTAGGGTTCGCAGGGCGCGATCTGGCCAGCCGCGCGGCCCCTGCCACGCTTGGAACCGAAGTTCTAGGGTTTTATGGTTTCCTCAGCATTATCTTCGCGGGCGTTGCCTATCAAGTGTGGGAAGGCCTGCCCATGACACCGGTTGGCCTGCACGCCAGCCTGCATCTGACGGGCGCGGTTCTGATGGGCGTCATGGCCTATGCCTCGCTCATGAACGCGATGCGCACGGGAGAAGTGTCTGCCGTAACCCCGTTCCGCTATACCCGACTGCTGTTCGGTATTGGGTTGGGTATCGCCCTGTTCGGCGAAAGCCTGAACCGTACCATGTGGGTCGGCAGCGCGCTTATTGTAGCCTCGGGCCTCTATATCCTGTGGCGGGGGCGACAGGTCTAACCCTTGTCGTGGAAGAAATCATAGACTTTCTGAGCCAACCCGGCCGAGATCCCCTCGACCGCTTTCAGGTCCGCCAGATTGGCCCGGCTTACCGCTTTGGCGCTGCCGAAGTGAGTCAGCAAGGCGCGCTTGCGTGCTGCCCCGACACCTGGGATTTCATCCAGCGGCGTGGCACCAACGGCCTTGGCGCGTTTCGCACGGTGGGTGCCAATGGCAAAACGGTGCGCCTCGTCCCTTAGCCGTTGAATAAAGTACAAGACGGGATCGTTGCGTTTCAGCGCAAAGGGGCGCTGACCGATCCGGTGAAACTCTTCCTTGCCGTGGTCACGGTCGACCCCTTTGGCAACACCGACCATCGGAATGTCTTCGACCCCGTGAGCCTGCATGATCTCGTGCACAGCGCTGACCTGCCCGGCACCGCCATCGATCAGCAGCAGGTCGGGCCAATGCCCCTTATCCCGATCCGGGTCTTCTTTTTGCAGGCGGGTGAAGCGACGGTTCAGAACCTCTTTCATCATGCCGAAATCGTCACCCGGGGTCAGGTCATCGCCACGAATGTTGAACTTGCGATAGGCGTTCTTCATGAACCCGTCGGGCCCTGCCACGATCATGCCGCCAACAGCGTTGGTACCCTGAATGTGAGAGTTGTCGTAGACCTCGATCCGACCGGGCGGGCCGTCCAGATCAAATGCTTCGGCCACACCGCGCAACAACTTGGCCTGTGTCGCGCTTTCCGACATGCGCCGGGCCAGAGACTCTCGCGCATTGCGCAATGCACCTGCAACCAGTTCCTGTTTTTCCCCGCGCTGCGGCACGAGAAGCTCGATCTTACGACCGGCTTTTTCCGTCAAAGCTTCCTGCATCAGATCGGCGTTTTCGATCCCGTCCGACAAAATCAACTGCCGTGGTGGTTCCTTGTTGTCGTAGAACTGGCCAAGGAAAGCTTCCATCACCTCGGCCGGAGATACATCTGGTCCTACACGCGGGTAAAAATCCTTGTTGCCCCAGTTCTGGTTGGCACGGATGAAGAATACCTGAACACAGGCTTGCCCGCTGTCCATATAAAGGCCGATCACATCTGCTTCGGTCACACCACGAGGGTTGATGCCTTGTGCGGTCTGTACCTGCGTCAGCGCCCGGATACGGTCGCGCAGACCGGCGGCGCGTTCGAACTCCATGGCCTCGGACGCAGCCATCATCTGTTCGGCCAGTTCCTCCTGAACCTTGGTCGAGCGCCCCGACAGGAAACGTTCTGCATCCTTCACGCTTTCACTGTAATCCTGTTCCGAAATCAAACCGACACAGGGCCCCGAGCACCGTTTGATCTGATAAAGCAGACAGGGCCGCGTGCGGCTGTCGAACATGGAATCCGAACAGTTGCGCAGCAGGAATGCCTTTTGCAGCTGGTTCAATGTGCGGTTTACAGCACCCGCGCTGGCAAATGGTCCGAAATAGGCGCCCTTCTCCTTCTTGGCCCCACGGTGTTTCTTGATCTGCGGAAACTCATGATCCTTGGCGACCAGGATATTCGGAAAGCTTTTGTCGTCCCGCAGCAGCACATTGTATTTCGGTTTAAGCTGCTTGATCAGGTTCTGCTCCAGCAGCAGCGCCTCGGTTTCAGTTCTTGTGGTCAGAAACATCATCGAAGCGGTCGAAGCGATCATCTTCTCGATCCGGCCCGAATGACCCGGCCTTGTATAGTTCGACACCCGCGCCTTCAGGTTTCGCGCCTTACCCACGTATAAAACCCGACTGTCGGCATCCAGCATCCGGTACACCCCGGGTGAGCTGTCCAGCGTCTTTGCGTGGCGCTGAATGCAGGCATAACCGGTCAGGGACGATTCACTGTGGGTAGTCATGGGATTCCGATATGATTCTCTTTTACTGGCTGCAATCTTGCGGGCCTCAGATCAAGAGAAAACAAATCCACGATTCCTGTGGATAAGTGTGAAGATAAGTTTTCACAGCCATAGAATTTCCCTTGTTTCATTACCACTTCATTAACATGCACAAAAAATAGGCACATTTTCAAGATATTGATTTTTAACAATATTTTTTCACACATTTAGCAAGTGTATGAAAAAAAAGACATTTTTGTAACACGCGGGTAACACAAACGTGCGCGGTGCAAAACTTGCAGCGATATTGCTTATTCAACTCCCAGAACATCCGGCGTTTTCCACCCAAGGTGCTGACCGCCATCCACGCAAATAAGTTGTCCCGTTACCGCGTGCGCATCCAGAAAATACCCCATGGCGGCGGTGATATCCGATGGATTTGACCCGCGTTCCAGAACCGTATTCGATCTTTGCGCCTGGAAATGCTCGGCGCTTTGACGATGCCCCTGTACCGTCGGTCCGGGCCCAATGGCATTGACTCGGATTGCCGGGGACAGCGCCTGTGCCGAGGTACGGGTCAGCGTCCATAACCCCATTTTGGCGATGGTGTAAGAGATGAACTCGGGTGTCAGCTTGCGTACGCGCATGTCCACCATGTTGATGATCAGACCGGTCGCAAGGGGTTCACCGTTTTCGTCTGTATCCGGAACCAGCCCCTGCCCGGCCATGGCTTGGGTCAAAACGAACGGTGCCCGCAGATTACTGTCGAGATGGCGGTCCCAGCTTTGGCGGGTCGCTGTGTGAACGCTGTCATATTCAAAGATCGATGCGTTGTTTACCAGACAGGTGATCGGCCCACCCAGAGCCTCGGCTGCTTTGGGCAGCAGGTCCTGCACCTGTGCCTCGTCCAGCAGATCGGCCTGCAGTGCCACCGACCGTCGATCCAATGCCTGTACCTCCGCCACGGTCTCGTGCGCGGGGCGTTCTGAGGACGCATAATGAACGGCGACATCATATCCACGACCCGCCAGATAAAGCGCCATGGCCCGACCCAGACGAATACCGGCACCGGTCACTAAAGCTCGGGTCATGCTTCACCTCGTTTCGTCAGATCACACCAGCAATACAGTGACATAAAGCGCATAAAGGAGGGTCAGCACCAGACCCCAAACGCGAGAGATATCCTGCTTGAAGACAACAAAGGGAACCAGAAGCAGTGATGCGCCCAACATGACCCAAAGGTCAAAATGCAGGAAACCGGGATCGACCGGGATACGCCCGAACCAGGTTGCGATCCCGATAATGGCCAGAAGATTGAACATGTTTGAGCCAATCACGTTGCCTAGGGCCACATCAGCCTGCCGGCGCAAAGCGGCCATGACAGTCGTTGCCAATTCGGGCAATGACGTTCCGACCGCAATCAAGGTCAGACCGATAACCGTTTCACTGACACCATAGTTCCGGGCGATGACCGTCGCATTTTCCACCAGCAGGTGCGCCCCCATCGGAAGACCCACAAGCCCGAGGATCAGGTAAACTGATACCTTCCAGTAAGGCATGTCAGGATCGGCTTCTTCCAGGCCGTCTAGATCGTCATCATCCGCACAGGCTTCGCCACAGGCCTTGCGGTGCGCCTTTGCTTCACGAAAGGCATTCGTCAGAACCAGGCCCAAAGCCGCCAGCAGGATCAGGCCGCTGACGACGGTGAATGTTCCACAAAACGCCAACCCTATGAACAGGGCCGTCGCCATCAGCATGAAGGCATAGTTCCTACGGCTGTCGCATTCGCTGGTATGGATCGTTGCCAGCATCGCTGGAAGACCAAGAACCAACAGGATATTGGCCGTGTTTGATCCGACAACATTGCCCAGCGCGATACCCGGTGCGTGTTCCTTGACGGCGCTGATAGCAATCAGCAACTCGGGCGCTGACGTGCCGAAGGCCACAATCGTAAGGCTGACGATCAGGGCTGGGACACCCAAACGCAGGCTCAGGTTCACTGCGCCCCGCACCAAGGCATCGCCTGCCAGCAACAGGATCAACAGGCCAAGACCAGACAGCAGCCACGTTGTGATCAAGCCCGGCCTCCTTTTTCACAGGCACAGGGGCCCTTTCCGATGCGGTACCGACCGCATCGCGGACATTTTGCCGAGCTTAGCCTTTTCTGCCCGGGAAACCGCAACTTGCCGAACATTGCCAATACGCCCATTGCGATCAGAAAAAGAGTGACAGCCTTTACGATCACGTCACAAACCGAAACGCGCGTAGGCTGCCCGCTCCTCTAACCCTGCGATGGCGTCCTGCGCCAAGCTGGCCCCAAACCGGGTCCAGATCGGTTTTTTCACGCCATAGCGGCGAAATTTGACCTTGTCGCCGAAACGGTCCTGCATCTTTGGCTTCAGATGTGCGATGCCGTCGATCAACCCCAATTCCTGCGCGCGACGCGCCAGCCAAACCTCGCCCGTGAACAGATCAGCTTCCTGATTCAGCTTGTCCCCGCGCCGATCTTTGACATGCGCAATGAAATTCTCGTGGATATCACCCAACAACCCTTGCAGGCGGGCCACGTCCTCTTTCTTTTCCGGTGAAAACGGATCGAGCATGGACTTCGATTTCCCGGCGGTATGGACCCGCCGCTCAAACCCTTGCCGCGCCAGAAAGACATGCGCACCAAATCCAGCCGAGATCACACCGATCGATCCCAGTACGGAACTGTCATCGGCCCAGATCTCATCCGCTGCGGCGGCCAGCCAATACCCACCGGATGCAGCGACGTCTTCGACAAAAGCGATGACCGGCACGTCCAGTTCTTCGGACAAACGCCGAATGCGCGCACCGATCATTGAACTTTGGACAGGGGATCCGCCCGGTGAATTGATCTCAAGCGCCACGGCCGCAGGTTTTCCCTTGCGAAAGGCTTTCTCGAGAACCGGCGCCAGCGTGGCGTCGTTCAAAGATCCGCGCCCGGCCATTCCAATGGCGCCGGACAGGCGGACGATGGCCACACAGGGGTGATTTTTGACGAACGGCAGGCTGAGCTTCATGGGTGCCGATGTAGAGTGCCACCAACCCGTAAACAAGGGACTCTTCGAACCTTGAACGCGACGTGAACCAGATTCGCACACTCGACGGGCAAAAATGCAACGCCCCGGCGCGGGTTAGCTGCGAATGCGCCAGCCGGTTTTGAAGATCCAGCCAATGACCGCCAGACACACCCCAGTAAAGGCTATGATGGCCAGCAAACTCAGGGCGATGGGCACATCCGCAAGCCCGAAAAACGACCAGCGAAACCCTGAAATCAGATAGACGACCGGATTGAACAACGTGATCGTCTGCCACAAGGGCGGCAGCATCGAGATTGAATAAAACGTACCACCAAGGAAGATAAGTGGCGTAACCACAAGCTGCGGCACCAGTGACATCTGTTCAAAATTACTGGCCCATATGCCGATGATAAAGCCCAGCAACGAGAAGCTGAGACATGACAGGATCAAGAACGCCGCCATGGCAAAGGGGTGTTCGATCCGTATGTCGACGAAGAAGGTCGACGTGGCCAGAATGACCAACCCCACAAACAGTGCTTTGGTGGCCGCCGCACCGACATACCCAATCACGATTTCTATAAAATTCACCGGTGCCGACAACAGCTCGTAGATGGTGCCCAGAAACTTGGGAAAATAAATTCCGAAAGACGCGTTCGAGATCGACAGCATCACTACAGACAGCATGATCAAGCCCGGCACGATGAACGCGCCGTAGGATACGCCCTCGACCTCCTGAATTCGACTGCCGATGGCGGTGCCAAACACCACGAAATACAGCGAAGTGGAAAGAACCGGCGACAGGAAGCTTTGCGCCAGGGTGCGAAAGAAGCGGGCCATTTCGAACCGGTAGATTGCAGCAATTGCGGTCCAGTTCATGCCGCCTCTCCGGATACCAAATTGACAAATATCTCCTCCAGGCTCGATTGCCGTGTCTGCACATCGCGCAACACCAACCCGGCCTGCGACACGTCATTCAAAAGGGTCGTAATGCCTGTGCGATCCGCATGGGTATCGTAGGTATAGATCAGGCTATCCCCGGCGCCATTGAGGGTCAGATTGTGGTTGGCCAAATCATCGGGAATCTTGGCGATTGGCTCGGTCAGCATGACGACAATCTGCTTTTTGCCCATCTGCGCCATAAGCGTGTCTTTGTCCTGCACCAAAAGCAACTCACCCTTGTCAATGACGCCGACGCGATCCGCGATGGCTTCGGCCTCTTCGATATAGTGGGTTGTCAGAATGATGGTGACACCGTCCCGTTTCAGCTCGGCCACGATTTCCCACATATCCTTGCGCAGCTCGACATCCACACCTGCCGTCGGTTCATCCAGAAACAAAACACGTGGTTCATGCGCCAGAGCCTTGGCGATCAGCACGCGGCGTTTCATGCCGCCCGACAGCTCCTTGATGGGGTTCTTGCGCTTGTCCCATAGCGAGAGCTTGCGCAGAATGTCCTCGATCCGGGCGTTGTCTTTGCCCAGCCCAAACAACCCGCGTGACAGCCGAACTGTGTTCCAGACCTTTTCAAACGGTTCCAGCGCGATCTCTTGCGGGACAAGCCCGATCATCCTGCGCGCTGCGCGATAATCCGACTGAATGTCGTGCCCGCCGACTGAAACCGCACCGGATGTTGGCGTGGTTATTCCGCAGATCGTCGAGATCAGAGTGGTTTTCCCCGCCCCATTCGGCCCCAGAAGCGCAAGAATTTCGCCTTCTTCAATGTCCAGAGACACACCTTTCAGCGCCTCGAACCCATCGGTGTAAGATTTGCGCAGATCTCTGATGGATAAAATGGTCGTCATATCCGCTCCCCGTTCTGGCCCAGACCCTATCGCCCCGAACACAGGGATAACAGGCCCATTCCGTACCATGTGATGAACAACTGCCAAAAGGAAGACCGTCCTCGTCGGCAATCATCCGGCTTGCAATCCCGACACCAGCTAGCAAACTCTGCCGGGAACGGAGGGCCCTGATGCTGAACGGAATACGTGTTGTCGAACTCGAAGGTCTGGGCCCCGGCCCGTTTGGTTCCATGTTACTGGCAGATCTGGGCGCTGACGTGATAACAATCCACCGCAAAGGGGGCGCCGCAACACCGGGTATGCCGGAACGTTCCCTGCTGGACCGCGGCAAAAGATCCATCGCACTTGATCTGAAGGACGCCAATGATTTGGATATCGCGCTTCGCCTAATCGACACAGCCGATACGCTGATCGAAGGATTCCGTCCCGGTGTGATGGAAAAACTGGGGCTCGGCCCGGATGTCTGCCTGACCCGCAATCCAAAACTGGTCTACGGGCGCATGACGGGCTGGGGGCAGGATAGCCCGCTGGCCGACACGGCGGGGCATGACCTGAATTACATCGCCCTGTCCGGTGCGCTCTGGTATGCTTCGCATCCCGGCCATGCACCGCAGACCCCGCCAACGTTGGTAGGTGATATCGGCGGTGGGGCCATGTATCTTGTGGCGGGCATTCTGGCCGGGCTGATCAATGCACAGCGAACTGGCGCAGGTACTGTCGTTGATGCGGCAATCTATGACGGCTCAGCCCATATGATGAACCTGCTTATGACAATGCGCCAAACCGGCAACCTGTCTGAAACCCGGGGTCAAAGCCTGTTGGACGGTCCCCACTGGAGCAGCACCTACGCCTGCGCCTGCGGCGGCTTTATTTCCGTGCAATGCCTCGAACCAAAATTCTATAAGCAGTTTCTGAACTTACTGGGCCTCACAAACGATACCGAGTTTCAGCGGCAATACGACCGTGTTCTGTGGCCTTCGCTTTCACGCCGTCTAACCGACATCTTCGCCAGTCAACCGCGCGACCATTGGGAGGCCCTGTTTCGCGGAACAGATGCCTGCGTTGCTCCTGTCCTCAGCCCGGACGAAGCCCGCTCACACCCGATGAACCGCCATCGCAACAGCTGGCAGGATTTTGACGGCACGTTCCAGGCCGCCGCCGCCCCACGGTTTTCAGGCCATGACTGGACCCCGAAACCCAGCCCCAAGCGCGGCGAGCATACTAATGAGATCCTCGCAGAGCTCGACGGCCTGCGCTGATCCGTACTTCATCTGGCCCAAAATATCCCGGGGGGTGGATTGGCCTCAGGCCAAGAAGGGGGCTGGCCCCCTTTAACCTGCTTACTGCCCGCGTACCGTATCGATCATCAGCTGAACATTCTCAGGATCGGCATCCGGCGTGATCCCATGTCCCAGGTTGAAGATGTGCGGTCCCTTAGAGAACGCCTCGACAATCCGCCGCGTCTCATCCACCAGAGCCTGCCCACCGGTCACCATATGCGACGAGGCCAGGTTTCCCTGTACACAACCATCAATCTGTACATGTCTGGCGGCCCAATCGGGCGACACCGAATTGTCCAGCGCGACGCAATCCACACCCGTCGTCTTGGCAAACCCGACATACCCCTCCCCCGCCTCGCGCGGGAAACCGATCACCGGGATGCCGGGGTGACGCTCCTTGATGGCCTGTGTAATCACACGACACGGTTCCACCGCGTATTTGCGAAACGCGTCACCTTTCAGGGAACCCGCCCAGCTGTCGAAAATCTTGACCACCTCGGCCCCAGCGTCGATCTGAGCTGACAGATACTCAATTGTTGCCTCCGTGATGCGATCCAGAAGCGCCTCGAATAAAGCAGTATAGCTCTCTCGCAGAGCGTGAGCTGGTCCCTGATCGGGTGTTCCACGCCCGGCGATCATGTAGGTCGCGACCGTCCAGGGCGCGCCGGCAAACCCGATCAGCGCGGTCTCAGACGGCAATTCTCGCGACAGGAACCGAACCGTTTCATAAACGGGCGACAATGTCTCATGAATCGCGTCCACCGGCTTCAGCGCTTCAAACTCGGCTTGCCGCGTGATCGTCGACAAACGTGGGCCTTCGCCGGTCACAAACCACAGATCCGCACCCAACGCCTGCGGCACCAGCAGGATATCGGCAAACAGGATCGCAGCGTCAAACCCATAGCGCCGGATTGGCTGCAATGTGACTTCGGCGGCCAGTTCCGGGTTATAGCATAAAGACAGAAAATCCCCGGCCTGGGCACGGGTGGCCCGGTATTCCGGCAGATACCGACCCGCCTGGCGCATCATCCAGATTGGCGGCACATCCTGTACTTCACCCGCCAGCGCCCGCAGCAGCTTCTTTGTCTCGGCCATATTCGCCCCCAATCTTCCGGTTTTGGCAACGGGTCGTCCTTCGGCGGCAATTTGTCAAGCTCAGCCCCCATTGTCAGGGCAATGTGACGCGACTAAAGCTGTGCACATGACTTTGACCCTGCCCACTCCCGCATCGCCCCTCAGAATTGGCACCCGTGGTTCACCGCTGGCTCTGGCTCAGGCCTATGAAACCCGCCAACGCCTGAGCGATGCTTTCGATCTGCCCGAAGCGGCCTTTGAAATCGTCGTGATCAAAACAACCGGCGACAATCGCGCAATGATCGATGCGGATCGTCCCCTGAAGGAAATCGGCAACAAGGGCCTGTTCACCAAGGAAATCGAAGAGGCGATGTTGCGCGCTGAAATCGATATCGCCGTGCATTCAACGAAAGACATGCCTGTTGAACAGCCCGAAGGGCTGGTTCTGGACACATTCCTCCCGCGCGAAGATGTGCGTGACGCTTTCATCTCACCGCGCCTTAACTCAATCCACGATCTGCCCGAAGGGGCCGTTGTGGGCACCTCGTCATTGCGGCGCCGGGCGCAGCTGCTGAACCGGCGGCCGGATCTTAAAGTGGTCGAGTTTCGCGGGAACGTGCAGACACGGCTGAAAAAGCTGGAAGCCGGGGTCGCGGATTGCACTTTTCTGGCCATGGCTGGCATTCACCGTCTGGGCATGGATGAGGTTCCAGCCAGCGCCATTTCTCCGGATGACATGCTGCCCGCGATTGCACAGGGTACCATTGGCATCGAACGGCGCAGCAACGATATGCGCGCGGCTGAAATGCTTGAAGCGATTCATCACGCGGAAACAGGATGGCGGCTGGCCGCCGAACGCACCTTGCTGGCCGCGCTGGACGGGTCTTGCGAAACTCCGATCGCTGGCCTGGCGGAACTGGACGGAGACAACTTAAGGCTGCGCGGCGAAGTCCTGCGCCCAGATGGGTCGGACACCGTGAACAGAGAAGTGACCGGTTCTGTCAAAGACGGGCCAGAAATGGCCCGCACGATGGCGGCGGAACTGCTGGAACAGGCGGGTCCGGGTTTTTTCGATTGGAAAAAATCAAATTAAATTGAGGCAGTGTGAACTTGATCACTGTGGCTGCCAGGAATCTCAGGCATTAATGTGACATACCAATGAGGAAGTCGGGTCAGTCTCGAAAGTATCGAAAAGTTTTCAGATTGCCGGTGATTTAATCAGTATTCGAGGGGGCGAGGCTGACCCCCGACTTCCAAAGGTAGCGGGTCGCTGTTGAATTCAACGGCGACCCGTTTACGTTGTATACATCCAACCTTCAGGAAATGGCATCAACAGCGTGACGGACAGCGTGGCGGGTCTGTTCCAGATCCGCATCGGTGATCGCCAGCGACGGATAAAGCTTGCCCGGAGACTTGAAGATTCCATGGGCGCGCAGCACCGCATTGTAAGTGGCGTTACGCTGTTGATCATCATGGTTTGCACTGCGATAATCACGGCATTCAGCGTTGGTGAAATAGATGTCAAACAAAGTCTCGTCACCGCAAATCCGATGCGCGATGCCCGCTTCATTCAAGGCGTCCGACTGAATCTGCTGCAAGTGTTTTCCAATTGCGCGCAAACGCTCATACGCGCCGTCACGCCGCAGAATCTCCATCGTCTTCAGACCAGCTGCCGAGGCGACCGGATTCCCCGATAGGGTCCCCAACTGCATCAGCCAACCTTCTTCCCCGACCTTCGATTTATCGAAATGCTTCATGATCTCGACGCTGGCACCGAGCGCAGCCAGAGGGAAGCCACCGCCCGTGATCTTACCCAAAGTGCAGATATCCGGTGTGACCCCGTATCGTTCCTGCGCCCCGCCATAAGCCAGCCGGAATCCGGTGACAATCTCATCAAAGATCAGCAACACACCATGTTGATCACACAGGGTTCGAAGGCCTTGCAAATATCCCGGCATTGGCGGAATGATCCGTTGCAAAGGCTCGACCATAATCGCGGCAACGTCGTCATTTTCATCCAGCAAAGCAGCGACGGCTTCCAGATCGTTAAAGGGCGCGATCAGCATTTGCTCGGCCACGCTGTCGGGGATACCGGCGCTGTCGGGAACAGCCTGCGGGAAATTAACTCTGCGGCTTGGGGCAAGGCTCATCTGCGCCTCGGCGCTCATACCGTGGTAACCGCCTTCAAACTTCAGGATTTTGCTGCGCCCGGTATAAGCCCGCGCCAGGCGAATCGCATACATGTCGGCTTCGCCTCCCGACGCGACAAAGCGCACCTGCTCGCAGCAGGGAACGGCGTCGATGATGGCCTCGGCCAGTTCGATTCCTTTTCTGTTATTGGCAAAAAACGTCATCCCTTTGGGCAGCTGTTCCAAAACGGCTTCCATCACTTCAGGGTGGCCATGACCCAGCAGCATCGGACCCGACCCGATCAGGTAATCGACATATTCGTTGCCATCCTCGTCCCAGACACGGCTGCCTTCACCACGGGCGATGATGATGCCCGGATCAAAGTTGCCAAACCCGCCGGCAGGTAGAACTTCGTTCGCGCGAGCAATCCATTCGGATTGTGATTGGATTTTCAGCATCTCAGTCGATCTCCAGAATTGGGGTGCCAAGGATATCGAGGTCCGGCACAACACCTAAACCCGGACCTTCGGGCGGAGCAATCCGGCCGTTTTCACGAATTGGTGCATCAGGACACAGACGCGGGGCCACGTAAGAAGACAAGTCACACGTGTTCATCAGAGAACCTTTCGGCGTCGACGCCGCAAAGTGAAGTGAAGCCGCAGTAATAATGTCAGACCCCCATGTGCATTCAGCGCAAATCTCGGCACCAAGATGCACGGTCAGATCCCGTGCACGACGCATTGCTGACAATCCGCCGAATTTCGAAAGTTTAAGCGCCACCGCATCCATGCAACCCAGTTCATACGCACGCAAAAGCGAGGCAAGGTCAAAGGCACTCTCGTCGATTTTCATCGGAAGACCAGTAGCCTGACGGACAGCGGCACAGTCTTCCAGCGTTTTGCAGGGCTGTTCCAACATCACGTCCAGATGTGCCACCGCACGCCCGGTACGGGTTGCCTGCAATCGCGATGCTCCACAATTCCAGTCACCATATACCAACGGCCCGGTTCCCACGGCTTCGCGCACTTTGATCAGCCGCTCGGCATCCGCCTGCCAATCTCCCTCGACGCCCAGCTTGACCTGAAACTGGCGGATGCCGGTTTGAAAAGCGGATTTGGCAATGCGCGCCATCTCGTCCGGTGCAATGCAAGTAATTGAATGATAGAGTGGCATATTTGCCTGCGTTCGCCCACCCAACACCGCATAAACCGGCAACCCTGCCGCCTGACCGAACAGGTCCCAAAGCGCGATATCGACGATTGATTTCGCGTATTGATGCCCTTGCAATAGCCCGTCCAGCTTGCGCATTGGGGCGTCTATACCAAAAGGAGTGATCCCGAGGATTTCAGGCCCCATCTCAGCAATGGCTCCCGGCACCCCATCCGCATAGGCCGGCAGGTAATGCGGGATCGGGCAGACCTCACCCCATCCCCTGTGACCGGTATCCGTTTCAAGGCTCAGAATATGGGATTTCACAGTGGCACAAGTCTTGCCGTCAGCCATGTGGTACGTTTCGTGACTTGTCAGATCGACAGACCAGAGCGTTATCTTGTTGATTTTCAAGCGTATACTCCCACTGGATCACCTAATGTGCTTTCATCCGGATGAACGCCAAGTCCAGGCTCTTCTGGCAGGTGCAAGTGGCCATCAACATTCCGAGGCCCACGCCCCCCGGCAATATCGACCGTGATCATGTCCTGACAGGCCCATACTGCAAGGCAGTTGTTATCCGGGATGGTCGCGGCCAGATGCAATGCTTCGGTATCGGCCAGAACCGTACCGCCAGTGGCCATTACGAACATGTCTATCCCATGGGCCAATGCGATATCCCGAATGCGCGCAGCCTTGGTCAGCCCGCCGACGCGGTTCAACTTGATCCCGAAAATCTGAGTCAGACCATCGCGGGCGATAAGGGCCGCATCCTGCAAAGTCACAAGGCTTTCGTCCACTGAAACGGGCGACGAATGAAGCCCCGAGATTGCAGCAATGTCATCCAGCGTCTCACAAGGTTGTTCGAACATGACATTAAGTTCCGCGCAGGTGCTCATCACACGCAACGCTTGCTGACGCGTCCAGCCTCGATTGACATCATAAAGAACGATCTCGCCGGGTCGCCGAATACTCTCGACATCGCGAACACGCGCGATGTCCCGTTCAACGTCACCGCCGATCTTTACGGAATAGGCGATGTAGCCCCGCTGGCGATAACGCTCTATGACCGCGCGCGTTTCGTCGACGGTTTTCGCCCCGACCGAGGACGCAATCGGGCGCGGTGTCCGCGATCCACCCCCCATCAGATCGGCAATCGGCACGCCCGCCGCCTGACCCGCGATATCCCAGCAGGCCATATCAATTGGGCTTTTGGCATAAAGGTGCCCGGGCAAGGCAAGATCCATCGCCCGTTCCACCTCCAAAACCCGTCGCGGATCCAGGCCCAGAATGAACGGCGCCATCGTTTCAATTCCAGCGCGGATACCCGGTCCATGCGCGGGCACATAGGTATGGCCCCATGGGGTCCCTTCACCCCAGCCAACAAACCCCGCATCGGTCTCGATTTTCACGAGTGTCGCGTCAAGGGTTTCGAATTTCAGCCGCCCACCAGACAACCAATATGGATGCTCAAGCGGGAGATCGATGTTATATACAGTGATAGCTTTGATCTTCATGCGATATCCATCCGGGGCAAGTCACCCATGCCTTCACCGCGCCACAGGACATAGGTCAGGATCGGCTGATATGTGGTGACCATGGCATGACTTTGCCAACTTGCGTGCAAGCGCGTTTGATTGGCACCAATATAAGTTTCGACCCCATCGACCTTGAACAACGCACCTCCGCCAAGAACGAGGTAGAGTTCTTCGGCCTGATGGCTGTGCCAATCGTAATTCAGGCCAGCCCCCCAATACGCGATGTAGCCGCGCAGCAGGGTCGAGTGAAAATGTCCGGTTGGACCGAACAGCTCATAATAGCCGTATCGGTTCAGGAAATCCGCACCAACTTCGTCTTCAGTGTAGGTGTGTTTCCAATGTGCCAGATGCGCCGTCGCTTTGACCGCCGTGATCAGGTCACGGGTTGGCGCGTCTTCAACAAGGTCGAAGGCTGCCACCAGTCTCGTTGCGGGAATGGGTGCGGGATCCAACCCCGTCGGGGTCAGATTACCCGGCCAAGACGCGAACGCAGCCAGATCCGGATGCGCATGGTGCATTTGCCGGGCAGCTTTAAGAACATCGTCAAGCGTCATGGCATCACCACGATGTTGCCGGCGTGCTCTTTCGCAATGAACGCGGCTTGCGCATCTCGGAGATCCTCCAACGGGTATGTCGCGGCAAGCGCTGGCTGGATCTCACCAGCCTCGATGTATGTTACGAGGTTCTTCATGACCTGAGGGTCAATGACGGTCGAACCGGTGAAGGTCAGGTCGCGCAGGTAGAATGTGCGCAGATCAAGTTCGACGATCGGGCCTGCAATTGCGCCCGAACAGGTATAGCGGCCACCCCGTTCCAATATGTCGATCAGGTTCGGCCAGTATGGTCCGCCCACGACATCTGCGACCACACTGATCTTTTCTACGCCCAGCGCCTCGCGCAGGTTCGCAGGAGCGCGTGGCAGAATGACGTCAGGGCCAAGCCTGGCCACGTCCGCGTGTTTGGATTCGGATGCCATCGCGATCACCCGTGCGCCGCGCCGTTTGGCCAGTTGCACAAGCGCACCGCCCACACCGCCGGAAGCACCTGGAACCAAAACCGTATCCTCGCCGGTCACATTGGCACGGGTCAACATGCCTTCGGCGGTGGAGTAAGAGCAGGAAAAAGTTGCCAGTTCAGCATCCGTCAGGTTCGAGGTGATTGCCACAGCATTCACCGCCAGAGTTGTCGCGTATTCGGCAAAACCACCATCCCGTTCCGAGCCGAAATAACCAGTCTTGTCCATATTGTCGGGTTCCACCGGGTCGCGCAGCCAGCCATCCGTGATAACACGCTCACCAATACGCCCCCGGTCAACACCGTCGCCGACGGAAACGATATGCCCGCAGATATCGGCCCCTTGAATTCGCGGAAAGGTGATCGGATTACCGCCCCAGGTGGGATCTTCTTCGCCAACCTCTTCAAACGCACCACCGGTCGTTGCGGCTGAGACCGTCTTAGAGTACCAACCCGACCGCGTGTTGACGTCCGTATTGTTCAGCCCACATGCCGCAACCTTGATCAGCACTTCACCCTCCGCAGGTTCAGGACGCGGCCAGTTATCGTGCCAAACTATCTGCTCTAAACCTCCATGGCCCATCGTGACCATGGCTTTCATTGTGGTGGGCAGGTTCATCAGGCGGTCTCCACTACTGCGTCTATGCGGGGCAGCAGGCTGTCTGGATCGTAGGCGGGCTTATCCAGTACTCGGGCCGGACGCGGCTTGCCGTGAATCACGACCTCCAATTCGGTTCCCGCTTTTGCTGCTTCGGGTTTGATGTATGCAAAGGCCAATATCTTACCGACCGTGTGACCGAACGCGACCGAAGCCGTCGAGCCTATGACACGCCCGTCCAGCATCACCGCCTCGCCTCCATGGCCGTCAATTTCGCCATCCGGCTCGATTTGCAGATAGGCACATATCCATGGCAAATCGGCGTTCAGCGTCTTGTCCCTGCCCAGGTAGTCCTTGCCCGTACGGGCAAAGCGCAGCGCGTCAGCTTCGGCCAGCGTGACCTCGTTGGTCAGCTCACCTGCCCCTTTGAAGCCCTTCTCCATCCGCATCACGTTCATGGCGAAACTGCCATAGTCTGCGATGCCATACGCCTCGCCCGCAGCCCATAGCGCATTGTAGACATCAAGGCAGGCGGCGTTGGGCATATGCAGCTCCCAACCCAGTTCACCCGCATAAGACATGCGAAACGCCCAGAGTTTATGACCGGCAATCGTGACCTCTTGCGCCGACAGCCAGCGGAACCCGGCATTGCTCAGATCGGTATCCGTACAGCGCGCCAGAACTTCGCGTGATCTGGGGCCGTTCAGCGACAAGGCAGACCAATCGGAAGACAGCGCGGTGATCTGCACATCTTCACCCTTGCGCTGATGCGCCAAATGATCAAGCAAACGCTGTTCGAAGAACGCAGCACAGACCAGATAGAAGCGGTCTTCGGCCATGCGGACAATCGTAGTCTCCAACTCGATCCGGCCACGGCGGTTCAGCATATGGGTCAGTGTGATCGAGCCAACCTTTTGCGGCATCCTGTTAGCAGTCAACCGATCCAGCAGAGTATAAGCATCGGGCCCCGATACTTCGACTTTGGTGAAGGCAGTGACATCCATGATCCCGACACGTTCCCGCACGGCTTTGACCTCGGTCGCGACCATATCGTCGGCAGGAGTGCGGCGGAAGGAATAGTGATCGCGTTGTTCCACGCCATCGCGGGCGAACCAGCGGGGGCGTTCGAAGCCATAGACCTCTTCATGTACCGCGCCTTTTGATTTCAACAACTCATACAGTGGCGACGGCTTGATCGGACGCCCTGCAAGTCGATTGAAGTGTGGAAACGGGATTTCGTGACGTAAGCAATAATCTTCCTCGGCCTTGATCACCTGCCAGTCTTTGCTGGCATAGCTGCCAAAGCGGCGCGGATCGAAATCCCGCATCGAGATATCGGCAGCCCCATGCACCATCCAGCGGGCCAGTTCACGGGTCAGACCCGGCCCCCAGCCGATGCCGATCTGCGTCCCGCAACAGCACCAGTAATTTCGCACACTCGGCGCAGGACCGATCAAGGGGTTGCCGTCCGGCGGATGTGATATCGCCCCATGCACATCACGTTGAATGCCCAGTTCGGAAAAAATCGGCATCCGGTTCAGACTTTCCTCAAGCCATGGCATTACCCGGTCATAATCCGCGTCGAACAACCAGTTCTCGTACTCCCAAGGGCAATGATCATGCCAGACCGAGTTCGGATTCTCTTTCTCGTATATTCCGATCAGGCCGCGCTGCTGCTCCATCCGGATATAGCCCGAGACTTTGCGGTCATCGCGGATCACCGGCAGTTCCTTGTCCAAGTTCTGGAATTCGGGCACTGGCTCAGTCACGAAATAATGGTGCGTCATTGACGTCATGGGCAGTTGCAGCCCGGACCATTCGCCCATCTGGCGCGCGTAGGTGCCGCCCGCGTTCACCACATGCTCACAGATGATGGTGCCCTGTTCGGTCTCAACAATCCATTCGCCGTTTGCGCCCTGCGTGATGTTCGTCGCCCGGCAGCTGCGGAAGATGCGCACGCCCTTCTGGCGTGCCCCGGCTGCCATCGCCATGGTCACATTGGTCGGGTCCACATGCCCGTCATCCGGTGTATGCAGCGCGCCCAGAACACCTTCGAGGTTATAAAACGGATGCAGTTCAGCCACCTTCTCGGGACCGACAAGTTCGATATTGAAACCCAGCGACCGGCCCACCGACAGGGTATGGCGCAGCCAATCCATCTCATCCTCGGTATATGCGAGACGGAACGAGCCGCAGCCATGCCATGTGACAGGCTGACCTGTCTCGGCCTCAAGCAGGCCGGAATACAAACTGATGTTGTAATCGACGCATTTGCCCAGACCAAAGCTTGAGGTTGAATGCGTAATCTGCCCTGCCGCATGCCATGTACTGCCGCTGGTCAGCTCGGCCTTTTCCAGCAGAACAGTCTCTTCGCCCCAGCCTTCATGGGCCAGATGGTAGGCCAGACCAACGCCCATGACGCCGCCTCCGACGATGACCACGCGTGCGTGTGACGGCAGTTCATTCCCGGACATGATTTTTCCTCTTCCCGAGTCGCTTTTCTGCTCGACAGGCTAATTCCACATTTGTACCATCGTCAATCATGAATGACACAAATGTATCATCAACTGTTCTGGACCGCCTGACCGAAGAGTGGGACGCCCTGACCCCTGAGGCGCAGAAAGCCGCGCGTTACGTTCTGGAGAACCCTACGGATGTAGGGGTCTCAACCGTGCGCGAAATTGCCGAGGCGGCAAAGGTCAAACCCAACACATTCGTGCGCATGGCACGGCAAGTGGGGTTTGAAGGGTACGAAGATTTTCGCGAACCCTTTCGCGACGCGATCCGAAAAGGGCGCGTGTCGTTTCCAGACCGTGCCAGATGGCTTCAGGACATCGGCAAATCCGGTGAATTGGGCGGCCTGTATGCCGATATGATCGGCGCCGCGATCCGGAATATCGAGGAAACATTTGCAGGGATCGACGCGAACCGCCTGAAATCTGCTGCCGAAGTCATCTGGAATTGTCGCCAGATTTTCACACTCGGCGTGGGCGTCAACAATTCCAACGCGCGCAACTTTACCTATCTGGCTTCGACCGGGATGAAGCAGTTTCATGCAATCCCCCGCCCCGGTTCAACCCCGGTAGACGATCTTGCATGGGCGGATGAACAGGACGTGCTGATTGCGATCACCTGTCATCCCTACCGAACCGAAGTGATCGAGGCGGTCAAACTGGCACGTCAGCAGGGCCTGACTGTCATAGGTATCTCAGACAGCCCGGCCAGCCCTGTGATCCGGAACGCCCATCACGGGTTTGTCGTCGCAGCAGATACGCCGCAGTTTTTCCCATCATCCGTTTCGACCATCGCGCTGCTGGAAACGCTGCTGTCTTTCGTGATCGCGGTATCCAGCGACGAGATCGTCGAACGGGTCGAACGTTTCCATCGTCGCCGCCATCAGCTTGGCATCTATGCGGAGGAACCCGAATGAATGTACCCCTGACCCATTCACTGGACGCGCGCTACTATACGGATCCCGCCATTTTCGAGAAGGAGATACAGGGGCTTTTGGCCCGAACATGGCAGTTCGCAGGCCATGTCGCGCAGGTTCGGGAAACAGGGGATTACTTTGCTTTTGAGATCGCCGGGCAAAACCTGTTCTGCATTCGCGGACGCGATGGCGAAATTCGCACTTTCTATAACGTCTGCCAGCACCGCGCGCACGAAATGGTCTCGGGCGCAGGAAACACCCGCGTCGTCGTCTGCCCTTACCACGCGTGGACTTACGAGTTGTCCGGCCAGCTGCGCGCGGGTCCAAATATCAAATCCGTCCCCGGATTTGACCGCAGTGCAATCTGCCTGACGGCGGTCCGGACCGAAATCTTCAATGGGTTCATCTTCGTCAATCTCGACGAAAACGCAGCCCCGATGGATGACTGGTATCCCGGAGTGCGGCAGGAAATCCGTACATTTGTCCCACATATCGACGAGCTTGAGCCGCTGGAATGGGTCGAGATCCCTGAACACTGCAACTGGAAGGTCAGCGTCGAGAATTATTCGGAATGCTATCACTGCCCGACCAACCACCCGACTTTTGCTGAAGGTGTCGTCAAGCCCGAAACCTACGACATCCAACCCGATGCAGGCGGCGGTTTCGTGCTGCGCCACACGACCGAATGTCAGAGCCTCGACAAGATGACTTACCCTATCGACTTGTCGGTGCCTCATGCGGGCGAATACCAATCGTGGTTCCTGTGGCCTATGTTTTCGTTCCAGTGCTACCCGGGCAATGTGCTGAACACATATCACTGGCGCGCAAGTGACACGGATCACTGCACCGTCTGGCGCGGTTGGTACACCGAAGGTGGTTCGGAAAGCGCGGTGATCCTGCAACTGGCCGTTCAAGACAGGGAAACAACGGTCGAAGAAGACATCCGGCTTGTGGAATCCGTGCATCGCGGCCTCAGATCGCGCGGTTACCGCCCCGGCCCGCTGGTGCTGGATCCGGGTTGCGGTGTGATGTCTGAACACTCAATCGCGAAGTTGCAACAATGGATGCGCGAGGCCGTGGAATGAAACCCGCCCCAGGCAGACATAACCTGTTTGCCCTGCCCTTGAGCGGATAGATCAACCACGCTGATGCCCAAGGAATGGCACCTTTGCGAAGTCGACCGGTCCTGGCCTAAAGCCACGTAGGTATATCGAGATAATGGACCATCCACACCGGTTAAAACAGATGTGCCACTGGATAATTTCGCACTACGATCCCGCATACAACCACCACCTGACACGCTGACAAACCGGAGACCCGCAATGGCCGACTTATTTGACGAAGACCTGTTCCTGAAAGGGTTGGAACAACGGAAGAATACACTGGGCGCGGACTATGTGGAAAAGAACCTTGCAGCAGCTGACGATTTCACCCGCCCGTTTCAGGAAGCCATGACCGCCTGGTGCTGGGGTTTTGGCTGGGGGGATGACGTGATCGACGCAAAAACGCGATCGATGATGAACCTGTCCATGATCGGCGCTTTGGGAAAGATGCATGAATGGGAAATCCACTGCCGCGGCGCCATCACCAACGGGGTCACCAAAGAAGAAATACGCGCCATCATCCACGTGGTCGGGATTTATTGCGGCGTTCCGCAAGCATTGGAGTGTTTCCGCGTCGCCCGTAAAGTGCTGGAAGACAAATAAACGCCATCAAAGACCAGCTTCGGCCAACAGTCGCGCGCCTTCGTCATAGTATTTTCTGTTTTTGAAACAGCCGGGCCAGGCCCAGCGCTCGGCCGTAAATCCGGGCTGCAATTCCAGGATGCGACGGGCGTGCCGACGTGCCAGTGACTGGTTGCCTGCCGCAGCGGACAACATGCATAACACGACCCGCGCCCGCACGCTGCCGGGGTCCACTCGCAAGACATTATGCGCGTGCTGCCATGCTGCCTTGTCTTCCGAGAGGGCAAGGGTCATTGACAAGTTCGCCTCGATCCAGATCGGCGGGTGCGGAGTTAACGCAAGAGCTTGCCGATACGTGGCTATTCCGTCCTCAAGCCGGTCGTCATACATCAACAAGACACCATAATAGCCCAGCAATTCGGGGCTGCTGTGGAACCGCTCAAGAACCTTGCGCATCAGCTGGCAAGCCTTGGCAGTATGGCCAGCAACATTTTGGGTAAACGCTTCGAGCGCGGCACAATAGGGATCCGCCGGGTGTTTTTCACGCATGATGGCGCAGTCGGCCTCGACCAGAGCCAGCGTTTGTTCCGGCGAATCTTCCATGCCCAACCGGATCAGGTCCAGGCGGCAGAAACCGACAGCGATCCGCGCAGGCAGATAGTCCGGATCGCGCTGCAAACAGACCTCATACTGGCGGATGGCACGAAACAGGCCGTCCTTGGTCGTAAGGCTTTCCTGAATGCGGCCATTCTGAAATGCCGTCCAAACTTCGGTGGATGTAGCGTGTGCTGACCAGATATCGGACCAGTGACCATCCCGCAGCCGCAACTGAAGCGCTTCGACAACTTTCATTGCGATTTCTTCAACGGCGTCAAACGTATCCTTTTCCCGAAACCGGAAACGTTCGGTCCACAGGCACACCTGATCCACAGTTGACGTCAATTGTGCTGCCACGCGCAGCCCTTCGGCCCCTACCACGCTGCCGCTTAGCATATAACCGTCGACAGGCCCTTCCTGTCTTCGCGCATCGCGCAATTCAATGACATCCGACAACGTGCCCAAAAGGAAAAGCAATTCGTCCCGGATCGAGGCCGCCGCCACGTTGATGTTGTTATCGTCACCAATTACTTCAAACGGCTCGACAACAATTGCTGGTCTCTGGCGCCCCCAATGGGATGGAAAGCGCGCGCCAACCGGAACGGGCGCGTTTTCATCAAAACCAACATCCCAATAAGCTTGCCGTTCAACGGCCAACCAGTCTTCAAATTCCGGGTCTGCAACATCCAACCCTTCCAGAAGCTCGGCGCGATCCGGTTGAAGCGGTTCATCAAACAAATCAATTTCAAGCGCTTTCAGGTCGATGGAGACATTCTCGCGCCCGATGTCCAGAAACCCCAGACCGAACCCGGCCAGATGCTTGGTCAGGACACTAAGTTCCTTGCGCAACGATGCCGCACCCTGTGCGGGTGAGCTTTTGCTCCAAAGCTTGTCTTGCAGCCAGGCCCTGCTGCGAACAGCATTTTTAGACAACAACACCAAGGCGAGAAGCGCTTTCGCCTTGGTGCCGCGTGGTGTTGCATCCTGGCCGTCGTCGCAAATCACCTGAAACGGACCGGTCAGGAATATCTTGGTTTTTGCCTTACTCAAATAAACTCCTCAGGCAAGTTCAGACACTGCGGTCAGGAACCACAGCCATAAACGACAATGCCACCCATCGCTTCGTAGGCCAGCTTGCAGCACCATGACTGGTGATCGGGATTTGGGTCTGGCTCTTTATCGCTCAGATCGGGGATGACAATGTGAACCCTGTCCTTGGAATCATAGACGAACTCCACCGCAGGATTACCAACATCCGAAAGGATGTCATGTATCTTCTGCTCAGCCGCATCGCGATCTTCTGGCGACCCCAGCGCGTTGCTCCGGGCGGCGTTCAAAACTTCACACCCAAGATCCTTAAGTGTGTATTTCGGATTAATAGTCAAACGAGCCATACTAAAAGTCCTTTCTTAACAACCACAACCATTTGTATAACCCGTTACATACCTATCCGGAAACAAAAATGACCGACGCGCTGATTGAACTGGCCGAAAACGCAGGGCTTATTTCCGGACCTTCTTTTGCTGAATTTCCCAAAGGTGCTCCGATCCACACCGCCTTTCGCATGATCAATTTGCGAAACGGAACAGTGCCACCCGCTGGCGCAATGAAACATCGCGTGTCCTTCGGCACTGCGCGTAACCGGAACGAAGCCGCACGGCTTTCGGGTTTCGAAGCGATCGAACGTTATGCGCTGCAATACAGCGCGGATTCGCCTGAAACCCGCGAGAGCCTGATTTCATCGGACGGTGCCACGCATTTTCTGCCACGTGATGCCCTTGCTCTGGGTGCGCCGGGCAGCGACGGGCAGATCACGTCGAAGGGGGGCGCAGCGGGACCAACGCATGAGGCCGCTGCGCTATGGGCCTCGCTCGAATGTCTGGAACACGCGCTTGGACCACGTGGGTTCGACCAGGTGTTGCCCGAAACAGCGCTGCCGCGCGATCTGACCCGCTGGCTGAACACCTACCTGCGCAATCTGAGCGTTCACCTTCGCGTGGTTCCGGCGGTCGGCTTGCTACTGCGTGCGGTCTGCGCCGATGCGGATGGCGGGCGGCCAACCTATGGAACGGCTTTTTCCGCCGATCTGGCGACAGGTGTCTGGCACGCGGCATGCGAGGCGGTTGTGTCCTGGCGCAATATGGTGACGCTTGACCACACCGGCGTGACAGATGACGCGATGAATGAGGAACAGGCACGCTTGTTCCGACTGTATCGCGGCGCGCAAACCAATCGCCCGCCAACTCCGGCATCCTCTTTCGATGTGGATGCCTGGAAAAGCCCCGACCCGACGCTAATGGCTGTATTGACAGCGGCGGCCAACGCTGCCGGGCGTCCGATTGCCATATTCGATATGACGGCGCCGGAAATACCTTTGCCCGTGGTCAAAGCCGTGCCGGTTTGAAACCTTTGTCAGTGACTGAATTGGCGAGTTAGCGCTACGTTGCCAAAGACCTCGGTTTCGGTCCGGTCCGCAAATTCAGAAATCTGTTTGCATCGTTTGGTTTCTGGAAGTCCACAAACGATGGCGCCTGGATCAACAGGCGGGACTTCAACAAATTCGACCCTTGTGATCGCGCGTGGTTTGGCCGCTACTGTTATCAAGGGGCCAACTTCGATCAGGCTGGCAAGCGCGTAACCCGACACAGGCCGTGCGGTTGGCCCTGTTCCCATGGTGATATCGTCCAGAAACCGGGGATCATCGTCGCCCGGCCCGAACTCAAGGCGCATGGGCATTCCAGCTTCACCGCGCGGATAACGCACCCAATCTGTCGGCACATTCACCGCATCCACGAAGAGTTCGGAAATGTGAAACGCCCGAAAATAAAGCCCCAGAGGATTCACGAATGCCATCGCACGCCCTGTCGGTGTCGCCGCGCCCATGGAGAAGGCCAGATCAAGGGCTTCACCCGCCAAACCAGATCCCGCATGGCGACAATACAGATCCTGTCGGTTGGCAAAATGTAACACCTCACAAAGCCGCGCGGGCCTTCTGCTTTCGCCATGGCCGACAACATAGGGGAATGAGGAAAGATGCATTGTGGCGATCAGGTCGCTCAGGCTGTTTGTCTCTGTGGTCATGAACAAAGCATGTTCGATATTCAACGGATGCTCTGGTGGATGGGCAAAATCTGTTCCCACCAGTCTTTTGTGAAAACGAGCGATGCGTTGAGGCACATCCATCTCGCACCAATCTGCTCGCGAAACCTCGAACAGCTCTTCGCAGGAATATGAACATCTGGATACGGTTTCGACGACCGAAAGGAAGTGATTCAGATCGAACACTGCCATGGTTCTCCACCACTCCATCAGTTCGGTCGTGGCGACAAAGCGCTTCGGCCGCATTTTGCCGTCGGAATCGGGACGTAAAATCAGCACATATTCTAAAAATTCATTGTGCAGTTCAGCCCGGCTTGCCCATCCCTGATCCGAAAGACTGGCGGCCAGCTCCTCGCCCAGACAATCCCGGGGTTCGCGCGGGTTGGCAGACCATTTGAACCCCGTCGATATCTGACCGTCGAAGATGTCGTCTGGGTCCATGACCAAGAACGGGCTCACTCCATTGCCATCGAACATCCCTTCAATTCTCGAGTTCCAATCCGACAGGGCAGCTTCACTCACCCCCCTATCGGCGCAACCTGGCGATTGAAAAACAGCCATCACCGAACACCGATCCGTATCTGAAATGCAGGGCTGATCTGCCATCAATAATTGCCACGGCAGTTCCAGCCTGGTTCGAGAGATCATCATCGTTGACGGGCACGGAAGCATCATGAAAAAACTCCCTCCGAAAAAATCTGAAACCTCATCCGCCCCAACCTGCCTGCTCTGGCAGATGGCGGGTCCACCACAACTCAGGCGAACTATTGGCAACGTGGATTTCACTGCCAGAAGACCGATTACCCAAGATGCTGAGATGATCGCCGTCAAAAGTCTCAAGCGACACTTTCGATGACGCCGGTGATTTTGCCATATGCTCTGCCAGTATTCCGACCGCGATACGCTCACCCATCCGGATACTGTCGAAATAATCGCTGTAGAAATGAACGCCCGCCAAGTTGCGCCCAAGTGCAATATTCGCAGCGAGCTTGTTTAACTCGCCATTTAGCGTCAGGCAGTCTGCACTGTCTTCCGGTCGGGTCGAGTTGTTCAGGGTCTTACCCCCCGCAGCTGGCACAAGGACCCGAGGCAGACCAGCCGCAGCCAAAGATACCCGTGATCCATCCAAAGCGTGCGTTCTGAAGAAAGCTTTGAGCACAGTGACGCATGCCCCGGCAACGGCACCATGAGCCGCCCCATAAGACGGGTGCATTGGCGAGCCTTCGGGATAAGCAACCGGCAGCAGCAAGTTACGGTCATTTTGCGGCAGGCCCTTATGGGAAATGGCGTTATGCGCAAACCTCTTCACCGAAGGCGAGGCGGCGATTGCATCCATAAGACTGAAACCTTCGCTTGCCGCAGCTTCGAGTTTTCTCAGATGAGCCGCGGCAAATGACTCGGCCGCGCCAAGAGTTGCGCCGTGACCGTTTGCCATCAAACTCGTCACACTGCCCAGCTTTTCAGGCCGGGCACGATTGTGCACCTGAAACGTCTGACGTTTCGCGGCCCTCAGGGCCCGTGCCCCGGCTTCCGTCAGCAGGGACAAAACATGCGCGCCGCCCCAGGTAGAGCCAGGATCACGCACACCGGCATATCCATCCTCAGGCAGACCTTCGTCTGTCGGAGTGCCCTGTCCAAGCATCAGCAGGCAGGCATTGAAAAAAGTCTGATAAATTCTGTCAAAATGCACGTAAGAGGCAAGGTCGCGCGGTGTTTCAATGAATTTCGTTCCGTCGCTCTCAAAGGCTTGTTCGGCCGTCGTGTCCGCCCCGTTCTGAACGTCCAGCCACTCAGCCCAATCCCGCAGATAGTCCACGCCCGCCGCCTGCGGCAAGATCTTCTGGTCGATCCTCAAAGCGCCGAAGGGAACAGGCCCGGCGGCCATTGCCAGCGTCAGCTTATGCTTCTGCCGGCGCGCTTGATCTGCTGTCAGTGGATCGTGGCCTTGTACCAGGAACTGCGACAGATACGGCCCCTGCGCACAGCCCTGCGAGCAACCACGAAACAGGGTTGGAGGGGTCAGGCCGCCACCATCCCGAACCCGCCGCGCCGCCGAAACCTTTCCAATCTCAGCGCCATCGGCGTCCCGAGGGCTGCCATCGCGCCGGAACCATTCCAACTGACCAAGGGCACCAGCCACGTTGGCCGCATCACCGACACCATCCCTGATGGATTCGAACGGTACATCCCGCAGAATGGCCATCGCGTAGATCTCGGCCATCTCCGCCGCCAGCTCATCCGAGCCAAGCCGGGGCGCGGGGGCAATACCCAAACCCCCGGCGTCACATCCGTTGAGACCAAGCCGGTGGCCCAGGATTGGCCCTTCCCACGCACGCCACCTAAATTCACCACCCTCTGATGGCGCGGTGCGGAAGGGCCCGGAGTAGGCTGGCATGTCGAACAACGCCAACCGATTGCCAAAATTGTCGGTGCAGGTCGGATCAGCCACTTCTTCCAGAAACTCGGTATAGACCTGCGCGTCGACAATTCCGTTTACGTCATGACGCAACCCCTTCGAGAAATTCGTGGGCCATGTTCCTTCAAAAAGGTCCGATTCACCGTTGTGATCCTTGAAAACCTCCTGAGAGGAACGCGCCAACACACTCAAACGGCTTCGACCCCGGCCTACCTTTTGATGGGCTTCATAAGGGTTCTGCCATGGTTCAGACGGAACGGTATGTTGCGACATGATGTTCTCCTCATCGACACCAGAACGAATCGCATCACGGCGTTACCGGATCGTGACTTCCAAAAAGGGAATGTGTTTTCTACTTTTTTTCAATAAGTTGCCAGCTTCACGCCGGCGTACAGAACGCTATCACGCAAAAAACCGTGACCCGGTCTCACGTTGCAAAGCCAACCGAGCACTTGAACGCCGCTGTAGACTTGCCACGTCTCAGATTCTCGCAAACCAGGCCAGATGCCACAGGCAAGGCCCGCGATTCTAAAGACATTGCGAACTGCATCAGTCCGGAAGAAAGTGAACCAGTTCGTACCAATGGTGGATGCAAACCGGTGCGATTCCGTTCTATTTCAAAGAGTTCGGATGGATCTGTAAAAAAAACCAAACACTGCGGAATTGACCTTGTATTTCCGTTGCTTGCACGGATATACCCGTCGGCGGAGACGTGGCCGAGTGGTCGAAGGCGCTCCCCTGCTAAGGGAGTAGGCCCGGAAGGGTCTCGAGGGTTCGAATCCCTTCGTCTCCGCCACCACATAATATATTGATTTTAAACGATTTTATGACCTCCGTATTGTGGCGGCATTTCCACGACATGCGAGGCGATCTGCCCCCTAGAGACCTGAAATCACAGGCGAAATAGCCGCCCAGAATGGCGCGAGTCTCCGTTTGGCATTTGGCGCGATACGGTTTTCGGCCACGGCTTTGGGCGCTGGACTTGACTTCCCGCTGTTTGCAAGCTGACGCGTCGCAGAATATTCATGCGAATGGCATTGTTTCCATTCTGTGGACATGGTTGCGGTCGAGGAGGCTACGTCCTTCGGCTATAGTGTGGCCCTCTAGCGTCATCGCTTATAGGGATGACGACGGGCTGCGGGGGGCTGGGCCGAGTGATGGTTCCACGGCCAAATGTTCAGACGGGTGAGAGAAAATGGTCGAACGCAACGACATATCGGGCCTTCTGGCCTTTATCGGCCGGGAAGGCGACTGGCGGGAACGGCTACAGGATGTGGTCGCCGAACATCTGATGCCCGCACTGGAGGAGTTCGATATCGGCCAGGATGACCTCGCCGACCTGCTGGGCGAGCAGTGGTCGGGCGTGCTCTGGGGTTGCGGGTTCGAGGACTTCCTTGGCCAACGCTATGAAGACGGCAACATCGTCGACCTTTACCTGAAACGGCGCGGCTGGAAGGAAACGGCCTTGAACCAGGCCTATTTCGCCGCCCTGCGGGATGCACCGGTCAGTCTGTACGAGGTCAGTGATGTTAAGCCCGGCGCTTCGATGGTGCTGCGCGATCTCTTGACGGATGCTGCGCCGGTCACAGTTAAAGAGAAATCCGCTACGCGCACGTTGAAGCAATGGGACCGCATCGCTGTGCGGGTGGTGCCCGAACGCGATCATCACGTCATCTCGGGGGCGCTGTTGCCCTTTCGCGCCGAGGCAGTGGATTTCCTGTTTGCCGGGCTCCGCGATGTCCTTAGGTTGAAGAAGCGTGACGGGCTGCGGCTCTCCCACGATCAGCTTATGGGTTGCGCGCCCATCTTCACGGTTGCCTGGCTGTTCATCGAGATCGACCGCGCCCTCTCCCCTGCGCTGCCGCAGTTCTCCAATTCGGACGGTGATGATGTCCTGTTCCACGATCTGCGCTTTCCGCTTGCCAGCGGCGTGACGCAGAAGGCCGTGGCGGAAAGCCTGGACCAAGTGAAGGGCTTTCTGCCCGAAGGACCGAAGTTCTGGAACTGGCTGGCGCCGCGCAAGGGGCGCGGCGGCAATGCAGGCCGCGGCATCATGCTGGACACGCAGATGGAAGGGGCCACCGTCCTGGGCTCGTTGGAACTGAAGGGCAAGACGCTGCTGGTGACCGTCAACTCGGCCAAGCGCGCGGCCAAGGTCGAGGCCTTGATCGGCGCGGCCGCCGGAGGTCTGCTTAAGTCACCGTTGACCACGATCCAGACGGTTGATCAGATGCAGGCAGAGGAACGACATGCAGAGCCGGGCGAGGCGGCAGACGAGATCCCGCCAGACATCGCCCGCAAGCTCATGCGGGATCACCTCGACAATCATTACCGCGAAACGCTGGACGCACCGATCCCGGCTCTGGGCGGCAAGTCACCACGCCAGGCTGTGCGCACGGCTTCGGGGCGCCAGAAGGTGATCGCCTGGTTGAAGAAGCTGGAAAACCATAGCGCCGGGCATGGCGAGGGTTCGATTGCGGAATATGATTTCAGCTGGATGTGGGTTGAGCTAGGGCTTCAAGACCATCGCGGATGATCGCGGCTATCGCCAATGTTTGCGGCAGGTCACCTGCCTCGATCAATCCCAGCGTCAACACCACGATCTTGACCGCGGGCAGGATCGGTCATGGGAAGCTGAAAAAACACGCAAATTCAACAGTCTACCCTAATTCCTGCGCTGAAATTGTGCCGTGTTTTCCGAGGGTTAGCAAACGGAACATATCTCTGGTTCGAATCCAGAGTGCTCCGCCACAACTTAATGCTTTGATTTTTAAATTTTTCACGCCTCGTACATTGTGATGTGATTTCCGTGGTTTGCAGTCCGCATCGACCCCTAGAGACATGAAATCACAGGCTAAATAGTCGTTCAAAATTGCGCGAGTCTCTGTTTGGCATTTGGCGCGATACGGTTTTCAGGCAGGGCAACAGGCGCTGGACTTGACTTCGGGCGATTTTGTAGCCGGCGATTGCATGGGTATTTCCCCCTTGTCTCACAGATACAGCAGCTCAGGATGAGGGTTTGACCATGGCGTCTCGGAAATCGACTTCAGAAGTGCGTCACGGGCATCGGAATAATAGAATGTCAACTTTGGTCACCATGTCGTCAGATAGGTGGAAGAGCTGACGTTTGCTTGCGACCGGCATCGAGACCGCTGTGAGGCCTGAAGGGTGGAGTTTCAGGGCGGTTGTGCTGAACTGAACGACTGTGATCACGATAGAGGTCTCCGCGGCCAGTCCTTCAGGCGGCCGAGGTGCTCGAGCAGTGATTGCCTGAGCTTTTCACGTCCTAGGCCGTGATGCAGGTGGCGATGGCAGTTCGGGCAGCAGGCGACCGCATTGTCGATGGTGTCCGGCCCGCCCTCTCCCAGCGGGCGCACATGGTGCACCTCCAGATACGGTTCACCGTCATCGCGCTGGAAAGGGGCTTTGTCACCGCAGGCCTCACAGGACCCACCGGCTTGCTCGAGCACCCACGCGATTACGTTTGGATCCCGAACAAAGCGATCCGATGAACCACTCGCCCTCTTGACGTCATCCTGTCCTTCGGGAGGTGTCTGGCCCTTCGCGGACGAACGTCTCGCCTTGCGGCGCGCGTTGATCACACGCTCGTGGAGCTCTTTCTCATCCGACGTTGGGGCTTCCGTCCAGACCGACGCGCCGTAGCGTCCCGTGAAGATGCCTTCCAGTTGATCCATTTGCATGGAAGCCGCCTCTTGCGAGCGCACAATCAGCTTCATTCTCTTACTGTTGTTGCCAGTGGAATTCGATGTGTTCTGAAACCTGGCGGACTGGCGGCCGATGGCGAGACGTAGTTCGTTGAAGTCGCTCACTGCGGCCATTCTGAGTGGCCGTGGGAAGCCCTCAGGCCAGACAACGCGTTCCGATTCGGGCAGCCGTAGCGCCTTCGCGCTGGCCACTTGGATCTCATCGAGGCGCATGTCATGCTCGGCCATGCGCTTCAGGTGCAGAAGCATTCCATCAATATAGTTCTTGTTTCGGCTGGGGTTCGGGCCATGGTCTGACCCGCCCCGGGACTCCACGGTCAGGGCAAATCCGTCCGGCATCTTCTCGAGCGTGAACTTCGCATCGAGCTTCCGGCCCGTATCATCTCTAGGGTTCAGCACATCTTCACTCCAAAATTGATCGAGCCATTGATACGCCAAACAGACCCGGTGCCAAGGTGTTTGGAGGGCTCTGGCGAGGCTAGGCGCCAGTAGCTGAACGGACATCCGCTCGATTTACGGAAGATGCCTCCTCGTGGCCGATCTGGAGCTGAAGCTCATTCGATCGCAGCCACGCTGACAGGAGGTCGGTGGTGGCGCTTACCTGATCCGGCCTCCGAAGTGCGCACTCCCAAACGGTTGCGACGCGCAACCCGTCTTTCAGGAGTTTTCCAAGAACTGCTTTGTCTCGAGCGACATTCGCCGTGAACTTGGCTTGCCAGAACTCCTGGCGGGTCGATGGACTGGTTGTGTAACGACAGCCCTCATGGCGGTGCCAGAAGCAGCCATGCACGAAGACGATTGCGTGATGCTTTGGAAACACGAGGTCAGGTCGCCCGGGGAAATTTTTCGAATGCAGCCGGTAACGGAAGCCGCGGGCATGAAGTGCCCGCCGAAGCACTAGTTCGGGCTTCGTGTCCTTCCCTTTGATCCCGGCCATCATCCGGGAGCGGGTCTGTTTGTCTACGATATCCGGCACGTGCACCCTGGTCTTCGTTCTGGAACCTGGTATACACCGACTGAATGAATTTCGTCAGGAGCCTGATTTGCCTTCCACTTTCGGCATTGTCGATCTGTTTGCCGGTCCGGGCGGCCTTGGCGAGGGCTTTGCATCCCTCGTCGAGGACGGACATGCGCCGTTCCGGATCGGCATCTCGGTTGAGAAGGAGACATCGGCCCATCGCACGCTGAGGCTGCGCGCGTTCCTGCGTGAATACAAGGCGCGTCAAGGCGCCTTGCCCGATCAGTTCATCGATTTCCATGCAGGGCTTGTCCCCGAGCCGGATTGGTCAGTAGTCGACGCCGAAGCTTGGCGGCTTGCCCTCGATGAGGCTCGCGCACTCGAACTTGGCACTGAGGCTGCCGCGACGGCGATTGACGGTGCTATAGCGAAGCTGCGCAAAAACTATGACGATACAATTCTCATCGGCGGGCCGCCCTGTCAGGCTTATTCCCTCGTTGGGCGCGCCCGGGCCAAGGGCAAGATCGGCTATGTACCTGAAGATGATGAGCGGCATTACCTATTCCGAGAGTACATCCGCGTGCTCGACAGGCTTCGTCCCGCCGCTTTCGTTATGGAAAACGTCAAAGGCATGCTTTCCTCCACTGTTGAAAGTCGACTTGTCTTCGAGATGCTGATGGAGGACCTGACCTCACTTGGTACTGGCCAAGATCATCACTACGACTTGCTGGCAGTGCGAGTGGAAGATGGAAAAGCTAGCCTGCAAGAAGCAGCACGACCGTCTGATTTCATCGTGCGCGCTGAAGAATTTGGAGTGCCACAACGACGTCACAGGGTGATCATCGTCGGGATAAGATCTAACATTGCGGGCAAGGCAGCCCGCGCCGAGATTGCCGTCTCGGGTTTGACGCGGACGGTCAGCGACGTAATCGGGACAATGCCCGACGTACGCAGCGGTATTAGCCGTGGTCGAGACGATTCATTGGCGTGGAGAGAAGAGGTTGTCGAAGCGGCGAAATTACTGGCCGACATACACAAGGGGAAAGAGAACGCTTCACTTCGACAGGCATTCTCATCCGTTGCCAAGCAAATGAAGTCACGGGCTCCGAACCATCGAACTGCGTCATGTCTGCCGGTTGGCTACGGCAACTCAAACGATGAACTACTGAGCTGGCTTGAGCGGCCAGAGCTAAGTGCTATCACCCAACACGAAACTCGCGGGCATATGGCCTCCGACCTCGGGCGGTATCTCTTCGCCGCTGTATTCGGGTCGGTGCATGGCTATAGCCCGAAGGCCGCCGACTATCCTCTCGCGCTAAGCCCGGATCATCGGAACTGGCACAGCGGCGTCTTCAATGATCGGTTTAGAGTCCAACTTGCCGACGCGGCCGCGACTACGGTAACGAGCCATATTTCGAAGGATGGGCATTACTTCATACACCCCGACCCAATCCAGTGCCGCAGCCTGACCGTGCGCGAGGCTGCACGCCTACAGACATTCCCCGATGACTACTTGTTCATGGGCAATCGAACGCAACAATACGTGCAGGTTGGTAATGCGGTTCCTCCGTTTCTTGCTGTCCAGATCGCTAGACTCCTAAATGCCATTCTCAACTAGCTTAAGTATCTTTGAGCAGCGTGACTTCGCTCAACAACTATTTGGATTTCTTAATCCTGTGCGGCTCTGATGGCGGAGGCATCCTTTGCTGAAATGGTCAATACATCTTCAGGATTTGCACAATCAACGATGGTGGGCGAGTGGGTAGCAATAAAAATCTGACCAAATTTGCGCGCGGCCAATTCAACCATTCGGATCTGCAGTTCAGGATGGAGATAAATGTCTGGCTCATCCAAGACCAAGACAGACTTTTCAGAACCACGCATGAACTGTAAAACCATCTGCATCCACACCTGAAGGCCAAAACCTGACCAGAACACCTCTCTCGGGATTCTTTCTTCGAAAAACATCATCTCCATCGGCTCCCCAGGGCTCAAAACCCGTGGGCGCTCCAGCGAGATTTCTGGCCATGCAGATGACACTTCCTCAGAAAACTCGTCAAACTCATCTTCTGTTTTTCGAATGAGGATATTTCTTAGATGTCGGTGAGCGGTGCGGGTATTCTCGCTGCTTGAGATCGTTTTATCGGTCAAATATTGTTCGCTCTCCTCAACTGGACCCAAAGTTGGAACCACAACCAATGATAAAGGAAACTGGCGCCGAAAGGCTGCGGTCGTTCGAGGTAAGGGTCCGTCACAAAGAAGATAGGCTCTAATTGGTTGATCCGCGTGAAGGAGGATTACAAATTGAGATCCGTTTTTTAGTGATAGCCGAACTGAGGCTGGGTCATCAGAGTAATTCCAAGTGATATTATCGATCGGGATTTTTATGGTACTGGTTGGCATGGAGAAGCTAGCGCAACTTCTTCCCTCGAACTCGGATATTTCAGGTCTTCTTCGGGTGGCGTACCTGAGAACGTCATGAGCGACTCGGAGAGCGTCAAGAATGCTTGATTTTCCAGCATTGTTTTTGCCGGTAAGTATGTTTGTAGCTCCACAGTCAATTCGGAAGCTTCGAAACTTTTTAAAATTCCTTAATTGTATGGAAGCAACATGCTCGCAGCTTGTTGTGTTGCTCTTAAGTGTCTCTTTATTCTTTTGCGCACTTGATGTAGCTGGCGTGATGGGAGTCGCGCGATCAATTCGCTCCGTTGGTGAAGGCCGACCATCCTCAAAACTCTCCGTCTCGATAGACGTTCCCGTGCCCAAGCCGTCCAATGACCAATCGACTTCTTGATGATCCCATCTAGTCTCACTAACCTTTATGAATTCACCTTTCGAGGTTTCTGCCTGTCTTGCTCGATGGTAGTCTTCCGCGGCAACCTCCGAACTGAATTCTGAGGGCAAAAGCTCTGAAAGGTCTTCCAAGGAAGCTTCATGATCTTTGGTCGATCCAAGATTATTTTGGCCCGTCTTCGTATCATTTGGCATGGTTTCACCTGTTAAAAATCTGGGAACATGCCCATCTGGAATTTTGCTCGTGCGGTTGTCTAGTGCGCAGCGAGGTTCACTTCAATTTCGCTGTCAACGGACACAGTGAGACTTCGCATCAGTCTTTGAAACGTGGCCTTTGTGTGCGCGCGAGTTAAAAGATTGCCTTGCTTTTGTAGAGAACCGGCTCATCTGCCCGAAGCCCAATTCTTACCTTCCAGTGTTAATTCTCCTTCAATTCATCGATGCCTCCATATTGCATGGGGAAGCTAGCTATTTTGATCTTGTTCCAAGTTTCGAGCCGCTTGGCGACCTCGGAAAACTGCTGACCAGGAGCGATTCTGTTGAACTCGTCATTCACAATAACCGCCCAATCCCAAAGCAGATCCCGGAACCCTTCCGAGATGCTCTGTCGCCTCCAAATCTTCTCAAAGTCGAGCCTTTCGCCAATTCGGTCTGAGACAACAGCAACAACGTATGTGGCAATGTTTACATAACCTTGTCGAAAGATCTCCTTGGCGTCCTTCGTCTTAATCATACTTTCGATGGCCTTGAAAATGATAACTTTTGCAATCATTTCGCGATACCATCTGACGTCTAGTGGACTTGGAACCAAGTTTGGATTTTCGTCGAGCGCCTCCATGAACGCTCTGAAATTTTTTTCTCCAGCGAGAGCTACTTGATTGGGCTTTCCTCTCCAAGCTTCGTGATACTTGGCAATTTCTGTTTTGGTCAGTTTACGCCTAGGTGGGATCATCTCCTTCAGCTTGCGGCGTTTGGCAGGGGTAGTGCCCTCTCTCAACAGCATGACGTTGTAGGCGCCAGCCGCACGCTCATAGAACCAGCGGGTAGCTCCATCCGGACACCAAGTGTCGTTTGCAAGTTTTTCGAGCTCCCGGTGGAACGGGCGATTTGCAGAGAGATCTGACATTTTGACTGCGTTCTGACTGTTTGCAAATCGCGAGACGTTGCTGATCAACCGCTCTCGCGCATCGTCTTGAGAGGCCTTGAGAATGATGATCTTGGCCGGAACCATCACATGGCTGAGATCTATGGTACGGTCGTCGCGCGACGCGAAATATATGCTCGAAGTCGTCTGACCACCGTTCACGATCTGCAATCCCTTCATGAACGACAAACCCAGATTACCGTCATCAGAACGCTCGAACGCAGCCTCGTCGCAGACTAGGACCAGACCGTTGTTGAATGCGAGAAAGTGCTCCGGTTCCTTTCGAAGAGTTTCGACTATTCCTCTGTTCACGGCACGTTTGTTCCCCAAAAACGTGCGAATGTTGGCTTCGAGCAGTGTTGTGCCGTAACGAAGATAAAGATCGCGAATGAGTTGCCCCGGAATGGCGGTCAGAGCGTACTCGTAATCCGCATCAGGATCAGGAACATGAACACAAGGTAGAGGTCTACCTATCGACTGAACAAAACTGACGGCAAGTTCATCTCTTGGTTTACCTTCGGTGTGTCGAAACAGCCGCTCAATGTCCATGGCTTCGACGGCCACCATCTTCTGATGAACCTCTTTGTTCGAGAAGCGCTTGGTCTTGGTTCGTCCATCTGTGATCACGAAAACCCGCAGGCGGTCAATGTCGTGCCAGCGAGAACGGATGGTTGCAACGAGGTCCCTGACCGGGTGGGTAGGATCGATTTTAGTGTCAAGCTGCCCGCTCGCAGCGCGGAAGAGGAAGCGCACGCCTTCGCTGGCGGATCTGGTGGCATCCGAGTCACGCAGATCGTTTAATTCATCTGTTCCAAAATAGTGGGTCACGAACAAGTCGAGCGCCGTTTCATCTGAACTGAGGGCATAGCCGGTTATGCGCAGCTTTGCGTTACCGACCTTGCCGTTCCAATGACAAACGGTCGGCGCGTCGCATATCCCGGTTTCTGCCACGTGCTCCATTACCATTTCGGCAAAAACGAGTTCCTCGGAAGGAAAGGGACCCTCACCATCCGCAACGCGTTCCGCGATGATCGTCTGCATGTCGGAACGGAAATTGTGGTGAAATTCTTCAAGACTCATGTTAATCCAGTCCAAATTCGTTGATCAATTCGGGAAGCGTAATGGAGGGAATTTCCAAAGCATCCAGGTCAAGTACATAGGCGGCAGAACGGATGGCGACCGGCAGCTCAGCACGCGTGAGGCGTGGCATTTGACCTTCCGCATGAAATACCCTTGCGTCCCTCAATATTAACGTGCGGCCATAGAGCGGCGCATGCTCGTCAAGGTAGCCCATCACCATCAGTAGGGCTTCGAAGCAGCGCTGGACTCCAGCATGCTTAAATCTTTGGCGGAGTTCAGAGACGAAATCGACAAGCGAAAATCCGTCCGTTTTTTCCTCGAAGCGAAGCCCGCATAGAAGAATTGGATCTCGAGAACCATCCAGCTGCTCGATGCTGTTGATCCGGGCCAGGAAGCTGCCGGTCCGAACAGTGCTCTTCACTTCAATCGCGCCTCCGCGCACGTGAAAGTCTTGCGCCGCTCGTAATGGTCCTTGCCAGCAATCAAGAGCACCAACTCCCAAGGAAGTGTCTGCGAGCAGTCTCAAAATCCATAACTCGCCGAGAAGGCCGATCTGTGCATCGGGCGAAAGGGGGCGGTGCGTACGGGCCATGAATGCCTGCCATTCCCTGACCCGTTCAAGGAAGGCCTCTATCACATCACGATTCGCCGTGTTTGCTGCGACTTCCAATGTCCGCAAGACATCGACGACCATGATGGCGAAGATGTCCGGCGATCCTTCGGGCCGTCTGACCAACGCTATGGCGGTCTTTCCGACAACGACAGTCTGCCCCTCGATGACAGCTACATCGAAACCCTTGCCTTCAGGCAACCGTGCCGAATTCACTGGCCACGAGCTGGGAAATGAAACAATCAAAGCTTCTCGCCCCAGCGGAAAGTGGCAGCCGGCCTCAACAGAGACAGCACCCATCTCGGTGAGATGTACAAAGCGCCAGTCTTCACTGGCCTCTTGGCGCGCGAGCGCTCGCCAAGCGCGTTCAAGCCCGTCCTCAGTCCACCCAGTCATTCAGACCTCCCCACAGAACGCTGTTGGCGATATACTTGGAATTGGAAACTCTTCTCTCGGAAGTGCTCGAAGGGAAGCTGATTGCCCAAGCTACTACAGGGTCTGCATTTTCGAGTTCAGGGACGCCAGAACCGGCAGGATCTAGCAGGTAGAGCATCAGTAAACCACGTTCGCGTCGAGCCGGAATGCCAGCGTCAAGCACCCCGTTTCCGAGAACGTGACGGATCTGCGGTCCTCTGGGTTCGGAAGGTGGTTCTTTGCCATCGTTTCGATCCGTATCATTGCGCCAGGTTTTTTGACTGAGTTCGAGGGCTGCCTTCCACTCTGCCTCGGTTAGGTCAATAGCCTGATCGCGTGGGGAAATGAGGGTCTTGATGGAGTAACGATCCGCATGCTCGGCCGCTCTGCGGCGATCCAGCATTTTGACCGATGCGCCACCAACCGACTTTTCTGTTCCGGGTTGTTCCTTTCCGATAAGGGCCACGGTCCAGTCTGTCAGTTCCTGGTCCTTGTTCATTTCCTCAACGAAGTCCGCGATCAGCGGGCTCATAATCCGGAAGCTGGCCGAATGGGTCCTGTACTCCCGAAGGAACGAGATCACGCTGAGTGCTGGCACATCTCGCCACAGGTGTCCGTTCCACTTCTGACCTTCAGGTACAAAGAGCTGGTGGTTTAGGTCTTTCGATGGGCCTAGTGCGCTGATGAAGCGATCAGTGGCATTGAAGTTTGCCGTGATATCGTCCTTTCGATTTGGGAACACGATGGTCTGCAGCAGATCGCCTGAATAGGTTAACTGCATCGCTCGCGCGTTTCGCATCTTTGCCCGCGACGTCACGGTCAGCACGGAGTGGGATTTCACGCGCAGGCCGAACTGCTTCGGCGTGGCACCGGCCGCAACCATGTTATCAAACTCTTGGCGAAGCTCTTCGGCTGCATCGGCGATATGGCCGAACCACTCCACCATTTCTTCGGATGTGTATAGGCGGCAGACATCGAGGTAGCCGTCACGGTAGCCGAACCACCGACCCATTTGCATCAGTGTGTCGTACATGCGTGCGGTCCGCAGGAAGTAGCTTGTGCATAGACCCTCGAGCGTCAGACCACGCGCAAGCTTGTCGCCACCGATGGCGATAACCTTCAGGCCGCTGGCGTCGTTCTCAGCATAGTCCAGAGCGTCCTTCGCCGTGCCGTTGATCTCGCGCACGCGAATGTCCGACAGGACGTCCGGCAAAACGTCACGAATTTCCGCCCATGAGAAGTCATCCAGCGTCTCGCCTTCCACAAGCGCATCTCGGATCCCTCGCATACCAGGGAGAAAGGTCGCTTCATATTCTTCGCGCATGGATGCCTCGAGGGGAGCAAGTTCGATGCCACGTGTGTATCGGCCTTTCATGTCTCTCACGTAGGTGGCTACCTGATTGAACACTTCATTTTGTACTGAGGTGAAGCGCGTCACGTGGATGAGCATGGAGGAGTGCTTGTCGCCTTGCCCGCGCAGTTTCCGTACGGCGCAGGCATACACGAATGACCGGATCGCTTCTGCGAGCGAGTCCGGCACGCGATCTTCGCCCTCCCAGCGTGGTCGATGCCCGTTCTTGTGCGGCTTCATTTCTGGCGACGTCGTCGACTTGCTGGGCATCCAGGGCTGGAATTCATCGTCTGATAGTGCGCGCACCAGTGGCAGGTCTTCTGGCGTGCTTGAAGCGGACCCAAACACGCGTCCCGGCCCAACGTAGTTCGATGGTGCCGCTAGGCTGGTGATGAATGCGGAAGGGAATAGGTCGGGACCATGCTCCTGCGTTTCACCTCGCTCGTGAATGAAGATGTTTGCAAAGGGTGTCGCGGTGTAGCCTACGTAAGCCTTGCGTGCAAAGTGGTGCAAAATCGCACGGATGAGCCTGTTGATGGTTTTCGGCTGATGCTCGAGATCTGGATTGCCGAAATCATCTACGACGTCTTCGCCCGTGTCTACTGAACCATGATCCGACTCATCGTCGATCACAAGAATTGGCAAATTGGTAACCATCTTGCGACCCGTCGTGGGATCGGTGTGATTGGCGACTCGATTGCGGATCCAGTGTAACAAGCGCTCAAGGACGGTCTTGTTTTTCTTGACGACGAACAACCAAGGTCGCTGCTCCGGACTGATGTTCATCTTGGCCGCAACGGCTGTGTTGAAGTCGCCTTTGTCACTTCGATTGGTTGCGGCATTGGGGCGGACAGATGTGTCGTTGTCGATAAGTCCAACCCCGACCGCGGGAAGCTCATCGGCATCCGCGATCGTGGCAAAGCCGAGGAACCCCTCGTCTAGGCGGATCTGGGTCTGAGCCCTCAAGTTGTTGTGAAGGCCCGCAAGCACGATAATGATCTTGTAACCAGCGTCTGCTGCCTTGCAGATCAGACCGGTGTAATTGCCTGTCTTTCCGGACTGCACGTGGCCGACGACGAGACCGCGGCGATCCCAAGCGCCTTCGCGAACGGGATCCTCGAGGTTTGAAAGAACTTCATCGGTAGCAACGTCGAGGGCGTCGAGAGCCGACCACGGAATACGCGTTTCCATGTATTCGGAGTAGCGTTGCCAGTACGTCCACCCCTTTTTTCTTTCAGCGTCGAGCCAGGGAATATGGTCCTCGCCGCTCATTAGGGTGGCGTTCTGACCAACGGTGCGGCTTGAGCGACGGATCAGTTCGTCAACGAGAGCGTCCCGATCGACGAGGGCAAAATCCTCCTCCATCATTATTGCGAGCTTTGCCAGCTCCTTTTCGATCATTTCTGGCGTCACAGGGCTCTGTGCCCGTTCCGAAGCGAGGCGCAGCATGTTCTGCGCCATGGAAAGTATTGAATCGAAGGCTTTCTGATCAGAAACCGTCATGGCGAATCTTTCACTTCAAGGGATGAAATTAGGTCTAGATACCTGTCGAATGGGGGCGTGCGACCGAGCCGTTCGCGCGCCTCAGCAGGACTCAGACCGCGAAATGTCACAAGTGCTTCGAACATCGAGGACAATGTCTCCATAACTTCTTCGTCCGGTGCCCCGGCGAAACCTGTCCTCGGCGTTTCTTTGTCTTCTGCGGTATCAAGCCAGATGCGCTGAACTGGAACGGTCTCCTCAATGAGCCTTAGAACAGCGAGGATGTCCGGCTTGAGCGATCCTGCGCGTTTCAGGATCGAGGCGACGAGGTCATGGTCGCGGGCAATCCGGTAAGAGGTCCCTTGTGCGGAGCGCCGCACTTGCCAAGCCTCGGCAACCGCGTTTGAGCGCGTGCCCGAAACAGGCGTAACGTGACCTCGGTGGGCAAAGACCCGTCTCGCCGTATCCCGCGTCTCCGATGCAAGGCGGTGAAGTTGAGGCCGCAGACGTACCGGCGGATTGGCGGTCGACTTCAGAACATTGATCTTCCAATCGGCGTCCGCGCTGTTTGGTATGTCAAGCCTTATGCGGGCGAGCCGGTGAGCTTCATCGCGCGGCCATGGCTTGCCGCCGTCGCCTAGGCCCAGCCAGCCCCCTGCAAGAAGGAGACGGCGGTTGCGATACACGTAGAAGCCTTCCTGCTGCGTCCATCCTCCGGGTCCGGCCGCGGATTCTTGTTCGGTGGGCTTGAGCATGTCGCGGTGCGGAAGGACATGACATTGAACCGTCACACCTGTTGTATGGAGGATGCGATACTCGGGGCTTTCGAGCGCTTTGCCGGGATGTCCCATCATGTAAGGATCCCAGGGCTTCACCCCTCTACCGTTTAGAAGGAGGCGCAGAATCGGCTGCTGGCTGTCCAAAAGACGATGAAAGGTCATAGCAAGATGTGCTTCGACGCGATCGGCGAGCTCGATCATGTCAGTGGCGGCGAAGCCATCGGTCACAATCCGGTCTAGCTTCTCCCAAAGGACGATGGTGCCGTGTTCCATCTGCTCGAGGGGCGCAAGCAGTTGCTCAGATCCTTGTGCGGGCCCTTCAAAGAGGGGCCATTCGGCGCCCGGCTCCTGGCCAATTAGGTCGAGATCCCAGCGCAGGCATGCAACAGGTCCGCCATTCTGCCGACTAGCAACGGTCAGTCTTCGAGCTTGAGAGAAACTTGCTGTCTTAAGGCCTAGTCCGAAGCGCCCAAGGTCGCTGGCTGCGCGCTCCGCTCGAGGATCGCGTGCACCAAGGCGCATTCCGGCTTCAAGGGCCGCGTCGTCCATGCCGTCGCCGTCGTCAACAATCCTTACCCAGCTGTCTGGGCCAGCCCATTCGAGATGGATGGCGACCTCGCTTGAATTCGCCGTAATGGAGTTGTCAACCAGATCGGCCAGTGCAGTAGGAAGCGCATAGCCGAGCCCGCGAAGTGACTCGAGCATTGAACCGGCATAGGGGGGAGCATTTCGCACAGTCATAGACGTTGCTCTCTGCCTGAGTCTGCCAGACCGAGGCGGCTCAACTTACCAATTACTGCATTCCGGCTGGTTCCCCCCAGCTCCTCCGCAATCTCACTTGCGCTCATGCCGGCCGCCCAAAGCTCCTCGAGACGAGCTACTCGGTATCTCGTCCAGGACATAAGTTGCCGCTTGTTGTTAGTTGTTTCGGATGCACCATCTTTTTCTGTGTGCTGCACAGAGGGGACTTTCAATCCTCGACTGCTGTCGTAGCCCAGTAATTCTTGGAGCTGGCGCTTGCGACCAGGATGAGAAAGTCGGTCAAGGCCCTTTGCCTCGATCTGTCGAATGCGCTCGCGTGTCACTCCATAGATCTGGCCAATTTCCTCGAGGGTCATCTCGGAGTCGCGATCGATCCCAAAGCGCATCCGAATTATATCTGCCTCGCGCTCTGGCAGTTCAGCTAGGGCGTCAGCAATGATTTTTTCAGTCTCTGCCTCGTCGAAGGCGTTCGCGTCCTCTTGACTAGGAAATAGCTCATCCCAGTCGTCGATGCTTTCTGGATACACAGCCTCGCGGGGAAACCCACGAAACTGAGACACCTCATCAGTTGTCCATTCCAGTTCCGCGGCAAGATCCTTTTCGGAAACAAAGCCGTCAGCCCTAACGTCGAGCTTATCCATGGCGAGATCTAACCTCGCAATTTTCTCCTTCCGATGAACAGGTATGCGGATCGTAGATCCTTCGTCAGCACGCCATCGCATGATCGCCTGCCGCATCCAGTAAGAGGCATAAACAACGAAGCGATAACCGCGCTCTGGATCAAAGCGCCGCGTGGATCGCTGTAGACCCATGAACGCCACCTGAAACACGTCCTCCGGGTCTTCACCTTCTTCCACGCTCCGTGCAGCAAAGCGTCGTGCGTAAGGCAGGTGTTTGCGAACTAGTCGCTCGTTGGCGGCCTCAAAGAGTGAGATTTGGGTATTCAGCTCGTTGACATGCTCCGGTCCAGCAAGGTTTTTTTCAATCGAACTAACGAGCTCTTTTAGGAATCCCAGAGATAGATCGAGCGCCTCAAGCGCGTTAAGCGCTTGACGTCGCCGTTTACCATCCATAACGCGGCCATTTTCTTGCCAAGACTTGAGGGATTCCGCAGCGGTCATGACTTCGGCCGTCTCGGTGTGGCCGGGGCGAGAAGGGATGATGGTCTTCAGCGAGACAGAACTTGGGTTCCGGACACCACTCTGGATGGTGTCGACGACATCAAGGATCATTTGGACGGCAGCTTCGGAGGCGAGAATTCCCAACTGAAGCTCTTGCTTTGCCCGGACCATGGGCTCCAAGAGTTGCCGTTCATCGGACTTGTCCATGACGAACCGTTGTGTTCCAGGCAGCCGCGTCGATCTCGTGAGTGCTGCCTCGATTGCTTCAGAAAGCTCATCCCCGGATATGTCCGTTCGGGAGTCCCAAAGCCCGTCATTATGTCTGAAGGCAAAATCCACCTCGTCGAAGCCGCCGACCTCAAGGGTGCGCTGGAGGTTGATGCGCAATTCGTCAAGATCGCCATTGCCTTCGCATAGAGCGAGAAGGCTTTCGATGTCGCTGATTGAGTACCATCCCTTCTGCAAAACTTCCTTGGCCCATGTGGTGCAGATCTCCGTATCGATTGACAGTTGCGTGCCGCTCTGAACCACCGCGGGTTTGATTGATTGGCGCCCGCGGTTACGTACCTTGAGAAAATCATGCTCTGCGCCATTGTCCGCGCTTACGGCGGCGGCACCAATGCCTTCACCGACAATCGATGCTGGTGAAAGGTCGAGATCCCAATCTCCGTTCTCATCCGTGGAAACTACAGGTGAGGGACTGACGAGCGCAACGAATGTCCCCGAAACCGCTTCGCGCTCGGACTCGCCGAAGAAACGCTCTGGCTCTTCCTCAGCCTCAAAAACAAGCAAGTCGTCAAGGTCATCTAGTTGGCTTGGTGCCGCACTAGATTGCTCAGTTTCCGCACTAGGCTGTTCCGATTGCGCTGCAATGGGCGGAGCGGCATTGGGCGGGGGTACTTCAGCTACCGTTTGGGAGCTACTGTCGTCATCACCCTCTTTTTTCCGCAGGCCGAGACGATGTGCTTTGCTCAGAACTGCGTTGCGGCTGACCCCACCCAACTCCCTTGCGATCTGGGTCGCACTTCGGCCGTCGGCCCACATTCTTTCCAGGAGGTCGACACGCTCGTCTGGCCAAGACGAACTTGCGGTGGACTTTGGAGTTTCCTCGTGTTGCGAGCGCTCACTGGCCGTTGCCCTCAACTTGTATATGCCCAAACAGTGAATCTGGTTGAGTATTGCGCCGGGAGTAGCGAGCCCGCCAAGTCGCTGAGCGATCTGGCTTGGTTCTGCGCCTAAGGACCAAAGGCGCACCAATTCCTCGTTTCTTTCTGCGGTCCAATACTTTTCCTCAATTTGTTCATCAGCAGGCTTCGAAGGCGCTTCCGGCTTTCTTTGCGGGGTAGGCGTGGATCGATGTTCTGAGACATCGTTTCTCAGCGCTTTGCTGGTTTCGGGTCTTGGGGTGATGCCGCCTTCTTCAGGTTTTTCTTCGATTGGCGATTCTGTAATAAGCGAAGACAGAAGCTGCGATGCTAACCCGTGACCCTCTGAAAGTGCGACGTCAGCGGGGGTTTGCCGTTCATGGTTAAGTGTATTGGGGTCGGCCCCGGAACGGATGAAGAGATCGCATAGAGCAAGGTTTCCCGTCCGTGCTGCCAGATGGAGTGGGGTGTCTCCCTTCGGATCAGCAAAATGGAGGCGTGCAGACGCTGCGAAATCGGCGAGTCTATCGAGCTTACCTTCGGCAATCAGGCGGATCTCGTAAGGGGCAAGAGCTTGGCTTTCAGGTTTGTAGTTAGGCGAGGCACGACCGCCGAGGACTCGAGACAATTTATCCAGTATTTTCATAAACGGCCTCCCTGTTGAGAAGCACGATTTTCTGATCCTGCGGCTTCCTTACGCCGGGATCAGTATCTAGCCCAAGCCGCCTAAGCGCATAGTAGAGCAGCGCGCGCCGAACCTTGATCTTCGTTTTGCCGCCCCGCATGCCGTAGTCGAGAGCGATGACCTTCGCCTGCGTTTCCGAGAGATCTGGGTGGGGGACGACTTCGAGCGTTACCTTGGAATGCCAATCGCTGTCGGCAGCAGCCGTCGCATCGCTCTCCCGTGACCCCCGGATATTCACAATTCGGGACAACAGGAAGTCCTTGAAGACTTCGTCAGTCAGGCAAAATGCCCGCGCGTGCCATCGGTAGCCGTCGAAACCGATCGCGTGTGGAGCTATCCAGCGCCAACGGGGCTCGGGGAACGAAAGCGACTGGTATTTCACCTCTATCGCTTGAGAGCCGCGGATGGCTGTGACCAAAGAACGAAGGGTGACGGGATTAACGCCTCGGGCTGGCGTCGGCACGGCCTCAAAAGGTGGGAGATCGGCGATCCAACAATCTTCGCGATCAAGAATGTCCTCTTTGACTGAGCGTAGTTGAGCCAAGTATTGTGCGGCATCTGGTTGCTGGAAGTTTGGGGAAAAATCCGAACCTCGAACATAGGTCCGTGCGCTCTTGTCATAGACCATATTGTCCGGCGCGATTCTGAGATAGCGGTTCAGGTCGGATGACGCTTGATTTACCGACAACCCAAACTGCTCCATCAAATCACTACGGTTTACATGACCCTCCCAGAATAGGCGGAATTCAATGAACTCGAGCCTTTGCTCGACCCCCCAGCGTAGTTCTGGCTTTTCGTTTTCCACCGCGCCCTCCGTGGATTTATGCGTCCAAAAAATATGCGCGCACAATAATTGGGCTTATGAGAAGATAGCCATGGAGCGCTACGCATTCAATCGGGATGGTGGAGGAATCTTGCAGCGCAACAAGCCTTCTTCTGGAATTGCCTTAGTCGCAAAGCTTTGTCTCACTCAAACGCGCAGGCTTTCGCAAAAATGGCAGCTTGTCCGAAACTGGCACGATATAGAGTTGGGGGCGTGTTACTTTCCCTGCTGTCAATATTAGAAAAAAAGATGCGCTCGCAGCGTCGATCCCCGCCGAGGCTTCAGTTGGTTTTTGTTCACTAAATGCTCTAGGCGCACCCGTTGCGCATCCACTTACTTTGCGTTTTCCGAGCTATCCGAGCGAGCAGTTGCACTCGACGCAGTTACCTCGAATTATGAAGCCTTGCCGACCTACGAAATCGTTAAAGGTCACGGACAACTTGAGTTTGCTCATCCCACCGTTGTGGTAACTGCCTTCGCTTGAACCATTCCGACGTGAAGGCAGCAGGCTGGCGACCCGCTGCCACCTGATCGAGAATATCTGGTGCGAGGAAGGCAAGGCCGATCACCTGCTGGATGCGGCTCGAGGTGGTCTTTTCACTGGCCGCGAGGTCGCTAAAGGAGGCACCAGCCTTGATGGCCGCATACCATTTTTTTGCCGTCAGAATGTTCTTCACCAGCACCTTATCGACCTGTGGCACGGCGGCACCGAGGATTATGCGGGCTTCGACACCTCGGCGCTGCATCCGGAAGGACGCACTGATCCGTCGGGTCGCGCTATCGATCCGATCCGGCGCGATGCCGAGCCGGTCCGCCAGAACCTTCCGTTCGAGCCGCAAGAAGATGCGACCCTGCGCGAGATCGGCGCGGCGTAGCAGCGGTGCCCAGACGTCTGTGGCACCCTCGGGGTCACAATCATTTGCGACTTTTCGAAGCTTTGCCTGCAGATTGGGCACCTCGGAGGCCGTGATATCTCGGACCAGATCGGTCACCACGGCGGGCTTGTGCAGGTGATCGCGGAGGACTCGGGCAATACCGTTCTCAAGATCGCGGGCCGGCAACCGCCACGCATCGGTGTGTTTCTCGCGCCGCTCGGTGACCAGCCTGCGCGAGATGTAGTACCGCAGACGCTTGCCGTTTTTCCGAGAATGACTGGGGGTCAATCGATCACCGGTCTCATCGAAGAGCTTGCCGACCAGGGGCGAGCGTTCGGCAACGTTCGACCGACCGCGTGTGCGGGCCGCCTCGGCGGCAAGACGATTTTGTAATTCGTCCCATGTCGTGGGGTCGATGATTGCGGGATGCTGCCCGTCGTAGATTTTCTCGTGGTGCCGTATGCGGCCAGCGTAGAGCGGATTGGTCAGGATCTGATAGATGTGTCCGCGGCTGAAGGGCGTTCCGCCGGTCGAAGCGCCCGTAGCGAACAAACGCGGCCGCGTTCGGTAGCCGAGGTCTTCAGCACGTTCTGCGACAGCGCGGACCGAGCCGAGATCGTGATAGAGCTCATGTATGTGGCGGATGATGGGCGCTTCGACCTCATCGATCTTCAGGCTGCGCCCCTCGGGCTGGTAGCCGAAGGGCACTGTCCCGCCCATCCAAAGCCCCTTCTTCTTCGAGGCGGCGATCTTGTCGCGGATTCGTTCGGCCGTCACCTCCCGTTCGAACTGGGCAAAGCTCAGCAACATGTTCAACGTCAGCCGTCCCATGCTGGTGGCGGTGTTGAAGGACTGGGTGACAGAGACGAAGGAGGCGCCGGCAACATCAAGCCGATCGACTATTTTTGCAAAGTCGGAGAGCGAACGGGTCAGCCGGTCGATCTTGTAGACGACAATCTGATCAACCAGGCCCGCCTCTATATCCGCAATCAGTTGCTGCAGCGCAGGCCGCTCCAGGGTCCCCCCGGACAACCCGCCATCATCGTAGCGTGTCGGGACCTGTACCCATCCCTCTGCCTTCTGGCTCGCGACATAGGCCGCACAGGCTTCGTGCTGGGCGTCGAGCGAATTAAAATCCTGATCAAGTCCTTCTTCGGAGGATTTCCGAGTGTATATGGCACAGCGTATCCGGCGCGCCATCTTAAGCAGCCTTTCCGCGATGAGACGGCTTGGTGGGCGTTGCTTCCTTTTCGACGTCGCTTGTCAGCCCGAAAAACCGTGGTCCCGACCAGCGCGCGCCAGTGATCTTCCGGGCGATAGCGGAGAGCGAGACGTATCGGTCCCCAGCCATCAGGAACCCGCCGTCGATCACCTCGACTGTCCAAGTGCGCCCATGCCATTCCCGGATAAGCTTGGCGCCGGGGCGCAGTCTGGTGCCAACGGACGCCCGAGACGCACTGCCATCGGCGATGCGATTCAGGTCCTCGATCGTTCGGACCTTGGGCCCCCCGAGCGTCTGACACTGGAGTTCAAAGGCAAGCGCGCGGCGCAAGAACGGCAGCGAGAGGTTCTTTGGGGGCGGTGCCCCGATCATCTCGCGCCAGAGGTTGAGCAGGGCAGCACGATCTGCGGTTTCGAGAGCGGCGAGAGCTTCAGGCAGGTCCTTTAGAGCAACCGGCTGGTTAGCCGAGCTCATTGGTTGGCCTCCGAACTGCTGATCGATTCTGCGTCGGCGCCTGCAGTGGGGACAATCCAATATATCAGGCTGGAACGACTACCCACCTGCTTGGCCGTTTTGACCTTGTGGCCCGACTTGCGTAACCCGGTGATCGCCGCTCGCGTCGTGTGCGGTTGCCAGCCGAGGGCTGAGCTGATCTCGGAAATGGTACTTCCGCCAACACCGCTCAACATTTCAATCATTTGGGATTTCTTGCTTGCCGCGCGGGCCGAAGCCGTCATCGGTGTCATTCCGTTGCCAGTTTCGGTACTTTCAGATGTGATTTTGGGTTTTGTCGACACAGTCGGCCTCCTGGTTTAGACCGGATCCATTCCGGCCTTTCTACCAGGCTGAACCCGGAGATCCGGGCGCGACCGCCGAAGGGTCTATCTGTGTCGACGCGAATTAAATACCGCTTGCCACGCGTTAAAAGTCCAGCGGGAATTCTCGTGAAAATTGCAGTTTGCCGTTAAATGGATCATAATTTGACCTAGCCAAATGATACTGAGTCCCTGAAATCGCGCCGTTAGCACCATAAAAACATTGGCTACGGTAAAAACCTAAGGCTGAACTCTCGCCATCATCTGTGAAATAGTGGCGAACCATCCCCTGATTTCGTTGTTCGGGTCGGTTTGAGCTAGCCTTTCAACGGTCATCTGGCGAACTGCAGCATCATTAAGTTGCCGCTTGGCTTTACTTTCCTTCTTTCGCCTCTTTTCTTCGTCAAGTCCGGCCCATGGATCACCTCCATTGGCTGCGTGAACTGCTTCAGCAACCATTGAAGGCACATCATCGAAATCAGCAAAGGGTCCGGCGAAGGTGATTTCTATTTGGTTCTGTGCGTAGGCCTCAGAAATAGCCTCGTGGTGGATATAGCTTTCTAATTCACGCTTCTGGGTCGCCACAGCTTGACAGTCTACACGGGAATTAATTGTTGCAATGTGCGCTGCATATTTTGGATCGGCGGGCGGTTGGTTGTCCCGATCGCAAATATGAAATTCTGGCCTGTTGAATGGAGCGAGACGGGAAGCCCATAGAGCTAGATTGCTCCCGCCGAGAGGTACAAATACTAACTCGCCATCCAGCTCTAGCTGTTCAAGGTTGGGTACATTTTCGCCGGCCGCATTGAGCATCCGCGAAATCCCCTTAAGAAAGGTTATATCGTGAGGACCTTCGACGCCGACAAATAGCTTAACGTTGTGGTCAGGTAGAACGCCAAGGGATTTTGCGATCTCCTCAGATGCTGCCGGGCTGCCTTCGATAATTTCCCGAACCCCATCATCTCCTTGTCTGATAAAGCGCAAATCGGCCGCATCAAGATATCGAGCGAGCATTGGCGTGTGTGTTGTAATGATCACCTGCCTGCCATCACCCATAGACAGGTCACGGAGAGCGTTAAGAAGTAGCCGTTGATTGCGGGGGTGTTGGCTTGTTTCTGGTTCTTCAATGGCGTAAATCACTGAACTCGCGTTCTTTTCAGACGCGTCTTTTTCCGCTTTCGCCCGAAAGAAGTTTAGCAAGATAAGGCGTTTTACGCCACTTCCGCGCTTGTTGAGAGGTATGCCCTCATCACCTGTTATGCTTGTAGAGAAAAGGGAGTCCCATTTCTTTGTGGAGATGACCGGATTCAATGTTTCGGCCACAGATGGATCCATTTCGCGAAGTTTTTCGACGGTTGCATCCGCAATCTTCTTCACCTCCGATTCGACAAATGTTTGGACTTTCTGAAGCTCGGCTTCAACAGCCTTTACCGCTTCCCGAATGGCTGCTTTCAAAGGGTCCTGAGCCTCTGCATCTTGGTCCGTACTTGCCCGATCTGATTTAAAAAGCGCAAAAGTTGGCAGGTAAGGTTGTAATGCAGCCCAGACTTGTTTTCCGCCCTCTGCGTCAAGGGGGACAGCAACTTCCGCTTTTGTCAGATCAGGGCAAGAAGCCCATATGGCGCCGCGCACAAGGGCGTTCACACGTTTGTCAATCCCTTCCAAGTCAACGCCGAGCTCGTTGGCCCGCTTTGCCAAGTCGGCCTTCTTGAGCGAAAGCAAATCGGCGTAGCCATCTGCAGTCGGATGCAGCGCGAGGGCTTCAACGGCCGTCACACTTGGTGTGCCTATGCTGCCATTGTAGGTCTTTCGTACTATGAGGTTGCCGGTGGGACTTAGCAGGTGTTCCGCCGCTAGTGTGGTCGGAAAATCAGCATCTACAACCAATTCAGTGGGAATATTTTCGAATTCGCAGGTAATTCGCATCTGCTTTGGATCGCCTGTTTTGCAAGCGTCATCCTTGTCCGGTTTATCGGCCTCGAAGAAAATAGCGAGAGCATCCATCAAGGTTGATTTGCCCACGTCATTTCTTCCAACCAATGCGGTTAGTTCATCGAAGCAGACCGAAATCGGAGCTGCGTAACATCGAAAATTTTCAACGGTTAAACCAACGAGTTTCATGATCAGCTCCAAAATTTTCGCGGACGTTGCAACAGTTCAAGCTGAGTAGTCAAAGGATTCATGGCTGGAACGCTCGTGTTGCCGATCCGGGGAAAGGCGTCCGCGATCCGACAAACACTGTGGTTAGGGAGCCGAAACGGACGACGAGGCTCCGGCCGGCACGAAGCGTGAGGAGCCAGATAAAGATGCAGCGCTGAGTATCCCGACTAGGCCCAGGGCTTATTTTTGACCTGCGTCACCCCTAAAATCGGCCCAAAATGCATTTTTTGTATAAGCCATTTATACCTCGGGCCAAAAAATACTTGCGCAATTGGGGATGCGGCCCAATGTAAAGCCTGAGCCACAAAGAACTGCCGGCTCAATAGCAACGGAGTAAGAGAGCGGACGGAGTCTGTTCTCGGGTCGGACAGCCGGCCCATCCGTAAGCGGCCCAATCGAGGTCCAGCTTACGCATCAACGGAAACAACTGAGCGCCGAGAGGCGCGACGAATTTCTGAAGTTCCTGGAATCGTCCGGGAGCACTGGTGCGTAAGGAGATTGAACCATGCACACCGCGACCTCGGGAACGCATGTTCCCAAACTGAGGGCTGTGACCCTCAAGAAGATCATCTGGATTCATCCGGAAGAACTCGACTACTACGCGCCGACTGCGCGTCAGCATAGCGAAGATCACATCGAAAGCTTTGAGCGTACGATCCGTCGTTTTGGCGAAGCTTTCCCTGTCGTGACAAACGGCACCGGCGGCATCATCGCCGGGCAGGGGCGCGTCGAAGCTGCGCGGCGTCTGCGTCTTGAGTGGATCCCGACGCTGCCGCTCGCTTGGCTCACCGAGAAAGAGCGCAAACGCTACGTAAAGACCCTGACCCAGTTCGGTGTCATCGCGGACTGGAGTCGTGACATGTTGCACATCGACCTGCAGCACGTGAAAAAGATCCGCCTCTCCACAATGGCCAAGATCAACGGCCGTTTCTTCCATGCCAATGGAAAAGAGCAGCCGGTTCGCGCACGCCAGTAGCGCATCGGTTAGAAGAAGCGAAGTGATCGGTGGGGGCCTGCCGATCTCGTGCCGGGCGACCGGCCCTTCGCAAGGACCCAACGGTCCGGCCTCTCCCTGAAACAGCGCTGACCGGTTCGCCCGCTTGGGCACCATTGGTCCCTGTCATGGCGAGCCGGCAGCGCGAAACCGAAAGGCCCAGAATGGCTGATATCAAATCCTTGCCGGAAAGCACCCGGCTCAAGATCACCTATCGCAAGACTGGCGATCTCATTCCTTACGTGGGCAACGCCCGGACCCATAGTGACAAGCAGATCGCCCAGATCGCAGCCTCGATCCGCCAGTTCGGCTTCACCAACCCGGTGCTTATCGACGATAATGGCAGCATCATCGCTGGCCACGGGCGCGTGGCTGCCGCTAAGCAGCTCGGCATGATCGATGTGCCGACTATCGCGCTGGGCCACCTCACGCCTGACGAGCGGCGCGCATATGTAATCGCCGATAACCGCCTGGCCGAACTCGCTGGCTGGGACCGCGAGATTCTGAAAATCGAATTTCAGGCTCTCGCCGACATGGATCTCGACTTCGATCTGGAAATCACTGGCTTCGAGACCGCCGAACTCGATTTGTTGCTCGACGACAGCACGGGTGATGAGGTCGTCGATCCGGCCGATGAAGTGCCTGCTCCCAAACCCGGACCTGCAGTGACGCAGGCTGGTGATGTCTGGATCCTGGGCAATCACCGTCTGATCTGCGGTGATGCACGCGCGTCCGAGACTTATGCCGCTCTCATGGGCGCCGATCGCGCCCGCGCGGTCTTCACTGATCCACCCTACAACGTGAAGATCGACGGCCATGTCTGTGGCTCCGGCGCCGTCAAGCACCGCGAGTTCGCTATGGCCTCCGGCGAGATGGATATGGGCACCTTCACCGCCTTCCTCGAAGACTCTCTCGGCGCCATGGCAAAGGTCAGCTTTGACGGGGCAATTCATTTCACCTGCATGGACTGGCGCCACATGGTCGAGCTGCAGGCGGCGGGCTCACAAGTCTACAGCGAACTGAAGAACCTCGTCGTTTGGGCCAAGACCAATGGCGGCATGGGGACCTTCTACCGTTCCCGGCATGAGCTGATTTATGTCTGGAAGGTCGGCACTGGCCCGCACACCAATACCTTCGGTCTCGGCGAACATGGGCGCTACCGCACTAATGTCTGGGACTATCCTGGGGTGAACAGCTTCGGCGGCAACCAGAAAGATTTGGCGCTCCATCCGACGGTGAAGCCGGTGGCGCTGGTGGCCGATGCGATCAAGGACGTCACCCGCCGTGGCGAAATCGTGCTCGACGGGTTTGGCGGCTCGGGCACCACGCTGATCGCGGCAGAGCGCACCGGTCGTATTGCTCGGCTCGTCGAACTTGATCCGATCTACTGCGACGTGATCTGCCACCGGTATGCGACGCTCACCGGCATGCAACCGATGCTGGAGGCCACGGGCGAGACCTTCGAGGCTGCTACAGAGACGCGCACAATTGAGGTCGAGGTACCTGCGACGGAGGCTGCCGAATGAGCGATCAGATCAATCAGCCGGCGGGATATGCGAACCCGCCGGCACAGCACCGCTTTAAAAAGGGCAAGTCCGGCAACCCTCGCGGGCGGCCCCGCAAGCAGGATGATCTCTGGGATCACTTGAACCGGGTGCTGAGCCGCAAAGTTAAGCTCCAAGGCAGTGGCGATCAGATCCCGATCCGCGAGGCTCTGATTCACCGTTTGCGGGAGCTGGCACTGGCGGGTGACCGGCGTGCACTGGAATTGCAGCGCCGGATTCTAGCCGAGGCTAGTGCCGCTGAAAAAGACCGTTTCGACCCGGAAGAGGAAAGGCGGGAAGTCGTTGAAGCTCTCCGCCGCATTGGCGAAGTGATGAGGAAACGCGGAGGTGGCGATGCCTGACGACTACGATATCGGCTATGGCAAGCCGCCCGAAACCAGTCGGTGGCAGAAGGGGCAGTCGGGCAATCCGAAGGGCCGCCCCAAGACCCGCGCGGATCATCTCAGGGACGCAGCAGCGATCCTGTCAGAGCCCGTGATGGCTCGGACCTCCGAGGGGAAGCCCGTGTCCCTCGCTGGGTTGGAGGCGGCCTATCTGGCGCTTTGCCGAAAGGGGCTGAAGGGCGACGTACCGGCGCTCCTTCGGGCCATCACCATCATGCTGGAGGTCCAGCCGGCTGTCGATGCGAAGGTCGACGACAAGCGCCAGCGGCGCGAAGAACTCATTGCCCGACTTGAACGTCTCGGTTTGCCGACAGAGTCCCTGCGCAATCGGCCGTTGGATGAGTTTTAAGGTGACCAAGTGCCCGGGCAGCCCCAAGAGGGCTAAAGAAACCTACAAAGGCCGCGGAGTTTCTATGTTGCGCAATGATAGGATCAATCCAGATTCTTTGCGTTGTCACCGTACAGGAAAATGCAACTTGCCGCCGTGTAAATGAATTCCCAGGCATTTCGTTGGGTCAGCCCGACCTCCTCGGGCGCCCAGGAGACGGTCCGGAAAGTCGTGTTGTGCCAGGACAGAGGACCGGTGCGATCGATCTCGCAAATGCACGCGGCTTAACTTCCCTGTCAAAATTTGACACCCTTGTTCCCTAGACTTGGTCTCAAAGTGGCATTTTGATTCGTGCTGCGCTGCCGGAAGAAATTGCTGAAGGTGATTACCAAGCTGACATCGCGCTGCAGTCTTTTGTACCAGATTATGGGAGAGTATTTTTGATCAAGATTTTGCACACCGCCGATGTTCATCTCGACTCGCCGCTGAATTCTCTGGCGCTTCGGGATGAAGGTTTGCGCGCAAACATCCAATCCGCGACGCGGTCGGCCTTCACGGGGATCATAGACACAGCGCTATCTGAAGGCGTTGTTGCCCTTTTGATTGCCGGGGATCTTTACGACGGCGCACAGCGCAGCGCAAAAACTGCAGCCTTTCTGACGGGCCAGTTTGAAAGGCTGCGGGCTGCCGAGATCCCGGTGTTCTACATCAAGGGCAATCACGACGCTGAAAACCCGATCACCGGCGAAGTCGCTCTCCCCGACAACGTTCATGTTTTCGACGGGCGAGGCGGCAAGGTTCAGCTGGCGGGCTTTGACGTCTGGATCCACGGCGTGAGTTTCAGCGGCAAACACGCCCCCGACAGCTTGCTCGGCAAGTTTGATGCGCCCGTGGTCGGTGCCATCAACATTGCGATGCTGCATACGTCTTTGGCTGGTGCTGCGGGGCACGACAATTACGCGCCCTGTTCTGTTGCCGAACTTGCCGCCCTAGGCTTTGACTACTGGGCGCTCGGCCATGTGCACAAACGGCAGGTACACAATGAGGCACCTTGGGTCGTCATGCCGGGGATCCCGCAGGGCCGCGACATTGGCGAAGCGGGTTCCAAATCGGCCACGCTCATTAAGATCGAACATGGGCAGATTGCCGTGGAAGAAATTTCGACCTCCATAGTGTCTTTCCTCGACCACACCGTCGATTTGTCCGGGGCCGAAAATGATGATGAGATCCGCCAGCGGATCCGACAAAGCCTCCATGCGCCAATCGCTGAATTGCGACCCGACGACGATGCGATTTTGCGCCTGACACTTTCAGGGAGAACGGCACGGCATTGGCATGTCCTACGTGACAGAGACATCTGGACCGAAACCGCCTCGCAAATCGCCGAAGAAACGGGCCGGCTTTGGATAGAGAAACTCAGCTTCGCGCTCGAGGCGCCCTCCGCGGCAGTCGATTCAAGTGCCACCTATGAGCTTGGCCGCCTGATGGGGCAGATCGCGGCAGAAGATGGGTTTGTAGCGCAGGCGCAGGCCGAAGTCGACGAGGTGCTATCGCAACTTCCGCCGGCCCGGCGTGCTGAGCTCATGTCGGATGCCGCCGCACTCTCTGCCTTGACAACCGAGCTGGCCGAGGCTGGGTCCGAGCATCTCTTTGCCCTCATGAAGGGAGCTTCGGAATGATGCGCCTGCGACAGCTCGATCTGGAATTCTTTGGCGGTTTTACGGGCAAGGAATTTGATTTCGGGCCTCGGCGAGATGCCGGCACTCCGGACTTCCATGTCATCTACGGGCCAAATGAGGCCGGCAAAACCACGACGATGGAGGGCTATCTCCGACTTCTCTATGGGTTTCCCCATCGCGAACCGTATGACTTCTTGCACCAGCGTAAGAACCTCCGGGTTTCTGGCCTGCTGGATATTGACGGCACTGAAACGGCTTTCACGCGGCTTCCTACCCGCGATCCTTCGCTCCGCGATGCTCATGGTCAGGAATTGCCTAACAGCGCGTTGCAAGCGCATCTGAGTGGGCTTTCCGAGGAAGATTACCGAAACCTTCTGTGCCTGGACGATTTGACCATCGAAAAGGGTGGTGAGGAGATTACGCGTGCCAAGGGTGATATCGGACGCCTGTTGTTTTCTGCGGCGGCCGGGATCAGCGAGCTTTCCGATGTACTCGACAGTGTGCGGGCGGAAGCTGACGGTCTTTTTCGCAAGCGCGCAAGCACGACCCGGCTCGCGGGGCTGAAAAAAGAACATGCCGAGGTCGAGAAGCAGATCCGCGAGCTTGATGTTTCCGCTTCGCAATATCGCGGGCTTAAGAAAGCGCTCGACGATGCCCAGCTCGAGGAAGCCCAGGTTTCCGAGCGCCGCAAGGAATTGTTCGCGGTCAAAGCTCAGTTGGATGCCAGGATCAAGGCCTTGCCCGTGCTGGGTGAGATCGGTGCGCTTGACGAAAAGCTTGCAGATTTCAACGCCTGGCCTGAGCAGCTGGATGTCGACCCTGAAGACTTGGTGCGGATGCTTACCGAACAGACCACGGCTCAAAGTGACGTCACCAAACTCAGCGATGCGCTCGACGGGTTGCGTTCAGACCTGGCCGCGATCGAACACCATCCCGAGCATCTCGCGCTCACGCAGGAGTTGGAGGTCCTAGACGCCTTGAGGAGCCGGTACGCGACGGCTGACCTGGACTTGGAGCGCCGCCGCAAAGCACTCGATCAGGTTCTCGGAGATATGGGTCTGGCGACCCGGGATCTTGGCGCACCCGCCGGTGTAGACCCGAAGGATCTAGTGCTAACCTCGGCCGCCTTGTCGGAGCTCGAGCGGGCCCGGGAGCGGATGCGGGATGCGGAGGTCGCGGTCACACGTGAGCAGGACGAAGTGGCAGACATCGACGAAAAGATCGAGGCAGCCAAGGAGCGCTTAGGCACTCTTGATGCCGAAACCTCCATCACTGTCGACTTGGCCGAGATCTTCGAACGTTTTGATGTCGACACGCTTTCTGCCCGCCATGCAGCGGCTTCAGAAGCATTGAAGGCGGCCAGTCACAACCGACGCGCCGCGTTTGACGCACTCAAAATCAAAGGGCAGAGCTTTGAGGCTCTGCCGGCCTGCCCCCTGACACTGGAAGAGGCCGAGACTCTGCTCGGCGATCTGCATGAGGCCACCCGAAGGTACGAGACCACTGTCCAGGATATCGACGACACACGTGCCGAAATCGAGCAGCGCAGCGCGCGGATCGCTCAGATCAAGGCGATGGACGGACTGATTGATGATGACGAGGCGCGCAACATTCGCATGGGCCGTGATGAACTCTGGAAGGCTCATAGAGCCAGCCTGACCGACCAAACCGCTGACGCGTTCGAAGGCGCCATGGAGCGCGTCGATAGTGCCATGGATCTTCGCCTATCACAGGCGGCCGATCTCGGGACACTGCGTCAGCAGGAACAGGATCTTGCGGCTGCGACAGCCAAGATGGACACGGTGGAGCAAAAGATGGCGGCACTGGACCAAGCGCGCAATGCCGTGTTGGAGCGCTTGGCTGTTGCGGCAACCGAAGCTGGTATCGGAAACTCGATTGCGCCGGAGGCTTTCTTGAATTGGCTGCGCAAGCTTGATCTAACGGAGCAAGCCGATGGCGAGCTGACCAGGCTTCGGGATGAGCACCGGGAAACGTTTCAAAAGGCGGATCGATTGGTCGAGGTGCTCGCGGAACACATACGTCGGGATGTGCCGGAGTTTGACGAACTTGTCGCGGTAGCGAAAACCGAACTCGCGGTACAGCGCAGCCATCAGGAAAACCTGCGAAGCGCCAAGGCGCGTATCGACGAGCTGACGAGGGACCGAACGAAACGCATTGAAAAACTTTCCGGTATCAAAGAAGCAGCCGCTTCAGCACGCAGCGACTGGGTCGCGCTTGTATCCGGGGCCCTGCCGGAGAGCTTGGATCCCGGCTTGCTCGAGACCTCTCTCCAACCGCTCCAGGATTTGCGCGAGCACGAAAAGGAACGCGTGGCACTGGAACGCCAGGTCGCGTCCATGGAAGACGATCAAATCCAGTTTGCCGAGAAAGTTCAGACGTTGGCCCAGCGGGTCGGCGTCGTTACGACGGCATCGCCTCTGGATGACTACGATGCTTTGACGGCCTTGGCGAAGCAGGCAGTTGATGCAGGCGATGAGGAGCGCGACCTGAACGAGCGGATCGAGGCGCATGAAAAGTCCTTGGCCGAAGCCCAACGGGTCTTGGAAAACATCGATCTTGCGGTTGCAACGCTTGCGCAGATGTTTCCGGATGGCGTCGACACCAGTTCTCTCGGAGCCTTGCGGCGTGCTGTCAGCACTGCCGCTGACGTCATCGCTGACAGGGCCAGACGCACGGAACTTGAGCGCTCGCTGACGTCGCTTCTCAATCTGGACGGCCTAGAGGACGCGCGCACAGCTTTGGCGGGGGCGACCCAGACCGGGTTGCAGGCCGAGATGGACGAGGTCAGTGCCGATCTGGAAGGCATTGAAGACCGCTACAAGGGCGCGATCGAAGCGCGGACTTCTGCGGAGCAAGCGTTGCTTGTTATCGGCGGAGATGCGGATGTCGCGCTTCTGGTCGAGAGAAAGACGACTCTGGAACTCGAGATGCAGGACGCGGCACTTCGGCATCTCGAACTAAGTTTGGGTCACCGTCTCGCCGAGGCAGCGATCCGCCGATATCGCGATGCACATCGCAGTGTCATGATGCAGGCCACTGAGGCCGCGTTCACCGAGCTAACAAATGGCGCTTATTCCAAACTTCAGACGCAGATTGACGGAGCTTCGGAAACCCTGTTGGCGCTGGATACGAGCGGGATGGCAAAACAGGCACAGGACATGTCAAAAGGCACTCGATTCCAGCTCTATCTCGCTCTGCGCGCTGCGGCGTACGAGCAGCTTGCGGACCAGGGGGCATCGCTGCCGTTCTTTTGCGACGATATTTTTGAGACCTTTGATGAGGAGCGAACGCACTCAGCCTGCCGCGTCATGGAGCGGGTCGGCCAGCGTGGACAGGCGATCTATCTCACTCATCATCAGCACGTCGTCGATATCGCGCGCGAGGTCTGTGGCGAGGGGGTGCAGATCCACAACATCGAAGCCTAGCTTGGGACTCCGCGCACTGAAATGAGTTCAGGTCGCGAGGAACGTTGGCCCATAAAGGTTTACTCTATGACAGGGTAGAAAGGCTTGCCCCAATCCTGGTCTGGATTATCCATCATCAGATCGACAAAGACGGGCAGCAGGAATGCCAGGATAGCTGCGCCATCTCTGACTTGCGCGCGATTTACACCGCTATTCCACGTCGAGCCACCGTGAATTAATTGATTGCGCAAGACATACAGTCGATCGAAAACAAAACTCAGTACACGCGCAGTGTCTCCCGCCTGAAAAGCCTGCGCGAACGACTTGGCGGACGCCTTGAAGCGTTCTTCCCAGTCTTCATACCCATCAATACCGTTATGATGCTGCCAGAACGGATTGAACACGTACCGGTTTTCCATGAGCATCCGGACTGGGCCGGTGAACCTCTGCCAAACAGCGCGATAGATCCGTTTTTCATGGTCCAGGGCGACGAGTTTGCCGAAGAAATCCAGAAAGGCTGCGCGCTCGCCTGGTGCGATCGACTGGAATTCTTGCTCATCGGCGTAAGCCGCGTTGAAGGCAATCCAGAGAAACAGGAAGCGTGCGTCGTCATCCCCGTCACATGCTTCGGATCTGCCGACCCAACTGATCGCGCGATGCACCCGTAGCCCCATTGTCTCCGGGAATCCGGCGCGAATAGCCCGCTGCTTTTCTTTGAGAGCACTGAATTCCAAGTTGCCGTCCATCAAAAACCTCCTTTGAAGATTTCTTTTATGGCATCGCCGCGAAATCGGACCGTCGATGGCCTTCCACCATTTTGCGCAAGGCCACGGGCGCAACGACCTCGACCTTGTCGCCCCATTGGTAGAGGTGCCAGGCCATCTCGAGCCATCCAGCTGCGTGGAAGCGAATAATCAGGCTGCCGTCATCTTGCGGCTCAAGGACTTGATCGGGATGAAACTTGAAACCTGCTGCGCGGTCGGCGGCCTCCGGCGAAAAACGCCAGACGACCTCGCCATATTGTTCCGGGTCCTGCCAAACACCGAAGGACTTGGCGGCATAGCCAGCAATGGTGAACCCTTCCTTTTGCGCAAAGCTCTCATCAAGCGCTGTTGCCTCTCGGATGAGATCAATCCTGAAGTTTCGCACCTCATCGGCTTTGGCTGGGTCACGCGCAGCAAGATAGGTGCGATGGCCCAGCAGCACTCCGTGCGGCTCGAGAATTCGCGGCGAGGCGTCTTCATTGTAACGCACGCGTAGCTGGAAGGGCCCGCGCAGCGCCTCGATGATCGCATCCAGGATGTCGGGGGAAACGCTGACGCGCGGCCCGGGTCGCGTCACTTGGCCCATGGCCGTCAGCACCGCCTCTGCATCAGTCTCAACGCGGGCTGCGTTTCGCGAAGACAATCGGGAGAGCAGTCCCTCACGAAGATCAGTAAGGGCCTTGGCATGCCGTAGACGCCCATCGGCCTCTGCGCCGCGCGCCGCGATCTCCAGAGCTTCGACCCCGGTCTCGTGGCGAAGTTGTAGCCGATCAAGATGAGGGTCGGACAAGCGCCAGCGGCGTTTTCTATCTTCTCCGTCCTCAGCGATGACATTTCCGAAGGTGGCTTCAAGCGCATCGGTCATACGTTGCGCGGTTCGATGTGATACCTCGAACTCGGCGCAAATGTCTTCGAGGCTGACGCCGCGGCGTCGAGCCGCCGCCAGCTTTGCGAGGCGGATCAGGTCCTGAGCTTTCGAGAAAGACATAAGCGCACCGAACAAGCCTGTCAGAGTTTGACACCCTCGCAGGTTACGTTTGCTCTAGCGCCCTGTCGAGCCGATTCCCTCAAGCGGATCGTGTCCCGATCAGCAAGGTGGAATTGTTGGCAGGCGCTTCGTGAAACGAAAGGAGCAACAAATGGCTGAACGGGTAATCAGGATCGAACGGGTCTCCCCGCGTGCAGGAACGGTTGAAGAGCCGCAGTTTACAGCGAAAGGCTACAAGCTCGGCGATCCGGTCCATAGAAACCGGAAGCATCACGCGGAGCATGCGGTCTATGTGAAGACACTGGACGACGCCGCGAAGCTGATCGGAAAAGGCTTTTCGCTTTGGATGGAGGCGAAAGGAAAGCGGGCCTCTCTGATATCACCGGAAAGCTTACGCATCGTGCGGGCTTCGTGAGGATTGCCGTTAATTTCCTTTCATCAAGGGGCAATTCTGGTGGTTCTCGGTCGCATTGTTAGGCGGCGCAATGGTGTGTGTGTGACAAATGTTGACACCCTTTATGGTTGATGACCAAGCTGCGCCCAAGTGACGAGTCTGCCTTGGATCGCCTACTATTTTTTTTGATTGAAGGAACGCATGCGGGAATTTGATGGAAACATCCTTTTTTCAGCGACTGACCTGATGCGGTTCATGGGGTGCTCCCATGCAACCCAACTTGATTTGTTGCGCATGCGAGGCGAGGGGCCAGAACCTGGCGAAGATACCGAGGATGCCGCCCTACTGCAAAAGCAGGGGGATGCGCATGAAGCGGCCCATCTGGAAAAGCTGAAGGCGTCCGGGCGTGGTGTGATTGAGATTGAGCGGGGTGATCTGGCAAGAAATTCGGACGAGACACGAGCCGCTCTGGCCACTGGAGCGGACGTGGTTTTTCAGGGTGCGTTTCTTTCTGGCAACTGGGGTGGATGGTCTGACTTTCTGGAACGGGTGGAGTCCCCCTCGGCCCTGGGCCCGTTCAGCTATGAGGTGGCTGACACCAAGCTCAAACGCCGCCCACATCCGAAACATGTTCTGCAATTGGTGCTCTATTCGGACCTGTTGGCCGAGATTCAGGGGTGCGCGCCTGAGTTCGCGCATGTCGAGTTGGGGACAGGCGAAAGAGCCACGCTACGGCTTGCAGATTATGCCCACTATGCGCGAGCCGCCCGCCAACGGCTCGAGGCTTTCGCGACCGAGCCCGCGCCCACACGTCCTGTGCCTTGTTCCGATTGCGCTCTCTGTCGCTGGGCAGATCACTGCAAAAGCATTTGGGTCGCCGAGGACAGCCTGTTCAACGTCGCGAACATCGCCAAAGGGCAGGTCAAGAAGCTTGAGGCCGCCGGGATTGGCACGATGGCAGCGTTGGCCGAGCTTGATCATCCCATCCGGGGCATGGCGGAAAACACTCGACTACGCCTAGTTACGCAGGCGCGTCTTCAACACGCACGCAAGAGCGGCGAGCCCGCCTTCGAATTGCGCTCACCTGAACCCGGGAAGGGCTTCGATCTTCTACCGGAGCCGCAGCCGGGCGACATCTTCTATGACATCGAGGGCGACCCTCACTACGAGGGTGGCCTCGAATATTTGCACGGGCTTTGGTTTGACGGGCAGTTTCGTGCCTTCTGGGCCCATGACCACAAGGCCGAGGCGCAGGCCTTGTCTGATCTGCTGACGTTCTTCCGGCAGCGGCTTGAAGCCTATCCAAAAGCGCGGATCTACCATTACGCCGCCTACGAAATCACTGCCCTGCGTCGCCTCACCACGAAATACGGTATTGGCGAAGCTTTCCTCGACCGCCTGCAGCGCGAGCGCCGGTTCGTCGATCTCTTCGCAGTCGTCCGCGGCGGTTTGATAGGGTCCGAGCCAAATTATTCGATCAAGTCGATGGAGGCCTTCTACGACCGCAAGCGTGAAGGCGAGGTCAAGACAGCCGGCGGTTCGGTCGTCGCCTACGAGAATTGGCGCGAGACGGGTGAGCAACACATCCTCGACGAGATCGAGGATTACAACCGGATCGATTGTATCTCGACCGAGGAATTGCGGGACTGGCTGGTTGGCATCCGGCCGGCGTCGCCCTGGCCGCAACTCGGACCCGATGCCGGTCCCAAAGAGGTAGAAGAAGATGCGGAGACACAAGCTCTCCGCGCAAGCATCGCTGCATCTGGTCTTCCGGAAGATCGGCAGGAGATGTTGTTCAACCTCGGCCTTTTCCACAAGCGTGAAGTCAAACCCGCGCAGTGGGCGGTATTTGACAGTGCGGGCAAGGACGAGGACGACTTGCTTGACGATCTTGATGCGCTGTCGGGCCTACAGGCAACAGATGCAGTCGAGCCGTTCAAGCGTTCCTTTGTGCGCAGCTACCGCTTTCCACCACAGGAGACAAAACTGCGGAGTGGAAAGAAAGCCACGGTGCCGGTATTCGATGGCCCGCCGGTCACTGTAAGTATCGAGGCACTGGACCGAAGCACCCGAGAAGTTACGGTGAAGGCCGGACCTGGAAAAGACCATCTGCTGGCCGATCAGATGTCTCTGCACCCAGATTGGCCACTCGACACCAAAGTGATTGCTAGCGCTCTGCGCGATGTGATCGCTGACCAATGCGGATCTGGTGTCTACCGTGCTGTCGATGACTTACTGTCCCGTGCCGCTCCACGCCTGACCACCGGCCCCCTTCAGCCCGCAACCGATCCTCTCGCTGACACGATCGCGGCCGTCGGCGCAATGGACGAAACCGTGTTGCCCATCCAAGGTCCGCCCGGGACCGGCAAGACCTATGTCACGGCTCGGGCGATCCTGTCCCTCGTGCGGAAAGGCGCGCGCGTGGGTGTCACTTCGAACAGCCATGAAGCGATCCGCAATGTGCTGATTGGATGCTTGGGTGCTCTTGAAGAAGACGACCTACCGATCACGCTGGATCTGCTGCACAAGGTTTCGAGTCCCGATGATGGTTATCCGGACGATTGCCCAATCCGTCGAACCACCGATAATGCCGAAGCTGCGGCCGGGGGACATGTGGTAGGCGGCACAGCCTTCTTCTTTGCCCGCGAAGAGAATGTGCAGGCCTTTGACTGGTTGTTTGTAGATGAGGCGGGACAGGTCGGCCTCGCCAACATGGCTGCCATGGGGAGGGCCGCGCGCAACATCGTGCTGGTTGGCGATCCTCGACAGCTGCCGCAGGTCATCCAAGGGGCGCATCCAGAGCCAGCAAATCTCTCCTGCCTCGATTGGATGTTAAGCGACCACGCGACCGTTCCGCCCGATAGGGGGATATTCTTGCCGGTCTCGCGCCGGATGCATCCAGACGTCTGTCGGTTCATCTCGGATCAAGTTTATGAGGGACGGCTCACGAGCCATGCCGACACCGCGCGCCAGGCTGTGCGCGGAACACAATTCCCAGAGGCTGGGGCTTTTTGGATCTCGGTTGTCCATGAGGGCAACGCACAGGTTTCGCCAGAGGAGGTGGCTGCCATCGCGGCCGCCGCAGGGGATCTTCTGAAGGGAAGCTGGACTGAAAAGGACGGCGCAAATCGCCCGATGCGTCAGTCCGACATCATCGTCGTCGCCCCCTATAACGCACAAGTAAATGCGCTCAGAGACGCGCTGCCTGACGGTATTCGGGTTGGTACGGTCGACAAATTCCAGGGGCAGGAAGCGCCAATTTGTCTCGTCTCCATGACGGCTTCCTCCGCGGACGAGACCCCGCGCGGAATGGAGTTTCTGTTTTCACTCAACCGTATCAACGTGGCCGTGTCCCGTGCAAAGGGGTTGGCACTGGTATTCGGTGCACCACGCCTGCGTGAGGCAAAGTGCGATACGATTGAGCGGATGCGGCTTGTGAACACACTATGTGCTCTGGAGGTACTTAGATGAGTAATCTTACCGAAAGGCGTCGGATCGTATTCCGTCATGTCGACGGAGAGTTGTACGCCGTTGCGCGAAACGGCGGCACAAGGCATCCGGGATACTTGTATCTGCCTTCGGGAGCGGAGCTGTTGGATGAGAATATTGTTGGCACCGAGGATCTCACCGAATTGATGCGCGCTGCATTGGACGAGCACTGCGCTGTACGATGCAAAAATCTGACTTCTGGGGCACAGCACTATCTGAAATTCAGGGAAGACGAACTTTGCAGCTACGAAATCGGCCCGGAAATTGCGGAAACCCTTGGCATTCCAGAGATTGGTAGTGTTGGGGATAAGAAGGCATTGTTGTCGCGCGAAGCCATTGAAGCCGCGATGGATGCCTACGACAGCTACCGCGCAAATGGATCTCATCGGGATATATTCGACGCATTTGGAGAACCGACTGACTACTGGGTGCGCTCTACGCGCGACCGGGAAACCCGAGTTTATCCGACCAAACCGCTCATTGGCTTTGTGCTCAAACCCAAGACCCTTAGTGGTGGATGGAGCAATAGCTCGGGCGCCGCTGCACGCCTCCACAACGCTGGCTTCATAATAGTTAACAAAGAAGATGAGCCCAAGGAGCGGCCTGCACAGTATGATTTCTTATTGGAAGGTGCCGACCGGATCAGACTCTGCGCCGTTAACTATTTCGTCGAGCCGGCGCGGGAAAAGGCGGCAAACGAGGTTAGCATTCGAGCAGGCGATCTCGCAGCGGCAATGGGATTAAAGGACGCCTTTCCAAACATATGCCAAGCTCTTGGAGGCGAAAAATTCCAGACACTTGCGCAAGTGCCGCCGCCTACGAGTACCGAGCCGAACCCAAGCAGCTCGACCGTTTTTACATACACGCTCAATTCCCAACCGGAGGCGGACGCCTTGACCGACACAAACTTTGCACCTTCGCCTTCCGCCGTAAACTTGATCCTCTATGGCCCACCTGGCACGGGCAAGACGTATCAGACGGCATGGGAAGCAGTACGGCTGTGCCTGGGTGACGAGGCTGCCGCTTTCTTAAATGGACAGGATAGCCGAGCAGAGCTCATGAGCACGTACCGCAGCCTCGTGAGCGAGGGGCGCATCGAATTCGTGACCTTCCACCAGTCCATGTCCTACGAGGAGTTCATCGAGGGGCTGCGACCGACCACGGATCAGTCCGAAGACAGCTCGGCGGGCACCGGGTTCCGGCTGGAGCCGGTCCCCGGGATCTTTAGACGCATCTCGGAGCGTGCGGAGAAGGGTGTGCCGACCGTACTGCACGAGAACGTCCTTTCCATCGAGGGGCGGCAGGTCTTCAAGATGTCGATCGCGCGCGCCAACGTGCCCGCGGAGGACTACCTGTTCGAGGAGGCCATCTCCGGGGGACACACGCTCCTCGGCTGGGAGGACATCGACTTCTCCGACGACAGGTTTTCCGATGTCGAAGAGATACAGGAGGCTTGTCGTACCCAAGGTGAGCGCGAAGGCGAGGTTACTCTGCAGTCGGGTCAGGTGAGCCAGGTGGACGTGTTCCGCAACCATTTGGACGTCGGAGACATCATCGTTGTCACCAAGGGCAACCGCCTGTTCCGGGCCATCGGCGAGGTCACGGGCGAATACCAATACCGGCAGCGGGACAACCGGAAATACTGCCACCGGCGGTCCGTGCGATGGCTCTGGGTGGACAGGGATGGGGTTCCCGCCTCCGAGATCTACGATAGCAACTTCACCATGAAGTCGATCTATGCTCTCGATCGGGCCCGCCTCGATACCGTTGCCCTCGAAAGCTACATGAATAGCGGCGGCGATCCAGTGCGTCGCGAGGCAAGACCGCATGTCCTCATCATCGACGAGATTAACCGGGCGAACATCTCCAAGGTCTTCGGCGAATTGATCACGCTTCTCGAGCCCGATAAGCGGCTCGGGATGGCCAACGAAATCCGCCTCACGCTTCCCTATTCCAAGAAGTCTTTTGGGGTACCTCAAAACCTCCATGTCATCGGTACGATGAACACGGCCGATCGCTCCATCGCTCTCCTGGATACAGCACTACGCCGCCGGTTTTCTTTCAAGGAATTGATGCCTGATCCTTCCGTTCTCCCGAGCGACGTCGATGGCGTCGATCTGCAAAAGCTGCTGTCCACGATCAACGAGCGCATCGAGTTTCTGTTCGACCGGGAGCATCAAATCGGGCATGCGTACTTCACTGGCTGCCAGACGCGGTCGGATATTGAAAGCGTCATGCGAGACAAGGTAATCCCACTGCTGGCAGAGTATTTCTACGAAGACTGGTCAAAAGTAGCGGCGGTGCTTGGCGACTCAGCACAGGGTCCTTCCCGCTTCCTCGATGCCAAACGAATTATCGCACCCGGGGGCATGACCGAAGACGACTTCTCCGGCGAAAAGCTGCGTTGGACTGTCAGACACAGATTCGACTTCTCGGAGTTTGCCGCCTGATGCCGGCCTACATCCTGCGCGAATGGGAAACGCTGCCCCATGGCGAAGGGGATGGCTGCATTCCCGAGCATTTTGCTGAGCGCATTGCGGCGCTCGCCAAGGAATCTACCTTTGCCGGCAGCGGCGGCGGAGTGCTCGAGGATCGGCGCAATGAACTGCGAGCGCGTGGTGTTGTGGGCGTCTTGGCAACCGATGGGTGCAGTCTCGAGATCCTTCCAAAGATCGATGTCGAGGTGCAGGCTGGCGAAGCAAAGCAAAACGCTGCCATTCGCAAACGCCTTGTTCACATGCTCGCTGTCGCGCTCAATCTAAAGATCGAGACAGGCCAAGTCACCGATCTCGACTGGCAGCGCGAAACGCTACTGGAAATTCTTATCCGTATTTTTTGCGGCAAGCTAACTGATGCCGTTCGTCGCGGCATGCCACGACGATATGTCGTTCAAGAGGATGACCTTCCGGCTTTGCGCGGGACGCTCAATCTAGCGCGCCAATTCACGCGCCATGCTGCAAACCCCTCGCGGCTGGCGTGCAAGTTCGATGAGCTTTCAGAAGACATCGCACTTAACCGCATCATGAAAGCGACTGTAGCACACCTCTTCAGAATGTCGCGCAACGCCAGCAACCAACAGCGTTTGCGCGAACTTGCCTTCGTCTATGCCGACATTTCCGAAGTTGCCGTTCCCGCGCTGAAATGGGACGAGGTCGTTATCGACCGAACCAACCGGGCCTGGCTGGAGTTGTTCGGGATGGCGCAACTCTTCCTGCGCAATCGTTACCAAACGACGAGCGCTGGCTCGGGAAGGGGGACTGCACTGCTCTTTGAGATGAATGCGCTTTTTGAGGAATACATCGGTCGGTTGCTCACGCGTGCTCTAGCAGGAACAGAGTATCGGGTGACTCTTCAGGGCGGAAGGTTGTACTGTCTGACGTCGCTGGACGATGAGCGCCCAGTCTTTCAGACGAAACCCGATATCTTGATTTGGCGCGCGGGACATGTCGCTCACGTTATCGATACAAAATGGAAGCGGATCTCGTCACGGATCGACGACCGCAAACAAGGCGTTTCACAGGGTGATGTTTACCAGATGATGGCCTACGCTCAGCTCTATGGTGCGCCGCGTCTTACACTACTGTATCCGCATCATCCGGGGTTGGGACGCAAAGAATTTGTCCATGCCAGGCATCAAATTACCGGCCACGAAACCATTCTTGAGACGGCGAGCATCGATGTCGCCAATGGTGACGACATACTCGGTAGACTTCGAAGTTTGATCTTCGTCGACGAGGCTAAAGGGTCGCTGAACAGTCCAATTTGACTGGCTACTGAATTCTCGAGCAGGCGTGCCGAACCGCACAATCTCCCGGCACGCCTGCAAATGTCGCAACCACGTGATCGGTTGCGCAGTCGGCGAAAACTCAGCCGACCTGGTGGGCTCCGAACGGGTTCGCCGCCATCCCCACCACCGCGCTCGATCCGACCCGCCGTCCGGCGTCTCCCGCGGTCCCCGCGCTTATCGGGTCCGGGTCCCCTTTAGTTCTGATTGCTTCTGCTACTGCGTCTCGGGTAGCGGGGTGGAAGCCATCTCGGTGATAGCTTGGAATTCCGCAAGAAATTCCGGTCGGTGCTGCATAAGGTACCGAGCGATACGGGCGTTCTGGAGCAACTTTCCCAAATACCCTTTTACGACAGTCAGCTGCAGATGATCCTTCCCATACGAGTCCCGAATCGAGGTGAAACCTTCCTGCAGTCGGGCTAGTTCCTGTTCCATGCGCACCATGGCCTCGGGAGTAATTCCTTTCATCTTCTTAGGTTTTTTCGTGTCCACCAATTGCGCCTGAGGCGTTCCCGCAAGGATCGCAGAGATGTATGCCGGAGTGTAATTGTTCGCGTTCATCATCAGCTCGGCCGCCTCGATCTGGCGCACTGCTTTCATCTTGCGCAGTGTCTCGAACACAGCCGTTGCGCAGTGTTTGTCCTTCAGAATGCCCACAGCCTCTTCGCAGATACCGTCGAGCAACCTTGCCTTGCGCACAATGCTGCGCGGATTGAGATCCAGCGCTAGGGCGATTTTTTCCTCGGAGACCCCGCGCTCGATAGCCTTGCGGATCATCTTGTGCTCCTGGATCGGTGCAAGGCGGCTGATCCGCTTATTGTAGGTGAAAGCCTCGTCGTCCGTGGAAATCAGGCATTCGACCCGTTCGATGCCTAGATCCTTCAGCACCTCGATCCGGATGTGTCCATCGAGCAGCATGTAGGTGTCTTGCTCACCCGTGGATCGCGTGACCACCGGCGGTTCTACCAGGCCAACCTCTTTGATCGACGCGGTGATCTGGCGGTACTTGCGGCTGGATTTAACCGATGCGCTTAACGCCTTCACGGGCATGCAAATCCATCGCTCCTGTCGGAATCAACGGTTGAATTCTTCGCACTCATGTAAAGCGAAGGAGTGTGGAATGTCGTTTCCGAAAAAGGGCAAGTTCTTTCCAAGGGAAAACGGATATGATGGAAATGGCGGTCATCAGACGAGTGGCTGCTTTGCCGATGAAATTGCATCGGCACTGAAGCGGTCCCTTGGCGACAGCCGGGCGGGCGTGAAGACCGTGGTGGCGTGGACGGGTGCCAACGAGAAGACGGTGAAGAACTGGTTCTCGGGGACTTACGGTCCGAGTGGGGCGCATCTGATTGCGCTGGCGCGACACTCCGACGAGGTGCTGGGTACCTTCCTGGCCATGGCTGGGCGCGAGGATCTGATGGTGGCTATCAAGCTTGCTGGTGCAGAGGAGGCAATTTCTGATCTGCTTGATGCGGTGCGCCGGCTTGGTGCCAACGATCAAACTGACCAGGATAGTTGATCTGCCGGGCAGGCCGTAAGCTTACTTACCGACCTGGGCGGTGACGGAGTCTTTCATTGAGTTTGGCTCAAAGATATTTCCCTGCTTTCACGAAAAAAGTACCCTGTTCACCATCAAAAAGTTCCCTGTTTTTTCTTCTAGGGAAATTCTCTTTAAGTGATTGAAGTAACGCCTAAATTTCGGGGGTAAACTGTCAAAAACCCCAAAAAACCAGAAAATTCCCTGTTATTTTCCCTGTTTGCAGGGAATTTAGTGGAGACTGGTTAGCTCCAGACTGTCTCCTCCGCCACCACATAATATATTGATTTTAAACGATTTTATGACCTCCGTATTGTGGCGGCATTTCCGCGACATGCGAGGCGATCTGCCCCCTAGAGACTTGAAATCACAGGCGAAATAGCCGCCCAGAATGGCGCGAGTCTCCGTTTGGCATTTGGCGCGATACGGTTTTCACGTGGGGCAACGGGCGCTGGACTTGACTTTGGGTCAATTCGAAGCTGGCGCGTGCCTCTTCCCTAGTATGACGCACTCATGTTCTTACAAGGTGTAGAATTTTCGAGATACCAGCCCTCCAATCAAGCGGACGGTCGGGTGTAAATCGCATGGCGTTGGTGGATAGGCGCGTTTCTAGGCCTGACGAGTGGGGTTTCCGTCCTTTGCGGTCAGGGTGTTGATTTCCGCTGATAAGTGACCCGGTATTTTCACCGAGAACTGACCCACCCTTGTTTATGTGTCAGCGGTCATGTTTTGGTCAATGCGTGTGCCTCCTTTCTCTTTTTCTTTGCGGCTTCTGAGCTGGCTTTGTAGCGGTAGCTGTCGTTGCCGGTTTCCAAGATGTGGCAGCGGTGTGTGAGCCGGTCGAGAAGCGCGGTGGTCATCTTGGCGTCGCCGAAGACCTGAGCCCATTCTGAGAAGCTGAGGTTGGTGGTGATGACCACGCTGGTGCGTTCGTAGAGCTTGCTCAACAGATGGAAGAGCAGCGCGCCGCCGGAAGAACTGAACGGCAGATAGCCAAGCTCATCGAGGATGACCAAGTCTATCTTGGTCAGCATCTCGGCCAATTTTCCGGCCTTTCCGAGCGCCTTTTCCTGCTCCAGGGCATTGACGAGTTCGACGGTTGAGTAGAAGCGCACCTTGCATCTGTGATGCTCGATGGCCTGGACACCGAGGGCTGTGGCGATGTGGCTTTTGCCCGTGCCGGGGCCGCCGATCAAGACAACGTTCTCAGCGTTCTCCATGAAGGTGCCGCGGTGCAGCTGACGGACGGTGGCTTCATTGATCTCGCTGGACTTGAAGTCGAAGCCTGTGAGGTCCTTGTAGGACGGGAAGCGCGCCACCTTGGTTTGGTAGGCGATTGACCGGACTTCACGTTCGGCGATCTCGGCCTTCAAGAGTTGGGACAACATCGGCGTGGCTGCTTCGAACGCTGGTGCGCCCTGGGCAACCAGATCATCGACGGCCTGCGCCATGCCATGTAGCTTCAGGCTGCGGAGCATGATCACGATGGAGGCGCCTGCTGGATCATGACGCATGGCGCTTCTCCCTAGCCTGTCTCAGATCATCATAGCGATCGACATTGGCCTTCGGTGCCGTATCCAAGGCCAGAGACTCAGGCGGGTCGAACTCCGGGTGATCTGTCTGCTTCTTGTCGATCAGCCTGTGCAGGAGGTTCAGGACATGCGTCTTGGTGGGCACCCCGGCTTCCAGCGCCAGTTCTACAGCACACAGAACGGCGTCTTCATCGTGGTGCAAAACCAGAGACAGGATATCCACCATCTCTCTGTCGCCGCCTGGTTTGCGCAGCATGTGATCCTGCAGGCGGCGGAAAGCATCCGGCATCTCGGTAAACGGCGCACCATTACGCAGGGCCCCGGGTTTGCGTTGAATGACAGCCAGATAGTGGCGCCAATCATAGATGACCCTGCCTGGCTTGTGGTGCGACCGCTCGATGATGCGGTCATGGGCGCAAACGGTTTGGCCTTCCGCCACGACAACCAGCCGTTCGGGATAGACGTGCAAACTGACCCGGCGATTGGCGAAGCTGGCGGGAACACTGTAGCGATTGCGCTCGAAGGTGATCAGGCATGTCGGTGACACCCGTTTGCTGTGCTCTACAAACCCATCAAAGGCAAGCGGCAGGGCCATAAGCGTGGGCTTCTCCGCTTCCCACACATCGGCAATCGTGCCAGGCAGGTCCCGATGCTTTGTCTCGGCCCACAAAGCAATACAGCGATCTTCCAGCCACTGGTTCAGCTCATCTAGGTCGCTGAAGACCGGCATAACCTGCCACAGGCGGTTGCGCGCATCCTGCACATTCTTCTCGACCTGTCCCTTCTCCCAGCCTGCGGCCGGGTTGCAGAACTCTGGTTCAAAGACATAGTGGCTGGCCATAGATTTAAAGCGGGCATTGATGTCGCGCTGTTTGCCTTTGCCAACACGATCTACGGCCGTCTTCATATTGTCGTAGATCCCACGTCCGGGAACGCCGCCGAAGACGCGGAACGCGTGCCAATGGGCATCGAACAGCATCTCATGGGTTTGAAGCGGGTAAGCCCGCACCAGGAACGCCCGGCTGTGTGACAGTTTGATATGAGCGACCTGCAGTTTGACCCGTTCGCCGCCGATACTGGCCCAGTCCTCGCTCCAGTCGAACTGGAACGCCTCGCCAGGCTGGAACACCAGGGGCACGTAGGTTCCGCGCCCGGTCGTCTGTTCCGCTCGATGTCGATCCGCGCGCCACGCACGGGCAAAGGCCGCCACGCGACCGTAGGACCCGTCAAAACCGAGCTTCACCAGATCAGCGTGCATTTGCTTTACCGTCCGCCGCTCTTTGCGTGGCTTGCGCGTCTGCGCCAGTAGCCAGGCAGACAAACGATCCGCATAAGGGTCCAGCTTGCTCGGCCGGGATGGCGTCTTGAACTTCGGCTCAACCGCGCCTTCGCGCAGGTACTTCCTGATGGTGTTGCGAGACAGGCCGGTGCGCCTGGAAATCTCGCGGATTGGCATTTTGTCACGCAATGCCCAGCGTCGGATAACACTCAAAAACCCCATGTCGATCACTCCATATCTCCCCGACCGAATCCGTCAGGGCAACGTGTTCACATGGGTCAATTCTCAGTGAAAATTTGGGGGGCTACCGGGTCACTTCTCAGCGGAAATCAACAAGCAGTTCACTCAAAAACTATTTGTGCAACTACACAAGCAAAGTTGCCACGCTCACCGTTACCAGAAGAGACCCGATGAGTGCGCCCAACTGTTTAAGATAGAAGGCGGTTGACTGCAAAAATCTGAAAACCTTCCCCCTTTTGCTGTGCTCATAGTTTCCGGCTTCATTGTTTGCTGCATTTGATGCGGCAAACCATCCAAACGCGTATTGCACATAGTCCAGCATAATCACCATGCATCCCAACAAAGTCGCCAACAGCGTTGCAGTTTGCCACTTTGGTTCAAGGCGCGAGAACAGATCAGCTTGGTCTGAAACAAATGCAATGCCAAGAGCAGCGAGCGCAAAACCAATGTATCTGGATAGCTCGCTGATCTTCTCTGAGAAAAAATTCTGATTTTCTCTTTGATTTTTGCGTCTTTCTGCTGGTTCCATAAAATCACCGTTTTCTTGGACCACGCGGTCCACCCCACCCATCGTCTGCAGATGCAACTCTGTCCTTTAGCGCTTTAGAGATCGTCATCTTGACAACCTTGTCAGCTTCCTTGCTGAAAGCTTCGCCAGTTGCAGGATTGCGCACCATTCTTTCCGGTCGCTCTCTGGTGTAGATTTTCCCTATGCCCGGGAGTGTAACGGCACCACCACCAGCGATTTCTTTGGTGATGATTTCAACTATCGCGTCGAGCGCAGCGCCTGCCGACTTCTTGTCGGTGTTCATTTCCTCCGCAAGGGCAGCTATCAGTTGCGTTTTCGTTAGTGGCTTTGCCAATTCCTATCTCCGCAATTTCCTAAATCAATCCACCTAAACACCGGTTCTGTTTGAGCCACCGCATGAAAATAAGTGGCTTTTCATGCACCCGTTCATTGTAGCGAGCCGTTATCGGACAGCATCTCGATGACTGACGGGGCACGGTGACCACCAAAGCGGCGTTCCACGGCCTCGAGCATGATGTCGCGGATGTCCGAGCCGCCGATCCCGGCGTTCACTACGGCGCGCCATGCGATGATCTCGCGGTCGTGGGCATCAATGATGAACGCGCCACGGACGATGTCGCCGTTCCAGCAGGTGAACTCGAACCCGTCCGAACACCAGCGCAGGTTCGAGCGCATGACGATGACCTTGCCGTCGTGAACATGCTCGGGGCGCTCCGTGTATTTTCGAGCCAGAAGCAGGTTGTGGGCCTGCATGATCCGGTAGACCCGCTTGTGATTGACTGCCGCCATGCCCTCCGAGCGCAACTGGCGGTTCAGGATCGCCGTGATCCGCCGGTAGCCGTAGGTCGGGCGCGCCGCCACAAGCGTGGTGATCAACGGCACCAACGCCGCGTCTTGCGCTTTATAATAGCGCCGCCGCGGCTTCGTTCGCCCGTTCAGCCGATCGATCAGGTTCGAGCGGGCCACGCCCAGTGTTTCGGCCACCACTTTCACCGGAAATCGTCCTTCAGCGGCGACCGCGCGAGCAAGGTCGGTTTTTTTGACCGTGACTTGTCGAGTGCCTCGCGCAGGATCTCGGCCTCCAGCGTCTTGCGCCCAAGCTGGCGTTCGAGCTCACGGATGCGGTCCTCCATCTGGCGGACAACCTTGTTGCTGGTGACGTCATCGTCTTCGGACACAGCGACACTTCCTCCTTCGAGCATGAGCCGGCGCCAACGATACAACAGGTTCGGCGCCACACCATTGCGGCGCGCAACGACCGAGATGCTGGCACGCTCGTCCAGCGTCTCCTCCACAATTCGCAGCTTCTCCGCGGCAGTCCAGCGGCGCCGACGGCCGCCATCGGTGATGATCTCTATCTCAGACATAAGCACGTGCTCAGGCATAGGCCTAAGCCTCCATGGTTATGCCCAAGTGTCCGGTCGAAACGTGGGCCAGTTCAAGCCGCTTTAAGGCCAAAAAGGAGTAGTCTTGTTCAAATATCACTGTTAGACGTGAACTATTTCTATGGCAAAGGAAGCACTTCCAAGCAGCTTCCGGGCAAAGCTCTAAGGTAATAAAATGAAAAGATTGAGATCCGCAACTTTGTTTAGTCTATCCTTGGCTTTGGTGACACCGGGAGCGGTGTTCGCTCAAGAAGCCGAGAAGCCAAATATTGTATATTTTTTGGTCGACAATCTTGGGTTTGGGGAGCTAGGCAGTTACGGAGGAGGAATTCTTCGAGGGGCTGAAACACCAGAGTTGGATGCATTGGCGGAAGAAGGCCTTCGTTTGCTGAATTTTGCTCCAGAAACACAATGCACGCCTTCACGATCCGCGCTTATGACCGGGCGATATTCCATTCGTTCCGGCAACCACACTGTGGCTCTCGCCGGTAGCACAAGCGGTCTCGTGGAATGGGAGCGTACATTGGCGGAAGTTCTCGCCGATGAAGGCTATGCAACTGCTATTGTTGGTAAATGGCACATAGGGGCTTCCGAAGGTCGCTGGCCAACAGATCAAGGGTTCGAGGAATGGATCGGCCCCGCACATTCTTACGATGAGGCGTTCTGGGCGGAGGACCCTTGGTATGATCCTGAGCGAGATCCGGTCTCTTATGTTTACGAATCCAAAAAGGGTGAACAACCTACGCAGTGGGCGCAACTCACGGTGCCTTTGAAGCTGGAACTGGATGTCGAATACCTGAAGCGTTCCGAAAGCTTCATTGATCGATCACTCGAAGAAGAAAAGCCCTTCTTTCTCTATTTCAACCACACGATGATGCATATGCCGACGCGGCCCAGACCTGAATTTAAAGGGCGCACGGGACATGGCGATTGGGCCGACAGCCTTGCACAGCTAGATGCCGATTTCGCAAGCCTGAAAGCGATGCTCGAAGAACGCGACATTCTAGACAACACGATCCTGGTTTTTTCGGGAGACAATGGCTCCGAAGAAATGGAACCGGACCGTGGGCATTCCGGTTTCTTTGACGGCTCTTACTTTACAGGCATGGAAGGGTCACTGCGCACGCCTGCGATGATCCGCTACCCTGGCAAAGTTCCGGCGGGTCGGATTTCTAACGAGATCGTCCATATAACGGATATGTTCACGACTATTGCACTTTGGGCTGGCGCCGAAGTTCCACAAGATAGGGAAATAGACGGCTTAGACCAGCGGGAGTTCTTCGAAGGTAAGACAGACGTCTCGGCCCGTGAAGGTTTCCCCTATTGGATGGGAGAGGTGATGTATGGGGTTAAGTGGCGCAACTTCAAGGTAGTAAGCGTTCTCCAAAGAACGTTCACGGATCCAGCTTTGCGACTGGCGACTCCACATATTATCAACCTCGAAGTTGATCCTGGCGAGCGCAAGCCTTTCAACTTCCCCTACATTCACAGCTGGGTTGCGGCTCATGCGGGGCGCATTGTTGGCGACTTCAAGCAGAGCACATTGCGAGAAGAGCTCATACCGCTTGGCGCTCCTGTAGATTTCGTTCCTGGTCCTGCCAAATAGCCAACTCTGCCTAGATTGGCCCGATCCGGTACATTGATCTGTTCTTCCGTAGACCATTTCATAACTGATTTTTTCGAAACCGTGGAGTTTTCTCGAACGAAGTTGGATCCTTGGACAGCTATCGGCGCTAAGTGCCAAAAGAATTTGGCCGCGCAAGGTGTGTTTGTGTCAACGGCGGTGAGAAAGTCTGCCATTGGGCGGAGCAAAAGTCGTCCACTGTTTGGGTGACCGGCGCCTTGGCAAACGCGCTCCCAAATAGCTGGCGGTTGCCAAGGCTGTTGATTTCCACCCAGAAGTGAGCCGGGTTTTTCATCGAGAAGTGAGCCACCTCTGTTTATGGATTTCGGGTTATGCTGGGGTCAAGTCATGGTTTTCTTCCTTGCTGTTTCGGGCAGCTGCTGCTGAGCTTGCCTTGAAGCGGAAGCTGTCGTTTCCAGTCTCCAGAATGTGGCAGCGGTGGGTCAGTCGGTCGAGCAAGGCGGTTGTCATCTTGGCGTCGCCGAAGACCGTTGCCCATTCGCTGAAGCTGAGGTTGGTGGTGATGACGACGCTGGTGCGCTCGTAAAGCTTGCTGAGCAGATGGAAGAGCAGCGCGCCACCGGAGGCACTGAACGGCAGGTAGCCCAGTTCGTCGAGGATCACGAGGTCGAACCTGGTCAGGCTTTCTGCGATCTGCCCGGCCTTGCCCCTGGCCTTTTCCTGTTCGAGGGCGTTGACCAGCTCGATGGTCGAGAAGAACCGAACCTTGCGGCGGTGATGTTCGATGGCCTGGATGCCGAGAGCGGTGGCGACATGGGTTTTTCCGGTTTATACGCTATTAATCGCTAGCGTGCCGAAATCAGCGAATTGTGATGCCCAAACTACGCCTCAGAGCGTCTGAAATTTTTTGCATCAAATATGGGTCTTCGAGGTCAAAAGTTTCGCCTCCAGCGTCCGAAGTGGCCCGGTTGTAGCTCTCCATGCACTTCGCAGCGTGGTGATGAGCCCTCATCTGGCGCGCCGGACAAACGCGACAGCTTGATGATTACAGCACGCATGATTTGGTTTTTGCCAGTCGGCAGGACGTGCCCGGAAAGATTTGAAGTGATATAGGTGATTTTGGAATGGGTACTGCCGAGACGGACGATCCGCCCCGGCCCTACACAGCGTCGAGCGCACCTCATACGGAGATTTCCTTTTGGCTTTGTCCGTTGGGTTTTGCTTTTTGCTGGCCGGGGACAACGCTCTGTACTACCTGCTTCCAATCGCTGTTTTGACACTGGCTGATGCCGCAGCTGCGCTGGCCGGGACCACTTACGGGACCAAACGTTACGTGGTCGAAGATGGCGACAAGAGTTTGGAAGGGTCAGTGGTGTTTTTTGTCATAACGCTATTGGTTGCGATCATCTGTTTCCTGTTCTTGTCGAAACTCCCTCCCTCGAACATCATGATGCTGTGCCTTATGGTTGCAGCCTTTGGCACATTGGTCGAGGCGCAAAGCTGGCGAGGGTTTGACAACCTGTTCCTGCCGCTTGGTTTGCTGATTTTTCTGAAAAGTCACTACCATAGCTCTTTGGCAGAGCTGGCGTTGTTGGCCGTTTTGCTTCTTGCCTCCCTTGCCAGTTTCGGTGTCGTGGGAACCAAACTGGGCCTGACCAAACATACGACCCGCGTCTATGTTGTTGCGGTCTTTCTGTTACTGGCAGCTGCGAAACTCCAGAATACAGTGCTGCCGATCATGGTTCTCGCCGCGCACGGCTGGGCGCGCACCGCCTCTCCGTGTGACAGTAAGTACCCCGATCTGGATGTTGTTGCCGCCCTGGGCCTGTTGGGCTTCGGTTGGCTTGCGGCGGGGAATGCAGCGGGATGGGATGCGATATCCTTTTTTGGGCTGAGTGCGATGGGGTTGGCCATGGGGCTCATTGCAGTGGCGTTGCGCCCCGCGCCAATTGCGATACCGTTTGCTGCCGCCCTCCTGTTCTTCATCCGGTCCTGGGTGGTTTCCCTGAATTCTGACCAATCGAATTGGGCCGAACCCCTGACTGCACTCGCACTTGTATCACTCTCAACAATGGCGATTGTGCCCCTATTGCTTCCACATTTGCTCCAAAAGAATCGTGTTTTCAGGCTCACGCTGTTGGCACTGTTTCCACCGCTTGCCTATTATTTCTGGTCCATAGCAGGGGCCGTTGGCGGTGGGATGGTCTCAGGAGTTGTATCATGACGAAAGAAACCATTCATACTGATGGCGCCAAACTGTCTGTTTATTTGCAAGGCCCCGATTGGGACGATGTTCCCGCTGCAACAATCGGCGACTTTTCGTGCCAGACCCCAGAGGCCGGTTTGGAGGCTTTGAAATCGGCGGTTGCGCGTGTCCGGCGGGCTGGGATTGATCGGATCATTGGGCCGATGTCTGGTGACACATGGCATAGCTATCGGTTCGTATCCGACAGCGACGGTTCAGCGCCTTTTTTAATGGAGCCGACGAACAAGCCACATGAGCCCGATGTGTTTCGGGCGGCAGGATTTGCGACCATCAGCAAGTATTTCTCGGCGCGCGTGTCTTTGGTACAAACGTCCAGGTCGCCTCTTTCTGCAACCGACGCGTTTGATGTCGAACCCTGGGACGGAACCAACCCTGAAGGATTGTTCCGGCAAGTGTACCAACTGTCAGTTGAGGCTTTTTCCAAAAACGCCTTCTATAAACCTATTTCTGAGAGTGATTTTCTTGCAATGTACATGCCCGTCATTCCGCTTCTGACGCGCGAGCTTATCTTCTTTGCTCGCCGTCCGGACGGCTCGTTGGCAGGTTTCCTGTTTGGGATCCCTAACTATGCAGAAGGCCCAAATCCAACTGCGGCCGTCTTAAAGACGTATGCAAGCCTTGAGCGCGGCGCAGGTCGTCATTTGGCCAGTCATTTCCATAGATCGGCACTAAATCTTGGTTTTAAAACAGCCATCCACGCGCTGATACATGATGATAACAAATCCGCCGACCGCAGCGTTGTCGAAGGGGCTAAGGTATTCCGGCGGTATAACCTGTTCGGGTTGCGCCTGGATGATTAATCTGCTGGATCATTTTGCCGTTGCCGTCGACCGATTTCCAGACCGAACGGCCATCGTAGAGAGCAACGGTCGCGAGGTCACCTTTCGAGAGTTGCAGTTACGCGCGCAGCAATTGGCCGGAAAGTGGGGACGTAAGGGGCTTGGCCATGGCGATCGCGTTTTGTTGGCGATGCCGGTCAATGCTGATTTATACGCTAGTCTTGCGGCCTTGTGGTCATTGGGGGCAACGGTGGTTTTGCCTGAACCAGCTATGGGACTCGCTGGGCTGCGTCATGCAGCGAGAGCGACCCGACCCAAGGCCTTTTGCGCATCGGGTTTCTTTGCGCTGCTCGGGTTTGTTGTGCCAGAACTTATTAAGATGCGGCTTTTGCTACCTGGCAATGCCAAGGGCGACCTGAGGAAAGCTGTTGTAAAAGACAGTGACACGGCGCTCATTTCCTTTACGTCCGGGACAACAGGTCAGCCAAAGGCCATCCCCCGCAGTCATGCGTTTCTGATGGCACAACATGATGCCATCGCACCGCTTCTTGACAGTAATGAAGCAGAGCGGGATCTGGTAGCGTTCCCGGTGTTCACCCTGATAAACCTTGCGGCCGGGCGCATGACTGTTCTGCCGAACTGGAAGATGAGCAAACTGGAGCGGCTTTCTCCCGAACAGTTGGCGGATTGGATATCGAAGCAACACGTTACCCGGCTTCTGATCCCTCCGTCATTATGCGAAAAACTGACACAGTGTACAGATATCGGTTCCCTACACACAGTTTTCACTGGCGGCGGTCCGGTGTTCCCTGACCTGGTCGAAAGGCTTCTTGCCCATTTCGACCTGGAAGTGATCTGCGTCTACGGGTCAACCGAAGCTGAACCGATTGCGCATCTTGATGCGCGTGACATCTCCGAAACCGACCAACGTGAAATGGCAGCGGGCAAGGGACTACTTGTTGGGTGTCCGGTTTCGCAAATCAAACTCCGAATTCGAGAGGATGAAATACAGGTGGCGGGCGATCATGTAAATGATGGCTATCTTGATCCCGCACACTCCAAGGAAAATAAGATCAAGGACGACACTACGATCTGGCATCGAACCGGCGACGCTGGGCGCTTGGATGATCTAGGTCGTTTGTGGTTGTGGGGTAGAGTAGCGAGCGATGTGGCAACCTCAGCTGGCCGCACTTTTCCATTCGCCATCGAAATAGCTGCCCGGCAATGGCCGAGCGTGACGCACTGCGCGCTCATGAGCCTAAATGGAAGTTCCACTTTATGCATTGAAGGTGACGCGCATCAGTTGTCAAACTGGGCCAGGCTGGCGAAGGATCTTGGCATTGCCAAAGTGACCCACGTGAGGAAGATGCCAATGGACAAGCGCCACAGATCCAAAGTTGATCGGGTAAAACTCGCCCGCTTATTGGGCAACTAATTTGACGGGGTTATTCCACGCAGGTGCCAACGGAACACCTCTGTCGAACACTTTTTTGACATTCGAACGGCAATGCTACACGCACCGCTGCAGCGCGAAATTGCGGAGTTGGTTTTGATGCCATGATGTCACGCCATTTTGGCAAAATACCAAGTAAAAGGGTCGGCACAATTCCGTGACAGGCCCATAGAATTGGTCAACACGATCCGCAATGGCCAGGCACCATCCGAGCGCCATCCGTTTCCCCAAGTCATCGTCCAACCCGCAACACGTAACAGGTTAGTATCAAAGGATGCGCCCGACGTCGTTTTCAGAACCTGTATGTTGCCCCCAGCAACGGGCCTGACTGGTCAAACCTGAAATCATTGCCGTTGATCTCATGATCAAAGGAGATATAGCGGTAGCCGCCCCGGATCAGCCATCTGTCATTGATTTCATAATCCGCGGTCAGCAGAACTTGCCAGGTTTCGCTACCGCTTCGAAATCCACCGTAATCCACAAATCCGGTCCCTGACCATTTGTCAGAAATCCGAACTCGTGCGCGGGCAGCGACGACCGGATCAGTCCAGTTGTCGTCGATCGTCACACTTCGCCCGGCGACGACCCCCGGTTGCAATCGGAATGTGGTTTCCGTGCTGAACCACCTGAACCCACCGGCAAGGGCCACGCTGATCGCGGGTGTCTCATAAACACGGTATCCGACATAGCCGCTGAGAAATTGCGTGGTGGCGGAGGTGTCCAAACTCGAAAACGCTGGGCCGGGAGTTGAATTACTGAACGCCAAATCGGTGTAGTTATAGTCAGCAAGCAACAACCAGCGCCCGTTAGACGCGGAAATGCCGCCCATAAACGCAAAATCCAAGTTTTCGAGAGCGTCTGAAAAACTCAACGTGCCGTCGATTGTTCCACTTGGTGTTCTAAGGGAAATATCCGTTTCGGCCATGAACAGATAAGCGGTGCCCGCAAAAGACCAGTCAGATTGCTGGGCTGAAATAGGCGGTGCGATCAGTAACGCAAACGCTATCGCCAAGTATTGCACCTTGCTTTTCATCAGTGACCTCGTTGCCAGAATTTATATTGCATTCCTTGCATACTTCACGGTTGCACAATTTGTAGCCTTTTCCAATATCTCGATCGCTGTACCGCCAACACGGTCCTTATTAATCACAGGATGCGTTCACACAGGAAATGCTAAAGGCCGCTGTCGTGCGTCACCCGAACTGATCATACGAAGGATAAATCCCGCTTCTAACGAAGTCGCTACTGGTTTGGGGCAACAGATGCGGTCAACAATTGCTTGGAATACTCGTGGCTTGGGTTCCCCAAACGCAGAGTTTCCGAGGACATGACCTCAACTATTTCACCATTTCTCATAACTGCCAATTGCTCGCACATATGTGCGATAACCGGAAGATCATGAGATACCATCAGATAGGTCAATCCGCGCTGTTTGCGCAGGTCAGTCAGCAGGTTGAGCACCTCGGCCTGAACGCTGACGTCCAAAGCTGACGTGGGTTCGTCCAAAAGCAAGATGTCCGGCTCACCTGCCAAGGCCCTTGCGATTGCCACGCGTTGTCGTTGACCACCGGAAAGCTGGTGTGGATACCGAAACCGGAATCTTCGCCCAAGTCCGACATCGTTGAGCAAATCGCTCACGCGTTTATCGATATCTCCAAACCCATGCAGATGAATTGTTTCACTGAGAACCTGATCAACAGTGTGCCGTGGATGCAAAGACGCGTAGGGGTCCTGAAACACCATCTGGACGGTCCGAAAGAATGACCGATCCCGCCGGGACCCGGATATAGCCTGACCTTCTACGCGGATTGTGCCCGACCATTGCGGTGCAAGCCCGGTAATTGCCCTCAGAATTGTCGACTTGCCGGAACCGCTTTCGCCCACAAGGCCAAAACTCTCGCCCTGCGCGACTTCAAGGTTTGCGTCTTTCACTGCATCGACCCGGTCGTGCGCGTGACCAAACCAGACATTCAGATGGTTGATTTCCAGTGCCTTCATTTCAGCCCCTCACGCTCGGGGCTTCGGACCAAGACGGATCGCGTGTGAGAACACTCAGGTGGGTGCATTTTTCATCAAGGCGCGGCAGCGAGTTTAGCAAGCCCTGGGTATAGGGATGTTGGGCCTGATGCAGCTTGTCAGCCTCGCAGACCTCGACGATCCGACCAGAATACATGATGAGGACACGGTCACAGAACTCAGACACCAGATTCAGGTCGTGGCTGATGAATATCAGGCCCATCCCCCGTTCCTTGACCAATCCATCCATGATGTTCAGCACCTGCCGCTGAACACTGACATCAAGCGCCGAAGTTGGTTCGTCGGCAATCAGAATCTTGGGATTGGGAATCAACATCATCGCAATCATAATGCGCTGCCCCATACCCCCAGACACCTCATGCGGGTATGCTCGCATCACCCGCTCAGGATCACGGATTGAGACGTTATCCAACATCTCGATAGCCATCTTTTTCGCGTGGGCCTTAGAGCCGGAATTGTGCTGGAGGTATGCCTCCATAAGTTGCTCGCCAACCGTGACCACCGGGTTCAGAGAAAACTTGGGGTCCTGCATCACCATCGAGATCTGCTTGCCTCGCACCTCACGCATCTCGCGCTCGCTGAGCTTCATCAGGTCTCGGCCTTCCAGATTGATGTGTTTGGCCTCGACGATACCCGGATTTCGGATCAGGCGCAGAATGGCCCGTCCCGTCATCGACTTGCCCGAGCCGCTTTCGCCGACGATCCCCAGACGCTCGCGCCCGAGTGAAAACGACACGCCACGCACGGCGTCAAACACGCCCTGACGGGTTGGGAAACGAACCCACAGATCTTCGATGTCGAGTAAGTTCATTGGCCACCGTCCTTTGGATCAAGCGCGTCCCGCAGGCCATCACCCAATAGGTTGAAGGCCAGCGAAACCGTGAAAATTGCTAGCCCCGGCACCGTTGCCACCCACCAGTGATCAAGGATGAAACGTCGACCCTCGGATATCATGGCACCCCATTCCGGACTTGGAGGTTGTGCCCCCAACCCCAGAAAACCAAGGCCGGCGGCGGCCAGGATGATCCCGGCCATATCCAGCGTGACCCGCACGATCAAAGATGAGATGCACAGTGGCCAGATATGCCGGGTGATTATGCGCAGCGGCCCGGCACCCTGAAGGCGGATCGCGTTGATATAGTCGGTTGACCGGATGGTCAGGGTTTCTGCACGTGCCATACGCGCATAGGGCGGCCATGCCGTGAGCGAGATTGCCAGAACCGCGTTTTCAATCCCTGCCCCAAGCGCCGCGACAAACGCCAACGCCAGAACAAGTCGTGGAAAAGCGAGGAAAATATCCGTGATGCGCATGAGGATTACATCCGTCCATCCCCCCACATATCCCGCAACCGTCCCGACCAGAAGCCCCGCAATCGGTGCGATGAGCGCCACAAGCGCCACGATGTACAGTGTAATTCGGGCCCCATAGATCAGGCGTGACAGAATATCCCGCCCCAAGCTGTCGGTTCCCAGCAAGTGCCCTTCAGCCCCGATGGGAAGAAGACGGCTGGACAGGCTCTGAACAAAGGGATCATGCGGCGCGAGAAAAGGCGCAAAGACCGCTGTCAGAACAAGGATGACAAGGATCGCAAACCCGACCATTGCCATCGAGTTTGATCGCAAAGTCAGCCAGCCTTTGTAGAAGCTGGCCAATCTGGCATGGCGGCGCGAAGTCGGCTCGTCGGTCAGCAGCCACTGGCGCAAGGTCATGTCGCTCATTTCGACCTCGGATCAAAGAATCGGTAAAGAAGATCCGAGAATATGTTCAGGCAGATAAAGATCAGCCCGACCACAACGGTTCCTCCAAGAACGGCATTCATATCGGCGCTCAGCAAAGCCGTCGTGATATAGCTGCCGATCCCCGGCCAGCTAAAGATGATCTCGGTCAGAACTGATCCTTCTAACAAGTTGGCATAGCTCAGTGCGATCACTGTGATCAGCTGCACTCGGATATTCTTGAAGGCGTGGCGCCAGATAACCTGCCTTTCAGACAGCCCTTTGACGCGGGCAGTGATGACATACTCGGCTGACAACTGTTCCAGCATGAAGGATCGGGTCATCCGGCTAATGTAAGCAAGCGAGTAGTACCCCAGCAAAGCTGCGGGCAGGATGATATGGGACAACGCGTTCCGGAAAACATCCCAATCCTGGGCCAAGGCACTGTCAAGCAAGATCAACCCTGTTCGCGTGGGAACAAGGTCTTCATAGAAGATATCCAGGCGGCCCGGGCCACCGACCCAGCCAAGTATCCCATAAAAGACCAAAAGCCCCATGAGCCCCAGCCAGAATATTGGCATTGAATACCCGACAAGCGCGACCACACGGGCGATCTGATCGATCCACGATCCGCGCTTGACTGCGGCGATCACACCAAGCGGAACACCCAGAAATATGCCAATCAAAACACCCAATGTCGCCAATTCCAGCGTAGCAGGGAAGACGCGGGCAATATCCTGAGAAACCGGGCGCGCATTCAGAAGTGAATCGCCAAAATCGCCGTGCAAAACATCCCAAAGGTAATATCCAAACTGAACCAGCAGCGGCTTATCAAGACCAAGCTGTTGATAGACCGCATCATAAGTCGATTGCGATGCGCGTTCACCGACGATTGCCAGCACCGGGTCGATCGGCATCACGCGACCGATGATGAAGGTCACGAAAAGCAGACCCAGCATTGTAATTGCGATGGTGCCAAGAGTTTTCAGGATACTCTTGATCCAATGGATAAGAGGCGCCGAGCGGCGCCCCTCAGTTGGTCTTTCGGCCAGTGCCATTTACTTGGTCACCTGCCAATACGACGCCGAAGTGATCGCCTGACCGGTTGAGAAATTCGTCACATTTTCACGCAAGGCCGATTGCTCAATCTGCTGGAACATGATGACAAACGGAGAAGTCTCGCGGAACTCGGCCTGGATTTCCTTGTACATGTCAGCCCGTTTCGCGGTGTCGTTTTCGACAACAGCCGCATCCGTTTTCTCGGTCAGCCCGCCGGTATCCCAAGAATTCCGCCATGCCAGCAATCCTGTGGCATTGGCTTCGTCCGAATTATCCGGGTTATAGGCAAAGGTACCTGCGTTCGTCTGCGGGTCGGGATAGTCCGGCCCCCATGCGCCAAGGTAAACATCCAGTTCCCGCGCACGATACCGCGCCAAAATTTGTTTGGCGGTCCCCACGGTGATGTTCATCGTGATGCCAACCTGACTCAGCGCATTCTGTAGCGATTGGGCGATTTCGATCCGTTCCTGCGCTTCACGCACACCTACTTCAATCTCAAGCCCGCTTACACCTGCTTCATCCAGCAGGGCCTTGGCTTTTTCCACATCAAAGCTAAACGGCGTCTCGTCAGAGGCACCGAGATAGGTTTGGGGCAGGAAATTCTGGTGGATCGTGTATTGCCCTTTCAGGAAGCTGTCGCGCATCCCTTCATAGTCAACCAGATATTTGAACGCCTGCCGAACCTGAGGCTTGCTCAGCTCGGGATGTTTCTGGCTCAGCGAAACATACATCAGGCGGCCCTTAAGCTCGTCTGCAATCTTTACGCCGGCAACGGATGAAGCACCGGCAACATCTTCTGGATTCAGGTTGCGCGCGACATCGATATCACCACGTTCCAGCAACAGGCGCTGGCTGGCGCTTTCCTGAACGTGGCGGACAACCACACGCTCCATGGCCGGAGCACCCAAATAGAAATCGGGGTTCGACTTCAGTGTTACGCTTTCATTGGGTTTCCAGCTGACCAGGCTATAAGCCCCAGATCCAGCAGTATTGGTCTTGAGCCATTCATTGCCCAAGTCGCCATCCTTGTCGTGTTCCATCACCGTCTTCTTATCGACAATGCCGCCGATGGTAGCGGTCAGACAGTTCAGAACGAAGGATGTCGCATAGGGTTTGTCCGTCGTGATCGTCAGAGTGTTGCCGTCCGCGACAATCGTTTGTTCGACATTTTCCGGCGTGAACCCAAACTGGGTCAGGATAAAGGCCGGGGTCTTGTTTAGAATGATCGCCCGACGCAGTGAAAATTCAACATCTTCGGCCGTCACCGGATTTCCGGAGTGAAAGGTCAACCCTTCCCTGATATTGAAGGTAATCGATTTGCCGTCTTCAGACACATCCCAACTTTCAGCGATGTCGGGCTGATAGCCAGCATCCAGATTGAGCGGGTCGAAGTTCACCAGCTTCTGATAGACATTCCGGCTGACATCCGAACCCGCAAACTCAAAGCTTTCGGCCGGGTCCAACGTCGTGATGTCGTCGATACGATGCGCGATAACCAACATGTTCGGCGGCGTTTCGGCCATTGCCGAAGTCGAGGTCACGGCCAGCGCCAATCCTAGCGCCGCACCGGTAAGCAATCTGTTAAATGCGTTCATTTTGTCCTCTCTGTCATCAAGTCTTCACTAACGGTTACGAGCCCCAGGTCTTCTCAAGAACACGCAACCAGTTTTCGTGGCAGAGCTTCTTGATGAGCTCTTCGCCGTATCCATGGGTCACCATGGCATCTCTCAATCGAGGCAGCATCGAGACGTCCTTCACGTCGTCCGGCACGACCGCCCCGTCATAATCGGACCCAAGCCCGACCCGGTCTTCACCCATTATCCCGATCAGGTGGTCAAGGTGCTTCAGAACCTGCATCAACGGCACATCGGACAGCATCCGACCATCCTCACGCAGAAACGCAGTGGCAAAGTTCAACCCGACCATCCCGTCGCTTTCCGCGATGGTGCGAAGCTGATCATCGGTCAGATTTCGCGCGTGCGGACAGATGGCGTGGGCATTCGAATGCGTTGCGACCAAAGGCGCATCCGAATACCGCGCTACATCCCAGAAACCTTTTTCATTGAGGTGGGACAAATCCAACATGATACCCAGCGCGTTGCAACGCTGCACAAGCCGCAGTCCATGATCTGTCAATCCAGGGCCAGTATCCGGCCCCGATGGATATCTAAACGGCACACCATGGCCGAAAATGTTGGGTCGGCTCCACACTGGCCCAAGCGATCGCAACCCCGCTGCATGAAACACGTCAAGCGAATGCAGATCGGTATCAATCGCCTCGGCGCCCTCAATGTGAAAAATGGCCGCCATCTGGCCTTGTGCCAAGCTGTTCCGGATATCCGAAACCGATCGAACCACTTTCAACGCCCCCAAACGTTCCAGTTCCAGCAGGATCGCAATCTGCCCCAGCGCTGAGGGCAGAGCATCTTCAGCGTCAATATGATTGGGAAGCGGCAGGTCATAGGTGGGCTGGACCATTTCTTCCATTTTTGCATCGGCATCGATAGGCGAAGGCACCCAAACGGCAAAGAAGCCTCCGCCAAATCCACCGGCCTTGGATTTAACAGAGTCAATCGCACCTTCGAGCCCGGTCAGGAAACGGCCCGCTTCGGGCAGACCACCTGACGAGGCCAGTTTTGACAGAACATCATTGTGCCCATCAATGATAAGAGGGGAGGTGCTCAAACTCACTTTACCCAGGTTAGTGTCATTTCGACACACGCTAACAGACGTAATCATCATAATTGTAAAAAATCTTGATGAGTTTTACTCATAGAGCTAGTCGGAATCATGCGGGTGCCCAGCAATGAAGAAACCTCGCAACTGGCATTCTTTGCCGGAATACCAGGCGCTCCGTGCGCTCATGCAGTCTGGAACAACAGCAGCCGCCGCACGACAGCTCGGCTTGTCTCAGTCTGCGGTCAGTCGCTCGGTCAGCAGCCTGGAGGATCGGTTGGGTAGAACACTGTTCGAACGGGATGCAGGCAGATTGCGACCGACGCAAGAAGCCGTAAGGCTGAATATGCGATTGGATCCTTTGTTCGAGGCTTTGGACAGGATCGATGGCCCGGGCGAAACAGTGCAAGAAACACTGCGTCTCGTTGCACCACCCAGCTACGCTCATCGATACATCGTTTCCCTCATCGCCAGTTTCATTCGCGGGAATCCCGGTTTTTTCGTAAACCTTGAGGTGACAACATCAGATATGGTCACGCTAGGCGTGCTTGAGAATCGATTTGATCTTGCCGTGACCGGGATTGAACAAAGCCGCGCTGGCATCAAACTTATTCCATTTCGCGAGTCACCAGCCGTTTGCGTCATGCGCCCTGAACATCCTCTGTCTGAACGCACCGTTCTGACGCCTTCAGACTTGCATGAGCAAGAGTTGATCGCACTGACATATCGACACGGGCGGCGCGGGCAGCTGGACCGGTTGCTTCAACAGGTGCGCGCTAAACCGAGGATCGTTGCCGAAGTTTCAACCTCATTTGCCGCTGCCGACATGGCGCGCGAAGGATTGGGGCTGTCTGTTATCAATCCCTTTCCCGTCTACCATTACCGATCTCCCGATCTGGCATTTGTCCGATTTGAATCTCCAATGCGGTACCGGGGCCATTTTGTGGTCTCGGATCAAAAACCGGTTCCAAGGATCGCACGGGCATTCATGCGGCATCTGCGATTGAACACCCCTCCGGACCCTTTTTCTGACCCGAGATAATGAAATCTTTCCAAGGTTCTTCACTGGCAACACTCCATGTGGCCGCCCAACAGGGATGATTTTGGAGGGGGTTGTTCGAGGTGCAGACCTCTCATGGCTACGTGCACAGTTTGGTATGAGTAACGTCCGCGAATATGGCTTTCTTTGTCCTTATTTATCTCAGGCCGTATCCCCCGGCATGCGGTTCGTTTATTTGGCTCTTAAGTTCCTCTACCCGCAACCCGCCTGTGATTTCCCTACGTTTCGTAGCGAAGCTGGCGTATCATTATCTCGCTCAAGTCTTAGGAAGGAATACCTAAATGGCGGATTGTGTGAAACTGCGCCCCGGCGAAACCTATACCGGGAAACAGGGGTTCGATTACTTCGAAGGCATCGCCAGACAGACGGTAGGAAGCCAAGCTATCTGCATGCATCTGCTTACGGTCCCGCCCGGAGGGCGCGCCAGGGCGCATAAACATGAGACACATGAAACCGCGATTTATGTGATTTCCGGGTCTGCGAAGATGTATTGGGGCGACAGGCTGGAACACGTTATGGAAACGCAAGCAGGAGACCTGATCTATATACCGGCAAACACTCCGCACCTTCCGTTCAACGATGGGAATGAACCCGCAGTTGCAGTTATCGCGCGCACGGACCCGAACGAACAGGAAAGCGTTGTTCTAATGCCTGAACTTGAGGACCTTGTACTGAGGTGACGCAAAATACTGTTGGGGGCCAGCTGCGCAGTTTTCTAACCCCTATTGCTTCCACGGTGCTTCCAGCGCCAAAGCTCCAATGCAAAACGCCCCGCGGGTTGCGAGGCTAAGTGTTTGATATTCGGCCTAGAAGAATGGTTACGGGAGGGCATAACCACCGTTGCCGAACACAATTGAGATGTCAGATTTGAAGCGCCAAGCGGACTTCATAGTTTCTACGACTAGACTTCCGCGTTGCGGAGAGGGTGTGTGGAAACTTGGTTGATCTCGGAGCCTCCAATCGGTTTTGACTTTTGTGTCCTTTTTGGCTTGGGATCA